>JBKBKN010000014.1:0-20666 GCA_046294625.1 Flavobacteriales bacterium
TGGTGAAATAATTTGGATACTTCATTTTTTTTTAATTTGTAAAAAATTAAATTTATATACTATGAAAACTAAAATCATTACATCGTTGCTTTTTGCATTTATATTCTTCTCCTTGGATGCAATGGCTTGGAGAATTATTAGAATTTCTAAGCGTAGTCATACATCCGGGGATTACAGACACGTTTATGAAAGTCATAATGAACTAAATATTGGAATTGAAATACACAAGCTATCATGCAGAGGAAATGCTGCTGTTGTTTGTGATTGGGAATTTCCACCTAAATTAACAGGCTATGATAATTCTTTAATAGATATGGAAGCTTTTCAAACAATGGTTAAGAACTTGTTTTTACATGCATCTTCTAAAAAGAGTGGGACTATCTGGTTAGCTGATAAAATGTGTTATCGCTTTAAAATAACTGAAGTTATTGAAAACAATGAATTATATTATGACTTAGAGCTTACAGAAATTGAAAAATAAAGTTATATCTAGTTTTTGTTTTTCAGTCATTCTTTTGGCAAGTTCTAAAATTTGTTTTTGTCAAAAGAAACTGTTTAAAAATACAGATTATTTTATAATATCAAATAATCATGTTGGAGGCTCATTCTTAGTTTTTTTTCAAGAGAATACTAATCTGCATGCTCTTTCACTTTTATCAAGAAATAATCATAAGTTAATTTTTGAGGATAAGGTATTTAGTGTGCTGGATAATAGAGTTATTGAAATAAATAAAATTGAATTATTAATTCCCACTCACAATGTAGATGAGTTTACCTTTGCAAATAATGTTAGTTTCATTAATAATCAATATATCTTTTATCATTTAGACGATGAAATTCATTATTTTATTAAAAAAAATGACGTAAGTGGAATCTATAATCTTCAAACGAAGAAGAAGATAGTAGAATATCAATCAATTCAATTTTCCCTCATAAATACTTTTTACAGCATTAGTCATAATTTTGAAGGTGAAGAAGATGGTAGTTTTCCGAAACCTAATTTGACTATTAAAGAGTTTTACAATGATTCGTTGGTTTGGAATTTTAGCATCAATTATATTGAAGGAGATGAATATAGCTCTTTTGTCAAAAAAAACATCGACGTGTATCATGATGAAATAGCCTTGCTATCTCTATCAAAGCCAGAGTTTTATATTCTTTGCAAAAAATCAATGCTTTTAGATACAATAACTTTTGTATTTAAAGATAGTGTTGGAAATGTAATTAATGAATATGTAAAGCCAAGTTACATGGATGTTTTAAAATGCAATTCTAGAAATGATGGTTACCTTGAGATTTTAAATGGGCGTTATCGAAATGAGAAAATATTTTTTTTATCGAACAGTTTGGTTTTAGTAAGTTATATAGTTCCAGGGTACATGAAAAAATTTAGGAATATTGCCTTATTTAAAAAAAACGAATTGGATAAATGGGAATTGATTCATGAATTTTTTCAGGTCAATCAAAAAGGTGACAATTCAGAAGAAATATGTAGAAGTAACTTTTCTTTAAATTTAACAAACTCTCTCAATCCAGTTTTTGTTGATTGCAAAGGATATTATATGAATCCTTTCTTTAGTTTTTCCGGTAACTGCATAACAAAGAATAAAGCCTTAAAACGCTACATAATTGGGAAAGGATTTAATCAGACATTAATATCGAAATTTGAATTATCTACAAATGCCGAGTTCAACAGATAAGAGCCCCGTTTAGCGGCATATGCCAATTTATTTGCACGGAAGGTTGAGTGGAATTTATGAATTACATCTTTATTTTCAAAGGTATTCATGCTTGCTTCGCAGATGCAATTCCGCTCGGAACTCTTGATAATTTATGAATTTCATGATTTGTTATTTCGGTATTCATGATTTGCTTCGCGTAATTGCAATTATCATAAACACTAACCAATTTTTCATTCTAAAAAATAATGCTGTCAATAGCGAAGATAGGTATTTTATGTTCTAGCCGAATTACAAATTCAGCAATGTTCCAAGCGACATTATAAATGACCGCTTAACGAACACGGAACATTCCGCCGAGCGGGAGTATAGATACCCTGTTAGTGATGAAGTCTATATGAATAATCAATCCATGGTATTTCGTCAACACAATTCCAAAACTTGTTATGAGAGGCGAAAACGCGGAAGCCTAAGTCTTCAGGTATAAATCAATACAGCAATTCTTCTTCCGATGGGCGTTCGAGAAATTTACCAAAAGAATAGCGAGCACCAAGTCCAAACATGAACAGAGGTTTTACAGAAGTGGCGCCACCGGTTGATTGCAGCAGATTTCCACCCAGGCGCGCTTCTGCGAGCACACCCAGATTTTTATACACCTGTATATGTAAGCCTACCGGAGCAAAAACCGAGAATGCTACATTCATTTTGCCTTTAATTTTCTCCACTTCGGATGTAAAGATAGATTGCGATCCAACATCTGTGCTGATAATGGCCGTGCTGTTAAAGGTTTCTTCGAATCGGGAAGTTAAAGAAAAGCCAACACTTGCTCCATAGCCAATGAAAAAAGTAACCCATTTATCAGGCTTAGTGCCATGAATTATTGAATATTCTCCACTAATCAGTGTTTGGCGGCCACGTACGAAATATTCTTGATTGATGCGTGTGATGGAATCGGCTTGAAAAGTTCTGAAATAAGAGGTTTCGAATGTAGATTGCGGTTGCAGGCTGATTGCCAATCTTCTTTTGAGCAAATGGTCAGGCAAACCATCCTGATCTTTACCTGATTTGGAGCGAGAAAACACATATAGGGCATTACCCAATCCAAATTCTGAAGCTACACTGGAGCGTTGAGAAAACAAATTAATATCAGCCGGTTTCAGCCGATTTTCGTCGGATACAAGCTTCGACATTTGATCGACATCAATTACCGAAGGGCTGTGATTATTAAACAACACGGTAAACTGATAGTCGGATAGTACTAAATCTTTTTGGGCAAAAGAAATTTGACAAATAAGTAGTGCGAGTAGTAAAGTAAAACTATGCTTCATAGGCTTAATTTTGTGAAGAATGTCATTTTTTCAATTTCGCTAAAATAGTATAAAAACAACAAAATGTCAGACCGCTATTTTGCGGGATTGAAGAATTGTTTTTCAGGGTTTGCATTCAGTTATTCAATATCACAAGTGAAGCCTAAAATTGTTAATAAACATGGTCAATAAATAGCTGATTTTCGCAAATCTGCCCGCAAGAAAATGCAGTTTATTTGATATCATAAATCACGTTTCGTACGTTAACTAAAAAAGCATCAAATCATTATGCTCAAAACATTTTTTCTTCAAGTAACTGTGGGCACGCAGCAAGGTATAGAAATGGCCGCTCCCGAAGTTCAACAACACGAACCCCTTTCCATGCTCGATCTCGCTATGAAAGGCGGACCTATCATGATCCCGATTGCAATACTCTCTGTTGCTGCAGTTTATCTTTTTGTAGAGCGCTTTATTGCTATAAATCGTGCAGGGAAAGAAGATAAAGACTTCATGAATAATATCCGTGACTTTATTCACGAAGGAAAAATCGATGCAGCTACGGCTTTGTGCAAGTCAGACAAATCGCCCGTGGCCAGAATGGTGGAGAAAGGCATCCGTCGTTTAGGCAAGCCCTTGAACGATATTCAAACCGCCGTGGAGAATGTCGGAAAGCTGGAAGTATATAAACTCGAAGAGAATCTTGCCGCCATTGCCACCATTGCAGGTGCAGCACCTATGCTAGGCTTTCTTGGAACGGTATCAGGCATGATCAATGCTTTTTATCAAATGTCCACAGCCGGCAACAATATTCAGGTGTCGATGCTGGCAGGTGGTATCTATGAAGCCATGGTGACTACTGTAGCAGGTTTATTCGTTGGAATTGTTGCTTTTGTGGCTTATAATTTGTTAGTAACTCGATTAAATAAAGTTGTTAATAAACTTGAAGCGCGTACCATAGAATTTCTTGATGTATTAAACGAACCCGCAAAATAAGTTGCTATGCCAATTCCACGAAGAAATAGAGTAAGTGCAGAGTTTAGCATGTCGTCGATGACAGACATTGTGTTTTTGCTTCTTATTTTCTTTATGCTCACATCCACACTGGTGAGTCCGAATGCCTTGAAGTTATTTTTGCCCAGTTCGAGCAGTAAGACACAAGCACCGCAGACTATTTCCGTGGCAATCGATAAGGACATCAATTATTATGTGGAAGATCAGAAAATGCCTTTCGAGAATATTGAATCTGCATTGGTGAGTCGCATCAGCAACATCCCTGATGCAACCATCGTATTGAAAGTGGATAAATCAGTACCTACCGAATATTTGGTGAATGTGATGGATATTGCCAACCGCAATCAGTTCAAGATGATATTGGCTACGAGCCCAAAACAATAAACCATTTCATCATTCGTTTCAAATCGATAAAACCTATGCCATGGAACTTGTAGGGTATGAATTAGAAGAATCAAAGCGCGACAAGCGAAAAGGGCTAATTGCCACTATTGTTGCACATGCCATCATTTTACTTTTGATGATTTTTCTTTTTAAATTCTTACCCCCCGATCCACCTATCGAAGAGCAGGGAATTTCTATCAATTTTGGAACTTCGTCGGATGGTCAAGGAATGGTTCAACCTACACAGAATCCAAGTCCGACACCTACGCCAGATCCTGACCAGGCAGCTGCTGCTAAGCCCGTAGTGAGCACGCCCGATGAAAATGTGATGACATCGACCGATCCGGTGAATGTGAGCATCAAAACCACCAAAGAACCAAAGAAACCTAAGGAAACGAAGAAAGAAGTAGTAAAGAAACCGGTGGAAGAAAAACCCGCTGAACCGTTGGTGAATCCCAATGCGCTATATCAAGGCAAAAAGTCAGGAGGAATTACAGCTTCTGAAGGTGAAACAGGCAAACCCGGCGATCAAGGCAATCCGGCAGGCGATAGGAATGTGCCCGGTCGCGAAGGTACACAGGGTGGAGGAAGCGGAGGCGGAATCTCCTACGATTTGGCAGGTCGCATTCCAATTAGTTTGCCTAAACCTCAATATACTTCAGAAAAGTATGGTCGCGTAGTGGTAGATATCACGGTTGATGATAATGGTAATGTTACCAAAGCCAAGGCCGGAGCACGCGGCACCACTGTTTCTGACCCCGAGCTTTTCAAAAGAGCCGAAGAAGCAGCCTTGAAAGCCAAGTTTAACAAAGGAGGCAGCGACAAGCAAGTAGGTACGATTACCTATAATTTCATTCGAAATTAAACATGATGACCTATCAGCAGGCGGTTGACTTTTTGTATAGTCAGCTGCCGATGTTTCAGCGTTCTGGTCCGGCTGCCTACAAAAAAGGTATGGGCAATATTGCCGAGTTATGTGCCATGCTTGGGAATCCGCATCGCAATATTAAAACCGTGCATGTGGCCGGCACCAATGGAAAAGGCTCTACTTCACATATGCTTGCAGCCATCTTTCAAACAGCAGGTTACAAAACCGGTTTGTTCACTTCTCCACACCTGAAAGATTTCAGAGAGCGTATTCGTGTGAATGGTAAAATGATTCCGCGAAAGGAGGTGATTCAATTTGTGCAATGGATGGAAAAAGCAGCCATGCATTTGCAGCCATCTTTCTTTGAAATGAATGTGGTCTTGGCCTTCTACTATTTTGCCAAGCAAAAAGTAGATATTGCCATCATCGAAACCGGATTGGGTGGGCGTTTAGACTCTACAAACATTATTGAGCCCGAGCTATCCATCATTACCAATATCGGCTACGACCACATGGAATTGCTCGGCAACACCTTAGGTAAAATAGCCAAAGAAAAGGCAGGTATCATCAAACCACACACTCCGGTGGTGATTTCTGAGTTTCAGCTCAAAACCTTCAATGTGTTCTTGAAAAAATCTTACGAAGTGGACTCGCCAATCTATTTTGCAAAAGATTTAGTAAGCGTGTTCGACACTTCAGAAACCATGATCAATGGTCGAGCAAACTTGAAGCTGTATGTCGAAACGAAAGATCATACCTATATCATCCATTCGCCCCTTGCCGGCGCTTATCAGCAGGCGAATATTGCCGGAGTAATAGCGTCAGTCGAATTATTGATGAAACAAGGCTGGAAAATCAATAAACTTGATGTAGAATATGGAGTCTCAAGAGTAGATCAACTCACCGGCATCAAGGGTCGTTGGCAGCAAATCAGCTATAAACCGCTGGTCATCTGCGATACCGGACACAATAAAGATGGTATTCAGCAGGTGCTGCATCAACTTTCACAGATGAAGTTTGAAAAGCTGCATATCGTGTTTGGAATGGTGGCCGACAAAGACCGGAGCAGCATTCTTCGCATGCTACCCCAAGACGCACAATACTATTTTTGCAGTCCGGCCATTCCGCGTGGCTTAGATTCACTCACATTGAAAAACGAAGCACATGATTTTCAGCTAAAGGGAAGGTCATATGCAAGTGTGAAACATGCATTGAAAGCAGCGAAGCGAAAGGCCGGGGAGCAAGACCTAATCTTTGTAGGCGGCAGCACCTTTGTGGTGGCTGAGGTGGTGTAAAAGCCTGAAAGAAGGTATTGATAGCATTGGAAATTGACGAATTCACTTAAATGTTCTTCAATTCATTTTACTGTTCAGCAAACCTAAAGGCAGATTTTTTACATTCAAATCTCTTTGCGGGAATGGGATGCTGATTTGTAGCTCGCGGAATTGTTTCACTATTTGAAAACGAATGTCACTTCTCAGGTTTTCAATTCTAAACACTTCATTACTCCAAAAATAAACGGCAAATACGATGGCCGAATCGTCGAATGATTCGATTCGCACAAATGGAGCAGGTTTTTCTACCACTCTCGTGTCAGATTTTACGATGGTTAACAGGCAGTTTTTGACCAAATCAACATCAGAGTCATAAGCCACTCCTACACTTACATTGAACCGCGCCTGTCGCTTGGAATGACTCCAATTAATGACATTTTCAGAAGTGAATTTCGAATTGGGTACCAAAACCACTATATCATTCCGCGTGACTACCTTCGAAGCTCTTAAACCTATTTCCTGAACTGTGGCAACCATCCCATCAACTTCTACAACATCATCTACTTGAATGGTTCGGTCAATAAGCAAAATAATTCCCGAAAACACATCATGAAAGGTTTGCTGAATACCTAAACCGATGCCTACTAACAATGCTGCCGAACCGGCTAACAGAATAGTAACCTTGATTCCTAATCCATCTAAAACTAATACTATAGCTATAATCCATAAAATGTAGGATAAAATTTGATAAATAGCATAATAGCGACCTGAAGCAGTCTCCTGTCGCCGACTGATTTTTTTAAACCACTTTTTGAGCAGCATCAGTAAGATTTTAGCTCCTATCAGGATTAAGGTCACATACATTACATCAGCGATATGCAGGCTGTAAGTTTTAAACGAAATGATTTCCAAATTCAGAAAGTCTGCGATCATTTGAATTACTTTTTTCATGGCAAATAGGTTTTAATTGCAATTTAATCCTATCCATTAAACCCCCAAACCGAATGATGTTAAAGTACATTAAACGCCAATAATCTCTGCCAACTCCAACCAGCGATTGGTTTTTGTATCTAATGCAGCATTGATTTCGCCTATTCTCTGACTAATGCGGTTGAGCTCATCTAAAGATAAGTTACCTTCGCTGAGTTTGGTTTCGAGTTCTTTATTTTCTTTTTCGAGTGCAGCGATTTCTGATTCTAATTGCTCATACTCGCGTTGCTCTTTATAGCTTGGCTTTCGCTTCTCAGTTTTGGGCGCTTCTGTTTTTGCATTTAATCCTTTGCCCTTTTCTGATTCTTGCTTTTTTTCGGTCTGAATTTGGGCCACTTCTTCACGATAGTCAGTATAGTTACCGTTGAAGTCTCTGATTCTGCCTTCACCTTCGAAGATAAAGAGATGATCGCAGATGCGGTCAAGAAAATAGCGGTCGTGAGATACGATGATTACACAGCCCTGAAAATTCTCCAGAAAATCTTCCAATACATTCAATGTTGGAATGTCCAGATCGTTGGTGGGTTCATCAAGAATCAGGAAGTTCGGATTATTCATCAGTACTGTGCAGAGAAAAAGTCTGCGTTTTTCACCACCTGAAAGTTTCGATACGTAGTTGTATTGCATATCGGGGCTGAAGAGAAAGAGCTGCAGCAACTGTGATGCACTCAGATGGGTGCCATTTGCCATCGGAATCACATCGGCAATGTCGCGCACCACTTCTATCACTCTTTTGTCGTCGCTAAAGGGTAATTTTTCTTGCTGATAATAGCCAAACACGATGGTTTCACCCACCACCACTTTGCCCGTATCGCTTTGCATGGCACCGGTCAATATGTTTAGAAAGGTGCTTTTGCCTGAACCATTTCGGCCTACTATCCCGATTTTTTCACCTTTCTTGAAGGTGTAGGTGAAGGGCTCAATTATTTTTTGTTCGCCGTAGTTTTTCGAAATTTTGATGAGTTCTAGGATCTTGCTACCCAAACGATTCATCTTTACTTCGAGCTGAACCTGTTTTTCGTGCATACGCTTATCGGCAGTTTCTTTAAGATCGTAGAATGCATCAATTCGGGCTTTCGATTTGGTTCCACGAGCCTTGGGCATGCGTCGCATCCACTCCAGCTCCTTCACGAGCAGGTTGCGTGCTTTTTCAATTTCGCGATTTTCGACAAACTGCTGTTGCGCTTTCTTTTCCAAATAATAAGCGTAGTTACCTTTGTAATAAAACAATTGTTTGCGATCCAGTTCCAGAATACCGGAGCAGACTTTGTCCATGAAATATCGATCGTGGCTCACCATGAGCAAACTCAGTTTAGATTGCGAAAGATAATATTCTAGCCACTCTATCATCTCAATGTCGAGGTGGTTGGTGGGTTCGTCTAAAATAAGCAGCTCCGGTTCATTAATGAGCAGTTCAGCTAAGGCAACACGTTTTCTTTGTCCGCCTGAGAGCGTTCCCATTTTTTGCTCAAGTTGATGAATATTAAGCTTTCCCAAAATCTGAGCTACTTTGGCTTCAATATCCCAGGCTTTCAGTTCATCAATTTTTCGTATGCAAGCTTGAAGTTTTTCGTCCACTTCCGGATCGGGATTGCTTTGTTGCATTTCGAGGCACGCTTCATAATCGCTAATCGCGTCAAGAGCCGGATTACCTGCATGAAACAAGGCTTCAGAAACCGTATGCTCAGGATTAAATTCAGGTTGCTGCGGCAAAAAAGCCATTCTAATGTCTTTGCGCATGGTCACTTTGCCTTCATCTGGTATCTCTTTACCGTTAAGTATGCTGAGCAAAGTTGACTTTCCTGTACCGTTGCTGCCGACTAGCGCTAATTTTTGACCGTGATTAAGTCCAAAGGTTACATCTCTAAATAAAACCCGATCGCCAAATGACTTACTGACTTTTTCTGCTTGTAGAATATTCACGTGGCAAAGATAAGTATGAACAGCCAAAGTAGATGCAAAAGCATTTACCACAATGCTTCTTCAGACAAGTGTAACAGGATAGTCTCTTCACCAAGGAGCTGTTTTTACAAAAGGCATTACTTTTATGGAAGGGAAAGCGGGAAGTCGAAAAAAATAAAGGCCATCATCTAGGTTGGATACATCGATTGCCGAATCATCAATCATCTGTTTTCGTTGAATGATTCTGCCTTGAAGGTCAGTAATTTCCAATGTCAAAGGATAGGCTTGCGTAGGGATACCATTGAGTGCCAATTGACCTGGTGTGGGATTAGGGTATAGTAACACTAATCTTTCATGAAAGTTGGGGGAAGGAGTGGCAAGTGGCTGATTCGAAAACTCGAGTATCCAACTTGTGTTTGCTTCAAGGGAGGCATTCGGCTGCCATTGCGAGAAGCCTCCATTTTCGTTAATGGTAACCATACCAAGGTTAGTTTGCGAATAAAGATCGTTAACATAATAAGTGCCTGGTGTTAAGGTGCTTGATGCCAGTGATAGATCGGGTTGCACCGGAGAGATGCCCAGATTGTGCACTATCACTTTTACATCTTGCCCATATCGCCTTGCATAGCTAAGGCAAACAGGCGATGAAGCCTGGGCCGGCAAGTACACCCCACGACGAAGTGCATCATGCTCATTGCGCAGCCTAATGAGTTTTTTATAATGGTTGAGAAGAGAACCGGGTTGGGCTTGCATGGTTTCCACATTGTTACTCATAAAATTAGGCCCAACACCTCGCCAGGGCGTGGCTGTGGAAAAACCTGCATTGGGCCCGTTGTTCCATTGCATGGGCCTGCGTTTATTTTCATCAGAACCGGAGCCGACTAAGCCAATTTCTTCGCCATAATAAACAAATGGAATACCGGGTAAGGTAAGATAGATGGCCGCCGCTGAACGCATTCGGTTCATGTCATTTTGAAATAAATCCAATGCGCGATTGATGTCGTGATTGGTCAAAAAGGTTGCATAACGCTGTCCGGGGTAGGAGGCAACCACATATTCAATTTGCGCACGTATAGTGGCCGGATTTCGGTTATTCACACCATTGATGATGCGATCGGCCAGGTCGAAATCAAAACAGGCATCGAGTTTATTGCCGGTTACGTAAGGAATGATATTGTCGGTACTTGACCAAACTTCGCCCACCGTGAACACATCCGGATTAGCCGCTTTGAATCGTTCTTGAAACTCTTCGAGCAAGGCGAAAGTCTCAGGTGTGTTTTCTAAAACAGAGCCATCTTCCACTAAATATTTGATGGCATCGAGTCTGTAACCATCCACGCCTTTCATCAGCCAAAAATCAGAAGCCTGAAGCATCTCATTTTTTACCGGTTCATGACGATAGTTCAAATCAGGCATACCACCCCAAAACACGCCATAGTAAAATCCGCTGCTATGAGCGTGCCAAACCACCTGCCCCCAAGGTCCATTATATCCCGGATTGGAATTGCTCCACACATACCAATCGCGATAATTGTTCTGGTTATTTCTTGATTGCTGAAACCATGGGTGCTGCGATGAGCTGTGATTCATCACATGGTCAATTACCACTTTGATGCCACGGGCATGACAAGCTTCGAGCAGCGCTTCAAAATCTTCCATACTGCCATATTCCGGCTTGGTGGCATAATAGTTTGTGATGTCATATCCATGATAGGAAGGAGAGGCCATCATTGGCATGATCCACAGCGCCCCTATACCTAAATCGTCGGTGGTTTCGGGGTTACCATCGTTGAGGTAATCTAATTTTTCTATCAATCCACGAAAATCGCCAATGCCATCGTTACCCACACCATCGAAAAAACTACGGATAAAAACAAGATAAAACACTTCATCGTTCCACCAACCCGAAATGCCTGTAGCCGTGTCGGAAGGCAAGCACTCGCCGCAAACACTCCAGCAATCCCATAGCTGCAATTGCTCATTCATTCCTATGGTGAAACTTCTTACAGCCAAGCCCAAAGTGTCGTCTGTCATGCAGTTTGCGTCGGGCGATTCACCATCGCTGCTTTGTGTCCCATTAAGATAAGTATATTGATAAGTGCCGGGAAGTAGCGAAACAGTGGTTTCATACAAGCCATCATTATCGTGGTCGAACAAACGATTGTTGTTAAACATCCAATTTTCAGAATAACCGGCAACAGTTTGAAAATTGCCGGTGACATAAATTCCTTGCGACGACGGACTTTCTCCTTCAAGGCTTAGCGAAAAGCGCACCAACGGATTGCAGGCATTAAATGGGACAGTTGGAAGAACAGCCGATGAATTTCCAATCGTCACCTTCCGATTATTTGTGGATCCAAATGAACAAATCGAAGGTGGATTTTCTGCTCCTGCCCAGGAATTACCATTAATAAATTTATAAAAATATGTCCCGGTTGGAATATTTACTGTGATGGAAAAAATACTGTCATTATTCAAATCTTGCATCGGCGTGGATGATGGGTTCCAATTTCCACTTAAACCGGCAGCCTGTTGAAAATCGCCTGCTATATGCACCCCCGATGGAGAAATATTTACACCCTGCATATTCACCTGAAAGGTGACTTCAACTGTCTGTGCCTTCAGGCTATCTGATAACAAAAAGAATAAAGCTGCAAACAAAGAGAAATTTACCGCGCCCGTTCTATTCACAAATCCACTCATATGAACAAAAATATTTCAAATGATTGATTAGTCAAAGGATGGATGGTGTTAATTGAACTTGTTTAATAATATTTGTGAAAAGGAATTTCAAGTTCATCGCATTACTCGTTTTGTTATGAGCTTGATTAACACGCTAAGAATCACCTATTGCTGAATGGTCAATTTTCAGCCTTTTATGTCTTTTGGTGAGTGTATCAATTCACCCCTAACTCTCCTATTTTTGCCGCATGCGAAATGTAGCGCTTGGCGTATTTATTTTGGTGGTGAGTATGGTATATGGCCAGGGTTTTCCGCAGAATACGGCTATGACGGGAGGTGGAAGGCCTTCCGGAGGTTTTGATTCCAGCGAAGTGAGCCGTGACAGCGCTAGGGTTTTATTGTTTAAATCGGATGTATTGCACCGAAGAAAAATTCAGAAGTTTCCGCTTCAGAAGAATCTGGATGGATACCATCGACACCATCCGGCATTTCGAAAAGAAGCGTTTAATAGCAGTATCGGCACCATTGGTCAGGCAATTCACCCCTTAAGTCTTGATTTGTATGCACCATTTGGTTTTCAGTATGGCATCAACCCCTATGGAGTTTTTGCGCTGTCGCATCACGATGCCGATTATTATGAAGCTCAATCGCCATATACCGAAGCATTTTATGTGATTGGTACCGGACAGGAGCAGTTTTTTCGTTTGATTCATACGCAAAATGTCAATGCAAACTGGAATTTTGGTTTCCATTATCAACGTGTAACCAGCAATGGTTTTCTGAGCAGAGAGCGAACAAATCATACGGCGTTTCGTGTGTTTTCATCCTATTTTTCAAATAATAAGAGATATCGATTGTTGTTCAGTGCATCTGCAAATGACCTGAGAGCACAAGAGAATGGCGGGATTACATCTTTAGGCGACACGCTTTTCAGAGAGAATATTGAGCAAAATCGTGCAATTCTTCCGGTTCGGTTAACAGGAGCATCGAACCGAAGTTTGCAAAATGGCTTTGTCATTGGGCATCATTATCAATTTACTTCTGATAGTTCGCAATTTTCACTATCCGCTTATCAGCATTTGTCTTACGATTATCATCGCTTTAGTGTAGAAGACAATGCTCGTCCAGATGATTTTTATCCCATTATTTTCAATCCATCAATGCTTTCAACCGATCATTATCTCCGCAAATGGAATCAAGAAAGTGGTTTGAAATTGGGTCTAAGCAAAAACATTAAGGACAGCGTGCCGATTTATCAGCAGTTTCGCTTTGCTTTAGGCCGAGAGTGGTCTGATGCGTACATGAAATTCCCGGTATTTCATATTGGTTTTCCTGACCCCGGCCCATTTAGCAATGATACTTTGGTTCGAAACAATTATTTAAGCTTGCATTATGATTTGAATTACAATGAAAAAATAAGACTTAGCAGTGCATACCGTCAAATGTTAACGGGAGCAAATGCGGGAGACTTTCTTTTTACTAACGACTTTAAATGGGATATTAACCGTCGTTTTGCCTTCGATGCTGCTTTGCATTTTCAGAATAGAGAGCAGTTTTATTTTTTCAACCATTTCTCCGGCAATCACAGCTATTGGCTCAACAATTTTAATAAGTCTCAACAGTTAAGTCTGCAAATGGGGGTGCTCATCAAATCCTGGGGATTACGAATTGGTTTATCGCAAAGCACCATCACCAATCCGGTTGTATTAAATACAGAAGCCGTTCCTACTCAGCTTAATGGTCAGGTGAGTGTGAGTGCAATTCACTTGCATTGGCGTAACAATTGGAGGAAATTTTTCTTCGAACGCGATTATGTAGTGCAGCTCATTACTGGCGAAGACGCCTTGCGTTTACCCAATTTTTATGGCAGATATGGCATTTATTACAAAACCTTTTTCAAATCAAAAACTGAAGTACGCTTTGGAGTAGATGCCTTCCTGATTTCAGGCTTTAGTCCTATGCGATATATGCCATATTTGGGACAGTTTGCTTTGCAGAATGAACACGACTCACCGATTGTCTATACTGGCGATGTGTATTTGTCAGCACATTTAAAAAGAGCCCGTTTTTTTGTGCGCATGGAGCATTTCAACGAAGGCATTATCGGGTCATACAATTACATAGTCACTCCCGGTTATCCATTGAGCGATCGCGTTTTCAAAATCGGTCTCAGCTGGATGTTTTTTGACTAAGTTCGCAGCCTGTTTAGCCAACATTATATAACAACTATACAGTTTTCAAAAAAAATCGTTTAGACGCAATGAATCATTTACTCATCTTTTTAAAAGGTATGGCCATGGGTGCTGCCGATGTCATTCCCGGTGTATCAGGTGGGACTATCGCTTTCATCACAGGTATCTATTACCGTTTGTTATCATCCATCAACGCGTTTAATGTAGAGCTTATTCGTGTTTTCAGACAAGAAGGCATCAAAGCTGTTTGGAAAAGGATTGATGGTAATTTTTTAGCTGCATTACTAGGAGGAATATTCTTCAGCATTTTCAGCTTTGCCAAATTGTTTAAGTATCTCATTGAGCATCATCCGGTGTTAATCTGGTCTTTTTTCTTTGGATTAATCATTGGTAGTGTCTATTTGGTTGCACGAAAAATCACCCGCTGGAGTTTACAAGCTTTTATTGCTTTAGCGCTTGGAATCATCATTTCATACTACATCACCGTTATGCCGCCAAGCGACAATGTAGATTCGCTAGCTTACATTTTCTTTTGTGGTATGTTGGCCATCTGTGCGATGATTCTTCCCGGGATTTCGGGGTCATTCATACTCCTGTTACTTGGAGCCTACGCTACCGTGTTAGGGGCAATTTCCGGATTCATCGATGCTTTGAAAAGCGGACTTACGGGTGAAATCATGGCTACCGGAAGCATACTTGTAGTATTTGCTGCAGGCTGCGTAGTTGGCTTGCTTAGTTTTTCAAAATTACTTACCTGGACATTAAAACGCTTTTATGATGTCACCATTGCACTGCTGACGGGTTTTTTGTTAGGCTCCTTAAATAAAATATGGCCATGGAAGGTAAATCTGCAAACACGGACCAACAGCAAGGGTGAAGTAGTCGCATTTTTGGATCAAAATGTATCACCTGCTAACTATTCAAAAATTTCAGAGGCGGATGCTTTATTAGGATTGACCGAGAAAGACCCACAGATTTTTCTTGCAATAAGTCTGATGATTGGCGGGCTTTTGATTTTATTCCTATTGGAAATGGCAGGAAATAAACTGTTTAAAAATGATTCAGCTCAAGCAGAGACTGCCTGAGCTGAATGAAGTCTTTTATTGTAGAGCAGTTAAAAACAATTTATTTGAATACCACAATATTTAATTCGGCTTCACCCACAAATCCGGGGGCGGAGGCCAACTGAATATTGCTTCCGTTTCCGTTAGGACCGGCATTAGCTCCTCTTACATCAATGGTATAGGTTTGCCCTCCTATCAATTCTGCTGCATGACTAATGCTCCACTGACCATAATAGAACGATAGGGCTCCTACTTGAAATAGATTTCCGCCAAGTCCGTCTGTGATAGACACACGTTGCGAAGCTCCCACAGCAGCCCCATTAATAAAAAACTGATATTGGGCTAAACAATCCGTAAATGCGCCTAGGTTGAAAGCTGCGCCATTCGCAGCAAGCATCACTTTATATGTTTTACCCGCAGGAACTTTTATGCTTTGCGACATTTCAGCAAGTGGAATATAAACGATTGTTCCACCACCTGGGGCTCCTTGTGTAACAGCTGCTGAAGAGGGGCGATGAAACACATCGATAAAACTATTAAGATAATCCAGATTGCCGGTTCCATCTTGTTCCGGGGAGCCTGGTCCTGCGTGTCCCGGAATTCTTTGTAGCCCTGCCGGCCCGGGTGGCTCTTGTGTTCCACTACCGCCGCTACTTTGCGCATTTAGCGCATATGGCACAGATAAAAGTTGTGTGTCACCGATATTGACAAAATTGCCATTTCCTTGAAGGTCTAACTCTACAGTCACCCATTGATTTCCATTGGTCCATGGAATGTGTGCGAAATTGCCTTCAACAACAGTTCCTTCGCCAATTTTTAATGTGAATAAACCAAAAAGATTGGTGACTGCATTTTGGGTTTTTTGATATACTACAGAACCATTTGCTGCTCCGTTTCTAATGCTGATCCGCAAATTTTAAGTCTGGTTAGGAAGCAAGCTTCCATTGGCCTGCCGAGCAATTGCTTAGTAATTGATAGCCTGCGGAACCTGTGCATTTGCAGCACTGATTAAAAAAATGAAGCGTAAATCAACATTGAAAAAGTGTAAAATTTTTGCAAAGGCTTAACGAATATGGGTTGATTTGAATTATTATAAAACTAATTGATGCGAAAGTTGTCTCCTTGCAAACACTTTGCTAAGAAGTAACTACTAAAAAAAAATGATGTAGCTGCAGATAAGGAATTAACTACTAGAAAAGTATGGAGTTGACTACTTATTCGTAGTTAAATGTTTTAATGAAAGATACAGTAGTTCTGAATTTTGAGTTTTCTGAACTCAAATGAATAAAATAAGCACCCTGCGCTAAGTGATCAACAGGGACTTTCACTTTTGTGATATCAGTGCTTAGGAATACCTTTTGCGATTCACTCACCTGTCGCCCGGATGCATCATAAATCTGCATAACTATGCGCGAGCCGATATTGCCTATGAGATCCAGACTAATTTCATTGACAGCCGGATTGGGATAAAGATTCACATTGAAACGATTGATTTCCAAATCATTGATTCCAACGGTGAATTTATCAGGTTGATGTAATCCTTGTGTGAAGATAAAATCATTGCTGCCAATAGTAGTAACAGCAGCCATTTCACCTATGGTCCAATCAATCTGAATACTACTGGATGAATATCGATTGGCAGCACTTGAAATAGTTTGTTGCTCTAAAGCAATCTGCGCTTTAGCATAGTTCAAAAAAAGAAAAACTGTGAAAATTAGTGCGTAGCATTTTTTCATAGGTTAGTGTTAAATTATTGCAAAATCAAATGTACTGATTTTTTTAAATATTCAAACAGCACCAATAAAAATCCCGGAGCCGTGACCCCGGGATTCTTCAGGCCTTTGAAAAGGCAATGATAAAATCAAATCCAATCATTCATCGCACCCAACGTTTCGTAATGATTTTATCATCGCTTATGAAACGTATAACATACATGCCTTGTTTAAGATGAGAAAAATTTAATGTTTGCAAACTTTCTGTATCTCTTTTTGAAATGATCTGCTGTGATAATAATCTACCGGATGCATCGTAAATCGTCACCATTACATCATTTTGCGCATTGTTGAGATGTATTAATCCTTTTTCAGAATTGTTGGCATTACCCCAAAGCATTACATCAAATTTTGTTTCTCGGAAGTTAACCGGGATGATATCGCTGTATGAAAATTGACCATCAAAATCCACCTGTTTCAGCCTATAGTAAGAAATTCCTATATGTGGCTCGAAGTCATATTCTTTATAACCGATCACCTGATTGCTGTTACCGGCGCCCTCGGTGGTTAGTATTGGAGAAAAAGTTTGGGCATCAGGGCTTCTTTCAATCACGAAATAATCATTGTTCATTTCCGATGCCGTAGTCCATGAAAGTTGCACAAATTCATCTCTAATATTATCCGCATTGAAATGAATCAATTGCACCGGGAGAGGGTTTAAAGCGCCTCCTCCGAAGCCCCAATTACTCCAGCCTGTTGCATTGCTTCGTTTCACTTCAGGTCTTGAAACTGTTCCTAAAACTTCTTGGTGATCGCCACTTTCCATCCAGTTTCCGGTTCCCACTCTTTTAACTGCGCTTATTTGACACAAATCGTTGATATTGCTAAAACCTTCAGCTGTGAGTGTAATATCATAATTGCCTGCGGTGAGCCCGTTGCCATCAGTTATTTCCCAATAACCTTCAGACGATAGGGTTTCTATCATAAATGAAGCACATGAACCCACTGAAGGAATCATTACTGTAGAAGGATTGAAGCCAAACAGCGCCATATCTTCAGCTTTGAATCGTGCCGTTAGCGTACCCCCTGCAGTGGGCGCCGTAGTGTACTCTACTTTTACAAATTGGTCGTGCATGGCATTTCCGAGCGGGAATAATCCGCTAGCGTCGCCTACATTTACTGACGGGGCAAACCAACGGCGCATGGTGCCGATCACACGACCGGAAACTCTGGTTAAAGTTCCTGTTTGCGAAGAAGAGCTGCCTATGGTCAAGGTGTTTGTTCCTGTGGTAATGTTGCCCGTAGTCATGATAAGTTCTTCGAAAGCTTGGACATTGTTGTTTAATTGAATACCTGCAGTATTGTTGCTTCTTAAACGATAGAAAATTTCTCCGCCAACGGCACTGATACTTTGTAAGGCTGCACCATTAAACTCCACGATTGATGTGCCTTCGTTAAATGCGGTTTGTCCAACTTGATTATCCCAATTTCCACCTACGCGCAGGGTATTTTCATGCAAGCGTATTTCACGACCTGCGCCCATAGATTGTATAGTGAAATGGTTTTTGATGGTGATGGTATTGTTTCCAGTTTGTCCTTGAAATCGCACATTTGCATCGTTGTTGCTGCTGTTAATAGTTAGGTTATTTAAATGCGCTTGAATCGCATCAGTGGTATTGCCCGATTCTACTTCAATGTCAGCTTGGCCTGTGCCTGAATTGGCGCAAGTAAGCACAATAGTTCCGGTGAGATTGAAATTGGAAGCTGTGCCCTTTAAGCGCAAATCATCGCCAATGGTGAGGGTATTGTCATTGTCCACTAATTGGGCAGTGCCTGGCGCGTAATTGATGGTGAAATTATTTTTAACTTCAAAAGGAGTGTTGGCTGAAAGAGTAAGGCCACCGCTGGTGGCTTTTACCGAGTTGAAATTGTAGGCTTTAATTGCGTTGCCATTACCGGTAAAAGTGGCTGTGGAACTATTGCCTCCGGTGATGAAAGTAAGGTTGTCTAAACAGGAGTTGTTCATCGCGCCGCCGCTAATCAATCTGAAGGTGCTGTTGCCTTGAATGTTCAATTCACTTGTCGCAGTACAGCCTAATTGTGATCCCGTTCCCGTTACTTCCAATAAGCCATTTCCACCTATCTGTGCGTTGGTGGTAAGATTGACTAAAGAGCTATTTTCAATAATCAATCGTTGGAAATTGGTGGAAGAACTACCACCAATGCTCTGTGTGATGCCGCCTCGGAAGCGGACCGTAGCATTGGTATTGGCTGTAAGGTTTAAAGCTGAACCACTGTTGTTCACCCAATTACCATGCACCCGCAATTCACTAGCAGTGTTATTCATCGTGAGATTGCTACCACTTTGAATGGTGATGTCTTTGGTGTTGGCTACTCCACTTCCAATTACGGGCTTATTGGTCACATTGGGAATTGTTACATCTACATTCTGATCAGGTACTTTCAAGTTGTCCCAATTACGGCAGTTGAACCAGTCGGTGCTGGTGAATCCGCTCCAAAGGCCCGCCGTAAAGCCTGTGCTGCTGATGTTCATAGTGACACAGCTGCTGCCATAGTTTGGTCCACCGGAATTGTAATTGGCATTGCTGCTATATCCGGTCCAATTGCTTACCGTAGCAATACGCTGTAACCAGGTTACTTGACTGGCAGCAGTCATAGGGCCGGTGTATTTTACTTTGTCTTTATTGGGGATGCCGTTCAGGTCTAAAGTAAAACATTCTGTTTCTACGGGACGTGTAGACCCCGCTGTGCTGTTGTAACCTGGAGCAGTTTGCCAACCCGTGGCAGTCCAACCCCATACTACATTGCCCGTATAAGTAGCGTTGTGAGATCCTGGAGGATTGCTCCAAGCGCCATTTTGGAAAATCCAGATCTGGTCACTCACATTCAAATCGAAGCTGTAGAGATTGCCATTTAAGGATACGATGGTCCAATTGGCATTGTCGTTCACACCACAATTCATGATGGTGAAGTCGGATGCCTTATTACCAGCTCCTCGTAAACAAATTACAGTTCCCGCCGGGATGGTTCCGCCATCGGTTCTTTGTATTCTTATAGTACCTTCTGTATCTCCCCACAAACCAGCAGTTGCGCGCTCGTAACCATTATCTGTAAACTCAATGGAAGTACCCTCTTCAATATCTTTAAAGGCGAAAAAACAAACTTCATCATCACTGCCCGATGAAAGATATTGAGTATTTACGGCTACAATGGCAATGTCGCCTTGCAAAAAGGGAGTAGCATTAGTTGGTGTAGTTGTAACTTCCACACCACTACTCCAAAGGGTACCTTTGCGCACAAATATTTCGAAATAATAAGGCGTGCCATTCGTTAATCCGGATACATCTACCGAGTTAGTATTAAAATCAGCCTTATACACAATCGAATTGTTTCCTGCCCAAACAGGATTGGGGGTGTAGGCCGAGCCATCCCCGGTAGGAGTAAAGTCAATGCCTGCGGTGAGATTAGCCACCACAAGTACTTCATCGAAACAGGCACTTCCCGGATTGGTCCAGAAGATCAATGCAGATTGATTATTGGGTGTTGCAGATGCCAAAGTTACATTTTGCAAACTCATTTT
>JBKBKN010000014.1:20676-92498 GCA_046294625.1 Flavobacteriales bacterium
TGGTGCTGGTAGCTGTGGAATACTTATACTCCGCTCCCACAATGCGGTAAGCATACACCCTGAAGGTAGTATTGCTGTTGGCGGTAAGATTGGTGATGGTAGCCGACGTAGATGTGCCACGATAAACTACTCGTGAAAAAGGCGTTGTGCTACCAAAAGTAGGAGCAGTTGAATAATTGGTATTGAAAGTTTGCGAAGAGGGGTTCAATGAATTAACGGAATGTTCACCGGCAGCTTCTCTTGCTACAACTAAATATCCATCGATATCGCCGTTTGATGGGGGAGACCAGCTTAGCTCAATGCTGCTATTATCGCGACAACCTACCGTGAGTGCAGTTGGAACAGCCGGAGAAGTAAAAAAATTAGTATTTCCAGGTGTGCCACTCACATAATATTCTTCCGAGCCCGGATTGCAGGCATATTCAAAAACTTTTACAAAATATCTTCTCCCCGGCACCAAATTGGATAAACTCACATTGTTACCCGTATTGTTATAAACCACGAAGTTCCCTGTACCTATTTCGGTGCCACTTCCAAAGGCAGCATTGGCAGTGTAGGAAGTGTTGTTGATTGGAATTGCATCTACATCGCTGCCTTCTTTTACAACAACAATGCGTCTAACCCCATCACCATTTGTCCAGCTAATTAAAGCACCGGTGGTGGTTACAAATGTTGAATTTACTCCGGAAGCATGCGTGCTTGGTGTAAAGCAAGGCGTAGCATAACAAGACCATGTAATATCATCAACTATTACCTGTCCGGTGCTGGTGCTGCGTATTTCTACTTCAACGCTGCCGGCAATATTTAGGGTTTGGCTGTAGGTTTGATGCACATCAGATGTTGTACTCACATTGATATTACCCCCTTGTTGTACACCATTTACCCACACTTGTAAGGTTCGTGTATTGGTATTTGTAAACCCTCGGACATAACTGAAGCTCAAGGTTCCCAAACCGTTACTGTAGGTATGCGAGGTTACCCAGCGGTTGCCTGAAGTACCAAAACAAATGGCTTTTCCGTTCAGGGTTTGGTCGGTGCGTGCACCTTCGGCGGTCCAGGTGAAACCATCTGTCCCTGTCCAGGTGCGGCTAATATAAGTGGTCGAACTGGCCGTAGGCAAATTGGCAAAATTTTCGGTAGCGCAAGTATTGGTTGGGGTGCAGCTCACCGACGAAGCATCTATCCAATTTGTTCCTTTGCGGGCAAATACTTTGAAATAATGCAATACATCACCAGTGAGTCCGGTAATAGTACCGCTAGCAGTGCCGGTGCCTTTATACACCACATAACCTCCGTCGAAAGTGGTGCCTGATCCATAGACCAAATTGGCCGTGTAGGCGCTGCCATCACCTGTAGGCATGGCGGTGGAGAAGGCTGCATTCTTAGCCACCACCATGATTTCATCAAAACATGCAGGATTTGACCAACTTACTGAGGCGGATTGGTTGCCACAATTAGCTGTAACCGAAGTAGGGGCTGCAAAAGTTTGTACTGTAAGATTGCTTCCATTGTCGCTACCTGTAGTGGCTGGATTACTACCTGTTACTCTTATGCGATAGCCTGATCCTGATGCTGTTCCCGCAGGTATGGTAGCTGAGATTGTTCCCGCTGAAGTAGAAGATAATGTTCCTATGTTGACAGGTGATGCAAAACTACCTGAAGCATCGGATAGTTGCGCGGTAAAGATATTTCCTGAGTTAAAGGTTCCGCTAATGGTGTAGGGGACATCAACCGCAGCCCCAAAACTGGATCCCACGCAAAAAGGCGAGCCGCTGATACTTGATGTGTTGATAGATGCAGTTGCTAGGGGACTACTCGTTACCGAAATGTCATCGAGTCTAATTCCGTCACGTGCTCCCGAACCACTTCCCGACCAATAATACACCCATCTAATTTGCACTTCTGTTTGATTTTCGCAAGCAGCAGGCAATGTTATAGGGCCATAATTGGTTGGTCCGGTATTGGCACTGGAAAACTCTATTTGAGCAGTTGTACCCGGCAAATCGGTGAAAGCGCCCGTATTTCCAATTCTATATTGCCCTCTTAAAAGATACCTATTACCGTTGCTTGTTTGGCGCGCTGCAGTCCATGACACCTGAATATTTTGCCTTCCTGTAGTATTTAAGCCGAGTACTGCTTCTCCATTGTTTCCGGATGTAAGACTTGTGTGTCCCGGATTAGTATTAAGGAACTCTATTCCATTGGCTCCAAGCCCATTGATTCTCGATTGTGCTGAATAATTATAGCCCCACACATAGTCTTGTGTGGCGGTATTGGGTAGGGTTGGATCCACTGTATTGACTGTGCCCCAATGAAAAACCATATTGGAAGGATAGCTTCCAACTGCACTGGTGTTAGCCCAAGTAGTGAAATTATAGTTTGATGATGATAAATTGTGCGGAGAAGGCTGTGTTAATCTTTGGATAGATGCTGGAACGGTGTTTTGCAACACTACATCATCAATAAAAATGTTGGCTACGTTGCTCACGCTATTTTCTCCATAGAACGTAATACTTCCAATGTCCACATTATTTGCCATAGCTGCCTTGGAAATACCAGACCCAACCAAAACGCCATTGATATATAAATCCATGGTATTGATGGCCACCGAGCGCGAAACACCATTGTAGGAGTAGGTTACATTTCCGCTTGCCTGATTATTTCCAATTATCTCAAAATCATAAAAAATACCTGAAGCTAAGCTGCTGGTTGAAAGTCCTGTTGTATTCCAATTGGTATTGTTTCTGTTGTTCATTGTAATTGCCCCTCCGGTACCAAAGCTAAATCTTAGACCCGAAAAAACTTGTGTGCCTGAAAAAGAATTTCCATCGCTGTACATTGCTCCATTGCCAATAAACATATACCATGTGCCTGATGTAGCAGTATTGTTTGCCGAAGCATCGCCAAATAGAATTTTTGCTCTTGCATAAACAACTTTACCTGAAGTATTATTTACTATCGGAGAAACCTTATTTACAGAACCCGCGGTTGGGGCAACAGCTCTTATATAAGCTCCTGAAGTACCCAATGGATTTGAAGCGGTTACTTTGTTGATGCTACCTCCTCCGGTTCCTATTCTGGCATAGGTTGTTCCTGTGGTGGGATTAGGTATAAACGTGGTACTGGCTCCTGATGTATGCGAGCCTGTGGTCGTGCCAAAGTTCTGGGTGGATTGCCCATACAATTGCATGTTGCCTATGCATGTAAGTTGTATCAGCATAATCCAAATCATAGCTATGGATATTTGTAAAGGTTTGATTTTCATGGCATTAGTATTTTAAAATTTTTTGTGTTCAAAGCATAAATATCAAATACAAATGTCATTTATCTACGTTACTTGATTAAATCTGTAACATTAAACCAATATTATTAAATAGTTAAAAATATTATTTTTTTGTTAAATATTTGTGCGCTTTCGATGGTGTCAGACTATGTTAACTTCTCTTTCTAAAAGCACCCCAAAACGTGTTAGAATATCATCTATGATACGCTGCGAGAGATTCAAGATTTCATGTCCTTTTGCACGACCATAATTAACCAATACCAAAGCTTGTTTGGCATGTACACCATAATCCTTTTCGCGAAAGCCCTTCCAACCCGCTTTTTCAATCAGCCAGCCGGCTGCCAATTTTTCATGCGCTTCGTCCACCGGGAAGCTTACGAAGTCATGATATTTTTCTTTCAACTGTTGGGCAAGCTCTTTTTTTACCACAGGGTTTTTAAAGAAACTGCCTGCATTGCCTATTAGTGCCGGATCAGGAAGCTTGCTTTTACGAATATTAATCACCGCTTGACTTACTTCTTTGATACCGGGCCTACAAACATTCATCTTCTCTAATTCCTGCATGATAGCGCCATATGAAACATTCAGATCAGGCGTGGTTTTAAGCCTAAATTTGACTTTGGTGATAATATACTCGTTTTTATGTTTGTTTTTAAAAACACTGTCTCTATAACCAAAGTGGCAGTCATCTTTATAAAAAGTATGGATTTCGCCTGTTTTGATGTGAATCGCTTCTAGCGAATGGAAAAAGTCTTTGATTTCTACACCGTAAGCACCGATATTTTGCATTGGGCTTGCACCAACGCAACCAGGTATAAGGCTCAGATTTTCAATTCCACAATATTGATTTTCAATGCAATACATGACAAATTGATGCCAATTTTCGCCTGCATTTGCGCTCACCAAAACAGTATCATCTTCGTTGGTGGCTTCGATGCCTTTATTTTGAAGATGAATAATCAACCCATTAAAATCGCGGGTGAATAGCACATTGGAACCACCTCCCAAAATCATCAGATTTTCGCCTTTGTCGCGAGTAAATAATAAGGCTTCTTCGATTGTTTTTTCATCATCAGTGTGAATGAAATATTTTGCACTAGCGGATATTCCAAAAGTGTTGAATGGTTTTAAATCAACATTTTCCTGTATTTGCATGCGATAAAAATAAATCGAACAGTTCCCGGCCTTGAACTTTGACTTTAGAAATTATAAACAATTATCAAATGGATGGCCCGGCACTCACAAAGATATTTTGGGTGATTTTAGGCAACAAGCCAAGCTCATGGCCTTTTTCAAAAAGGAATAAAATAGATTTTCGACCATATTCACCTAAGGATGCCGTGTAGTCATTCACATACAAATCAATATGTTGGCGCATCACAGAATAGTCCATTGTCTGCGCATGCTCTTTGATATATGGCATGGCTTCTCGTTCATTTTTGCGGCTATTTTGAAGGCTTTTTCTGATTTGAAATTCTATTTCAAGTTTCAGGTCTTCAGGCAAACTCCTTTTAACCACAATGCAGCCTAAGGGGATTGGGAGACGATAAGTTTTCTGCCAGTGCAGCCCCAAGTCTATGATTTGATGAAGCCCTTTTTCTTGGAAGGTAAATCGGGTTTCATGAATGATGATACCCGCATCAACTTCGCCAGAAAGTACAGCATCTTCGATCTGCGAAAACAACATTTCATCTTTATTCTTTGCCTGGGGGAAGGCGATGCTAAACAATAAATTCGCAGTGGTATTGACTCCTGGAATGGCAATTTTTAAGCGGTTGATTGCAACTTCGTTTGGCTGAATATTTTCCCTAGCAATTAGTAAAGGTCCGCAATCGAAACCAAGCGCAGCGCCCGAATCTAAAATTTCATACTCATCGGCAATAAAGGGATAAGCCGCGAAGGAAATTTTTGAGATGTCATATTTACCCTTTATCGCATCCTGGTTTAGTTCCTGCACATCTTTTAAGTCAATATCATAATCGAATTGCTCTCGAATGCGATGGTGAGCAAGCGCTTCGAAGATGTAAGTATCGTTTGGACAAGGAGAATAGGCTAATGAAAATTTCATTTCAGGGTAATCAACTTTGGTTTAAGTATCGGTGCACAAAAATAAAACATTCCAATTGTCAATTAGTTTTTTTGCATCATCGAAGTATTATAGCTTGTTAATCAATGGTTTGTACTTTTGGTGTAGCGTAAAATTGTTTTCGAAACAAAGCCTTCAATAAACCATTTGTTGATTTTTGAGTCTTAATACTATTTTAATCATTTAAACTGTTTCGTGAAGAGGTATTTAGCAGTTATCATACTTATATTAGCTTTTAAAGCCATTTTAGCTCAGCAAGGTACTGTTAAAGGTGTTGTTGTAGAAAAAGATAATCAACAAAGGGTAATTGGTGCAAGCATTGCGGTATTGGACCGAGATTCGCAAATTGTGGCGAGTACGATAACCGATCTGAATGGAAGCTTTCTTTTTTCATCCATCAATCCGGGAGTTTATAGCATTGTTGTCACATTTATCGGTTTCGAGCGATTATCACAAACCTTAAGAGTTAGGCCCGGTGAAGAGAAAAATATCGAATTGGCGCTTTCACCATCTTCTTTAATGCTTAAAACTGTAAATGTAGTAGGTACACAGATCAGGATGGAACAAAAAGGGGACACCACGCAATTCAATGCCGATGCTTTTAAAACCAATCCTGATGCCAATGCAGAAGACTTGATTTCAAAAATGCCCGGAATTACTAATGAAGGAGGTGCAGTAAAAGCCGGAGGGGAAGACGTGCGACGGGTGCTGGTAGATGGCAAGCCCTTCTTCGGCGATGACCCTAATCTAGCCTTGAAGGCTTTGCCTGCTGAAATTATAGATAAAATCCAGGTTTTCGAGCAAATGAGCGATCAGGCTCAGTTTACCGGATTTGATGATGGGCGAGGGGTGAAAACCATAAACATCGTAACCAAAGCGGGTAAGAATACAGGTCAATTTGGACGTGTAACAGCAGGCTATGGTGAACGCGGCACCTATCAGGCAAGTGCCAATCTCAATTATTTCAAAGGAAAAAGAAGAATCTCTATTCTAGGTTTGAGCAATAACATCAATCAGCAAAATTTTAGCACCGAAGATTTGGTTGGTGCACTTGGCTCAGGTGCAGCGCAGCAGATGGGTGGGCCGGGTGGCCGAGGTAGAAGAAACCGAGGTGGTGGTGCCGACATCAACGATTTTCTTATCAATCAGCAAGGTGGTATTGTAGCCACAAATGCCATTGGTATTAATTATTCCGATGAATGGTCGAAGAAGACGAAAGTTACAGGAAGTTATTTCTACAATCGTGCTGACCGTTATTATGAAGCACTCACTTTCAGAAGTTTTATTTTACCCACTGACTCCGGCTTAACCTATCTGGAGAACGGAAGAGCCGATAATCTGAATAACAATCATCGCATCAATTTCAGAATAGAACATGAAATTGACTCACTTAATTCCATTATCATCATACCACGCATTAGTGCGCAAACCAACGACAATCGTGAGTTTTTTGCAGGGCAAAACAGAATTGAAGATTTATTGCTGCTGAACAGTTCCGAAACAACCAACAATGCCATAAATCGTGGGATTACAGCCGAAAATACACTCATTTACAGATACAAATTCAAAAAGCCCAAGAGAACGCTATCTGTTTCGCTTACCACCGAATATAATCATCGAACCGGTGACGGTAATTTATTTGCCGATAATCGTTTCTATCTTAATGGTGTGAACAATCTCATTGATCAGATTTCTGACCTGAACAACAGGGGATGGCGTGTGAACAGCGATTTTTCCTACACCGAACCCTTAGGCGAACATTTCCAATTACAGTTTAACTACAACCCCGCATACAATTACAGCGAAAACAAAAAAAACACTTTTAACTTCGATGCCAATACCGGTCTTTATTCCTTGCCCGATTCCAATCTCACCAACAGTTTTAGTTCGGTCTACGAATCGCATAACCTTGGTGCCGGACTTCGCTACAAAAAGAATAAGGTGAGTTTTATGCTGCGCGCCAATGGTCAGGTGGCTTGGCTAAGCGGGTCGCAGACTTTCCCATTCGAATTTGATGTGCGTGAACGCTTCCGGAATTTTCTACCCCGCGCCATGTTTAATTACCGTTTTTCATCGGCAAAGAATCTGCGCATCTTCTATCGCACTTCGGCCAATGCACCAAGCATCACTCAGCTGCAAGGGGTGATTGACAATCGCAATCCTTTGTTTTTGAGTGCAGGTAATCCGGATTTAAAACAAAGTGTAAATCATTTTATGGTGCTACGTTATGGGGGAACCAACACCGAAAATGCAAGAAATATGTTCCTGTTTGTTACAGCCAACGCTGTACAGGACTATGTGGCAAACAGCACGATCATTGCCGGTTCGGATACTTTGTTGCAACCGGGAGTTTTACTTCGTAGAGGTAGCCAGTTTACCAGCCCGGTCAATCTTTCCGGATTTTTCAATGGCCGCTTGTTTGCCACCTTCGGCATACCGGTGAAATGGCTTCGTTCCAATCTCAATTTCACCGAAGGTGTCAATTACAACCGCCTGCCTGCACTTATCAATGGAAATCTGAATCTGGCCAACAATTATGCATTCAGTCAAGGGGTGGTGCTGAGTAGCAATATCAGCGAAAATATAGATTTTAATCTGGGCTATACAGCCAATTACACTATTGTAAGAAATAGTTTGCAAACGCAGGCTAATAATGACTTTTTCACTCATCAGGCAAGTGCCCGTTTCAATTGGATTATTAGACACCGTTGGATAGTCAACACACAGCTTACCAATACCTTGCTCAATGGTCTTTACGGCGATTTCAATCAGCAATTTACTTTGATGAATGTATTTTTGGGCTATAAGTTTTTGAAAAATAAATCCTTGGAAGCCCGTTTGAGTATCTATGACTTGATGAATCAAAACAACAATATTGCCCGTACCGTGACCGAAACATATATCGAAGACTTGCAAAGCAATGTACTGAACCGTTATTTGATGTTTTCCATTGTTTGGAATGTTCGGAATTTCGGCGGGGTTACACAAAAAACTGCATCAGATGCAGGTAGTGAAAAAAGGTTTTAGGTTTTGTAGATTTTTAACATGCCGCAATTAGGCGCTTCCAGTAAAAATTGAATTTCTGGGTGATGCTTTGGGGTATGCATTAATTGAAATGATCATTATTAGAAAATAGATTTGCATGTATGACAAAATTCAATTGCCAATAAATTGAAAATTTCTGATTACTGTACAATGATCAGATGGCTCTTGTATGGCACTTATTTTTTTATCAATTTTCTGATATCAATTGGTTTGTTCGGCCAAACAGTTTGGATTTCCACTCAAAATTATTTTCAACTCATTAAGCAAAGTAATGAATTAAAAACACAACTCAAACGATATGCAATAGATTGTAATAAAGATGCAATAAGAAATCATTTAGTTTTAATTTTATATGTGAAAATATCGAAATCTGGATTTTTGACAGTAAACATTTCAGCTTTACGCCCTTTTTTGGGGTGCCCTATGTCAATATAGGTTATATGTTTCCAGATTCCACCAAAAGAACTGTAGTCGCTGAGTGGGGCGATCTGATGGTGGGTGGCGTGATGGATTTTAAATTTAACCTCACTTCAAAGCGTTTCAAAGCCAAACACCGGAGTTACTATGGCGCTCACCAAGAAAAGGCTTTTTGGTATTTAAGAATGAAGTTTTCTCTCCTGCCGTTGGGATTTCGCGAAGATTTTGGCTGGCTCGGTTCATCCAGTTTCATTCATTTTGGCTTAGGTGGTTATTTTCATCCCATCACCAGAAAAATCTATGGACAGCCTATAAATATTTGGGAATAAGTTAAGAATTATTTGAGTGGACTCAATCCGAAGCGATTTATCTTACATATTGGATATTAAAGATTTTCATCCTACTTCTTAAGCGATCTTCTCTTGATTTCTTCCAGCAAGGCATCCGCATCGATGCTTTCTTCTTTAAGGTGGATAAATGTGCCCTTACCCAACTCCGTAATTTCACGAAGCGATTGCAGGGTATTGCTATTGGTACCCAAACCCACCACGGAGAGAAAAACCGGCTTAGTATTGCGCGATGCGGCTTGTTCGATCATGATTTTGTCTGTTTTATTTAATCGAAAAATGCCATCGCTTGCTAGCAAAACTAAATTGTTTCCACCCTGTATATAATGTTGTTCCACCATTTCATATGCCACTCGAATGGCCTGGCTTCCGGCCGTTGCGCCTTTGGCAACGAGAGAATCTGTCTTTTGTCGAATATTTTTCTTGGCGCTTGCCGATTGAGCAGGTACCAGCACTTTCACTTCGTCGGCATAAGTAATCACCGTGATGGTATCAATAGCACGTAGTGGTTCGAGCATTTTGCTGATGTTTTTTTGCAACAGGCTAAGACGGTTCTCCTCTTTCATCGAGCGGGACACATCTATCACCAGTATGATGTTATTCGGGGCATACAGATTATAGCTGAGCTCGCCTTCCAGTTCTTTTGACAAAGAGAGGGCAGGCACAATAGCCACTGGCTCATCTTTTTTGAATCCTTCTTCTTGCGGTGTGGCTTTGCTGAGCACGAAAGTATGGTTGTTGCCTGTGTAGCCGATATACATTTCAGTTATCTGGGGCTTGTAACCATCAGAAATGGCTTCAAAGCGGTAGCGTCCGGGAGTGAGTGATGCCTTGATTTGGCTATTTGTTGTGCTGAAGGTAGTGGGTATTTCTCCGTCTAAGCGATAGGCAACGAGCGTTGCATCGGAGATACGTTTTCCATCCACGGCATCAGAAAAATAAAAAGTTCGATCAACACTGGCTGGGATGAGCGCCGAACCACTTGCCATTTTGGGCGAAAAATTGATACAGGTCGTCAGGTTATTTCGCTCAATACGCTGCAGTGACCCAGTGATTTGCACTTTCACCGGTTGACTTGATGTGCTGTAAAATATCGTGGCCGTTTCTTGAAATTTTCCGGCTGATTTTGGCGTGTAAGTTAGTTGAATCAGTGCTGTATCGCCCGGATTAAGCACCCTTTTGGAAGTGTTGACCAAAAGATTGGAAGGTGCATCGGCTCGCATAATGAAAATCTTTTGTTTTCCTTTATTTTCAGCTACGAAACCGGCTTTAAACATGGCTGTATTTTCTACTTCTCCAAAATCAGCTTCAGAATCGTGCAGAAAAAGCTCCTGTCCACAGGTCCTATGCAGACCAAAAAACATTGCCAAGGCTAAAAGAGCAGTTTTAAAGTTATTCACAATATAATAACTTGAATTTATTACAATTGTTATTCATGATAGGCGCAAGTTCATTAAAATCTTGTTCAAGCTATGCAACTAAAGTTTAAATTTAGTGTTCCTTCCTGAAATCTTTAAATTAAACTCAGAAATGTTATCAATAGGAGAGAATGCCCCTGAATTTAAAGCCAAAGACCAAAATAGTCAGGAAGTTCGACTTGCCGATTTTTTAGGAAAAAAGAATGTGGTTTTATTTTTTTATCCAAAAGATGAAACACCGGGCTGTACTGCCGAAGTGTGCTCCTTTCGCGACCATTACGAGCAGTTTAGCAATCTCGATACAGTAATTATTGGAGTGAATCAAGCCAGTGTAGAAACGCATAAAAGCTTCTCGGAAAGACATGCGCTCAATTTCTCGATACTTCACGACGAAGGAAATGTAATTCGAAAAGCTTATCAAGTTCCCAACAAGTTTTTTATTCTGCCGGGAAGAGTTACATATGTGATTGACAAACAAGGAAAGATAGCAGCTGCCATCAACGATATGTTCAATGCTGAAAGGCATATTAAAGAAACCTTAGCATTTCTAAATAAACATTAATGAAACTAGCAGGCATCGATTTTGGGGCTAAACTTGCAGGTACTACCGTGTTATGCACGCTTGGAGCGCAAAACGAATTGCTATTTTTTAGTTCACAAAAGAAACAAGATGCAGATGTTTTTTTGCTCAATGTGTTAGAAGAAGTTAAACCGGATATTGTTGCGCTTGATGCTCCATTGAGTTTGCCGCTTCGATGTGTGCGGAAAGCGAATAATGGTTCTTTCTTTTACCGCATCGCTGACATAGAAACCGGGGCGATGTCGCCCATGTTTTTGGGTGGGCTCACAGCAAGAGCCATGCAGTTGCATGCCCATCTTGACGCATCAGGTACAAAAGTTTTTGAATCTTATCCTGCACAATTAGCTAGGGTTATGCGAATGCCTGAAGCCTACAAAAAAGAAAACGAAGCCATACATATTTGTGTTGAAATCCTATTGAAATATTGGAAAGACAACTTAGTTAAAATTAAAATTTCCAAATCCTTTGCAGCCAATTGGCATGAGTTTGATGCATGGCTTGCACTGACCATTGCTCACCGGATTCATGCCGGCTTGGCCAAATCTTACGGTCTTCAGGATGAAGGACTGATATGGGCTTGAGCAACTAAATACGACAAGTCTTAACAAAATTTTGCACCAAATTTGAATTCATTCAATTAATGATTACTTTTGCAGCTCATTCAAGGTCGCGTGGCCGAGCGGTTAGGCAGAGGTCTGCAAAACCTTGTACAGCGGTTCAAATCCGCTCGCGACCTCCAGGATTCTTTATCTGAACAACGTTACTGTCCCTCGCACTTCGCGGGGGACATTGTTTTTAGTCTTAAAGGTCATCAGATAAGTGTAAATACCAAGCGGTGCAGGTAACACACTATTTCCGATTCTTCCATCCCAACCCTTATTCATATCATTGGTTTTGAAGATTTCCTGACCCCATCGATCAAAAATTATCATCGAAAAATCACTTGCTCCTTCCGCAACGATTACGAAATTATCATTCAAACCATCGAAATTGGGCGAGAATGCAGCAGGGATAAAGTAATCGCTGCCATAGTCTACACTGATCGATTTGATAGCCGTATCAAGACATCCAAACTCATTACTAACTTGAAGTTCAACTGTATTTTCTCCAGTATTGGGAAAGCTATACCATGTGTTGCAGGTGTATACACTGTCCTGACCATTCATGATATACAAGCAATTGCTTCCACCTTGGCTTAGACTAATCACAGACACTTCATTACCAAGGAAAATCATGCTCGGATTAATTTTAAAGTCTGCATAAGGCTTAGGATACACATTCACCAATTCCGGTTTGGTCAAAGTGTTGCTGCATCCGTTTTGGTCAGTCACGGTTAGACTCACAGTCATGCTTCCATTGCCTGAGTGAGAATAAGTGTGTTGAACAGTTTGGCCGTTGGCAGTTTGTCCATTACCAAAATTCCAACTATAGATGAGGTTTTCTTGTGTCTCTTCACCCATGAAGCTAACCAGCAAAGGTTCGCATCCTTTGGTATTGTTTTCTGCAAAACGTGGCAATGGGATATCATGAATCACAACACTGTCGGTGTATATTTCACTGATGCAGCCCATTTGGCTAATTAACAATGAAATAGGGTGGGTTCCAGGAGTTGTGAAATTGATGTTTTGTGGATTTTTCTCAGTTGGAATGTGCGTTGAAACATTTGGTCCAAAATTCCATTGGAAACTGGCATTAGGCATAAACAATCCACCTGCCTGAAAATTGATTCCCTGTTCATTCATGCATCTTGGCTGTGGGGTAGGGAAGTGGGCCACCGGAGTGGGAACAGCTCTCACATGTACCGTATCAAAACCGGTACAGAAGCCATCGTTACCTGCCAGCACATAGCTTTGCTCATATAAGTTCATATGAGGGCCTACATAGTTGATTCCCGAATTTGGGTCATTCACATTCATTACATAGTTACCCGGGCTCCAGGTGTAGGTCATGCCTGGCTCAGCAACAGCATTGAATTGTGCCGGTGTTCCGGTGCAGAATTGAATATCTTGTCCGGCATTCACGTTCGGCAATGCTCTTACCATGATATTGTTGTTTTGTGGAAGTGAAGAGCAGCCGTTTTCAATCACCGTAAGCGAGATATTCTTATTACCCGCTTCATTCCAATTGATTAATGGTTGATTCTGTCCGGGAACGACTGTCTGAATGTTTCCGTCAATATTCCATAAAAAAGTGGCATTAGACCCAGCATTGCCATTGTAAATCAATTGCACATTGGCATTGCGACAGGTTTGTTCAGGAATAATAAAAGAAGCTGTTGGGGCGTGGTGAATGAGAATACTATCAATAAAAGCGAGTGAGGTGCATAATCCGTTGCTCACTTGTAAGCTCACAGCTTTCATTCCGGCACTGGCAAAACTAATATCATAGGGACCCATTCCAGCTCCGGCTATAATATCCGCTCCGTCGAAATTCCATGTGTATGTAGCATTTGCGCCGCCATTTCCAGCATATTGAACCAAAATTTGCTGATGCATACAGGCTTCGTCGTTCATCACAAAAGCGGCAGTAGGCGTAAGATTAACCATTACAAGATGTGAAGCGATATTTGATTCCATACCATTTTCTACAATATACACCGTCACCGTTTTATTGCCGGGAGTGGCCCACATTAATTCATATGGTCCCGCTCCTTGACCGGAAACCACAGTTGCCCCATCAAAATCCCAATGAAAAACGGCATTGGCTGTGGCATTACCCTGATAACTTAGCTGCAGATCGTTCATGCTGCAAATGGCGTTTTCTCCTATAATTGCTGCATTGGGCATTGGCAAAACTTCTACCCATAGTGTGTCGCTTGTGTGGATACAACCATTTTGGTCAATACTAAGCACCACCGGGTAAAATCCCGTTGAAGCATAGCTAATTTCTATATCACTGTTGCTATTGCCTTGGATTAGTGTAGCTGAAGGTGAATTCCAACTAAATTGTGCCTGAGGTTGCGCCGAACCATTAAATTGAATGCTAACAGGATTATTTTCAAAAGCAGGACCATTGTAAGTAATCGATGCCAATGGGAAATCGTGAATGGTGACTGATGAAGTGGCTAAATTGGATGGACAATTCAAATCTGAAATACTTAAATTGATTGTGTTTGATCCTGGTGTAGCGCTGCTGAGCATGTAAGGCCCTGCACCGCTTCCCGAAAGTACATTTAAACCACCAAAATTCCAGTTGAACGTGGCAGCTGCTGAAGCCTCACCATTAAATATTACTTCAAAAGGTTCGTTAACACAAACTGCCGATGGCAAGGTAAATGAAGCTACTGGATTTGGATTTACGGTCACATTGTAGAAAAAGGTATCCGAAACACAGCCGTGTTGGTTAATCACAAGGCTTAATTCGTATTGGCCGGCATTTTCCCAACGGATCACATAATCACCCTGACCTGAGCCTGCTAATATTTGCGATCCGGCAAAATCCCACTGATAAGTTGCATTGGCAGCTCCCGAACCGGTGAAAATGACAATAGCTTGAGCGTTTTCGCATAATACTGAATCCATTTCAAATTCTGCAATCGGTGTTGGCTGAACGGGAATGTTAAGGACATATGGATCGGAAATACACCCGTTTTCTTCCACACTCAGACTTATGCTATAGATGCCCGAATTAGGGAATAAGAGTTGTACGGCAGTGTTGCTATTGTTTACAACCTGCGCATTTCCAAAATTCCATGCGTAATTAGCAGCTGGAGTTGCATTTCCATTGTATTGTAAGTTAACCTGTTGACCACTGCAAATCAAGCCCGAAACATTGAAGAAGGCTGTCGGAATCGGATTTACAATAATAGATTGTGCAACAATTGGCGATACGATACCAAATTGAGTCACCTGACAAGTTACATTTTTTGTTCCTGGCTGGCCCCAAATGATGGTGAAAGGACCTTCGCCAGAGCCACTGATGATTGTCCCGCCATCGAAATCCCAAGTGAAGCTTGCACTTGCGTCTGCCTGCCCTGTAAATTGGATGGTAACCATTTCATTTTCACAAACAGTTTGTGGCATACTGAAAGCTACATCGGCACCAGTGAGCACAGTTACGGGAGTTTGCATAGCTACTGTGGCACAACCTGGAACGGATACAGTAAGTGAAACAGTCTGATCGCCGCCAGTAGTCCAGACCACGTCAATAGGTCCCTGACCATTGGCTGTGGCCGGATTTCCATTTTCTATATCCCATACGTAGTTCGCATTTGCAGGAGGCACACCGCCATACATCAATGATACGGAGTTGCCTGATATTGCTATTGCTGGTGCGATGATTTCAAATAATGGCAGTTGATTGATTTGTATAGTTGAAGTTACGGTTGCTGATGGGCATCCATTTTCTTCAACAGATAGACTCACGTTAAAATCTCCCGGTGAATTCCAAACAACCTGAAGCGGACCAGGACCACTTCCAGATATTATTTGTGCTCCATCAAAATCCCAGTTAAAGGATGCGCCCGAACCTGCATTCCCTGTATATTGAATTTGAATTAATTCGCCGGTGCAACCTAGGTTTGCCATATCAATCTGTACTGTTGGTGGATCAAGCGCCTGAACAGTTTGCGAAAATGGGGGAGTGGCACAACTTCCTTCCGACAGATTAAGCGTAATGGTTTCACTTCCTGCATTTGGGAATTGAAGATTATAAGGACCGGCTCCTGTACCGGATACCACGATAGCGCCTCCAAAATTCCAGTTAAATATGGCACCTGTGGAAGCATTACCAGTAAAGGTTAATGATGCATTATCACCAGTGCATACTTGTGGCGCGATATCAAATGATGCTGTTGGAGAAGGTGTTACATTAAACGACTGGCTCACTGATGGTGATGTGCAGCCATTAGAAGTTACCGATAAAAATACAGCTTGTGGTCCTGCATTATTGAATACCACCTGATAGGGTCCGGGGCCATTTCCGCTAATTATGGTTCCTTCGCCAAAGTTCCAATTGTAAGTGGCTCCAACGGGAGCTGTTCCTGTAAAATTAAAGTTAACGGGTACACCTTGGCAAACCACATTTGGTGTCATGGAGAAAGATGCAATTGGAGTATTGGTAACATTTACAGTTTGTGTGAATGGGGGCGAAGTACAGCCATTTTGCGTTACCGTTAGCGTTATATTTTTGTTGCCAATAGTATTCCAGTTTACCAGATATGGCCCTGCGCCTGTACCGCTTACAATTGTGCCACCATCGAAATTCCAGTTAAAGGTAGCTCCTGCAGCCGCACCACCGGTGTAGTTGATGGTGCTCACAAAGCCTTGGCAAACAGGTGAAACAGCCGTAAAATTTGCATTTGGCAATGGAAGAATATTGATGTTTTGATTCGAAGGAGCTGAAGTGCAGCCGTTTTGTATCACTGTTAAACTAACTGTGCGGTTGCCGGCAGTTGGCCAAGATACTTGATAAGGTCCTTGTCCTGTTCCCGAAATGATTGTGCCCCCACCGAAGTTCCAGTTGTAGGTAGCACCGGCACCAGCAGAACCAGAATAACTTATGGCTACAGCTGAATTTTGACATGCCGTTGCTGGAAGTGTAAAAGTGCTAGTCGGGATGGGATTTACCACAACCTGATTGGTAGTGATGGTGGACGATATGCCACCTTGTATAACTTGAAGTGAAATATTTTTCGTTCCAGCCGTGTTCCAGCTTATTTGATAAGGCCCCTGTCCTGATCCGGAAACAATTGTGCCACCATCGAAATTCCAGTTGTAAGTCGCTCCTGCAGGTGCACTACCGGTATAAGTAATAGTGGATGTTTGTCCAACGCAAACAGGGCTGGTCACGGTAAAGGCAGATGACGGGCTTGGCACCACATTTACATTTTGAGTAAAGGTAGCCGTACATCCATTCAATGTTACGGTCAATGTGATTGTGCGTGGTCCTGTTGTAGGCCAAGAAACCTGGTAAGGCCCTTGTCCGCTTCCTGAGATTATATTGCCACCGCTAAAGTTCCAGGTGTAAGTGGCTCCCGGTCCAGCACCACCTGTGTAGGTGATCGTGGCCGGACTATTTACACCTACGGTTGGAGTTGCAGTGAAGCTGGCGTTAGGCAAAGGGTTAACTGTAATGTTTTGCGTAGTTAAGGGACTGGTGCAATTTCCTTGTGTTACTGTAAGTGAAACAATTTGTGTACCTGAATTGGGCCAGCTGATTTGGTAAGGGCCTTGTCCGGAGCCCGATACAATGGTTCCACCACCAAAATTCCAATTGTAAGTTGCCCCTGCCGGTGCATTTCCTGTATAAGTTACCGTCGAGTTTGCATTTTGACAAATTGGACTCGTAACGGTAAATGCAGAAGTCGGTGCGTTTTGTACATTAATGTTTTGGGAACTAAGCGTAGAAGTACACCCTCCATTATTTACCGTAAGGGTAACATTTCTTACACCCGGTGTAGCCCAGCTTATTTGATATGGACCTTGACCGGAGCCCGAAACAATTGTTCCACCGGCAAAATTCCAATTATAAGTTGCTCCAGTCGGAGCATTTCCGGTGTAGGAAATAGTGGCTGCCTGCCCAAGGCAAATTGTACTTGGCAAGGTAAATGTATTTGTTGGAACCGGGTTTACTGTAACGGTTTGCGATGTAACAGTCGATGTGCAGCCATTTTGAGTTACACTTAGGGTAATGTTTCTTGCTCCCGGCGTTGCCCAACTAATTTGATAAGGTCCTTGTCCGGTTCCGGAAATGATGGTGCCACCTGCAAAATTCCAATTATAGGTAGCTCCGGCAGGAGCGCTTCCGGTGTATGTAATCGTGCTGTTTTGACCTACGCAAACCGGCCCGCTTGCAGTGAAAGTTGAGGTAGGTATCGGATTCACATTCACTGCAACTGTAGTAGTTACCGATGTGCATCCCCCATTGCTCACAGACAAGGTGATGTTCTTAGGTCCTGACGTAGCCCAATTCACTTGATAGGGTCCCTGACCACTTCCTGACACCACGGTTCCTCCTGCAAAATTCCAGTTGTAAGTAGCTCCTACCGGCGCATTGCCAGTGTAGGTAATCGTGCTATTTTGGCCGATACATACTGGACCGCTTGCAGTAAAAGTGGAAGAAACAGGTGCTCCTATAGTTATGGGTAAGGTAAAATTTCCGCTACCGCAAGCATTCTGCGATACACTTAAAGAAGGTGAATAATTTCCTGCACTTGCAAAGGTTACCGTATGTGGTCCAATTCCTGTTGCGTTTGCGGGAGTGCCTCCTGCGAAGGTCCATGTAAAACTAGCTGTGGGTGGTGCATTTCCGGTATAGGTAAAAGTGACCGGTTGGCCTGCGCAGGCATTGCCTGTAGCAGGGTTGCTAACAGCGAAGTTCGCATTAACAGTGCTCCCAATACCTATATTGAGTGTATCAAACAAAACAAGGTTACTACAATTAAAATTTACTCTACCAATGAGTTGTGTTGGTCCATTTACAAGATGTGAGATACTATTACCGGTGCCAACGGGTATACCATTGGCCAACCATGTCACTGTAAAATTTGGAGGTCCGCTCGGTGTATATCTTCTTGCATCATTGTTTGCAGTCCATACCGTTGCATTTCTTCCGGGAACTACTATTGCTGTTGTACCTGTCGCATTATGAAGACCTTGTGTAGCAGTTCCTCCAGCCCATGCCATACATACAGGTTTATTTGTGATGAAGTTTTCAATAATATTGGTACTCTCATAAATAACAATTTGAATAGTGCCATTCAAAGCAGTACATTGATATAAAGGAGTGTTTGTCCAGGTAACTACCAAACGACGAAAAGGGGCAATCCCCTGTGTTTGATATCTAATGTAGTTTCCAACATTTGGGCCTATACCGGGGTTCCAGTCCATCCATGGTCCCATAATACAATTTCTTGGTACTAGCCAAGATGTGCTCGGGATAGTTGCAGCGGTAAAGGCCATTGTTTGTCCCGGGCTAAATCCGATCCAACCATTTGACCCTATATAAAATTGAGTATAAGTATTGCCAAAAAAGCAAAATGCAAAACCAATTGGTAAAGCGGGAGAAATGGCATCGTCAACTAGATTAACAGCAGTTCCGAAGTTGGTATTGTAAGGGGCAAAAGGGATAGTTGAAATCGCGTAGTCATTAGTACTGGCAAATGCATTTGTCACATTGGCATTTACATTTACAACGGATCCATCGCACACGGTTAGGTTGCCAGATGGAGTAATACTGAATTGGGGTGTCTGGGCAACTAATGCTCTACATAGAGCCAGAATTAATATCAGAAGTAAACTTTTCTTCATCATTCGATCCGCATTTATTGGTATGACTGCACACTTATTAATCATCACTACAAAGTACGAGCAGATGAATTTTTTGTCCTTTTGAGATTACCTTGATGTATTACTTATGTAAGAATATAAGCATATTCCACGTCTATTTATATTCTAATATCCTTGAAATCAGGTGAGTGAATGACTTTTTTGATTTTCGGTTTTACAAAATGATGATGTAAGTTCAGGCTGCTGATAGAAGACATCTTTACTGAGCAGGGGGGCTATCTGTATCACCGTTTTTCTATGCTAAGCTTTAGAATACGGATCTGATTGATGATGTGTTTTTAAAAAGTATTAACACTTTCTTAATACGCAGAAAAGGTTATTTTTGCCTCGACATTTGAAATAATACACACAAACAACATGAAAAAACTATTACTAATTTTCGGAATATTTGTGCTGAGCCTCAATCTTTCAGCGCAAGTAATTGTCTATGTAGAAGAACCTGCTTCATTAGAAGGCAGTCTCGAATTCACCTGGTCAGAGAACTGGGGGGCAGATTTGCTAAATCCGATCAACTCGATCCGTGGGGAGTTAGTATTTGTAACTGATGGAACAGCAGCCGACTCTTTGGGTTGTAATCAACTAACCAATGCAAATGCTTTTTCTACAACCGTTTCTGGTTTAACGCTTACATCAGCAGGTGCTGGATACACCACATCTAATAATGTTGCAACAACAACTACAGGTTCAGGCACTGGCTTAACCGTAAATATTGAAGCTGCACCAATCGGAGCTGTTACTGCCTTTAACTTGACTACTTTAGATGGTGGAACCGGTTACAATAATTTGGTGAATGTTCCGACTTCAAGCAATGGAAATGGAACAGGACTTACTGTTGATATCACCACCGAAGATGGAGTAATTATAGCTGTTCAAATCAATAATCCTGGAACAGGCTATGCACCAGGCGATCTCATTTCAATTGAAGAAGGCAATCTAGATGCGACAATTGAAGTTTCAACAATTAGAAATGGTGAAATACTTTCAGTTACAATTGCGAATGCAGGTACAGGATATGCGCAAGGCGATGAAGTAATCATTAGTGGAGGTACTTCAGATGCATCTGCAACAATTTCTGCTATTAATGGCAAAATTGCAGTAGTTTATCGCGGCGATTGTCAATTTGGAAGAAAAGCATTGAACGCTCAATTGGCAGGTGCTATTGGCGTAATTATCATTAACAATGTGCCTGGGGGTCCTGTAGGCATGGCAGCAGGCGATGTGGGTAATGATGTTACCATTCCTGTGGTAATGATTACGAACACTTCAGGTGCTCAATTACGCAATGCTATTTTGCAAGGCGGTGTAATCACTTTTATTGGCAACAAAACAAGCTTGTTTGATTTTGACTTAGGTATTTTTCAATCTGACATTCTTAGGCCACTTAGTGGAGCTACCAACAGAGAATTGGCTCAAAATCAAGGAGACTACACTTACAAAGTGGGCGCTCGTGTAACAAACTATGGAAGTCTTCCTCAATCCGGTGTTACGCTAAGTGCAACTATTCGCTTAGGAAACCAGACTTTATATAACAACACTTCAAGTGCGTTTAATATTAACCCGGGTGAAAACCTTTTTGTGTTGCTCCCTGACGCAAATTTCGCACATACCAATAATGGTCATTATGTGCTTACTTACACTGTTAACTCACCTAATCAGGATGAGTTTCCTTCTGATAACGAAGTTGTAGCGAGTGTGTATATGAATGATACACTTTTCACTTATGCAAGGGTTGATCGTACCACTAACACGATTAACAACATTGCAGGCTATCGTTCCACTACCGCTACCAACAATTTCGATATTTGTTTAGTTTTTAGAGATGCAAATGCGAGCAGAACAAAGGTTCGTGGTCTTTGGTTTGCAGCTTCGACTGCTCCAGAAAATTCATTAGAAGGTGAGTTTATGCAAACACGCATCATGAAATGGAGCGATCCTTTCGTTGACTTAGACGACCCAGCACTTGATGTGCAACAAATGGAAATTCTCGCAGAAGGAACATATGATTATTTTGAAAACATTCCTAACCAATTGGTTTATGTTCCTTTTGATGAAGCTATTCAGTTAGAAAACAACCAAAGATATGTGGCATGTGTGAGAACAATCAGCCAAAACGTATTCTTAGGATTTGATGCAGGTATTGACTATGAGCAAAACGTTGCAGAGTACAATCAGCCAATTTGGTTAATCCAGTCTAATAATACTTATGGCTTGAATGGTTTTGGTACGGATCTTGCCCCTTCTATCTCTCTTGATTTAGTGGAACTCACAGTTGGCGTTAATGAGCAGGTAAATGCTCCGGAGATTACTCCTTATCCTAACCCAGCACAAAGTTTTGTGATGATTCCTTTCAGCAACGAGAAAAAAGGAATTGCTGACCTTCAGGTTTATGACATCACCGGTAAAATGGTGTTAAGTGAGCGTGTAGACGTTACACATAACAACATCAAATCTTTAGGCACCAATCAATTGGAGAATGGCAACTACTTGTTCAGAGTAATTTATGCTGACGGTAGCGCGACTTCATTTAAAGTGATGATTTCAAAATAAGATTTCGAAGAAATAATTCAATTAAAAAGCGCGCCCTTCAAGGGCGCGCTTTTTAATTGAACATTAAGCCATAAATGCGTTTAAATCCCTAGTACGATGTTAAATCAGTTTAACGCTAAATTGACCCATCTGATGAGTAACTTCTACATGTTCCTGAAGCGTGGTGGATAAAGAAAGCCCAATATAATCTGCTTTTACAGGAAACCTGTTATGACTTCGATCAACCAGCACCGCGCACTGCAACGATTTTAGATCGAAGGAAAGAAAATGCCTTAATGCGTAAATCATGGTCTTGCCCGAATTTTGCACATCGTCCACAATCAGTATATTGGTTTCTTTCCAAAGGTGTTCTGTAATGTCGGTCTCAATCTCCTGATCCATGGGATTGTTTTTATTTATTTTCAAGCCAAAAACTTCTATTTGAATTCCAGAGATAGCCTTCAGCGATTCAGCTAAAGCTCTGGCAAAGTGTAAGCCATTTTCTCTAATTCCTACAAATACCAAGGCTGACTCATCGAAATTCTTTTCCCAAATCTGATAAGCCATCCGTTCTATCTTTCTGTTAACTTCTTCAGGGCTTAAAATTTGTGTACCTTCCATGAACTAAAATTTTGTCAAACGTACATAAAATCAACACTGCTTAGATGCAACATTTTATGAATCCGAAAGAAGTGCGCGCATTTTTTTGCTGATAAATTTTGTTGCGAAGCCCGGGCTCAGTCTATACAAGAAATTCATCATCGAAGCATCTTTTCCGACATATACCCTAATTTTATCCTGTTCCATGGCATTTAATATTTGCTGAGCGGCAGTTTTTGCCGGCAATGGATTAAATTTCTGCTTTTCTTTTTCATTATTACCCATATTGGGAGCTTTTACCCCTGAGTTTTCCGTAATATTGGTTCCTATTGCTCCAGGAAAAACCAAAGTTACCCTGACGTTGGTTTCCATCAATTCTGCATAAAGTGCTTCAGTAAGCAATTTAACAGCTGCTTTTGATGCGCCGTAAACACTTTGACCCGGCACAGGCAGAAAACCACCCATGCTGGAAATATTGGTAATATGTGCTTGCTCACGCTTCAGCAAATCAGGCAAAAAGGCTTTAATCATGTTGATTGCACCATAAAAGTTAACATTCATTACCCTTTCAATAGCTTTGAAGTCGAGCTGATTGATTCTTACAAAAGGCTGGATCACCCCGGCGTTGTTGATGATGCCATCTATGCCGTCTGATTGATTTCTGATTGATTCTGAAAAGCTGAGAACCGCGTTTCTATCTGCAATATTTAGCAGCTCAGTTTGGATTGATTTCCCTATGTCTGCGCATTCTTTTCTCAGATTTTCTATAGCCACTTGATTAATATCTACCGCAATAGGTTTGGCTCCGCGTTTCAGTAGTTCCAATACCAATGCTTTTCCAATACCATCGGCACCCCCGGTTACAATTATGGTTTTGTTTTTCAGTTTCATAGCATATAGTGATTTTGAGCAAATTGAAATAGTTTTTGTAAAATTGGGTGATCTTTATCACTTATGCAATACAAAAAAGCTTTATGACAGGAAGCCATAACAAGAATTTTAATATGTCATCGCAAATGTGAAGTCCTTTATTTATTATTGCAACTAATCAACCCGAGAAATGAATCAACTCCGAAACTTTCTTTTTAAAGTGTTTTTTTCGGTTTTTGTTTATCTTTTCATCGACAACTATCTGTCGAAGTGGAGTCCTTTAATAGCCAAAGTCTGGAATTTAATGTTTCATTTGGCATTATTGCCCTTAGTTAAGGTCACAACTTTAGCTTTGAAAATCAACGGGTATGAAGTCACCACAAATTACAATATACTACAGGTGGCAGGAACCGATGGCGTTTATGTAAACAATGCTGCTATCGGGGTTGGCTTTATGTTTTGTTTTGCAGTGTTAATTTTGTTTTATCCGGGAGGAGACAAGAGAAAAAAGCTCTGGTTCATTCCGCTTGGTGTGCTCGCCATTTTTATTTCGAGTGTGATACGCTTATATTATTTGGTGTCACGCGATACTACACCGGGATTGTATCTCATACAAGAACAACATGATTCATTTAGCATAGCTATGTTTATACTCATATTTATACTTTGGTTTATATGGGTGCGGTTGGTGAATAAAATAAGTTTTAACTAAAGCGATGAACATTCTTTTTGCTACACACAATCTGCACAAAGCCAGAGAAGTAAACGACATAATCGGACGATCTTTTCAGGTGCTCACGTTAAATGATATAGATTTTCGGGATGAGATCACTGAAAATGGGAATTCATTTGCTGATAATGCAATGATTAAAGCAAATGCCGGATTCATAGAGAATGGAATCCCCTGCTTTGCTGACGATTCAGGGTTAGAAGTGATGGCTTTGGGAGGAGCTCCGGGAATCCACTCTGCTCGATATGCTGGAGAACCAAAGGATGATCAAAAAAACATCGAATTATTGCTTCGAAACATGTCTGAAAAGGTGGATAGAAGAGCCAGATTTGTTACCGTTCTTTGCTTCATAAATCATGCTGGAACTCACTTTTTTGAAGGAGTATGCGAAGGTACAATTATTCACCATCCAAGAGGAAAAGATGGGTTTGGATATGATCCGATTTTTATACCCAATGGTCATAAGAAAACCTTTGCAGAAATTGATCCTTCAGAGAAGAACAGGATATCTCACAGGGGACAGGCTATGGAGAAATTCAAAACATTTCTCCGCCAGAAATAGATTATGAACTGTTAAAAACGCATCTATTTGTCAAACAGAAAATTAGACTTCATCGCTTGATTTGTTGAAACTTTCACTTAACATCACACATGGTTTGCGGGGGTAGTATTGTATCTTAGCAAAACGCTTAACCATTCTTTTTTACATGCCAAAATTCTCTCATCTTCACGTACATACGCAATACTCCCTGCTCGATGGAGCAGCACCAATCTCTTCACTCTATAAAAAAGCAGTGAAAGATGGAATGCCGGCAATTGCCATTACCGACCATGGAAATATGTTTGGTGCTTTTCAGTTTGTGGCTGAAGCTGGCAAACATAGAAATGATGATGGCTCCTTAAAGGTAAAGCCCATTGTAGGCTGTGAATTTTATGTGGTGGAGGACAGGCATCAAAAAACATTTACCAAGGAAAGAAAAGATAAGCGCTATCATCAGCTGTTTTTGGCTAAGAATGAAGAAGGCTATAGAAATTTATCCAAGTTATGCTCTTTGGGCTACGTGGAAGGACTCTACAGTAAATGGCCACGCATTGATAAGGAATTGATTTTGAAGTATCATAAAGGATTGATTGCCACAACTTGCTGTTTGGGTGCAGAAGTTCCTCAAACGATTATGTCCAAGGGCGAAACCGAAGCAGAAAAGGTATTCAAATGGTGGCTCGATATCTTTGGCGATGACTATTACATAGAGATGCAAAGGCATGACCTTCATGAGCAAAATATTGTAAATGAAGTTTTATTGAAATTTGCAGCCAAGTATGGAACCAAGATCATAGCCAGCAACGACTCTCATTATGTAGATGAAGAAGATGCTGAAGCTCATGATATTTTGTTATGTGTAAATACCAACGATTTCAAGGCTACACCTATCGCAACCGACGAAGAAAGCGGTAAAGGCTATCGATTTGGCTTCCCCAATAATCAGTTTTTCTTTAAAACACAAGATGAAATGTTGCGGCTCTTCAGCGATATTCCTGAGGCAATTGATAACACAAACGAAATTGTAGACAAGGTTGATTTGCTCAATCTTAAAAAAGATATTTTGCTTCCCAATTTCCCTATACCGGAAGGATTTAACGATCAGCATGACTATTTGGAGCATATTACCTGGGAGGGAGCAAAGCAGCGTTATTCGGAGATCACTTCCGACATCGAAGAGCGACTTAAATTTGAACTGTTTACCATCAAAACGATGGGTTTCTCAGGATACTTTCTGATTGTATCTGATTTTATCAAGGCAGGTCGCGATATGGGTGTATTTGTGGGGCCTGGCAGGGGATCTGCAGCCGGATCGGCTGTGGCATATTGCATCGGCATCACCAACATTGACCCGGTGAAATATGATCTGCTTTTTGAAAGATTCTTAAATCCAGAACGGAAGTCAATGCCTGATATCGATACCGATTTTGATGATGAAGGCCGACAAAAGGTAATTGATTATGTGGTAGAAAAGTATGGTAAAAATCAAGTAGCACAGATTGTTACCTACGGCACCATGGCTGCCAAAATGAGTATTAAAGATGTGGCTCGCGCACTACAGCTACCTCTCATTGAAGCAAACGAACTAGCTAAGCTTGTGCCCGAAAAGCCTGGGATAAAACTTCAAAGGGTTCTCAAAGCGCCATTAAAATCTTCGGACGATAGTCTGGAACAGAAAGAGGGGCTCACACCAGAAATGCTGGCAGATGTAGAGAAACTTCGAATGGTGTATCATGATAAGGGTGTTAGGGGAGAAGTGCTCCGTCAGGCCGAAAAGCTTGAAGGATCTGTAAGAAGCACTGGAGTGCACGCAGCCGGCATTATTATAGCGCCAAGTGATTTGCTGGATATCATCCCGGTGGCAGTGTCTAAAGACTCCGATTTGTTACTCACCCAGTTCGAAGGAAATATCATAGAAGATGCCGGTGTTATCAAGATGGATTTCCTGGGTTTAAAAACCCTGAGTATTATCCGCGATGCCTTGATTATGATTAAAGAAAATCATGGAGTGGATATAGATATTGACCATATTCCACTTGATGATGCTTTAACCTTTGAATTATATAAACGCGGAGAAACTACAGCTACTTTTCAGTTTGAATCTCTTGGCATGCAAAAATACCTTCGCGATCTCAAACCGGATAAGTTTGACGACCTCATTGCGATGAACGCCCTATACCGTCCCGGGCCCTTGGAGTATATCCCCAGTTTTATAAAACGTAAACATGGCTTGGAAGAGATTACCTATGATCTGCCTGAAATGGAGCACTATCTCAAAGATACTTATGGCATTACCGTCTATCAGGAGCAGGTCATGTTGCTTTCTCAAAAATTAGCAGGTTTCTCTAAAGGACAGGCCGATACTTTGCGAAAGGCTATGGGGAAAAAGCAGAAAGCGGTGTTGGATAAAATGAAACCCGAGTTCATTGAAGGTTGCGAAAAAAACGGCCATCCTAGAAAAATCTGCGAGAAAATCTGGACCGACTGGGAAGCGTTTGCATCCTATGCTTTTAATAAATCGCACTCTACTTGTTATGCTTTTGTGGCTTACCAAACATGCTATTTGAAGGCTCATTATCCGCAGGAGTATATGGCATCAGTGCTCACTCATTCAATGAATAATCTAGAGAAGCTAACCCTTTTCATGAAGGAGTGTCATCGAATGGGTATTACAGTGCTTGGGCCGGATATCAATGAGTCAGAGCAGCATTTCACAGTAAATACAAAGAGTCAGATTCGATTTGGATTGGGTGGAATAAAAGGTGTAGGAGAGAATGCGGTAAATTCCATTATTGCAGAACGAGAGAGTAACGGAGCCTTCTTATCGATTTTTGAATTTGCACAGCGTAACAACCTCCGCACGATCAACAAAAAGACCTTTGAAGGCCTTGCATTGGCGGGTGCATTCGATGCGCTCATGGACGGAAACCGCGCAGTATTTTTTCACGAATCTCAGGCAGACAAGGGTACATTCATAGATTTGCTAATTCGATTCGGTAATGCTGCACAACAAGCAAAGGATAGTGCGCAGCAATCTTTATTTGGCGAAGGGAGCGATGCTGCAATTCCAGAGCCGGAAATCCCTAAGGTGGTAGATTGGCCGGAGCTAATTCGCTTACAAAAAGAAAAGGAAGTTGTAGGAATTTATCTGACCGGTCATCCGCTAGATGAATATGAGTATGAATTGAAAAGGTATGTAACGCATAAGGTGAGTGATGTAGATGAATTGTTGAATGAAAAGAAAGGTGCAGTTATTACCATTGCGGGTATTATTAGCGAAGCAAGACTAAATCAGGTTAACAAACGAAATGAGTTGTATGGGAAATTTTCAATGTCCGATTATTTTGGGAGCTGTGAGTTTTACTTAAGTGGTGAACTGTATTTGCGTCTCAAAGATTTTCTTGTGGTTGGCAACATGGTGTCAGCCAAAGTTCAGATTAGACCAAGGTTCAGAGATAGCGATCAGTTTTCAGCCGAAATTGTTGAGCTGCGACTGCTTTCAAACCACAGAAAAAGCATTAACAACATTAAGTTGCTTATTGATTTGGAGAACCTGACAGATGTTGATATTAAAGAAGTTTTTGATGTTTTGGAAGACAGCAAAGGCGAGCTGAAAGTGGTTTTAAGCTTCAATGTAAGTGATAATTCACTAAAAGGCATTCAAATGACTAGCACAGTTTACAAGGTAAATCTTAGTCGAAATCTTATTGAAAGACTCGAGCGCGCCACAGGCTATCGACCTGAACTCAATTAAAGTCTAGCCTAAAATAATTCCTACAAGGGTAGCCGAGAGTATAGATGCAAGCGAACCACCTACCAATGCCCGAAAGCCAAATTTGGCTAATTGAGTTCTTTGGCCGGGAGCCAATGAGCCTATTCCGCCTATCTGAATTCCGATAGATGCAAAATTGGCAAACCCACATAGAATATAAGTACTCATAATAACTGTTTTCTCATTCATGAATTTGCCGGCTTCTTTGAGTTCTGCAAGACTGATGTAGCCGATAAATTCACTTAAAATAAGTTTTTCGCCCAATAAACGACCGGCCAAAACAACATCTGCCGACTCGATTCCGATGAGCCACATGAGTGGTGCAAATAAATATCCCAGAATTACCTGAAGTGATAGTTCATTATACAAACCATTGGTCCAGGAATTGATCAAGGCATTTATCCCCGTTAGGCTTCCGATTTTGGTAGAGATAAAATTAAACATGGCGATAAACGCTACAAATACCAACAACATGGCAGCAACATTGGCGGCAAGCTTTAATCCTTCTGTTGTTCCCTTGGCCATCGCATCTAAGAAATTGTCGCCAATCACTTCTTTGGTGACTTCAACCTTCTGGTCTATTTGCTTGGTTTGCGGGCATAGAATTTTTGAAATTACTACCGCCCCCGGAGCTGCCATCACAGATGCCGCAAGCAGATGTTTTGCAAAAATCAAGCGTTGCACAGGATCATTTCCACCCAGAAAACCAATATAGGCAGCAAGCACGCCACCTGCCATTGTAGCCATACCTCCAATCATCACCAAAAGGATTTCCGATTTGGTCATTTTGTCTAAATAAGCCTTGATCATGAGTGGAGATTCTGTTTGACCAAGAAATATATTACCCGCAACAGCCAGACTTTCAGCTCCGGATAATTTTAGCGTTTTACTCATCACCAATGCCATTGCATACACTATTTTCTGAATTATTCCCATATAGAATAGCACACTCGTTAAAGCGGAGAAGAAAATAATAGTTGGCAACACCTGCAGTGCAAAGATGAATCCGTAGGATTCTACATCCATAAAACCACCAAAAAGAAATGTGCTCCCCGCAGCTGTGAAGTTGAGTACTTTAATAAACATTTTCCCAACAAATTCAAAGCTCGCCTGAATAAAAGAAACCTTGAGCACACCTACCGCAAGCAAGGCCTGAAAGCTTAATCCCACGCCCACAAGTTTCCAGTTAATAGCCTTTCGATCGGTGCTGAATAACCAGGCGATAAACATGATGCTCAACATGCCTAGCAAGCCACGGAGCAGTCCAATCAAGCTAAAACCCTGAAGTGGAGACGGTTTGTTGATTTCAGTGATTTGAACAGGTGATGCTGCCAAAACACTATTTGTGTCGCTTGCAACTATCATGTCCGCTGCAACACTGTCTAGCTGTCCGAAGCCAACACTGCATATCGCTAAAAAAAGTAATATGTAAAGTTTGGTCATACTCTTTTGTGCGGCAAAAGATAAAGGAAAATTTTACAGTCGTAGGAAATTATTTTTTTAACTCGTTAAAGTGCTCGATTGATACGCAAGGCTTTTTCTTAGCTTTGAAGCCACCAAATAAGACATGCTGAGTCGATTATTTATTTCTAATTACGCCTTGATAGATGAAGTGAAGATGGACTTCGCAGGTGGTCTTTCTATCATCACCGGCGAGACCGGATCGGGTAAGTCCATTCTGCTCGATGCTTTAGGACTATTGATGGGAAATCGTGCCGATAGCTCAGTGATCACCAATAAGGAGAAGAAAACAATTGTTGAAGGTGTTTTTGCAATTGATGCATATGGTTTAATTGATTTTTTCAAGGAAAATGACTTGGACTATGAAAAGCAAAGCATTCTTAGACGAGAAATCAATCCGGCTGGTAAGTCAAGAGCATTCATAAATGATACTCCGGTCACTTTGCAACAGTTAAAAGAATTAACAGAGCGACTGATTGATATTCATGCACAGCATCAAAATACCCTGCTCAACTCACAGGACTTTTTTTTTCAATTACTTTCTTCTGAAGGAAAATTTTCTGAAACAGAGAAAAAGTTTCAGATCATTTACTCAGAGTGGCAGCAGCAAAAGAAAGCATTGAAAGCATTGAAGGATACCTATCAGCAAATGCTAACTGAGCAGGATTATATTCGTTTTCAGGTCGAGGAATTGGTGAGTGTGAATGTTCAGCCTGATGAAGAATTACAATTAGAAGAAAATTTCAAGGCACTATCCCATGCCGAAGAGATTAGCCGTCAATTGTATCATTTTATAGATATGCTTCAGGAAGGCGATTTTGCAGTACTGAGCCGATTAAAGGAATCATCGCAGATACTTCAATCTATTGTCCGTTATACCACTCAGGTAGAAGTTTTACTTGAACGACTTCAAGCCACTATCATAGAACTGCGCGACATCACTGACGAAGCATCAGCAATGACAGATCAGTTTCAGCCCGATCCTGAAGCGCTAAGAAAGGTGAGCAATCGTTTAGATCTTCTGCAAAGCCTGATGCAAAAGCATAGGGTTAGCAGCAGTAGCGAATTGCTTGATGTGAAACAAAATTTTGAAAGTCGCATTAGTGCATCAGATCATCTAGAAGAGCAAATCAGGCTAGTAGAGAAAGAGACAACTGAATTAGAGCAACAATTGAATGATTTGGCTGATGCATTATTTAAGCTTCGTGAACAGTCCATTCCAATTGTGTGCAGTTCAATTGAAAGTGTTCTAAAAAAGCTTCAAATGCCCGACGCTCGTTTTCAAATTCAGCATGAAGTGATTGCGCAGCTTCATCGTTTTGGGAAAGATCAGTTGCAACCGCTATTTTCAGCAAATAAAGGCATAAAGCCTGAGCGATTAGATAAAGTTGCATCCGGAGGTGAAATTTCCCGACTCATGCTCGCCATCAAAAAACTATTGGCCGGAAAGCGAGCACTGCCAACAATGATTTTCGATGAGATTGATACAGGAGTTTCTGGTGCAATTGCTGATGCCATGGGTGATATTTTAAGAGAAATGGGTTCCGAATGTCAAGTATTTGCTATCACACATTTACCGCAAGTAGCAGCTAAGGGTCAAACGCATTTCAAGGTACTTAAAGAGAAAAAAGATCAATCAGTATTCACGCGAATTGTAAGACTCAGTGAAGAAGAAAGAATCAATGAAATAGCATCCATGCTCAGTGGTAAGGAACTTACTGAAGCCGCATTGATTAATGCACGAACACTTTTAAGTGCTGACTAAGCCCACTGTTGGCCATATTTGATAGCCAACACTTCCACTAATTGAAATCAGTTACAGGTTTTTACATTTTGTGGAACGTATAATTGACTACTTTTGCCGCCTGTAAATGTAATCATGTTGCAAAAAGAGTGGTTCGAAGCCTGGTTTGATTCTCCTTATTACCATGTGTTGTATAAGCATCGCGACGAGCAAGAAGCCGCTGATTTTTTGGATCGTATCGCTATGTTTCTCCATATACCTTCTCAGGCAAAAGTTTTAGATCTTGCATGTGGAAGAGGCAGACATGCCATACATTTAAATAAATTAGGTTTCGATGTAATTGGCTTGGATTTGTCTGAGAAGAATATCTCTCAAGCCAATGTGATGAGCAACAATCGTTTGCATTTCTATGTCCACGACATGAGAAACTTGTTTAGAAGTAATTATTTTCATTACATTTTCAATTTATTTACCAGCTTTGGCTATTTCGAACGCGACAGCGACGACCTTCGTGTCCTGCACAATGTGAGCAATAGTCTCCTGAAAGGAGGGTATTTTATTTTTGATTATTTAAATGTGGAGAAGGTAAAGTTCTCCGGTGAGGTTGTTGAGCAAAAGCAGCAAGATGATATCTTTTTCACTATCAGAAAGAAAGAAGTGAATAACAGAATCCTAAAATCTATTGACTTCAATCATCATGGAATCGATCACCATTATGAAGAAAAGGTCAAATTGATAGCATTACCAGCATTTGAGTCCTATTTTAAGACAGCAGGTTTGGAAATTTGCCATGTTTTCGGGGATTATTTTTTGAATTCCTTTAACCGTGATTCTTCTGATCGGCTCATCATCATCGCTAGGAAATCATGATGGAATTATGGAAATATAGCATACTCATTCTGACCATTTTGGGGACAGGGCTTTTGATGTTACAACTCAAAATCAACACCCGAAACTGGACTAGACACTTTCTGTCATTTGGTGGCGCGTATATGCTGGCTTTGTGCGTATTTCATCTATTTCCTGCTATTTATCATCATGATGCACACATCACCGGTATGCTCATCATGGGTGGATTTTTATTTCAATTATTGCTTGATTTCATATCGGGCGGTATAGAACATGGTCATGTCCATTTGCATCATGTGGACAAAAGTAAGGTGGTCTTTCCTTATTCCATTTTTGCAGGACTTTGTGCGCATGCTTTTTTTGAAGGCATGCCATTGGCTACGGACCACATTCACGGACACAGCACCGATGGCTTAGTTTGGGGTATTGTGTTTCACAACGTGCCTGTAACGGGGGCACTTACCACATTATTGCTCTCAGGCAATGTGAACAAAAAGGTAATATATCTTTGCTTAACGATTTTTGCGTTCATGACTCCTGCGGGTGCACTTTTGATCAAGCTCATCGATCAAAATACCGCGATTATTCATGATATTGAAGAGTTGGGCCACTTCTCCTTGGCGTTTGTGATAGGCATATTTTTGCATATTAGTACCACCATTTTATTTGAATCGGATAAAGAGCATCATTTCAACATGGTTAAATTTATCACCATCATTTTAGGGATTGCACTGGCTTTTTGGGCCTGATTTTAAAAGTTCATAGTAGCTATTGTGCCACTTAGGGATAAAAGCTTATTGTATCAAGTTCATCATTTTTTTTTCCTTCCATTCTCCGGGCGACATTCCTTCAAATTGTTTAAAAACCCGACAAAAATAATTTAAACTTGAGAATCCAGTCTCATAACAAGCCGTTGTAACCGAAAGGCCTTCACTTATCAATTTTTGTTTGGCAATTCGTATGCGCTCCATATTGATAAACTGCATGGGGGATTCTCCCATTTCCCTTTGAAAAGCTCTGAAAAATTGTGCCCTCGACAGACAAGCCTGGTTTGCCAGTTCACCGATGCTGAGTGGGCGGCTAATGTTATTTCGGATATATTTAATAACATGCGCCAGCCTATTGTGGGTACTCATTTTGTCAACATTTTGAAGCAAAAAATACCTTGCATGTGTCTGCATGAGTGAGATGATGAGTTCTTTAGTAGTATTGCAGGCCATCAGTTGTTTACCGAATGAATTATTTACCATTACATGTATGAGCCTATTTAAGCAATTCTGCACCGTTGGATTATTTACCAGTAAAAAATTTTCTTTTGACCAGTTCCACGACTCATTTTCTGTTTTGGGAAATATCTCATTTAACCAATCCATTGTTTCTTTCACAAATCCTTCACTAATTTCGAGTGCCAGGCATTGAGTAGGATGCTGCCGATCCGCTTCCGGAAAATCAATATACATCAATTCAGAAGCCGGTATCACTAAAGTTTGTCCCGGCAAAAATTCAAATGGTGATATGGATTGCAGGTGCATAATTTTTTTCCCTTGAATCATACTCACCACTACAGGATTGTCAAACTTTAGGTCGAAATGATGGGTTACTCTGCTGGTTTCGTAAACATTGAGCAAAGCATGATCGGAATGATGTGCAGTTCGATGCTCAATTTCTGAAACCGGAGTACTGAAAATTTTAAATTTCTCCTTCAAATTGATTCCTGTAAGCATATACATTCAATAATATAAAATCCGATACCAAATAAAGCACAATCGCTTAAAAAAGCAAGTGCAAAAGTAACATGAGACTATCGTGCTATAATTTGAAACTATTCTGCAAAAGATTATCAATATAAAATCAAATCTTGTGAATTCAAATCTCTAAAACCAAATGAATTATGGAAACAGCAGAAAAAACCAAGCCAAGTACATTGTATGCACGCCCCAGTTTCAAAACCCATTATGATAACTACATAGGTGGGCAATTTGTAGCACCTGTAGACGGGGAATATTTCGAAGTAATCAGTCCATTAGATGGAAAAGTATTTACCAAAGTAGCACGAGGAAAAGCGGCCGATATCGAATTGGCTTTGGATGCCGCGCATGAGGCTTTCCTATCGTGGAGCAAAACGTCGGCCACCACCCGTAGCAACCTATTACTCAAAATCGCAAACCGGATCGAAAATAATTTGGAATTTCTGGCAACAGTTGAAACCATAGATAATGGAAAACCAATCAGAGAAACCATCAATGCGGACTTAGCCTTGGTGGTGGATCACTTTAGGTATTTTGCCGGCGTTATCCGTGCCGAAGAAGGTTCAGTTGCCGAATTAGACTCCACTACAGTATCGATGAATATCAAGGAGCCTATCGGTGTGGTAGGGCAAATTATCCCATGGAATTTTCCTTTGTTGATGGCCACCTGGAAAATGGCACCAGCATTGGCAGCCGGCTGTTGCACTGTAATTAAGCCAGCCGAACAGACACCGGTATCAATCATAATTCTCATGGAATTGATCGGCGATTTGTTGCCCCCCGGAGTAGTTAATGTAGTGAACGGATTTGGCCCCGAATGCGGCAAGCCTCTGGCACAATCGCCTCGAGTAGATAAGGTGGCTTTTACGGGCGAAACCACCACCGGCCGCTTAATCATGCAATATGCTTCTGAAAATTTGAATCCCGTAACCATGGAATTGGGCGGTAAGTCACCCAATATTTTTTTCCCTTCCGTGATGGACGCCGACGATGAGTTTTTCGATAAATGCCTCGAAGGAGCTACCATGTTTGCCCTCAATCAAGGAGAGGTGTGCACTTGTCCGAGCCGAATTTTGGTGCATGAAAGCATTTTTGACGATTTCATAGACCGTGTGATCAGGCGAATAGAAGCTATCAAAATTGGTAATCCGCTCGACATCACTACCATGCAGGGTGCTCAAGCATCTCAAGATCAATTCGAAAAAATCTTAAATTACATCGACATTGGTAAAAAAGAGGGCGCAGAAGTACTCGTAGGTGGAGAACCCATGCGTTTAAACAGCGGCCTTGAAAATGGATATTATATCAAGCCTACCCTTCTTAAAGGGCACAACAAGATGCGTATTTTTCAAGAAGAAATTTTCGGCCCAGTTTGTTCAGTTACCACCTTCAAAACCGTTGAAGAAGCCATACAAATTGCCAACGATACCTTATATGGCTTAGGTGCTGGAGTATGGACCCGCGATGCGCACGAGGCTTATGTAGTGCCACGAGCCATTAAAGCAGGACGCGTGTGGGTAAATTGCTATCATTCTTATCCGGCTCATGCACCTTTTGGTGGATATAAAAAATCCGGATTTGGAAGAGAAACACATTTAATGATGCTAAATCATTACAGGCAAAACAAAAACATCCTTATTTCATACGATAAAAATAAGCTGGGATTCTTTTAATTCGAAACATTGGGTTTATAGAAAAAGGGGGCTTAAGCCCCCTTTTTTATCCTGGTTGTGCAACAAAATACAAAAGCCGAATAAAATGGCTTTCCAAAGGACTACCTAAGCCCATTACCAATTTATGATAAGTCAAACATTTTCAAATCCCTATTTATCCATTTATGAATAACATGAAAAAATACAGCAGAATTGCAGCTACTGATAAAGCCAAAAAACTTATCGACGAACTGCGTGCTCAGTTTGGAGCATTAATGTTTCATCAGAGTGGAGGTTGCTGCGATGGATCAAGCCCAATGTGCTTTCAGCAAGGCGATTTCAAAATTGGAAACTCAGATGTTTTGCTAGGGTATATTCACGACTGTCCGTTTTACATGAGTGCCGACCAATTTGCCTATTGGCAACATACTCATTTGACTTTAGATGTAACCAACGGGCGAGGAGCCAGTTTTTCTTTAGAGATTCCCTTAGGCAAACGATTTGTTATCAAAAGCCGATTGTTTACCGAAGAAGAAGCTGCACATTTAGAAGACGTGCAACGCATAAGCTAATGGCAAATCTTAAATTTGGTGATGTACAATTTTTTTACTTAAACTTTCACCATTATTTATTGTTAGGTTGTCCGCGCAATATGTAGTTTTGCATCGAAATCAATTAACCATTTAAATACATTAAACATGTCAGTATTAGTAGGAAAATTAGCTCCGGCCTTCTCAGCAAGTGCCATAATTAACGGGGAAGAAATCATCGAAGATTTCTCTTTAGAACAATATTTAGGAAACAAGCATGTGGTTTTCTTTTTCTATCCAAAGGATTTTACCTTTGTTTGCCCAACAGAGTTGCATGCTTTTCAAGAAAAACTTGCAGAATTTGAAAGCCGCAATTGCGCAGTTGTTGCATGTTCAACTGATACGGAACAATCACATTGGGGTTGGTTGCAATTGCCGAAGTCACATGGTGGCATTCAGGGCATTACCTACCCAATTGTAGCTGATACCACCAAGACAATCGCTAACAATTTTGGTGTGCTATTTGGCGAGTACGACTACAACGACGATGGTGAGCTGATTGCTACAGGACCAATGATCGCTTTCCGTGGATTGTTTCTAATCGACAAAGACGGTATTGTTCGTCATCAGGTTGTAAACGACCTTCCATTAGGCCGCAGTGTAGATGAAGCGTTGCGCATGTTAGATGCATTGCAATATTTCGAAGAAAAAGGAGAAGTTTGCCCAGCAAATTGGAGCAAAGGCAAAGAAGGAATGAATGCCACACACGAAGGTGTGGCTTCTTACCTTGCTTCACACTAGAATTTGAGTTCTTTTATATTGGTAAAAGCGGCCATGTGCCGCTTTTTTGCTTTTTTAGGGACATCATTATCGTCCGATGTAGGCCACTTTATCCACATTCTAATTATCAACAAGATGTTAATAAATGGCTGTTTATTTGATAATTGGACAGTATCTTGGTTAATAAGATGTTGATTTAGTGTTAACCAAAAAAAGGCATAAACACTTGATTTTTTTATGCTGTGCGCTATCTTTACATCACTGATTAACACAATATCAACGGCAACATTGATATTGAAAATCAAAAGTTCATTGAAGTGCCGAAGTTTATTTTCTGAAAGAATGAAAATACCAATATTTACCTGAAGCCAAGCTTTAGTTGATGCAGCCTGAGAATGGTCGTATCAATCGGTAGGGTAGAAAGTAAAGTAAAGGTGTTGTAATTGATAATGAATCAGGAAGTGCAAGCTTGAGATAGCTTACATGAAATGGGTCAAGAGGAAGAAGATAGTTCGATGACGGTTGGTGCTTTGGCATCGGCTACCATGAATCGCCCTTGAAGATGAGAAAGCGTGTTCGCATGATGAATCATTTTTGCTGCTGATTTCGATCAGTTAAAGGTGGACAAAGGCATAGTAGTTTACTGCTAGATGAGTTTTTGAGAATGGATGTCAGTAAGTCAAATATTGTTACGGCAATATTGGGCTTAGAGGGGTGAAAGGAACCACAATTTCTTTCACCCTTCTTTTTTTGTTGTCACTTCAAAATCGATATTCATCAAGCAGATTGGTGTATTGACTGATACTTTGCATTCTTAACTTGCAGGGATTTTAGCTTCTAATAGATGATGACTCCCTAATCTTTGATTGCGCTTAGAAATCTCCATTTTCCTGCAAAATCTCGAATCAACTCCGCTTTAAATTGATGATATTGCTTAAAAAGTTGTAGTGTCTCCTCTGCTTTAAACTCATTGAGCTCAAAATAAATTGAGCCTCCATGCTTTAAACTATAGCAAGCAAGTTCAATGATTTTTTTGTAGAAAATTAATGCGTCATCATCGTCCACAAACAAGGCCAAATGCGGTTCATGATTAAGCACTTCGGGACGCATGTCAGCAGCTTCAGAACGACGAACATAGGGTGGATTGGAAACCATTAGGTCAAATACATTTTCACCCCAATGAAAAGTATCCAATGCCAACACATCAGCGCTTGAAAATTTCACCTGTAGTTGATGAATAGATGCATTCTCTTTTGCTACATTCAAAGCATCACCAGATAAATCTATTCCTTCCACTTGCCATTTTGGCCTAGCTTTTTTCAAAGCCAAGGCGATACACCCCGATCCGGTGCAGATATCCAAGGCATGCACTTGTTCTTCAAGATGTTGTGCAAGAATGATCTGACAAAGCTCTTCACTTTCAGGTCGGGGAATCAGCACAGATGGATTCACCTTTAGATTCATTCCGGCAAACTCAACTGATCCGGTAATATATTGAATAGGTTCCTGTTTCGCCAAACGTTTAATAGCACGTGTAAAGTGCAGCATTTCCGATTCTGAACAGCGAAAATCTGGTTCCATAATCATTTTAGCCCGGTTGAGTTTCAAATAATGCCAGGTCAATGCATCGAATAGTGCTCCCAACTCGCCGCTGGTGTAGTTCTTTTCGAGCTGATTAAAGAAAAATTGGCGAATGGATGAAAGTCTATTATCAGGAATCTTCATAGCAGAACAAGTGCAAAATTACCTTACTAATGAAGCCAGCAGCATGAAGCGCAAATATTTTTCAAAGCAAGCCGAAATTAATGATTTGAGCTTATGTCAAGTTGCTTTTCCAGCATCATTTTCTTTGTACTTTCGTCGTCGTGAAGAAGGTGCTCATCATCGCATATTACTGGCCGCCATCAGGTGGGGCAGGTGTGCAGCGCTGGTTGAAGTTTGTGAAATATCTTCGAGATTTTGGCTGGGAGCCTTTGGTCTATACAGCCGAAAATGCAGAGTATCCTGTACTTGACCTTTCATTGGAAAAAGATATTCCGGTAGGAATAGAAGTGATTCGCAGGCCGATCAAAGAGCCCTATACTTACTATAAAGCATTGCTCGGACAGAAGAAAAACGACAGAGTCTATTCCGGATTTTTACAAGAAAGTGGCACAAGGAATTGGAAACAAAAGCTATCCTTATTTATTCGCGCCAATCTTTTTATACCGGATGCACGCTTTCTTTGGATTAGGCCATCAGTAGCATATCTGAAAAAATATCTCAAGCAGAATCATGTTGACTTGGTCATTTCCACCGGTCCACCCCACAGCATGCATCTTATAGCTGAAAAAGTGAGTAAGTCGAACGGTTTACCATGGATAGCCGATTTTCGTGATCCATGGACCAATATTGATTTTGCAGAAGATTTGCCTTACACCGCATGGGCAAAAAAGAAAAATGAACGATTAGAGCGTAAAGTCCTCCAAAATGCTGATGCCATAGTGGTGGTGAGCGAATTGATGTCGGAAGAGTTCAGGACGAAAACCAATAAGCCGATTCATTTGATCACCAATGGCTTCGATGAAGATGATTTTAAAAGGAAAAGCCATGATAAGATATCAAATAGCGGTAAGTTTAAACTAATACATACCGGAAGCTTAAACAATCGCAGAAACCATTCGGCACTATGGCAGGCTATTCAAGAACTGATTTTGGAAACCCCGGAGTTTAAGAAGTCAATTGAAATTTCACTGGTAGGCAAAACCGATATTGATGCTCGAAACGACATCAAAAAATATGGCTTAGAATCTTTTACCGCTTTGATTGATTACATGCCTCACGAAGAAGTGATTCACGAACAGATGCAGGCAGATATTCTTTTGTTACTCATCAATCGCTTTGGGGAAAATGGCGATCGTTTCCGTTCTTCGAAAGGGACGCTTACGGGAAAAGTATTTGAATACATGGCTTGCGGCAAGCCCATTCTTGCTATAGGCGAGCCCGATAGTCATCTGGGTAGGATTTTGAAGGAAACGGCATCGGGTGAAGTGTTTCATTTTGATGATGTGGCAGGCATCAAGCAATTTATCATTAAAGTATTGAATAATCCTCAAGGGGCAGTTTCCATGGAGAAAATCAAGCGTTTTTCTCGAAAATCGCTAACCGGTGAAATGACTGCATTAATGAATCAGCTTAGCAACAAGAGCTAGACTTATCGTCTTTTGCCCAACGTGGTGCCAAAGGAGATATAAAATAAGGTGCTGCGTTCAGCAATGAAAGGAATTTCGGCCGAACCACCAGACAATCGATAACTTTGTTTATTGCTCACCAAAAAGTCATTCAAATAGTAGCGTAAGCGAATGTAACGCTTGCCATCGAAATTATATTCGGCAAACACACTCGGATTGAAGACGTTTACCCGGTTCGAAAACCATTCTGAAAATTTATCTACCTTATTTTGCCTTTGATTCAGAAAGGTCTTTTGCTTATATTGAGTGAAAAACTCAGCTTCTCCGCCTATTGCCAAAAAGTTTCCATAACGCATATTTCCTATTTTGAGTGCAAGCGGTATTCCAATGGAATACACCCTTTGTTTGATGCGAATGCTGTCATTGATTCTATTAATGAATCCTATGTTTCTAGATCCTATTCCGGTATATATGCCGATGTTTTTTGAAATATCGATATGCAGTTGTTCCTGCGATTGAAAAAAGGCTGAGAATCGAACCACAGGATCTACCTGTGCTCCCTGTATTTCAAGTACTCCGGCAGAGAAAATGATTTCCCCTGCAGTTTTTACATATGTTCGTTTGGGCGATTCTTCCTGAGCTAATCCAGACAGATAGAAGCCTAGCAAAAGGCACCAGGAAAATAGTTTTTTTAACATCATTGTACTACGATTCTTTTGCTGATTTTACCACTTGGGGTTTCTAGTGTCACAAGGTAGATGCCCGATTTTTGATCTGATAAATCTAAAGTAGTATTTACTTCGTGGATTCGTCCAAGACGCTTGTGTTTAACCTGACGACCCAGCACATCGGTCACCCACAAATGCGCTTCCTGATGGTCTGTTAATCCTATTTTGATTTGCAAGGGTCCTTGTGTAGGGTTTGGTATCACATCAAATGTGGTTTGGAATCGGAAATTTGCAAGATTCGTAGTATTGGCAATATAACAGGAAACACCCAATTGTGTAAAGGTTTGTTCATAGCGATCATTCACCACATCTACAATGCGACTAATGCAAACCGTATCGTTGGTGAGTTGAAAATAATGAATCCTGCAAAGGGGTTGAACTGTGGGGCTTCTTACCAAAGAAGAATCCAACCAAGAGATGCCAATTACCTTGTTGCCACCAAGCGTGAACTGGGGTGTAATCGGGAATTGATCAGGGTTCGCAGTATTTTCAACATTGGCGATGGTGATTCCTGACATATCGAATTCGTAAGCCACCACGCGGTTATGCTTATTTAAAATGCCGATATCGATATATTTTTCAGCAAAATCAACGCCTGTAATCATTATCATTACGGTGTCTGTAATATTAAATATTCCACCCGGAAACTGGCAATGGTCGTGTGGAACATCGCCCTGATGAATATGCCCTTCGCCGTATAAATAGCAGCTTGAAACCAACGAGGCGTCGTAAACACTTATTTTAGCATCTAGGTTCAAATCTGTGCACGGAGTAACAGCAATATCGTTGCCTAAAATTCCTGTAACATACAAGTGTGCATCTGCAATGTTTTGTTCTCCGCTGTTGTTGAGATCCCCCCTGATTTTGGTTCCTGCGCAATTGCCTTCGCAGTCAACCTGTGCATTTCCATAAATCTCACCAAGACAATCAGTATATGGATCGCAATCATTATCTACCGCTACTGTTTTTTGTCCGTTTGCATTGAGTCCGATGCGAATACAAACCTGAGCCCAATTGTTCATGTAATCCAACTCGTGTCTGCCAAGGAAATCAGGTAAATGATTCCAGTTGGTTCTCACCACCAAAGTGTATGAGCCGGTGTCCACGTCTGTGACATCAATCCATTGACAATCTAATCCGGAGCTGTAAATGTCTCCGCAACCTGCGCTAATACCCATATTACTGCATCCGTATTGAGCAGATCCACCATCGGAGCATTCCAAATCAATCACACAAAAACCGTTTTTAAATCCAATAGGAATGGCATTGTTGTTTTGATCATATAGCAAATACTCAGCATAGCCTTCATGGTGCCAATGTCCGTGACAATTTCCCCATGAGAATTGGGGGTTATTGGCAGAAGGAGCACCAATGTAATAATCCTGATTACCTATGTTTTTGATGTGAGTCGTAAATCGGATGATTGTTCTTTGACCATAGCCGGTTAAACAACCTTCAACCACATGACAATTTGATGCATTGATTGTAGCTACTTGCAACGAATTAGCAATGGTTTGTTGCACAATGATCAAGTCAGGGCCATTCGGACAGTTTGGATCTCCGGGAAAAATACATTCCCCTTGAACTGTGGCCAAAGGATTATAATTACATGCTGCCGGATTCATGCATCCAACCACCGGGCCATTAAAGCTTAGCGCCCAGTCGATATTGCCTGCGTTACATGAGCCTTCAAATCCGCCAATCCGAATGTAGTATATTCTACCTGCTTCTAGCAAGGCATTTACTCTTGCCTGATCACCGCAACCACCACTGTTGTGGTCGTAGTAAATGGTTCCCATGTTGGAATTGTCCCAATTTAATCCTGCACAGTAGTCATACACCCAAATCACCGTATTGCAGGTCTCAATGTCGCATGTGCTGATTAAATACATACCTGTGATTTCCGGCACAAACCGATACCAAGTATTGTGTTCAGGGGCTACATACTGGCCTTCAGCTACTTCGATAGCAGAACCACAACTGGTACCGGGAGGACAATTGATTGAAGTGGTTTCTGAATAAGTGAATTGGCCGCCTTGAGCAACAATTTCACCATTAACCCTTACAGTGTAAGATCCTTGTCCAAAACCACAACAAATACCGTCACCATAACTATCTAGAATTGTAAAAAAGAAACAAGTATTTTCAGGTAAACAATAAGTTCCTCCATTCACATTGCCGCTATGAATCAAGTTGCCGGCTGTGTTTGTAATTCTCCAAGTGGTTTCTCCAGGGAAATTGTCAGCTATAATACTGATCTGTACTTGCACTTGCCCTTGTGGACATTGTGCATAAATTCCTCCATAAACACTTGCAAATATCGTGATTAAAAGCGTTATAAGGGTAGTTTTTCTAAGCATGATGGTTTGAATTCTTTAAACAAAATTAGCATTTATTTAGATTTAAGTGAAGTACCCCAAAAAATAAATCCAAAGCTTTCCATTATTGTATTAATATAATTTCTAGCCAATTGATAATTTATTACCTTTGCACTGCAAAAATTAAATACAATGAATAAAACTGCAGTTGAAACGTACATTCCGTACAAAGTAAAGGACATTTCCCTCGCAGAATGGGGACGAAAAGAGATTAAGCTTGCAGAAGCTGAGATGCCTGGATTAATGGCCTTACGAGAAGAATTTGGAAAAACAAAACCATTGGCAGGAGCTCGCATTGCGGGTTGTTTGCATATGACCATTCAGACAGCCGTATTGATTGAAACCCTGAAAGAACTAGGTGCTGAAGTTACCTGGTCTTCTTGCAATATTTTCTCTACTCAAGATCATGCTGCTGCGGCAATTGCTGCTGCTGGCATCTCTGTGTATGCATGGAAAGGAATGAATGAAGAAGAGTTTGATTGGTGTATTGAGCAGACTTTGTTTTTCGGCGAAGAACGCAAGCCATTGAACATGATTTTGGACGATGGGGGAGACCTTACCAATATGGTACTTGATCGCTATCCTGAGCTTGTCTCTGGTATCAAAGGTCTTTCAGAAGAAACCACCACTGGTGTTCATCGTTTGTATGAGCGCATGAAAAATGGTACATTACCAATGCCAGCTATCAATGTGAACGATTCAGTTACAAAATCAAAATTTGATAACAAATATGGTTGTCGCGAGTCTTTGGTAGATGCTATCAGAAGAGCTACCGACGTGATGATGGCCGGTAAAGTAGCCGTGGTTGCCGGATTTGGCGACGTGGGTAAAGGTTCTGCTGACTCGCTCAGAAACTCTGGGGTGCGCGTAATTGTTACTGAAATAGACCCTATCTGTGCTCTTCAGGCAGCAATGGAAGGCTATGAAGTGAAGAAAATGGATACTGCTGTTGCTGAAGCAGATATCATTGTTACGGCTACCGGAAATAAAAATATTATTCAAGAGCGTCACTTCCGTAAAATGAAGGACAAGGCAATCGTTTGTAACATTGGCCATTTCGACAATGAGATTGATATGGCTTGGCTTAATAAAAATTACGGTCACACCAAAAACACCATCAAGCCACAGGTAGATCTCTACACTATCGAAGGTAAGGACATCATAGTGCTGGCTGAAGGGCGTTTGGTTAATTTAGGCTGTGCCACAGGTCATCCGTCATTTGTAATGTCTAACTCGTTTACTAACCAAACTTTGGCTCAATTAGAGCTTTGGGCTAACAGCGCTCAGTATGAAAACAAGGTTTACACCTTGCCGAAGCATTTGGATGAAAAAGTTGCAAGACTTCATTTGGCTAAAATTGGTGTAGAGCTCGATGTGCTTACTCCAGATCAAGCTGAATATATCGGTGTGACAGTAGAAGGTCCATTTAAACCGGAGTATTACAGATATTAATTTGAACACGATTCAAGAAAAAGGCTGCCATTGGGCGGCCTTTTTTGTTTTACAAATAGATCATTAGTCAGCTGCCAAACATTTTTTTTCATCTACTTCTTATCGATATGTTTCTTTTGCTAATTTTAGGTGTCTCAAATTTAGAATTAACTTGAAATTAGATTCCATTTATCTTGCAAAATCAAAAGTTACAAGCACTTTTAATCTCTGCATCTCTTTAATTTTCTTTTTACTCACCGCACAACAATCCATTGCACAGATTGGATTTCAAGACTTAAAGCAGCTTCTGCAAAAAGAGTCGGGGAAGCATAATCTTAAACCATCTGATTTTGAGCATCTCGAAATGCTAAGCAATTATGTAGATCGGCACTCTAAAGTTAATTACATCACCTTACAACAGTCTGTTGGTGGGTATAGAGTTCACAATGCCTTCCTTCAAATAGCCTTGAATTCAAAGTTAGAGATTGTATCTATTCATAATTCGGCAATAGACAATATCCAAGAAAGAATAAAAGCAGGTTTTGCATCGGAAATAGTCGCTGTATTTCAGGCAGCGGTCAATCATCTGGCTTTACCAAAAGTGACGGTGCTTTCAGTGGCGCAACCATTAGGAAATAACATGTATCAAATCAAGGTTGAAGGCTTGAAAAAGGATGTGGTGGTGGAAAAAATTTTATATCCTGCTAACGAGTCAAATGTTGTAAGTGCTTGGAGAGTGGAACTGCAACCTATCAATTCGCCGGATTGGTGGAATATCATAATTTCAGATGCAGACTTGAATGTTTTAGCAACCTACAACTACAATAGAGAATGTAAGCACTCCGAAATAGGCAAGTCGTCCCATTATCATCATACATGCGAAATGGAAGAACATCACGTTAGTATGGCAACAGACGCAATAGGTGCGTATAAAGTTTTCCCTTTTCCTGTTGAAAGTCCAATTTTTGGTCCTAGATCTTTAATCCAAGATGCATCTGATGCGGTAGCATCTCCTTTTGGCTGGCACGACACCAATGGACAACCCGGAGCAGATTTTCTCATTACTCGCGGCAACAATACCTTTGTTTATGAAGATGCCAACGATAGTGATACCCCCGGATATTCTCCTAATGGTGGAAACAACTTGGTCTTTGACTTTCCCTATCTTTTTGAAAATTCACCATTGCAGAATCGCGATGCAGCTTTGACAAATTTGTTTTACTGGAATAACCTGATACATGATGTGCTATATCACAATGGGTTTGATGAAGAAAGTGGAAATTTTCAGCAGAATAATTATGGTCGGGGCGGATTGCAAAATGATCATGTGATTGTGGAAGGACAGGATGGTGGCGGCACAAACAATGCAAATTTTGCTACACCGCCTGATGGTTCCAATCCCCGCATGCAGGTTTATCTGTGGTATTTAGGTTTGGGAAATTTTTTAAAAGTATTAAGCCCTGAACCAATAGCTGGAGGCTATTCGGGAAGTACCGCTTCTTTTGGACCTGAAATACCAGAAGTGTCTATCATTGCTGAAATTGTTCTGGTCAATGATGGCTCCAATAGTCCTACTTTGGGATGCAACCCATTAGTCAATGCTTCAGCCTTACAAGGGAAAATAGCCATGTTTGATCGCGGCGAGTGCACTTTCGTGTCTAAGGTGCAAAATGCGCAAAATGCAGGGGCATTAGCCGTAATTATTGTAAATAATCAACCCAATGGAGTAGTGCAAATGGGAGGAACCAGCTCCACGATTACCATCCCGGTGATTATGATTTCTCAAGCAGACGGAAATTTGATTAAACCCTATCTGTCACAAGGCGTTTTAGCCGAATTTGGCGGTGCAGGTTCAGGCGAAGTGTTTGATTGCTCTTTCGACAATGGGGTGATCGCACACGAGTATGGGCATGGTGTTTCCAATCGTTTGACCGCGGGGCCATCTGTTACCACATGTTTGTTCAATGAAGAGCAGATGGGCGAAGGCTGGAGTGATTTTTTAAGTTTAGTATTTTCTCATCTTCCCGACCAAACGGCAGAAACACCGCGCGGGATTGGTAATTTCGTTACCGGCAACCCAACCGATGGCCCGGGTATTAGACCTTTTCCATACACTAGAAACATGAGTGTGAACCCACATACTTACATTTCTATCAGAAACGTATCTGTGCCACATGGGGTCGGCTCGGTTTGGTGTGCTATGCTTTGGGATCTCTATTGGAACTTGATAGACCGTTATGGTTTTGACCCGGATTTGATTAATGGTAACGGTGGAAATCGAATAGCGCTCAAATTGGTGATGGAAGGAATGAAGCTCCAAGCTTGCCAACCTGGATTCATAGATGGGCGCGATGCCATATTGCTGGCTGACGATATACTTTACAATGGGATTCATACTTGCTTGATATGGCATACTTTTGCACGCCGGGGTTTGGGTTTATCGGCTTCTCAGGGATCTTCTAACAATGTGCTGGATGGAAGCCAGGCTTTTGATATTCCTTTCGATTGTAGTGAGGTAACAGATTTCGCAATAGTAAACAATGCCGCCGCTTGTGTTAGTAAACCCGTAACGTTCAATGACTTATCATTGCCTATCGCTACTTCACGCAGTTGGAGTTTTCCGGGAGCAGAGCCATCGAGCTCCACTTTGTCTAATCCAACTGTAGTTTACAATAGTCCCGGTACTTACACAGCTACTTTGACAATTACCAATTCATTGGGCACAAGTACGACTTCAAAACAAGTTGTGGTAAGCAATAGTCCAGTGTTTTCGATCACAGCAAATAATGCGCTCAATGGTCAGGATGGAAGCGCGTCAGTCAACATCATTAGCGCTCAGTCACCTTTTAATATTGTGTTTAATACAATCCCTCCGGTGAACAATTTTGAAGTTGGCGGATTAGTTCCCGGCAATTATTCCGTAACAGTTTCCGATGCAAGTGGATGCGCCACAACTCAAGACTTTGAAATAGGCAATTTCGTAGGAATTAGTGAAGGTGATGAACTAATAATCTCTATTTATCCTAACCCTTCAAGCAATGGACTATTCAATATCCAGCTAAAAAATCAAAATCTACCACTCGAAACATTGGAGATAATTGATATTTCAGGAAGAAGGATTGATTCACAATTTATTTGGGAAGACTCAGTTATAAAACTTGACTTGGCCAACAAAGCTCCAGGTTTTTACTATATGAAGTTAAAAACCGGAGAACAGATCATAACAAGAAAGCTGATCAAAAGATAAAGGAGCTTAGATCAGAGCGCGTTTAATTCATCTTTCAGTTGATGAAAAACAGTGTTTAAGGTTGTCTCTAGTTTATCTACCAGTGCAGGAAGCTCCTCAATATTGGTAGTTTCTTTACCGAATTTTTCTATCGCTCGAATGTCTTGCATTAGATCCTGGATCCCCATAGTGTCGATGGACGGCTTGATCTTGTGTGCGGTGGCACCCAACTGATTGTAGTCGCCGGATGCTAGACAGTTTTTGATGATTTCAATTTCAGGTGGAGTGGTTTCGATGAAAATATTAATCATCTTTTTCACAAAATCATTATTTCCATTTGATATTTTTTTTACCATATCAAGATTGTACAGTTTCGAATCACTCATAACATAATTCATTATTCAAGGCAAAATAACTAAAAATAAGTGTAGCAATATCAAATACTTTTCTTACATAGGTTATTATTCCTTCTTTCGTCTGATTGAAGTACCATGTACGGTAGAAATCGTAAAGGGTTATACCTGTTTTTCCTTCTTTGATAAAAGGTGACTATTCAAAATACTTCAACCCGCTTCTGAATAAATTCGCCCAACTTTCTAAAAGCTTTGGTACTCATTAGATTATGACCATGATCGAGTTCAATATAATTAACCTTTATTTCATGCTCATTGAGTTGTTTAAGACATCGTTTTCCGGAGATCACCTTATCAAATTTACCAACAACCAATGTTATCTGATAATTAGAATCCCTTTGAGACCTTTTTATTTGATCGAGATCAGGAATCAACTTTCGATAAAGTAGCCATGTGTTCACGATTCTGTTTCTTAGATTCTTTGTTTTCAGCTCGTTTTTGAAATAGGCTGCTGTCTTCTTATCGATAAATTTAAGTGAGCTAGAAAGCCAAAGTAACAATCGGAGTAAGATAGCATAGCGTAGCAACCAAATAAATGCAGATGTTCCAAGAAAATTACCTGTTGCAATTTTATAAGTTTTCGAAACAGGAAGCCCATCCGGAGCAAAAAGCCATACATGATCAATCCTATGCGCAAAGTAAGGTAATACACTTAAAGCCAACCTTGCGCCAATGCTAAAAGCCGAAAGATCAAATCGTTCTACTCCTTCCTTTCTCAGAATAAGTTCCACATCCTTAATCAACTCATCCACTTCAATTGGACTTTTGCTATCAGGTGCTGTTGAGTTTCCGTGGTAGTGTAAGGCAACCGAAATTACTTTGTAATGAAACTCAGGCGGTTCTGACAGATACTTCATCACTTCGGGCTGTTGACCAAAGCCATGAAATGAAAGGCATACTTTTTCTCCTGCTCCTATAATGAGATAATCTAAACTTGGTTGATGGTCTTCAGGCATAATTAAAATCAACAGATAAACATAGTAAATGCCATGAATCTTTGATCGACTTTTTGAAAAAATAACAAGCGCAAGGACTTATTTCGCACTCCATAAGTGAAAGTTGACTACATTTTAACAAAACGATGGTTGAATATCATTTTTTGTTCATCCAATAACTGAATGTGGTAAAGTCCAGGAATAAAATCATGCAGATCGACACTTAAATTACCCTGCTCATTTAACACGATTTTTTCATTGAACAATATTCGACCTTGAACATCAATGATGAACACATGCAGAATTCGATGCAGGGTTTGGTTGGATTGGATAAAAATCTGATCCTTCGCAGGGTTGGGATACAAAGAAAACTGCGCCTTACTGATGTTGTTAACCCCAACAGTGCTGTGAACATAGGGTTGCGAAATGTTTGTACAACCAAACTCATTGCTCACCAATAAGCTGTATGAACCATCTTGCTGGGGATTGTGGGTGGTTCCTGTTGCTCCGGCAATAGGGTTTTCTTCAAAATACCATTGCAGGTCAAATCCGGGAACAATATTCGTAAACAAGGTATTGCTTCCCGAATTATAGAACACGGAAGGTACTGGAGGAACAGGATTGAAGCTGATATTCACTGGATCAGAAAAACTGCTGCAACCATTCTCATCACCAATCTCTAAACTGATTTCATTGTTATTATTTACAATAAATGTAGTTGAATTGGCATTAATCACAGGAATTCCATCTCTATACCATTGCATGAAAAATGCAGTGTCAGCTTGGAAAACGATAGGCTCTCCGGCGCAAAATTCTGTTGCAGGCATACCGGTCCAGTTTTTCAAAGGTGGCTCGGGAGAAGCGTGCACGACAACATAGTCTGTATCACTTTGGGTTACAAATACCTGAGTTCCGATGGTGAAGGAACCAACAGTGTGCGGTGTAGAGAAATTATAGCTACCGGTTCCATTAATGGTTATTACAGCGGTTCCAAGAAAATCGTCGGGCGAACCGAGTGGCGGACCCAAATCTTCGTCCCAAAAGCTGATGCTGATTGCAGGTGTGGTGATCACATAGCTCAGATTGGTAAAGTTGGCAGTAAGCTGATTGTTGATGGTGGGCGATTGCACGGTAACCCCATCATTGGTTAATCTAAAAAACAAATCAGGAGCACCAATGCATCCAAAAATATTAGGCTCTTCGATATCGCCGCACCATTGATTGGTTGTGGCTGTTACCGTGAGCGACGTCAACACATAATTGAACAAGGTGGTGGTGAGCACCACTTGATGAGAGTCCGGCTGGTTAAACATGTATTCCACATTTTGCCCGCTAAGGCTTTCTGTTCCATTTATCTGCCAAGTGTAGCTCACCGGCCTAAAGTCATCGGTAATAATGCCTTGAAAACTGGTACTCACACTGTCGCAACCCGAAGCAGGATTAAAAGTGAAGCCTGAATTTCCACCTGCACCCGGATTAATGGTTAGTGGCAAAGTAAATGTTTGATTGGAAATAGTGCTTATGGGCGCGCTCACGGATACTGCGACATTTACTGAAATCACGAAATTGCCTGCAAAGGTGGGAATGCCACAGATTTTCACACAGCCACGATGTGTATTTTCATTAGATGTGATTTGATAGGTATTGTTTGGCGAGCTCGATTGCCAGGTCACACCTAAGGGCAATCCGCTTACAGATGAAATAATTAGCTGAGATACAGTCACAGTAACTCCTGCTGAAGGCTCAAAAAATTGATTAGGAAGATAAAATGTGATGTCTGCATCATAGAACTCACCCTGCGTGCCTTGAGGCAATACTTCGGGGCAAAGTGTCGGTCCAGGTGGATTTGCTGAGCAGTTGGTGTTGATGATACAGCCTTCACATTGAGCATTTACCAACTGAAACGACACTAGGAGAAAAAAGCAAAATATAAGTTTCTTCATACGCAATGTTTAATTCGTTCAATGATATTCAAAAATATCACAAATTTGGTTTCGGCAAACATGGGGTTAATTATCAATTATTCAAATCTGTTGGAAGCCGGAGTGGACGAAGCTGGAAGAGGCTGTCTTGCAGGCCCGGTTGTTGCTGCCGCTGTTGTTTTACCTCCTGATTTTGTGCATGAAGATTTGAATGATTCCAAGCAGCTGAATGCAAGAACAAGAGAAAAATTAAGAGTAGAAATTGAGCTAAATGCTTTAGCCTGGTCGGTGCAAATGGTACATGCAAATGAGATTGACCAAATCAATATACTAAGAGCCACCTTCAAAGCCATGAATATGGCCATCTTGTCACTTCAGGTTCGACCGGAGTTTTTAATTATTGATGGCAACAGATTCAGAACAGAGCTTAATATCCCGTACCAATGTATTGTTGGCGGTGATGCCAAGTATCAATCTATTGCGGCAGCATCTATTCTGGCGAAGACCTACCGCGATGATTACATGGTTAAGATGCATCAGAATCACCCACAATATGGATGGGATAAGAATAAGGGCTATGGAACCATTTTTCATCGCAGAGCTATTACAGAAATTGGTTTATGTGCTGAGCACAGGCATACGTTTAGGTTAAAAGAAAACCAGCTCAGTCTATTTCAAAACCCAATTTGACCTTCTCACCTTTTTGTGGTATTTCCATTCAAGTGTCTAAGTATGTAATTTTAACCAAATTTTAAGACTTGAATATAATGCTACCCACTACCCCAAAGCCTTTCTATTCAAAGTCTAAGAGAAGCCCGATGATACCAAGTCCTGTTTCTTTTAGATGGACTTTAATCATGGCTGTTTTTCTCAGGGCGGCATTTTCCTTTGCCCAAATGGAGCCTGATTCTATTCAAAAAGCGGAAAAAAAGAAATGGCTTGGTATGTCTTCTGGGATAACGCTTTCAGCACAGTTTTATAGAACCAATGTAAATAATCCCCGTCAGCAGCCTTTTATGTATTCTATAGCAGGTTCTCCTGCATTGGATATTAAGGGGGTGAGCATGCCCTTTAATGTGATCTATAGCAATCAGGTATTCACCTATCAGCAGCCTTTCAATCAGTTTGGTATTTCCCCCACTTTCAAATATGGAACTTTGTATTTGGGCAATAGCAGTGTGCGATTTTCTAATTACACGCTTGCCGGTCAGCGCTTTGGTGGGGTGGGTGGCGATTTGCAGTTTAAATGGTTACGAATTGGCGGCATCTATGGTCAGTTGCGACGTCAGGTGGCACCAATCGGTGCGCTGAACGATCCACTTACCTTTATCAATGAAGCAGAAACACAGGCTTTTCGTCGTCGAGGTTATGCCGTGAAACTTGGTTTTGGAAATCGAAACCAGTTTGTGGACTTTATTTATTTCAAATCCTTTGATGTAATTCCTAAAGATTTTAATCAAAGTGATTGGGAAGTGCAACCAGTTGAAAATGCCATTTTCGGTATTCATTCTTTTTTCAGAATTGGTAAAAAACTTGCTTTCAAGAACGATTGGGCAGTGAGTGCCTTCACGCGTAATGCCTTGGCCGATACTTTGGAAATAGAAAATGAGCAACTGCGCAACATGGCGCGCAAGGTATTACTGCCTACCGTAACCACCAATATCAGAATAGCCGGAGAAAGTAGCTTAAAGTGGATTCACAAGCTGATTTCACCTTCTATTGCTTACAAGAGAGTGGAACTCGATTATACATCTACCGGAGCTTATTTTTTTCTTACCGATATTCAACAATACACTGCCGGTCTTCAACTCAATCTAATGAAGCATAAATTGACCGCCAATGGAAGTTTTGGGCGACAATTGGATAATTTACAGAAGCAGCGCCTGCGGACTTCATTTCGTAATATTGGGAATCTGAATTTGAATTTCAACCCATCGAACAAGTGGGGTATGAGCATGGTCTATACCAATTTTGGCATCATACAGAGCCCCTTGCCTACCGCGATAACAGATACTAACCGGATTAATCAGGTAAACAACAGTTTCACCTTTATTCCTCGCTACAGTATTCAAAAAACACGATCTCATCACAATTTCAATTTCGTGGCAGGCTATAATGCGATGAGCAATTTGGGAGCATCAATCGGCGATGCGGCTAACCTGACTTGCTACAACCTTAATTTAAACTATCACGTGAATCTGATTGATTTATTGGTAAATGCAGGAGCTACGCCGAGTTACATCAGCACTCGAACTATTGCCGGCGAATTTGTAGCCAGAGGGATGAGTGTGAACGGTGGCAAAGCGTTCTTCAAGAATCAGCTTTCCTTCAATTATGTTTTTGGTTTGTATGCCAATAGCTTTAATGGAGCTGCCAATGGTAGCACAGTTACCCAATTGCTATCATTCAATTGTCATGTGCCGAGATGGCCTGGTATTTCACTCAATATGCAGCATATTAATAACCGAACCATCGACCAAACAGCGGTTCCTGCTTTTAAGGAACTAATTGCCACTGTTTCGGTTAGCCATAGATTCTAAGCCATGAAAAAGTTTATCACCCTCCTCACGATCATTATTAATCTGCAGCTTTTTGCTCAGAATCAGGTAAATGTAAATGTGGTGATTCCGCCACCTTTCACACCATTTCTTTCCGACTACACCCAATTTGGTGGGCAAAATGTAATCACACTGACCAATACCACGTCTAATGTGCTTCAGATTAAGCTTGTAGGCTCTGTCACCGGAGAAGACAATGGACTTTTCCTTTTTACAAAGAGTAGTTACACCCCGCCCGCACCGATTGTTCTGGCGCCTTTTCAGACTTACACGGTTACGGCATCTTCTCCATCGAAAGATTTTCTCACCGAAGCCAATACTGAAAGCAATCTTTCACAACAGCAAAGAGATGTGATATTAGCATCTGGTGTGCTACCTGAAGGAACTTATAAATTGTGCGTAAGAGCGGTTGATTATTTCTCCAATCAACCTTATTCTGACCCCGATTTAGGATGCTCATTTATTTTTATCAATTTTCCACTACCGCCCATTTTATTAAATCCCATTTGCCACAGCGAAGTGCAGAACCCATTTCCATCATTTAACTGGACCCCGGTGATAGCAAGTGGATCTTTTATTATGTATGATTTGTACATTCTACGCTTGCTGCCTACACAAATTCCTGATGATGCAATGTGGCTTGCTGTAGCATCTAATGTCGGGAATCCCATCAAAATATCCAACCTTGTTGCCCCTGTTTATCAATATAAACCCTATGATCTTCCGTTGGTTCCGGGTCAAACATATGCTTGGTGTGTGGTGGCGAGAGATATCTCCAATCAGATAGTACTAGCCAATCAGGGTAGGAGCGAAGTTTGCACATTCACCTACAATCCACCATCACCGCCTCAGGTTAATGATCCACCTGTTACACAGTCAGGTGGTGGCGTTTTACCGGGATTTAGTCTGAATAATACCAGTGTCAGCGGAAAAATTCTGTATCGCTATTATAACAATGAAAATTTCGGTGATCCGGGAAATCCGGCTTATAACCCAAGCATCACTGTGCATGACGAGCCTAAGAATGCGCAAGAATTAGCGCTTATGCTGGGGTTTAGTCAAAACTCTGGCAATATGGTGCAGAACAATGCTCAAAATTTGGGTGGACAAGCCGCCAGCGGGAATCTAGGTCTGATACAAACTGTTGGTTATCAAAACCTTGTCGGACAAATGCCTAGTACTACTACAAATAGCATGTTCAAAGGAAAAATTGAGATTGACCCTTCAAAAAAGTATTTGTATGAAAATACGCTCAGTATAGCAGGTGCTGATCCTTTACGTAAAACCAGCGTGTCTTTATATTTAGAGTATGTTGCACTTAAGCGCACTGAGGGTTCAAACTCCACATATTTTCAGATCATTCCGGCCGATCAGGCAGTTATGATGCGCACCGATATTGCTAAGCACAGTGGTCATTACGACCCGCAACTTAAAGTGGTTCAAGTACCAAATTATTTTTCCGGTGGAACCAAATATGAATACAGCCGACCTACCGGCTCTGAGTTGCTTGCGACAGCCATTACCGATAATGACGGCAATTTTACTTTCAATTTCGACCTAACCGAAAACACAGGTTTGTTAGCCAAAGGACCAATCACATTAAAATATTACAAACTCAACAACCCAAATATCAATGAGAGCAATGTGTTTGTCCATCCCTTGGATATGATTCACAATCCGGTTCAAAACATTATGAATCCCGCACAAGACATCACCAACCAATTCAATCAGGTGGTTAATGGAGGGTCTGTGAATGTATTTGGAAACACGCAATTGCAGGGAAATCAGGGATGGGGCAATCAGACCAACTTGTTGAATTCCCCTGCCGGCAATACCCCGAATTTGAATAAAAACCTGAACAAAGGGGTGAAAGGTCCGGCCGGAGAAATTATTTATTTCCCTGATAATGTTGATATTATTGAATGGATGAGTTATTCTGTGAATCACCTATTCAAAGTGCTCCGCATCAGGGTGAACGACCCTTACTTTTGCCATCCGGATATTTTGATTTTTGCCCAGCCTGGTGATCAACTTTCCTTACCACCCGTAGTTAGTTTTGTTAATTCTTTTAATCTGGAGCTTAATCTAAAAGCAGGGGGCTTAGTAGCCGATGACCCAATTCTTGCACCCGGTGAGCCGATTAGCAATTTTTCGGTTCGCCTTGGCAGACAGAAATCATTCTGGCAAAGCCGCCCCGAGAATTTTCCGCTGCATGAAGGCATGGATTTGCAGCCGGAGTCCTATTTTCAAATTAACAGCACCACACCGCATTTCCATTCTAGCCCGACGGCGAACAAATCGGGTGAGTTTAAATTTACTTCATTTGATGTATCAAAGAGTGATGGTAAAGTATTGTTTAAAAACTTGGTAAAGAGTAAACAAAGCATTACTCATGACACTCACTATTTCGAAGTGGAATTTCCACTCACCACCACTTATAATTACACCGGTTCGTGGGGCACTTATCGGATGCTGACTAATGCCTTCCAGTTTGGAAACGAGTTGCAGCCTCCTGTACCACACAGTTATAATTTCAAACCCGATAAAGCAGAAGTTACAGTGAAGCTCGAACCGCGCAAACCTGAGCTTTTGCTTCGAACCGTGGTACAAAGCAATATTGAGCGCTCACCTTTAGCAGGCGTTCAGGCTTATTTGCTGGAATATAACCGCAACAACAATCAGAACACATTTAGCTATGCTAATTTCCGATTACTCTATACAGACGAAAACGGTTATGCCCCCTTTGAAAATTTGAGCCAAAGTTTCAATCCTGCCGGTGGCTTGGAGAATCCCTATCGAAGGGTGATGTTGGTTAAAAATGGCTATCGAACCGAATATCGGCCCACGAATGTGGCCAATCCGGGCAATGTGCAATCAAACTATTTGCAGCCCGCAAAGAAAGGACAGCGACAAAACCTGAATGAGATTTTAATGGAAGGTAATGCAACTGTTTCTGGATTTGTAAAAGACGAGTTTGATAATCCGGTTTTGGCTTTAATTAAAATAGGAGACGGACCATTTCAGATGACCAATATGAGCACAATAAGCACTGGTTATAATAATCCGGTACTATCCAATGGGGAAGATTTACCTCCATCACCGGAAATGAATCCTTCGCAAGTGTTTGGCATGTTTGACGCAGGAATGTTTGCCGGACAGCTTCTTTCACCTTCAGGTGGTACGTCAAGCGGACAGGGTTTCGGAACCTTTAATATTAATCAAATCAGTGCTCCAACCGTTAATGTAGGTGGTTTTCTTCCATCTAATGATGTCACGATAACTATGTCTAACTTAAACTACTCGCGTTTTGTGATGAACGCCCCTGCCACAGGTGGCAACACGCGAGTAATCGTTATTCCAATGTCTGATCAGTATTTCCCTGATACTTTTTATGTGAATATTCAGCCCTCTCAGCAAATTGTAAATATTGGAACATTCAAGGTTTATGAAAAGGCGCATCGGGTGCAGATAAATGTGACTCGCAATGCGAATGCAATAGCTGACTTGCCATCAGTAAATGCCATTGTGCAGGTGGGTGAGCATACTACTCAAACCAATAACCAAGGTAGTGCGAACTTCAGATTCACCACACCTGACTCTTACTTTAGGGTGTTTATAAAGGATGGAAATTTTGTTCCAATTGAGGTGTATCGACACTTGCCAATTTCCAAAAAATATGTAGTTTGGAACTATTCCGTGGAGCAAGGCAGAGCGGTAAGTGGTACTGTTAAAGATGCCTCTACACAAGAGCCTATTGCGGGAGCAAGAGTGTTTGCACAAACCGGCACCACTCAATATGGCCAAACTTTGGTACAAACCTTCACCAATGCTCAGGGCTATTATGAATTGCAAGGCGTGCCCATGAATCAGGTGCAAATTCATGCCACGAAATCAGGTGCCAATCCTTCTTATCTTGGAACAATCCAGTCACTCAATATTCAACAGTCCGGATCGGCGGTCATTCATTTCGAATTGGAACGATTCGCCGATTTGAACATTGCCAAAATCTTTGGCTTTGATGTGGAACTTATCGCAGCTGCAAAAAGTGGAAACGAATGGATTTGTCAGGGAGCCTTCGTTCAGCTTAAAGAAAGCGGTAATTTCAAACCTTACGATCCCAATACACGCGTTCGTTTTTATGGTTTAAGGGTTAAAGCAAGTCAGCAAAACGATGCTAATGGTATTCCTTTCGCAGAGCCGGTTAACAATGAACTTATTACTATGGAAAACATGGTTAGGTTCAGACTCTTCAATAGTTTTCTGGTGGATTTGAGAAGCGATAGACCAAGTGGTATCTTACACAAAATAGTGGTGGAAAAGCGCGACAATCTGCAAGGTGCTTTTCGTGGAAGGCTACTCACCGATTTAGAGTCTTTCCGATTCTCCTTTAATTATGCGGGTGAATTCTACATTAGCGACAACACATCTACTGTTTCATGGGCACCATATCAATCGGTTTCCACAACACTTCAACCTACAAAATACATTGTGATGAACCGAGGTGTTGGAAATGCTGCAAATGATATTAGCTTTAATATTCATAATTTCAATGCGAAAGCAGACAGAGAATCATCCTTTATTGATAAGGATAAAGTAAACTTAAAAACGTTCATTTATCCGCAACTTCAGCTAGCTGGAAATGTCGAAGTAGATGCCGGAAACATTATTGTTACTCCTGCTGGTATTTCTATTTCCAATCAAGGGCATCAGATCACCTTCAACTTGGAGCAATGGGGCATCAGATCCACCAATGGATGGAATTATAGCATTCCGCATGGGGGCATTGTGATTCCCAAAGCCAGAATTACCACAAAAATGGTTGAAATTCCGGTAAACGACTTGATTTTACGTCCCAATCAATTGATAATGCCGGGAACAGGCGTAGAATTGAATAATCTGATGCTTGGTGGCGGAACCACCAAGTTACATCAGTATCCCAACACCACTGCTTTGCTTAATTTTGATCCGGCTTGTTCTTACGATTTAGGTCCGCACTGGCGTTTTACCATTGTGCGAACACCAAGTAGCCAGCCGGCTTGCTATATTCAAGGATTAAAAGGATTTAGTGCAAGCGATAAAATTGACATTGGCGCCTTCACGATATTCAGCAACAACAGCTCATTAGTGCAGCCGATCAATCAAATCAAACGTTTTCATAATATTGTTGATTTTGACATTCAGAATATTGAAAATGGCCCCGATGCGGTCGATATCGTCGGCGCACTCTACACCGGAATTCCGGGTGTGACACCGCCGACCATGGTGGTAGAATATAAAAAATCCGGTAACAGCCATAACAGGCGCGTTAAAAGCATTGATCTTGTACTTGAAACACCCGGCAAAATCTTTTTCAATGGCTATGTGGGGAATGAACATTACAAACTGGAAGACAACTATTTTGAAGCCAATGGGGCAATGGTGTTTGAAAACGATGATCCAAACGATGGTAAAAACATTCCCTTGGTTGGTCGTTTGATTAAAACGCCAAGCCAAACAAGACTGATGATTCCGAAGTTGAAAAACGACAATACTGATGCCGCTTTTCAATATATCAACATGGCTGAAGGGGGAGGTCGTTTGAAAGTAATCAATGGAGAACAGCGCGTGATGGGTGGACAATGGAATGTGATGTCCTACACAGCCGATTTAATTACGCCTAACACAACTGATGGCTTGCAATCGCGCCGACTCGATTATGAAGTGAATGGTGCGGTGGAAGTTAAAAAGTCAGGTAGCAATGCAGTGAAAATCGATAAAATCGACACGCCATTGGGCAATATGCAAATTGTATTTGATTGGGAAAAAGCCATGTTTTTAGGAACACTCCAGTTGAATGTACCGATCAATATGAGTGTGATTCAGATACAAGACGGGTTGTTCGAAATTATGTTTTCCGGTCAGGGCTTCTATTTTGACTTGATGGGTAAAGTGCAGATACCTGCTATTGGTGAATTATTTAGCGTTAATGTTGGTTTTCTAACCGGTTATTGTCCCAAATTGCCACAGCAAGTGATCAAGCGTCATGAAGACATTATGTTTTTAATAGGAGTTCCTGATTACTTAAAAACTGATGGCATCAAGGGGGTTTACATTAATGCGAATGCATCTCCTGAAATATTTAACTGGAGTGTAAGCGTTCCTCTTCCTTTGTTTTCTGTAGGATTTGGCGTAGGAGCAGGTGTTGATTTTAGCTTCTTGTTGCATTTTGGTACAGCTCAATCGGTACTAAATATTCAAGCCGCCGCCTATGCAAAGGCCTATGCAGGAGTGCAGGTGTTGGCTTGTACTTTCTGTGTTGGTGCCATGGCGCAGTTTATGGTTGATGGAACATTTCAATTTGCTCCCAGTGTTCAGGCTACTTTGAATGGATGTGGCTCATTCAGCATGATGGGGAGTTTCTGTGGGGTGGAAGCAAGCAAGGATATTGCATGCACTGTAAGGGCTAACTCAGCTACAAATTCTAAGCTAGATATTGGTTTGCAATGGTCATCTTGCAGCGGACCTTCTACTACCAAAAATGAAATAGATTGCGATTTTTAAAATATAAATATCCAGACTTCACGATGTGCTATTTAGAAAAACATAGAATTATGGACTTTAGAAAAGTGTTTTTTGTGGTGATTACCTTCATTGCATCTTTCTTTTCAATTAATTTGAAGTCACAGGTGATCAATGCCGGTGTTAGTCCCTATGGTGTAATTTTGCATTATGAAGGTGAATTAAGTGATATACCCATTAAGATTTTAAAAGATGGCAAAAATCTCGGTGAGTTAAAACTTCAAACCCGCGAAGAAGAAGTGCGAAAAGCGCTCAAGGAAGCAGAAAAGTTTTTTTACACCCATCCGCAGTTAGACGATTCTGTTTTCAAGCATTTTCATCAGACCTTGATCACAGCCAAAACCACCGAGCAGATCTATTCAAAATTTCTTATCACAGTGAAAAAAGCTATTGGTTTGGCCTTGGTTGACCCTAAAGGAAAGCCCGAATCGATTTATACAGCCATGCAGGGCGATAAGGCTATCACCGTAAACTGGGATCGACGAAATGCTGAGTTTAAAGAGCCCGCCATTAGCCCAAGGCATCATCGAAGTTGGTATGGGAAGATTGAAACCACCTGGTCACTCAATCCATCAAACACACTGCTATACGTAAAACTTTTTCGCAAGAATAATGATAGTTTACGTTATCATTTGGTGGAGAGTCCGGTGGTGAACAACACGGTTAGAGGCGACACAGCCATTGTAGTTGCCATAGACACTTCGTTGAAAAAGCTCTCATATTATCATTATCAAATGGCAGGCTATGACTTCTATGGCAACCCCACGCGATTGAGTAAAATGATGGTAGCCGATAATCTCGATAACAGTACTTTGCCTTCCATCTATCATTTCACAGCAGAAGAAAATGAAGCAAAATCACAAGTCAATATTAAATGGAAGATCAATTTTCAAGAAAGAGTAAAGAGCGCACTGCTGTTTAGAAGCTATCGCTCCGATCGCGACTTTCAGTTGGTCACCCAGCTGCCACCTGCTGATAGTGTTTACTTCGATGAAATAGTCAATCCAATGGAAGCAGTGTTTTATAAGTTGGTACTCTATGATTTGAAAGGTATGCTCAATCACGCTCCGGTCGTGCCAATGGTGAGTAAACAAAAACCAACCGCGATGCCTCCTTCTGATGTTAATGTAGTTTTAGACAAAGGAAAACCTTTGATTTCGTGGAGCATCAAAGACCAGACAGCAAGAGGTTTTTATGTCTATCGAACCGATGCTGTTGGCAAGGACCCAATTTTAGTTTCTTCTTTTATTGATGCCGACACTTCTATCCACTATCAGTGGAAAGATACAAGCCGTTATCTGAAAGAAGGTTTCGTTTACCATTACGCGGTAATGTCTGATAGTCGAGGATATGTAAAAAGCGATTTTTCGGAATTTGTTTCAATAGAAATTGTCCCCAATAATCCACCACAAACACCTTCGAATGTATTGGCCAAGATGATGGATACGGATAAAGTACTAATCGTATGGAATCCCTATGAACAAGATGCTTCAACCCCGCAAGCCTATAATGTTTACCGAGCTATAAAAGATGATGCTACGTTTGAGCGTATCAATAAACTTCCCTTATTTGCGGAGAATGCCTATCTTGATACGCTACCTACAAAAGCTAAGGAATTTTTCTATCGGGTAACTTCATTAGACGGACAGGGGAGAGAGAGTGCCATGTCTCCGCCATGTCGTATTATTACACGGCTTGTTCCCTGGGGTATTCGAAGCATACGTATCAATGAGCTTTCAGGTGGTGTAGAAGTAAGTTGGCCGGTGGGTGACCCTGAAGTGCGTGAAATAGAGATTGTTCGCATAGACGAAACGGACAAAACAGAAGTGATTGGCAGGCAGGTTAATACCGGTGGAACTTTTATGGATACAAATACCAGAAAGGGAAAGCAATACACCTATCAGGTGGTTTCAATCGGGCAAAAAGGTGAGCGAAGTGAACCATCCGAATCAGTCAGCATTGCTCGATGAGTGGACCATTGAACACTTCTCAGTTTAAATCGTGAAGGTTATTCTGGGTATTTATCTTTCTCTGCCAATAGATCATAATAGGCATGAAAATAACGGTTGGTGCAAGCCAGATTAAAAATGCGGGAACACTATCCAATACAAAATTTACAACAAGGAAAGCTGTAGAAGCACCTATATATGCGCCAATCATCATTCCAATATGCTTGCGGAGCCATACGTTTTTAGGTAAGGTTTGCCCAGCGTAGATTCGAAAGCTTGTTTGGAGTTCTCCAATGGATAATAGTAATCCTATACCACCAAAAACCATTAATATAACTTGCAGACTCATCACCATGAAAATACCGTTCACTAAAGCTATGGTCGTATTAAGATAATCATACCACTGCGCTTTCAATGATTTGTTCTTCAATGCCCTGAATCCTGCAAATGCCTGATAACCTACAAAAATAGCGATATGAAATAAAAATAAATTGCTTTTGGCTATGGAGAGAATGACCCCCGAGATACCCACTGTGAGCATTCCTATGAAGAAAATGAAACCTGATTTTTTATGAAGACGCTGCCCTTTTTTGCTGATTAATGAAAATAGACCAGCCAATAGCGCGATGTGGCCGCTTATTGTGTGTGCATACAACAAGAATAAGGTCAGGTTTTGATTCATTGTATTTCAAGTGTTGGTTTAAGATGAGCATTTAATTTTAATCTGCATATTTTTTATGATATATTTTTTTACAATTATCGTAATATTGCAATATGTAAATATATGAATGGGAACTTCAAAAACCGAACATTTCAGCGAATATGTAAATAGAATGGCCTTAATACTTAAGGCAATGGGTCATCCTGCCCGTTTGGCTATTATTGAATATTTGCAAAAAGTGGATAGCTGTATTTGCAACGACCTTGTAAATGAACTACCCTTGGCACAGCCCACCATTTCGCAGCACCTGAAAGAATTGAAATCGGCCGATATTATTAAAGGAACTATCGAAGGAAACTCAATTTGCTATTGTTTGAATAGCGAGTTGTTCAGTGAACTGGAAACCTATTTCCGCGAATTGAAGCATCAAGTTCAAAGCGCTAATTTTAAATGCTGTTGATCAACGATGGGAAAGTTTGAAAAATATCTTACTCTGTGGGTTATCATTTGTATCGTTGTCGGTGTGTTAATTGGCAATGTTTTAGGTGAGCAAATGGAATGGCTCAGTAAATTGGAAATTTATACCGTCAATATTCCCGTGGCCATTTTAGTTTGGTTGATGATATATCCTATGATGGTGCAGATTGATTTTTCTTCCTTAAAAAATGTTTCCAAGAATCTAAGGGGCTTAGGTCTTACCGTAGTCGTGAATTGGCTGATTAAGCCTTTCACCATGGCATTTTTTGCATGGATATTTTTCGACAAAATATACCAAAGCGTCATCCATCCGGAAATTGCTCAGGAATACATCGCCGGAGCCATACTTCTTGGAGCTGCTCCATGCACGGCCATGGTTTTTGTATGGTCTTATCTTACTAAGGGTGATGCCAATTACACCTTGGTACAAGTTTCGGTTAATGATATCATTCTTTTGTTTGCATTTATCCCTATTGTCCGTCTGCTTTTGGGCATCACTAATATTGAAATTCCAATGAATACATTAGTCACATCAGTGGTGACCTTTGTTGCCATTCCGCTTTTGGCAGGGTATCTAAGCAATAGGTATTTGATTCGTCAGAAGGGTGAGTCGTGGTTCAAAGAAAAATTTCTGGCTGTTCTAAAACCGGTCTCCATTATTGCACTGCTCATCACCTTAATATTGCTTTTTGCATTTCAAGGAAATAAGATTACAGACAATCCCTTACATATATTACTCATTGCTGTGCCGTTGACCATTCAAACCTATTTTATCTTTTTTGTATCTTGGTATGCAGGTCGATTACTTAAACTTTATCATAATATCTGTGCACCGGCTGCGATGATTGGCGCGAGTAATTTTTTTGAGCTTTCAGTGGCAGTTGCCATCAGTTTATTTGGCCTCAATTCAGGTGCAACACTAGCTACAGTTGTTGGGGTATTAATTGAAGTGCCAGTTATGCTTTCTCTTGTAAATATTGCTAATCGTTGGAGATATTAAATATGAATAAAACACCATCAATCTTAGTGCTTTGCACCGGCAATAGCTGTCGAAGCCAAATCGCAGAAGGTTACCTAAAACATTTCTTAGGGGCTAACGCCAATGTCTTCAGTGCAGGGGTAGAAACGCATGGAGTTAATACTAGAGCAATTGCCATAATGCTTGAAGATGGAATAGATATTTCCGGTCACACCTCCAATCATGTGGATGAATACAAGCACATTCCATTTGATTATGTGCTTACGGTTTGCGACCACGCTCAGGAACGTTGTCCTGTGTTTCCTTCTAAGGCTCAAAAGCTTCATCATAATTTTCCCGATCCGGCCAAAGCTAAAGGCAGCGAAGAAGAGATCATGGCTTCATTTCGGCACACCCGAGATTTGATCAAGGGATGGGTAAAGGAGTTTAGCAATGGACTAAAGGAACAGTTTAACTAAAAATCATTGGAAGGCGCAGCAGGCTTAAGTGATTTTAATTGCACACCTTGATAATAATGCTTGATAATTTGACGGTAATCAAAGCCATATTCAGCCATGCACATAGCCCCTTCTTGGCATAAACCCACACCATGACCAAACCCTTTGCCAATTAATCGGATGGTATTTCCCGCTTGATAAATGTCAAAAAAGGTAGACTTTAGTTCAAGGTCTCCACGCATCTGTTTAAACGATATTCTTTTTCCATTTAGGTGCCAATGAGTTTGCCTTTCAGGTGATTGATAAATGTAAGCAGTATCATTCTCCGTTGCTTGATTTAAGCCAACAGCATGCGCTTTTTGTAAATAAATCTGAAAATCATTGAGCGACATTTCCTTTTCCCATTCTGCATTTTTCATATAAAAACAAAAGCTATCCGGTTGACTTCGGCAGTAGTTAAGCTTTCCACTCCATACATCTTCTGAATTTACGGTTCTTCCTCCACAATTGGAGTGAAACAAAGCATCTATCAAAGAACCTTGTGGATCAATCAACACTTCTCCGATTGTAGATTGAACGCCCTGCATAATGGGTTCATAATGCCCCCAGTAGCCCTTATATACTTGACAATGTACCTGGTCACAAAGATTAAATCCTTCGGAACGGTGTTTTGCTTTATTCTTTATAGCATAAGTTCTGGAAATCACGGCATGCACTTTATACAATTCCACTTCCTTATCTAGTCCGGCTTCTCCTTTAAGCACTCCTGTCAAATATTTTTCTAATTCTACATGATTGACAAATCGGAGCTTCCCATTAACCACATCAATAATCAGCTTGTCAGGATAATCATTATAAATTCTAAGAACGGGCAAAGGTTGTAATCTGATGAGGTTATCTTCATTATTACATTGAATGGTAAGCTTTGTGAAGTTTCCAAGTATTCCATCACTATTTCTCAGCTCGATTTTTCCTTGATGAATCCTTAATCTGAAGGTATCTTCAGGCGACGAATTGATAAAACTGAGTTGCTCGCCTTCTATCATGCCACCTACATCTCTGAAAGTGAAGTAAGCTTTATTAACTTTGATGTCATTGTAGAGTAACACCATCAAAACTTCCTGCGCTGGGAGTAATTTGAAGAGCATTAAGATAACAGAAAGTCCGATAAATCTCATTTTACAAAATTATTGTGTAACAGCGCTATATCAAAATGACCTAAAATCAGGTTTTAAACACTTTAACAAACAAAAAAGCCCCTGCTGAGCAGAGGCTTTTTTAAAATAATTGCGAAAGTTTATTTTACATCGTTGAAGTGGATGGTATTTTCGACTACAACTTCGTTAGGGGTTTGCGCTTCGATCGTTTTTCCATGCAATTGTTCATGACCCATCGGGTGATGTGGGCGAACTGCAATGTGTGGAGCAATAACCAAAGAAACGATACTCATCAACTTAATCAGGATATTCATCGAAGGACCTGATGTGTCTTTGAATGGATCGCCAACAGTGTCGCCGGTTACAGAAGCTTTGTGCGCATCAGAGCCTTTGAATTCCATTTTTCCGTTGATTTCAACACCTTTTTCAAATGATTTTTTAGCATTGTCCCAAGCGCCACCTGCATTGTTTTGGAACATACCCATTAGCACGCCTGATACCGTAACACCAGCCAATAGACCGCCTAAAATTTCAGCTGAAGAAGTATCATGAAATACATCTTTGAAACCAAAACCAACCAGCAATGGAACCACCAATGCAATAGCTCCGGGAAGAATCATTTCACGAATGGAAGCTTTGGTAGAGATTTCAACACATTTTTCATATTCAGGCTTGTTTTTATATTCCATAATGCCCGGAATTTCTTTAAACTGACGACGTACTTCCTGCACCATATCCATAGCAGCGCGACCTACCGCTGCAATAGCTAAAGAGGAAAAGATAAAAGGAATCATGGCGCCTACAAATAAAGCGGCCAGTACGGGAGCTTTAAAAATATCAATGCTATCTATGCCAGCAATTCCTACAAAAGCCGCAAACAATGCCAGAGCTGTAAGCGCGGCTGATGCAATCGCAAATCCTTTACCCGTTGCAGCAGTGGTGTTACCCACGGCATCTAAATTATCTGTACGCTCGCGAACTTCTTTTGGCAAACCGCTCATCTCGGCTATACCACCTGCATTGTCAGCTATTGGACCGAAAGCATCAATAGCTAATTGCATCGCAGTAGTTGCCATCATGCCTGCAGCTGCAATAGCTACACCATAAAGACCCGCAAACGCATAAGAAATTACAATTCCAGCAGCTAATACAATGATTGGTAGTACGGTAGATTCCATACCTACAGATAATCCACCGATTATATTGGTTGCAGAACCTGTTGAAGATTGTTTCACAATAGAGTTTACAGGTCTTTTACCCATTGCAGTGTAATATTCTGTAATGATGCTCATCAAAGCACCAACAACCAAACCTACCACAATCGCAATAAATACATTCAAAGACGAAAATTCAAACCCACGAATTGACATGGTTTCAGGCAACATCCAAGTTACTAGAAAGTAAGAAGCAATAGCGGTGAATATGATAGATAACCAATTGCCTTTATTTAAGGCAGCTTGTACACTCGATGTTTCATCTTTTATGGTCACGAAGAATGTACCAACAATGGAGAAAATCAAGCCTAATCCGGCAATGACCATAGGTAAAAGTATTGGAGATAAACCTCCGAAATTATCCGCAGATGCATCTATTTCCTGACCTAATACCATTGTAGCAAGAATGGTAGCAACATACGATCCGAAAAGGTCAGCACCCATGCCGGCAACATCACCCACATTATCGCCCACGTTATCAGCAATGGTAGCCGGATTGCGCACATCGTCTTCAGGAATTCCGGCTTCTACTTTACCCACAAGATCAGCACCCACATCGGCAGCCTTAGTGTAAATACCACCACCCACACGCGCAAACAATGCAATAGACTCCGCACCGAGTGAAAAGCCAGCCAGTACTTCAATAGCAGTTGACATCTGCATACTGGTGGCAGCAACTCCTTCCGGAACAAACATTTGGTAAAACACGATAAATAAAGAGCCCAGCCCTAAAACAGCCAGTCCTGCCACCCCGAGGCCCATCACAGTCCCGCCTGTAAAAGAAACCTTCAATGCTTGTTTTAAACTCGTTCTGGCAGCTTGTGTTGTTCTAACATTAGCTTTAGTAGCTACATTCATTCCGATGTAACCGGCTAATGCCGAAAGCACTGCACCAATAATAAATGCTATCGCAATTACCGGACTTGAATTTTCTACCAGGGTACCTGACCATCCCAGAAGAATAGCAGCAATAATAACAAAGTAGGATAAAACCTTCCATTCTGCTTTCAAAAAAGCCATGGCACCAGCTGCAATGTAGCCTGCAAGTTCTTTCATATTGCCATCTCCGGCATCTTGTTTGCTTACCCAAACAGACTTAGCCACCATCACTAGCAGCCCTACTATTCCTAATAAAGGAACGATAAACACGAAATTTTCCATATTTTTTTATTCGTAAATTTTTGATTTTCAAGGGGCGCAAAAATAGAAAAAAAACGCTCGGAACAAATCAGACTTGCAAATTTATGTCTTCTCGTAAGTCATTTATAGAAAGCAATAGATTCTAAAGAATTAATTTAAATTTGACCAATAATAAGCTTAAGCATAGCATTCAATTCAATTGAAATGACACTCCTGAAATGTTGTTTTTATTTGTTGGTGACATTCTTTTTTAACAATAGTATAACACACGCTCAGGTTGCTGACAGCAGTCTGATTAAATTCTCAGGCTACGCGGAAATTTATTATGGCTATGATTTTTCAAGGCCATCAAACAACCTTCGCCCGGGATTCACTTATTCCCACAACGGGCATAATGAAGTGGCCATAAATATTGGCATGTTGAAAGTTTCTGTAACTGAAGATCGGGTTAGGGCAAACTTTGCATTGATGGCGGGCACCTACACAATGGTCAATCTCGCTCATGAACCTATTGGTCTCAGAAATGTTTTTGAAGCAAACATCGGTTTGAAATTGCTTTAAGCGAAAAATTCTTTGGGTTAATATAGGAGTTCTTCCTTCACATATCTGCTTTGAAACATCTATTGAAATGGATTGCTTGAATATGACTAGAAGCATCATTGCAGACAACACACCGTAATATGAAAGCGGAGTGAATTTGAACTTTACACCCGAAAATAAAAAGTGGCTGTTCAGTGTCTTGATGTTGAATGGTTGGCAGCGGATGCAGCGTATCGAAGCCTAGCAAATACCTTCTTTTGGTCATCAAATTACTTGGAAACCCAACCCAAAACTAAAGCTCAACAGCAGCTCATTTGTTGGCTATGCTGCACCTGATTCCTTGAATAAAATGAGACTATATCATAACTTTTTCATGGATTACAGCGCTTCCAATAAACTGGAATTCATACTTGGCCTAGATGGCGGAATTGAAACCAATCGCAACAGAACATGTGTTTCAGCTACTTGTATAACACAATACCAATGGAATGAGCAATTTCGTTCTTCAGTCCGTTTAGAATACTTCAGAGATGATTTTGCAGTAATTGTTCCAAGACATCAATTTCTTTTTTTTTGAATGCCTTGGTTATTCCATTAATGTTGATTATCAACCATCAAATCAAGCGACGCTTCGACTAGAATTTCGTCATTTCAGAAATACCTTTTCTTATTTTCAGAATCATCAGGAATTACCCGTTCGTTTCAATTATTATTTGGGAATGTCGCTGTGTTTTTAATTCTGATTTCAGTGCTAAAATTGTTTATTGAAACGCAATTCCAAGGCTTTCTCCTAAACTAATCAAATCTTCGTAAACCTTATTATTCAATGGAATACCATGCTCGCGGCGATATTGGGCTGTTTCCATTTCTGGCCAACCCGGAATGGTGAGTTTTTGATCGGGGTCAATCGGATGAGCCGACAAAAAGGTTTCTATCCAATGATCCATGTGTGATTTAAACTCATGAGCAGGCCGGAAAGCATCCACACGCATTGCACCAAAAAAATGACCAATACCCTTGCCAACCGGACTCTCTTTAGGTTCCAGAAATGCCACAAACGGCGGAACCCAAGGACCATAATTTGCACCCGATAAAACTGCCGAGAAAATATCTACAACGGCACCCAGACAAAATCCTTTGTGAATGCCATGTTCAGCATCAGAGCCCAAAGGCAACAAGGCTCCACCCGATTTGAGTGCATTGGCATCTTGGGTTGGATGACCATCAGCATCGATAATCCAGCCTAACGGCGCTTCCTGATTCTTTCTTTGTAAGATTTCAAGCTTTCCATTAGCAGCTGTAGTGGTAGCAAAATCAGCCACAAAGGCAGGGTGCTTATCTGCAGGAATGGCAAATGCCATTGGGTTAGTTCCTAACAATCGATCATTGGTATTTACAGTTGCTACCAAAGGACTGGCATTGGTCATGGCAATCCCTATCATATCGTACTCCAGCGCCATCATAGCATGATAGCCTGCAATTCCAAAGTGATTTGAATTTTGAACAGCAACCCAACCCGTGCCGCATTTTTTTGCTTTTTCAATGGCAATTTGCATGGCTTCTTGACCGGCAATCAATCCCAATGATGCATCAGCATCTATTGTTGCCGTGCTTGGTGTTTCATATATAATATGTATATCAGGTTTGGTATTAACCCTCTTTTTTTCATACAATCGATAGTAGCCGCTTAGTCGGGCAACTCCATGAGAGTCGATGCCTCTTAAATCTGCTTCCAATAGTATTTCAGTGGCCATTTTCGCATGCAGATCATTGCAACCCATTTGTTTAAATACACGTAAGCAGAAATCGTAAATTGAATTAAATCCAAGCAGTGTTTCCATTAAATTTCTTTAATAAGATTAATTTCCCCGAAAAAATTTGGTTAAGCTTGCACAAAAATATAATTTAGCGAACACTCTAAATAAAGAACAGTGGTAGTTTATCAAAATTCAATTCATGATCGTGCTTTAGAATCCATTTTTAAGTCCAATACCACAGCAAATGCACAGCCTTTTTTACCAATGTTTAAACACTAAAATCTCAGATATATGAAAATTAACATTCAATCCGTGCACTTCGATGCAGACCGTAAGCTCCTTGATTTTATTGAGAGCAAGCTCAACAAGCTCTACAGCGTATATGATTCTATAGTTGCTTCAGATGTAACATTGAAACTCGACAAAGCAGCAAATGGAGAGAACAAAATCGCAGAGATAAGACTTTCTGTTCCCGGGACCGATTTATACGCCATGCGTCAGTGCCGCACTTTTGAAGAAGCAACCGATTTAAGTGTTGATGCACTGAAAATTCAAATTGAAAAACACAAGGCAAAACTTCAAAATGCCTGACAATCAAACGGTTTTTTCACTTACCAAGTACACCCTTCAAAAATATTTATACTTCTCCGAATAATTTATTTGGAGGTAAAAGAATGTTTCATACATTTGCACACCTTTTTTGAAGGGTGTTCTTTATTTACTGTCTATTATACGGTAAGAAAGACTATTAAGCCGGTGTAGCTCAGTTGGCCAGAGCAGCTGATTTGTAATCAGCTGGTCGGGGGTTCGAATCCCTCCACCGGCTCAGTTCTTTTTTATTGGGGAGATACTCAAGTGGCCAACGAGGACAGACTGTAAATCTGTTAGATTATTCTTTCGCAGGTTCGAATCCTGCTCTCCCCAC
>JBKBKN010000015.1:0-91845 GCA_046294625.1 Flavobacteriales bacterium
ACAATCTGACTTGGGGTGAATTTGCTCTTTTTCATACGACAGTTAAAGTTAATTATATTTTTGAACTGTCCAGTTTTGGGGAAGCTTACAATTTGGCAAAGGATGGTGGAACTTTAATACCTTCAAAGCTGTAGAATCACTTTCTTCTGATATACTTACTAAATCCTTCAAAAACTTGATAAAGCAAAATCGCGTTAATAATTTTAAATGGAATAAAGATTATTAAGGAATAGAATATGAAAAAAGAACTCCTATTTCCGACTACATCTAAACTGAATGAAGTATTTGGTGAAATGAGGTTTTTAATGATATCCAATGCTACTATATATGCATCAACCCATTTGTTAATTTCATATTTGCCTTCGAAAATCAAACATTCCAATATTGTAAAAACTAATGCCAATAAAATATTTCCGAAATATTAAGATGAATAGTGGGTAAGTGGTGGACCTAATAATATTGCAGAATCAGGGTTTAATGATGTTAATATAGTTGAAAACATTAAAAATAAAGGCAAGTGTGCTTTAAAACAAATTATTGAAACTCTAAATAGCAAAACTGACGGTAAACTCAAGTCTGAATTAGAAATTTTACGAAATTCACTTTCTGATAAATTAAATTGTGAAAGTGCTTTTGATCTAATAAATTATATAATTAATATATTAATTATAGATTATGTTGAACAATGAGTTTATTCATTAGGTTTTCAAATCCCACTTACTCACCCCCGCTTCCATCACTCCTCGCACACTCCCATATTTCAATAAAAGTTCCTTTGCTTTTTCAGCATCGATGTTGAGTGCTTTGGCAATCATGCGGGTGCCGCGCTCCACGAGTTTATTGTTGCTCAGTTGCATATCCACCATTTTATTGCCTTTCACACGTCCGAGCTTAATCATTACCGAAGTGCTGAGCATATTTAGGATGAGTTTTTGCGCTGTGCCTGATTTCATGCGGGTGCTTCCGGTCACGAATTCAGGGCCAACCACCACTTCTACCGGAAAATCGCTAACGGCAGCCAAAGGACTGTTAGCATTGCAGGTGATGCAGCCGGTGGCAATTCCTGCCCTGCGGCAATCGCTCAAGCCACCAATTACATAAGGTGTGCTGCCGGAAGCAGCAATACCTACCACGAAGTCTTTTTCGTTGATTTGGTAGTCTTGTAAATCAAACCAGCATTGATTGAGGTCGTCTTCGGCAAATTCTACTGCTTTGCGAATAGCTGCATCGCCTCCGGCTATGATGCCAATCACCATGCCATGCGGCACACCAAAAGTTGGTGGACATTCTGATGCATCTAAAATGCCTAAGCGACCGCTTGTGCCTGCACCTACATAAAAAAGCCGGCCACCATTTCTCATTTTCTCAAACACGGCTTCCACCAACTTTTCAATTTGAGGCAAAGCTTTTTCAACAGCTAGCGGAACTGTTTTATCCTGCTGATTCATGTTGCGAAGCAGTTCAGCAATGCTCATCTGCTCTAAATTATCATAATGAGAGTCGGCTTCGGTGGTGCGATGATCCATCAGAATAAGGCTGGGTATTTAGCTGGATTGTATTCGTTCATTATGGCATAAATGCTTTCTACCACATCGGCTGCAGAAGGTTTGGAGAAATAGTCGCCATCGGAGCCATAGGCCGGACGATGGTCTTTTGATGTGAGCGTTTTTGGATCGGAATCTAAATAGCGGAATCCCCCTTGCACTTCAAGTATTTGCTGCAAGATAAAACCTGAAGCGCCGCCTTGTACATCTTCATCAAAAATGAGCAGTTTATTAGTTTTGCGCAGCGAATTGGCTATACCGTGGTCAATATCAAAAGGGAGCAGGCTTTGAATATCTATTAATTCTACATCAATACCTAAAGTAGCTAGGATTGCGCAAGCTTCTTGTGCAATGCGGCAATTAGAGCCATAGGTCACCAAAGTGATTTCCTTTCCTTCGCGGAGAATGTCAATTTTGCCTAATTCCACGCGGAATTCTCCTAAATTTATTGGAAGCGGCTCTTTGATACGGTATCCGTTTAGCGGCTCTATTACCAATGCTGGGTCGTCGGCTTCGAGTAGGGTGTTGTAGAAACCGGCCGCCTGCGTCATGTTGCGGGGAACCAACACGTGAATGCCGCGTGCTGCATTGATGATCATTCCCATAGGAGATCCGGAGTGCCAAATACCTTCGAGGCGATGTCCACGAGTCGAGATAATTAAAGGGGCTTTTTGTGCTCCTTTGGTGCGATATGTTAAGGATGCCAAATCATCGCTGATGATTTGAATGGCATAGAGCAGGTAATCTAAATATTGAATTTCGGCTATCGGACGTAAACCGCGCATGGCCATACCAATGCCTTGACCAACGATAGTGGCTTCACGAATACCGGTGTCTCCTACTCGCAATTCGCCATATTTCTTTTGAAGCCCTTCGAGCGTTTGGTTTACCCCACCGATAAATCCGGCATCTTCCCCAAAAATGGAAACAAATGGATTTTGCGGGAAGACGGTATCCCAGTTATCGCGCAATATCTCTCGTCCATCCACTAATTTAGGTTCTTTGTTATATATAGGTGCAACGCCTTCCACTTTCAATGCGGAGCGAGAATTCTCGCAATAGAGCCATGAGTTATAGCGCTCTGCATTGTGTTCTTTCTGTTTTTTATACCAATCCAACAAGGCTTTGCGTGCATCATTTTGTTGCAATCTTGTTTCGCGAAGTGCAAAGCGAACCACATCCAGCACTTCCCTTCTTCCGGGTTCTGCCACACGGCTCAGTTCACCTGCTTTTTCTTCGGCTTTTGCATTGCCTAAAGCATTGATCAGGCTGATAGCTTCGGCTCTTTCCTGAAGGATTTCCTGCTGAAACGCCGTCCAGGCGGCTTTCTTTGCTTCACGCACAGTGACTTTGGCTTGTTTTTCAATTTCTTCACATTCCTGCGTGGTAGCAATGGCCGATTCGGTCAGCCACTGACGCATTTTAGCAATGCAATCATATTGTGTTTCCCATTCCAGGCGCTCTTTGGACTTGTAGCGCTCATGCGAACCGGATGTGGAATGTCCTTGTGGTTGGGTGATTTCACGAATATGAAACAATACAGGTTGATGATTTTCGCGGCATTTGGTCACTCCTTCTTCATACATTTCGCACAGTCCGGGATAATCCCATCCTTTGCCTTCGTAAATCAAAAATCCGGGGCCATCTTCATTGGCTCGAAATCCTTCTAAGGCTTTAGAAATATGTGCCTTGGTGGTTTGAAATTTTGTGGGAACAGAAATGCCATAGCCATCATCCCACACCGACATGGCGAGTGGTACTTGCAGCACACCAGCAGCATTGATGGTTTCGAAAAACAATCCTTCTGAAGTGCTGGCATCTCCAATGGTGCCAAAAGCCACTTCATTTCCTTTATTCGATAAATGACTGAATTGATGTAATTCAGGAATATTTCTGTAATATTTTGATGCTAGAGCCAATCCTAATAGTCGAGGCATTTGACCGGCAGTAGGAGAGATATCTGCAGATGAGTTTTTTAACTCCGACAGATTTCTCCATGAACCATCTTCATTTACCGTGCGTGTTGCGAAGTGGCCATTCATAGAGCGACCTGCAGAAGCCGGCTCTGCTTCTTGATCGGCATGAGCATAAAGCTGTGCAAAAAACTTCTGAATGGTGAGTAGTCCTGCTGCAAACATGAAGGTCTGATCGCGGTAATAGCCCGAACGCCAGTCGCCGGGCTTGAAAGCTTTGGCCATCGCAATCTGAGCGATTTCTTTACCATCACCAAAAATTCCGAATTTGGCCTTACCTGTCAATACTTCCTTCCGGCCTAAAAGACTCGCTTCGCGGCTCTCGCACGCAATACGATAGTCGTTCAAAACCGTAGCTTTGAATTCTTCAAAAGACAGTTCGGCCTGCTCATTGGTGCTGATGTTCTTTTTTTCGCTCATGGTGATGGTATTTGCTGCAAAGATAAGAAAGCAAGGCAAACATTTTTTGTATTGACCAATTGGAAATAATCAGGTGCTTTTTCTTTGGTAGAAAGCACAAAAGCAGAGATTGGGATATTAAAAAAAAACACTACTTAACAAGTAACCTAGTATATGTTGCATTTCTGACTGTTACATATCATTTAGACAATTACAGATGTAAGAATGATGTATGATTTTGCTTGTGTTGGTTTTTAATTATCTGTAAATCAATTAAATGAAATATTTTTCATTCATTTTTGTAACAAAAATTAGGATCAATAGGTAAACGAATCAATAAACAATTAAAAAAATCTAACCAAAAACTTACACGTATGAAGACTAACTTACAAAAATCAATCAGAAAAGCATCCAGAGTAACATCTGTGATAACATTAGCCCTAATGATAAATGCACCAGATGCATTTGCGCAAGGGAGAGGCCATGGAAATGGTAACGGCAATGGTAACAACGGTGGAAGTAATTCCAACAATACCTGTATAGCCAATGTGAGTGCCAGTTTTGCATCTGATGGAAAAACTGTTACCGCTATGAGTGACAAAAATTTATCGAATGTGGTGCTTAGATATTGTGATGGGACACATCAGAAGTTTGAGCCCCTTTCTGGTCATTCAGCTGTTTTCAGCGGAACAGGATCAAACAGCGGAAAATCCATCGATGGCGTTTGGATTAAATCAGGTTGCTATCAAAGTGGTGATGGCCCGGGTTATGGAGCATTCGTGGCTAATCCTGATGCTAATGTTTGTAATCCGCTACCTCCAGGTTGCTTTGCACACGAAGTGGTGTCTTACAATCCAGGCTTGAGATTTAATGACACACCGGTTGCTGAAAGCCGCAGAAATCCTGAGAAAGCTTTGGGTGAACCACAGCGCAGCGATGCTACCACTTCGGAAGCGAATGTAAACTTCGTAGCGTTAGGATTTGGTGGTGAGCTTACCATCAAATTTATTGCCCCGATTAAAAACGGCCCAGGAGCAGACATTAAAGTATGGGAAACCACATTTGCTCCTTCAACAGGCAATTGTGTTGCTTATCCTGAAAGAATTCAAGCATTTGCTTCACAGGATGGTTGCAACTGGAGATACATTGGCGATGGTTGTCAAGATGCTGAGTTTGATTTCTCAGAAGGCGGTCTTGAGTGGGCACAATACATTCGTTTGATCGACATTAGCCCTAAAGCAGCTTTCGCTAACGTTGGCCATATTGCTGATGGCTATGATGTGGATGGGGTAGAGTGTTTAAATGGTTACGAAGCTAACCCTGTTTTCCAGCAGTTTGATTGTCAGTTTGCTACTTTCGTAGTGGATTACAATGCCGGTCCAAGAAGAAACGGTCCTGCTCCCTTGATCGAAAGACAAGATGCTACTAAAGCATTAGGTGCTCCTGAGCGCATAGATAGCCAGAACTTTGTATCCCTAGGATTTGGTGGTTCTTTGATACTTGGATTCTCTTGTGTGATATTTGATAAGCCAGGGTATGACATCGAAATCGTAGAAACTTCTTTCGGCAATCAAAATTGCAACAGCTATCCTGAAAGAGCAGTAGTTGAGGGTTCACTGGATTTGGTTAACTGGTTTACTATCGGAGAGATTTGCTTAGACGGTTTCCTTGATCTTGATGGAAAAGGTCCTATTCAGTACCTAAGAATCACCGACATCTCTAATCCTTTAAGCTTCAGCAATAGCAACACTTCTGACGGTTATGATGTAGATGGAGTAATCGTGTTGCAGCCTGGTTGTAACGGAGCTGCCCGAATGATGAGCACTCCTACGATCAGCAACATCATCGAAATCGCAGCTTTCCCTAACCCATTCAATGAGTCTTTGAATCTGAACTTTGTAAACGGAGTGCAGGACGAAAACATCAGCATCGCCATCTACAATCAACTTGGGCAAAAAGTATTTGCGCAAACTTTGAATGTGGCTAAAGAAACTGCTTTCCAACACGCCATCGACATGAGCGCTCAGGCTAAAGGTTTCTATGTAATCAATGTAATGACCGGAAACCATGTGCAGACGCTTAAAGTGATTAAGCAATAATCCAAACACCTAATTTTCTAAAATTGAAAGCCGAAGCCCGACGAATTATCGTCGGGCTTCGGCTTTTTCATTTTCACCACTAGCATGCGAATAGAAAGCGTTTAGATGATGATTAGGCATTTAGCTTAATAAGTGTAAAGACTTATTGAATGCAAGAAAGGACATAAGAATCATCACATTATTTATGCTTGAAATACACTTACTTTGCATAGGTTTTTGAAGCAATAAAATGAAAAGAAGTAAATTTCTGTTTGTGTTGATGTTTTTCTTAGGGTTCTTCTTGCATGTAAATGCACAAAATGGGGAAGAGCAAACAAGGAAAACCGAAGTATTTAAAGTAAATATTAAGGAAATGATTGCGCCGCCTGTATGGCGTATGGTGAAAAAAAGCTTTGACAAAGCCACCGAGTTAAATAGCGATATCATACTCATTCACATGAATACCTATGGCGGTATGGTGGATTATGCAGATTCTATTCGCACTTTGATCCTACAATATCCTAAGCCTGTTTTTGTGTTTATAGACAACAATGCAGCATCAGCAGGTGCCTTAATATCTATTGCTTGCGACAGCATATACATGCGAATGGGAGCCAACATCGGTGCTGCCTCTGTGGTGAATCAAAGTGGGGAAGTAATGCCCGATAAGTATCAAAGTTACATGCGTTCCACGATGCGGAGCACAGCCGAAACCAATGGACGCGATCCCAAAATTGCTGAAGCCATGGTTGACCCATCTATCGTGGTTCCCGGAGTAGTAGATTCTGGCAAAGTGCTCACCTTTACGGCTACCGAAGCTATGCAATGGGGATTTTGTGAAGGCATTGCCGAAAGTATCGATGAAGTAATGCACTTGGCCGGTAACCCCGAATATAATATCACGGAATATCAACCAACGGTGATTGATAAAATTATCGGTTGGCTTATCAATCCCGTGATTAGCGGCATTTTGATCCTAATTATTGTAGGTGGAATTTATTTTGAATTGCAGACACCGGGTGTTGGATTTCCCATCGCAGCATCTATTCTTGCTGCAATACTTTATTTTGCGCCGCTTTATCTCGAAGGTCTTGCCGACAATTGGGAGATTCTAATTTTTATCATAGGTCTGCTGCTCATTGCGGTCGAAGTTTTTGTTATCCCGGGATTTGGTGTGGCCGGAATTTCGGGTATAATTCTCGTTATCTTTGGGCTCACTTTCAGCATGCTTGAAAATGACGGTTTCGACTTCTCATTTGTAGGCTATGCAGCAGTTTTAAGATCTATGGGATTAGTTATCGTTACTTTGTTTTTGGCTATCATTGGCAGTATCGCTTTGGGCGCTCGCTGGCTTAATAAGGGTGGTTTATTAAGCAAAGCCGTATTAAGTTCTGAGCAAAAACGCGAAGAAGGCTTTGTCGGCGGCGGGCAAGGATTAAAGGAGCTCATTGGTAAACAAGGCGTGGTGGAAGCAGTGCTTCGCCCATCAGGAAAGGTTTTGATAGATGGCGAAGTGTATGATGCAACATCCGAAAGAAGCTACTTGGAAAAAGGCGAACACGTAGTGGTTTTTAAGGTGGAAGCCAATCAGCTATTTGTGAGAAAGGTTTGAAAAGACAAAGCTTTCATAATGATTTAAACATGTTTTACGTTTTATCCATATAACCTACTAAGAGAGCTGACATGCTTATCGCTTTAACTGACGCACTTTCCTTCCGGTACAGCTTAAGAAGATCGCTGCGCAAAAATTTTTTCTTGCTATTAGCGATTTTGGGAATGGGATTTTTGCATGCGCAAGCCCCTAACAAAACCGATGAAAAAGGTAGAAAACAAGGTGTATGGGCAAAGTATCATGAAAATGGTAATCTGCGCTATGAAGGCGTGTTTAAAGATGATAAACCGGAAGGTGTTTTTAAATATTACACGGAAGATGGTAAGCTAAAAATGATTGCTTTTTATTTCGATCAGGGTCGTCGCTCCAGGGCAAAAGCACTTCATCCCGAATCGCAGAAAATACTTTCCACGGGCAATTATTGGGAGCAGAAAAAAGACAGTGTCTGGAATTATTATAACGATGAAGGTGTGTTGATTGCAATAGAGTCATACAATAAAGGTGTGAAGCACGGAAAATGGATATGGAATTATGCCGATGGCATTGTTTCAGAGCATGTAGAATATAAAGATGGGAGTAAACACGGGGAATTCAAGCAGTTTTTTCCCGATGGAAAGTTGAAGAGTTCAGGTAAATATGTAGATGGTAAACTGGAAGGGAAATTTCAGTTTTTTGATAAAGCCGGAAATGTGACATCTGAAGGTATGTATAAAAACGATCTGCGTGAAGGTGTTTGGTATCATTATCGAAAAGACGGGAACATCGAGCGAACGGAAACGTTTATTAATGGAATTTCACAAAACCCGGTTGAATTTAATCCGGTGAAGATTAAAGAAGAAGATGAGTAGCAAAGGACGCGTATTGGTCGCCATGAGCGGTGGTGTGGATAGTTCTGTGGCGGCAATGCTGCTGCAGGAGCAGGGCTATGAAGTGATTGGTATCACTATGAAAACGTGGGATTATAATATTTCTGGCGGTGGAAAAAAGGAAACTGGATGCTGCAGTCTCGACTCTATTAACGATGCTCGAATTTTAGCCGTTCAGAAAGGTTTTCCGCACTTAATCCTTGATATCAGAGATGAGTTTGGCGACTATATTATCGACAATTTTGTAGATGAGTACCTAGCCGGTCGCACGCCCAATCCCTGCGTGTTGTGTAATACACATATCAAATGGGAAGCTTTACTGCGCCGAGCCAATCAGTTAGAGTGTCAATATATTGCCACAGGTCATTATGCGCAAGTGCGCGTGGAAAAAGGCCGATATGTAGTTTCCAAGGGCCTAGATGAGCACAAAGACCAATCCTATGTGTTGTGGGGCTTAAGCCAAAAGAATCTGGCCAGAACACTTTTCCCGCTTGGTGGCTTTCGGAAGTCAGAAATCAGGGAAATGGCTAAACAATATGGTTTTGAAGAGTTGGCCAACAAGAGTGAGAGTTATGAAATATGTTTCATACCCGATAATGACTATCGTGCATTTCTGAAACACCGTGTCGATGGACTAGAAGAACGTGTAGATGGTGGCTCATTTGTAGATAGTTCGGGAAAATTTTTAGGCAAGCACAAGGGCTATCCATTTTACACCGTAGGGCAGCGCAAGGGACTGGAAGTGGCTTTTGGTCAACCGATGTTTGTACTGGAGATTAAGCCGGAGACCAATACGGTTGTTTTAGGCACCAAGGAAGAATTGAGCAAGCAAAAAATAATTGTTCGCGGAGTGAATTTGATTAAGTATGAAAGTTTGCCCGAGGATTTTTCGGCGCTCACCAAAATACGCTACAAAGACAAGGGTACGATGAGCCATCTCAATCAACTTCCCGATGCTGAAATCTTTGTTGATTTTTTTGAACCGGTGAGTGGTGTTGCGCCCGGACAAAGTGCCGTATTTTATGAAGGCAATGACCTCATTGGAGGTGGCTTTATCAAACAGGCAATTATATGATTAGAAATACAATAATTTTAACTCTTGCGGCAATTTTACTTTTGTTCGCGAGTTGCAAAAAGGATAGTTCCTTAGAGCCAGGGCCTTGGTATGAGAACTATTTTCCGCTTGAGCAGGGAACTTTCATTACTTATAATTGTGATTCCCTGGTTTACAATGATTTCACAAATCAAGTAGATACCTTTCGCTTTCTCATCAAGCAATATTATGAGTCTGTGTTCTTAGACAATGCCGGAAGAGAAGCAATGCGTCTGGAGCGATGGAAAAAAGAGCACCCCGACAGTGCATGGTTCTTAAAAGATGTTTGGTTTGTGGTGAAAACCAAAGATAGGGTAGAAAAGGTGGAGGAAGATGTGCGTATTGTAAAAATGGTCTTCCCTGTGCGAGATAATAAGGAGTGGGATGCCAATGCGTTAAACTTTCTCCCAGCGCGGACTTATACTTACGACAACATTCATCAGCCCTTTAATGTGCTTCAATCAGATTTTGATAGCACCGTCACAGTGGTTAATACCGACCCGGTAAATTTGGTCAATGAATTCAGAAATACGGAAGTGTATGCGATCAATAGAGGTTTGATTTACAGAAATTTTGTGGATGTGCGTTTACGAACCGACACACTCTTGTCTATTCCCTGGTTTCAGCGCATCAGAAGTGGAGTAGTGTTTACTATGCGTGCGCAGGAGTTTGGCGTGCAATAAGTTTATTTACAGAGTTGTAGTCTTGATTTTGCTTTGGCGTCCAAGCTGTTTTTGTAAGGATGATTTTTTTCTTGCAGAACTTTATTGAAAAAGGTTTTTGCCTGCTCTTTATCTCTCCTCATCAAATGGATTTCTCCGGAATAAAACAATGCCGAAGCTGCAAAATAGTCCCACTCATTGTCTTTATGACTGACCGATAGCTGGTAATGTTTTAGGGCTTCGTCCAGTTTATTGAGAAGGTGCATGATTCGACCTAAGCGATAGTAGTATTCATACATTAAATCTTTTGCAGGTTCTAATTCTCTTATTTTATGGAGCGCTTCCTCGTATTGTCCCGAATCAAATAGCAATCTTACTCGTAGAAGTGCAACATTGGGAGTTTGAAGTCGATCGGCTTCTGCCAAGGCCATTTTGTCTTCATCGGTTTCGGCTTTTCCTTCGTTTCTCACCAGAGTCATGGTGTTTTGATAGCCCTTCATATCATTTTGCAATAATTGACTCCAGGCTATCTTTTGGTAAGCAGCTTTCACATAGGTGCTTCCTTTGAAACAGTTAAGGTAACGATTAAAGTAGGTTTCGGCATTTTTCTCTGCACGATAAAGCGCAAGCTCACCTCTTAGAAAATGGAGATAGCAAAAGTTTCCCACTTGCCGACTCGGTTGATTGAGAAAATGCGCTATTTTCTCCAAGTTTCTTTCTTTAGCAGCAATTGAAGCACCACAAAACTGAATTAATGGTCCTTTGATTTTCAATTTATCAATTTTTTCATACCACGCTTGATAATTGGGGATTTCGCCCGAAAGATTGAGTGTGATAAAAGCTTGGAAAAAGACGATTTCGGTCAGCAGAAAATGATAAGGGGAGTCTGATTTCAGTTGATTTTCGAGTTTTTGCAAATCCTGAAGACCATCTTTTACAGTTCCTTGGAATCCGAAGAGTTCAGAAATCCAGTGATAGTTTTCCGGTATGGCCCCGGAGAAGGCCTTTAGCAAACCATTCACTTTTAAATTCAAATAAAAATCTGGGAAAAGTGTATTGTTTTTTTCAATGTTAGAAAGTGCTTTTCTCAGTTCCATCACAGCTTTGAATCGATCATTGAACTTGATTCTCAGCATGGCCCACTGTAGGTTAATTTCAGCAATGCTGTAAAGGTAAAATGGTGAAGTGTGGTCAGCTTTTTCAATCTCTTTTAGTCGCTCCACTTTAAGCTTACTCAGTTTCTCATACAGTTGCCGGTCTTCGGTAACAAATATTTTAAGGAAGTCATTCAGATTGGCTGTTAAATGCCGCAGCGCATTATTGGCAACCGATTTTCGGCGGAGTTTTTCATCTGCTTCATCGAAGTTCAGATGCAAAACATCTACATATATTTCAGTTATTTCCTTGTTTATATAAAATGCTTCTTTGGCCTGTGCAAAACCATTCAGTACGCAAAAGAAACAAAACGAAAAAGGGATGCTTTGGAGCATCCCTTTAGTCTTATGCAAGCTCTTGTGGAATTTCCGGATCAACAAGAATTCTTCCGCAATATTCACAAACAATGATTTTCTTTCTCAATCGAATGTCCATTTGCCTTTGTGGAGGTATTTGGTTGAAACAGCCGCCACAGGCATCACGCTCGATGCTTACAACAGCTAATCCATTCGCTGAATTTTCTCTAATTTTTTTGTAAGCCACAAGCAATCTGTCTTCAATTTTCGAAGCAGCTGTTTTTGATTCTTCCATGAGCTGTTGCTCTTCCTTTTGAGTTTCAGAAATGATATCGTTTAGTTCACCTTTTTTGATGTCAAGGTCTTTTTTACGTTCTTCCAAAACAGTTTCGAAATGCGAAATTTGTTGTTTTTTAGCATCAATTTGAGCGGTAAACTCGCGAATTCGCTTGTTAGAAAGTTCGATATCAAGCGTCTGATATTCAATTTCTTTGTTCAAAGAATCGTATTCACGATTGTTGCGTACGTTGTTTTGCTGCTCTTCGTATTTTTTAATTAATGCCTGAGATTCTTTGATCGCATTTTTTCTGTCAGCAATACTGTGCTCGAGTTCAAGCACTTCATTGTTCAGGTTAGAAATACGGGTTTCTAAACCAATCAATTCATCTTCAAGATCCTGAACCTCAAGCGGCAACTCACCTCTCACAATTTTAATTTTATCAATCTTCGTGTCAATGGACTGAAGTTTATACAGTGCTTTTAGTTTTTCTTCAACTGTAACTTCCGATTTTGCTGTGTCGGCTGCGAGATTTATGCTCATTTAAAAATATTTTACAGGGTTAGTGTTCGTTTCCGATAAAACGAGTGCAAAGGTAGGAAATTTTTGTTGCAAGTAATCAAATAATAATTCACTCGTAAATTGCTCACTTTCAAAGTGTCCGATATCTGCTATCATGATTTTAGCATCCGCATCGAAAAATTGATGGTATTTATAGTCGGCAGTGATAAAAACATCTGCTTGCTGTTTGATAGCATCATGGAGCAAAAAGCTGCCCGATCCTCCACATAAGGCAACGGTTTTTATGGCTTCCTTAATGGGTTTTGTGTGGCGTATTATATTTAGGTTGAATTGTTTCTTTAGCAAATTAAAAAAGTTTGTCCAGGACATTTCTGCTTCCAATTCTCCAATCATTCCCGCGCCCACAAACTGATGTATATTGTTCAATGAATGCAGATCGTAGGCTACTTCTTCGTAAGGATGAGCATTAAACAATGCGCGCAATACCTGTTGTTCCTTCCATTTTGGATATATAACTTCAATCTTCTGCTCCGCTTCTCGATGAATTTCTCCCTTTTTACCAATGAATGGATTGCTCGATTCATTTCCCCTAAATGTGCCGATTCCAGATACATTGAAACTACATGCATCGTAATTACCGATGTGTCCTGCTCCTGCACTAAACAAGGCATGACGAACATTTTCGGCGTGGGCTTCGGGTGCAAAAGTGCAGAGTTTCATCAGCAATCCTGACTTGGGGGCTAAAACTTTGATATTTTTTAAATCAAGCTTTTCTGCCATCTTTTTATTTACGCCTTCCATCGCATGATCCAAATTGGTATGTATGGCATAAATAGCGATGTCATTCTTGATCGCTTTGATGATGGTTCGTTCCACATAGTTTTTACCGGTAATTTTTTTCAAACCGCTGAAGACTATAGGATGATGGGCAATCACAAGGTTGCAGCCTTTTTGAATGGCTTCTTCTATAACTTCTTCGGTAGAGTCAAGGCAAATGATAGCTCCTTTGCATTCCCACTTACTTTGCCCTGTAAGGAGTCCTGTATTATCGTAGCTTTCTTGAAGAATAGGCGGTGCAAGTAATTCAAGTTCGTTTATGATTTCAGCTATTAGCATCTTCGTGTTTTTATGAATGATTTCAACCAACAAGTTTACAAACATTCATCAACAAGCATGATCCTTTTTGCTATGTTTTGCGCTGCAGTGTACCGCTTTTTGTTTTTGCAATGCAAGTCAATTATTTCAAAGCGTTTTTCAGTAGTTGGTTCAATTGCGGATAAGCAACATATCCACGAGTGAGAATGCTTGCTTTTTGATTTTGAACTAAAACGATTGCCGGAAAACCATTTATGCCAAGTTGTCGTGCGCGCTCAAAATCTTGAAATGCCATAGCATCGTTGGCAGGATTATTGAAAAATATACTGAATTCATCGAAGTTTATTCCCATATTTTCTATCATGCTACGATAGCTTTCAGCTTCATTGAGATCTTTTCCTTTATAAAATTTAGCTGACTGTACATGATGTGCAAAATCAACTGCCGATTCAGGTTTTACAGATTTTACATAGCACAAAGCTTTTGCCGGGGGTATTGAATTTTGAATTAATTGATCGGTTTTAAGTTGCTCTTTATACGTTGCGCCAACCTTCAATCCGGTAGTATTTTCTAAACCGGGAATGGCATTGAGAATGTAGTTTGCAAAATCTCCATAAGGCCCTATTCGCTCTCCTATGATTAACCCACCTGACACGATTTCAAAATCAAACTCTTGGCTGTATTCATTCTTGATTTTTTGCATCACCGGCGAAAAGCCGTAGCACCAACCACACAGTGCATCAAATACGTAAATTAATTTAGGTTTAGTCGCTACATCATGTTGTGACTGACTTTGAAAATTAAGAGAAAATACCATAGTGATGATTAATGCTATTTGAAACATGGCTTATAAACAGTTGAAAGATGGTAAGGTTTAGCGAAGCACACGCTCCAGAAAGAAGGTGCCGAATGGAATGAGCGAGAGCACAAAACAAATGAAGGCTTTCAAAAAACTAATTTTTGATTTGAAGAAACAGTAGGCGATAATAGCCATGAACCATACAAATAATACCCCATGAAGCATACCTGTATAACTTACCGCCTTGGGCATATCATAAAAATATTTCATGGGCATAGCAATAAACAATAAGAGCAGGTAGGAGACGCCTTCGATGTGTCCGCTAATAATGAGATGTTTAATGTCCTTGTTCATATTTTGCGAAGCGAATAAAAATAAAAATCCCGGAAATTTCCGGGATTTAGCATACTTTAATAATGATGTATATCAATCGATTTTTTTCACATTAAAAGCATTGATGCCTCTTTTGCCTTCTCTAACGTCAAAAGAAACACGATCAGCTTCACGCACTTGGTCTACTAATCCAGTTACGTGAATGAAGATTTCTTCATTGCTTGCATCGTCTTTAATAAATCCAAAGCCTTTTGCATTGTTGAAGAATTTAATAGTTCCGGTTTTCATTGGTAATAAAATTAAAAATTAATAATGCGTCAAAGATAGACTTTTCAAAATTCTTTTTACCAGAATTCAAAAAAATTAATGTGATTTTATTGTAAGTGGCGTAAGATTAAGTAAGGATTAAAAAATTAGATAAAAGCACTTGTCAATCCAACATATCACGTTGTTTTGTTTAATAAAAACATCAGAAGATTAAACAAAAATAAACAGCGTGATGTTAATCATGTGAACTTAAAATCAATTCACCATGAACAATTTAACATTACTTGACATCGTGAGAATTCCGGTAGATGATCCGGTGGCTTTCACATTTTTTACTGGCTACATGGCCATGTTTGCAGCGGCGGTATTTTTCTTTTTTGAAAGAAGTAGAGTGGACGGAAAGTGGAAGACGTCTCTACTTGTTTCAGGATTGATTACAGGCATTGCAGCTGTTCATTATTATTACATGAGGGATTATTACAACGCAACAGGTGAGAATCCCACAGCATTACGCTACATCGACTGGACATTAACTGTGCCATTGATGTGTGTTGAATTTTATTTATTAACTAAACCAGCCGGAGCTAAAATTGGTTTGTTGTGGAAATTAATCGCAGCATCAGTATTGATGCTTGTTGCCGGTTACATCGGAGAAGCATTCACTGATGGATCGACAGGACACTCAGTGATTTGGGGTGTGATCTCAACTGTTGGGTATGCTTACATTCTTTATACTGCTTGGGTTGGTGAAGTTAAGCAATTAGCCGACAAATCCGGTAATCCAACAGTTGTGAAAGGTATTCGCACCCTTGCATGGTTTGTCTTGGTTGGCTGGGCAATTTATCCGATTGGGTACATGTGTATGCCGGGAGGTTGGTTAAATACTGGTTTAGGTTGGCAATCAAGCAATGTAGATTTGTTCTACAATATTGCTGATGCCGTAAATAAAATCGGATTTGGATTGGTGGTTTACAGTATTGCCATTTCAAATTCAAAAGTTTATGATTCACAAGCACAGGCTGCTTAATTATGAATGCCTTACAAATTTCGAAAAATGAGCCGGTATATCCGGCTCATTTTTATCAAAAGCCTTTTTTTGATCTAACCGTTGAAATGCTGGATTGTGTGAGTAAACACAATTTTGAGCGCCTTTCTCAAATTTGTGACGATGATTTTGGGATTATTGACATCGATGTGGATGGCGGCTCTAAAGTAATTAGAGATCGCAAGGGCTGGGAAGATTGGTTTCAGGGGCTCTTCCCAAAATTGAGCGCTATGCACGCTCAAACATGGAGCGAAATAACTCAATATGAGTCGGTGAAAATGATGGATATGGGTTATGGAGTAGTAGACTTCAACCAAATTCTTCAGTTACCCGATAAAAAACTATCGTTTAAGGTGATTGCAACCATCATTTGGAAATTTCAAGATGGAGAGTGGAAAGAATCTCGTTATCACAGCTCTATGTTGGGAGTAAATGAAGTTGAATAAATTATAAATCCCTGCCAAATGGCGGGGTTTATTTTTCCATATCGTTCAATACTTCCTTCTTCATGAGCATTTGTTCTTTCGACGCCTTCACAAATGCCATAAAGAGTGGGTGTGGATTGTCAACCGTGCTTTTGTATTCAGGATGAAATTGTACGCCTATAAAAAAGGGATGTTCAGCGATTTCTACAATTTCAACCAAGTCTTTTTCAGGGTTCACGCCTGATGCCTTCATGCCTGCTTTTTCATATTTATCTAAAAAGCTGTTGTTGAACTCATAGCGATGGCGATGTCTTTCAGAAATATCAGAGCGATTGTAAACAGATGCCGCAACAGAGTTGGCTTCCACTTTACACGGATAAGCACCCAAACGCATGGTTCCCCCTTTACGGGTAATATTTCTTTGACCTTCTTGCAAATGAATGACCGGATGCGAAGTTTTAGGATTCATTTCAGTGGAATGTGCATCGCTGTAACCAAGCACATTTCTGGCAAATTCAATCACGGCGCACTGCATGCCCAAGCAAATACCCAGAAATGGTATTTTTTGCTCTCGTGCATAACGTATTGCTTCTATTTTGCCTTCAATACCACGTTCGCCAAATCCGGGAGCTACTAATAGTCCGTCTAAACGACTAAGCAAATCTGCCACATTTTTGACATTGATATCTTCAGAATGTAACCAATGTAAATTTACTTTACAGTCGTTGTAAGCGCCGGAATGAACAAATGACTCTGCAATAGACTTGTAGGCGTCTTTCAGTTCAATGTATTTTCCGACTAAGCCAATATTTACAATATATTTAGGATGCTTGAGCTTGTGCAGAAAATTTTTCCATTGCATCAAATCTGGAGTAGCTCCGGTAGGCATGTTGAGTTTTTCTAATACGACCAGGTCAAGTTCTTCGGCTTGCATGAGCAAAGGAACATCGTAAATGGATGCAGCGTCGCGCGATTCGATTACTGATTTTTCATTTACATTACAAAAAAGACCAATTTTTCTCTTTAGGTCTTTACCTAATTCGTGCTCAGTGCGGCACACCAAAATGTCCGGTTGAACCCCCTGCTCCAAAAACATCTTCACAGAATGCTGTGTGGGCTTGGTTTTTAGCTCTCCGGCTGCTGCTAAATAAGGTACAAATGTCAGATGAATTACCAAACTATTGTGATTACCTAATTCCCACTTTAACTGGCGAATAGACTCTATGTATGGCAAAGACTCAATGTCGCCTACAGTACCACCAATTTCAGTAATCACAAAATCGTATTTACCCGATTCGCCTAATATTTTAATCCGATGCTTGATTTCATCAGTAATATGTGGGATGATTTGCACCGTTTTTCCCAAATAATCGCCACGACGCTCTTTTTCAATCACTGTCTGATAGATTCTGCCGGTGGTTACATTGTTTGCTTGCGATGTGGGTACATTTAAAAAGCGCTCATAATGCCCAAGGTCAAGGTCGGTTTCTGCTCCGTCTTCAGTTACATAGCATTCGCCATGTTCATAGGGGTTTAGTGTGCCCGGATCTACATTGATGTAGGGGTCAAGTTTTTGGATGGTCACTGAAAAGCCGCGCTCCTGAAGCAGTTTAGCCAATGATGCAGAGATGATTCCTTTTCCTAATGATGATGCCACACCACCGGTGACGAAAATGTATTTTGCTGGGGACGGCATGAATGAAATATCGCTTTCGGGTTTGGGCAAAATTAGAAAAATTAAGCCTTTGTCAAATTTACAGGGCAAAACAATTTTTCACCCCGGATATTCTTAGGCCCATTAATCCCAATAAATAAATTTTGGTGATGAATAATCGGTTCGCAATTCAGTTTTTCTTGTAAGACCTGAACCAGCTTTTGATTTTTAACTCAATCACCCCGATCACAGCTTCACGAAAAATTTTACCTGACATTTTAGATTGGCCAAGGGTGCGATCGTGAAAAATGATAGGTACTTCGGTAATTTTAAATCCGAATTTCCAAGCTGTGAATTTCATTTCAATTTGAAAAGCATAGCCCATAAACCGAATTTTTTCCAAAGGAATGGTCTGCAACACAACGCGGCGATAGCATTTAAAGCCAGCTGTGGTATCTCGAAATTTCATGCCAGTGATTAAGCGCACATAGGCTGATGCATAATACGACATCAGCACGCGACTCATGGGCCAGTTCACCACATTTACACCAGTGATATATCTTGAGCCTATGGCCAAATCAGAGCCATTCACGGCACATTCATCATAGAGCCGAATCAAATCATCGGGATTGTGCGAGAAGTCGGCATCCATTTCAAAGATGTATTCATAATGTCTTTCCAAGGCCCAGCGAAAACCTGTAATATATGCTGTACCTAAACCAAGTTTGCCGGAGCGTTCGAGCAAGTGCAGTCGTTTAGGAAACTCCTGTTGAAGATTTTTTACCACTTGCCCGGTGCCATCGGGCGAACCATCATCTATCACCAGCAAATCAAAATCTTTTTCCAGCGATAACACTTTACGCACCATGCTCTCGATGTTGTCGATTTCATTGTAAGTGGGTATGATTATGAGGCTGTCGGACAAGGTTTTAATTTGGCTTGCGAAAATAGGGAAAAAAGTATGTTAACAAGATTAGAGTGTGTCCAAATCCTTATTGTATAGTTTTTTGTTGACTCGTTTTCTATGCGTTAGCGTATATGTAGATAGTTTTCAATCGTGAATTGAAGATACAAGGTTAAAAGCCCACATCAAAGCACACTTATAAACAATCAATTAGGTAAATTAACACTGTTAAATTTTAATGGATGTCAAAATCATTTCCCCCCCAAAAAATAATTTTTTTCCTTCCACTGCTCGGCTTATTATTGCACGTGGATTAAACCTCATCTTATGCGTAGAATAACTCTATTACTTTTTATTTTCCTTTTGGTTTTTGGTGCATATGCACAGAACCGTATGACCCCTGAATTGCTTTGGAAACTGGGGCGGCTTTCGGCTATGGGCATCACTAGAGACGGCAAAAGCATCATATATAGCGTGAGCTATCCCGATGTGGCGGAGAACAAAAGCAAGAAGGTGTTATACAGTTTGCCGGTTGCAGGGGGAGCTGCTTCAGAAATTGCTTCGGCTGATGGACTTCTCAACGACCGAACGCTTTCGCCTGATGGCAGTATGAAATTGAGTTTCAAAAAAGTGAAAGTCAATAAAGTGCACGGCAAGGATTTTTACCCCGAATTGGACAAGAGCAATGCACAAATTTGGGAAAGCTTGCACTACAAGCATTGGGATTCCTGGCGCTATGGCGAGTTTAATCATTTATTTTTGCATAGCTTACAAAATGGACAAGCCGATGAAGGTGTGGATTTAATGCCCGGCGAACCTTACGATTGCCCAACTTCTCCATTCGGCGATGAAAGTGATTTCACCTGGAGTCCGGATGGGAAAAAGGTGGTGTATGTGTGCAAGAAACTTTTCGGAACAGCTTATGCCACCAGCACCAATACCGATTTATATGAGTATGATTTGGCCAGTGGAAAAACTCGAAATCTCACTCCTGAGCGAAAGGGTTATGATGTGAGCCCCGCATTTTCTTCTCGAGGTCAATTGGCTTGGCTTTCGATGGCGCGCGATGGATACGAAGCCGACAAGAATGATATAATAGTGAGCAATGGTGTTGCAGAAATGAATCTGACACAGTTTTGGGATGGCACCGTGAAAAGTTTTCGCTGGGCCGATGATGCACGCAGTATATTTTTCATTGCTCCGGTAAAGGGCACTGTGCAATTGTTTGAAGTAGATTATCCCGGTTTAACGAAAAAACTGCCTGTGGTGCGACAAATTACCGACGGTGATTTCGATGTGAATAGCATTGTGGGATTTGCCGGCAATCAGGTGATTGTGACCCGCACCGATATGAATACCGCGCCGGAAATTTATGCTGTTGACATGAAAACCGGATCCATGCGCAAGCTCACGTCAGTGAATGATGCATTGTATGCCAACATTAAAAAAAGTCGCACTGAACGTAGAATAGTAAAAACTACCGATGGCAAGCAAATGCTCGCGTGGGTGATTTACCCACCCGATTTCGACCCCAAGAAGAAGTATCCTACACTGCTCTATTGCCAAGGAGGGCCACAATCGGCGCTCACACAGTTTTACTCTTATCGTTGGAATTTTCAGCTCATGGCTGCCGAAGGTTATATTGTAGTGGCGCCCAACCGTCGCGGAATGCCTGGACATGGTGTAGAATGGAACGAACAAATTTCCGGCGATTGGGGTGGGCAAGTAATGCGCGACTATCTCTCGGCCATTGACGATGTGGCGAAAGAATCCTATGTGGACAAAAACCGCTTGGGGGCAGTTGGTGCAAGTTATGGAGGTTACTCGGTGTTTTACTTAGCAGGCATTCATCAGAAACGTTTCAAAACCTTTATTGCCCATGCCGGGGTGTTTAATCTGGAGAGCATGTATGGCACCACCGAAGAGGTGTTTTTCACCAATTGGGACATAGGTGGCGCTTACTGGGAAAAAGGCAATGATGTTGCACAAAAAACATACAAGGAATTCAATCCCATCCATCGGGTAGGGGAGTGGGATACGCCCATATTAATCATTCATGGCGGAAAAGATTTTCGCGTTCCTGAGGGGCAAGGCTTCGAAGCCTTTCAAGCAGCCCAACTAAGGGGTATTAAGAGCAAACTGCTCTACTTTCCTGATGAAAACCACTGGATATTACAGTCGCAGAATGCTTTAATCTGGCAAAGAGAATTTTTCAAGTGGTTGAAAGAAACCCTATAACGGCCTGACAAATGGAGCCAAACGAAGAAAAAGACGAGAATAGATATGCCTTTCTGCTAAAAAATTTGCTTAGGGGATTGGTCATTTTGAGCCTTTTTGTCCTGGCTTTCATTTTGTTTGAAAAGTTTGAAGGGATTCAGTATTTTCAGTGGCTTGAGCCGGTTTATTCCAATCCTTATCTGGTATTTCTTATCTATATCCTTTCCGAAGTTTTCTTTGGCATTTTTCCTCCCGAACTTTTCATGGCTTGGGGGCTGAAACAGGGCGGTGCTTTGACTTATGTATTGATTGTGACGGCTTTGGCTTTAATCTCCTATGCAGCCGGATGGCTCAATTATTTGATCGGCTTGTCACTTCGCAGGGTAAAATATATTCGATGGCTTATACGTAAATACATGAAACGTTATTTGCGTTATTTGCATCGTTTTGGCGGTTTTTTAATCATCGTAGCATCAATAACACCGCTGCCTTACGCAGCCATTTGCTTATTGGTGGGTACAGTCAATTATAGCCGCCGAAAATTCATGATTTTTACCCTTTTCAGACTACTGCGTTTTGCCATTTATGCCTACATATTATGGCTGGCTGGCGGTTGGAATGGATAGTCATTCTAGGCTGATGCGGTCGGTGCCATCGAAATACGGACTTTGGATCGAAATCACTTTTAAGATTTGACCTTCATGAACTTGCACAGCGTGCGGGGTATTTTTCGGGATAAAAACATAATCGCCGGCATTTACTTCGAATTGCTGACTGCCTAAAAACATATTTCCGGAGCCTTCGATCACATAAACATGTTCGGCATGATGCAAGTGCTTGTGAAGCGGCACACTATTTTTAATCACAATGAGAAAACTGCTGCTCAAGCTGTCGTGTTGGAGCGTTTTCACGGTGATGGTTTCTTTAAAATCTTCACCGGCTAGCTTCGGCAGGTTGATTTGTGCATCGGAGACCAGCGCGCAAGCCAAACAACAGGAAAACACCCATATTTTAATCCAAATCTGCATATCTTAGGTCTAAGAGGTTCATCCCATTGCCGTGCAAATTTTTTACATTGTTTTGAATCAAACGCACCCATTCGTCATAGAAAAGCACAGCCACCGGTGCTTCAGAAATGATAATGCTATCTAATCGGGCATAGATGCTTTTTCGCTTTTCGGCATCGGGTGTGCGTAGGGCTTGCTCATACCATCGGTCATAGGTCGGATGGTTGAATTGGGTGTAATTCGGACCGGCAGGGCTGGCATTTTTGCTGTAAAATAAAGCCAAATAGTTTTCCGCATCAGCATAATCTGCAATCCATGATGCACGAAAGAAATTCACCTTACTGTTTGCCACCATTTCGCGCTGGGTTGCCGGCTGATTCACATCTATTTCGGCCTGAATGCCCACGGCGCGCAGTTGTTGCTGAATAAATTCGCAGATATCGAGATATTCGGGGGTGATGGATAATTTGATTTGCAGTTTGTTTTTGCCTTCATAGCCGGCTTCGCGCAGCAATTCTTTCGCTTTTTGAGGTTGATAGCTATAACCTTGTCGTGTGGAGTCGAAGGCTGGAAGTCCGTAGGGTATAAAACCTTGCTCGGCAGGTTTGCCAATGCCATTGCGCAGATATTGCACCAGTTCGCGACGGTTGATGGCGTAATTGATAGCTTGTCGCACTTTGCGATTGGTCAGTGGATTGTTAGCTTGCTCTTTGGTCAACATGCCCAGATATTCTGTATTGAGATAAGCGCCTTTGAGCATCTTGAACTTTCCTTGATATTTATCTTTTAGTCCACCATTTCGGTTGAGCAATTCGTCTTTAAACGAGCCATCAATGCCCGACTGGAAATGATATTCGCCCCTGAGAAATCCTAAAAAGGCTACTTGCTTGTCTTTGATAAAAGAAATCATCACGGCATCTAACTTGGGAAGCGCCTCACCATTATGGTTTTTCATAAAATAATGTTCGTTTTTATGAAAAACCAGATTGACACCTTCATACCACTTAAAAAAACGGAAAGGACCGGTGCCCACCGGATTGCTTCGAAATTCCTTTCCATAATGGTTCACGATTTCTTTGGGTACTACACAGCAGTAGGGCATGGATAGCATTTCAGGGAATGCGGGTAAAGGAGTGTTTAGTTTAATGATAAAGGTGGTGTCGTCGGGGGTGAGCATTCCGTCATTGCCAAAGCTTTTGTCCACTGAATTGAAAATCCAATTACCTCTTGAGCCTTCACTGCGATCCATCACCCGCTGAAAGCTGTAAAAAAAGTCGCTCGAAATTACTTTTCTCCCCTTACCTTCTGGAAAAACCGGGTGGTCGTGAAAGCGCACATCGTCGCGCAGATGAAAAGTATAGGTGAGTGCATCATCACCTAACATCCAGCGTCTGGCGATGGCAGGTTGAAGGTGGAGGTTTTCATCAAGACGAAGCAAACCATCGTAGAGCATGTTCACCGCCCAAATCACCGCCCGGTCGGATGCGTAAAGCGGATCGAGTGTAGAAATGCCGGATGCTTCGTTGTATCGAAATACTTTTTTGTCATCCTTCATTTGCGGACTACCACACGCGCAAAGGAGCAAGACAAGGTAACCAGCTAAGCCTTTGCACAGTTGGGGTAATTGTAGCTGAAAGTTTTTATTCAAATTGCGCATCAGATAATCTGATCTTCGTCGTGCATAAATCGGAAACCTAAGCGTTTGCCGGTTGCTGAATTCACCGTTTGGGCAAATTCATTCAACTGACTGTAATTGACTTCACTCACCGAATCATACGGCGGTGTGAGCATTTCGAAATTCAGACAATATAAAATGGCCGACTCAATCACATCTTTCATTTTCTCATTGGTAAGCTTATCGCTTGAAAAATTATTGTAGAGAAAACCCATTTGTCTTTTGCCTTCCACAAAGAAGTGTTCATCCTTATTCATGAATAAGCGTCCAACGAGATACCCCACATCGTTCACTCTTTTAAATCGGATAGAATCGGCTAAAAAATTGTAGACGTTAATCAAGCCACAATAAGCACGGGAATTGTCTTCTTGCACATACGAAGTGTTCCAGATATTGTGTGTGTGATCGAACAAAAAAATGTTAGTGTGCATTTCAAAAATAATCAGGTCGGATGCTACGCGAAGTTGAATTACAAAGGGCGATTTCTCTTGATATTCGATGACCAATCGTTTGTCATTCTTCGATGCTCTTTCCTGCAGTTTGTTCACTACACTTTTTGCGGTAGATTTAAATATATCGAACCTTTTTACCATCAAGTGATATAGATCGAGCTTTTGAGAAGCTTTCTCTTTTAGGGTTTGTATGATTAAATCCTGCGCGTTGGCCATGTTTTAAGCTTAATAAGCTTTAGCAAATATAACACGTTGTGCAGAAGGTTTACCTGTTAGGATACATTTTCCCTCTTCCTTTTCATTATTTAACGGAATGCAGCGAATTGTGGCTTTGGTAAGCTCTTTTATTTTAAGTTCCGTTTCGGTAGTGCCATCCCAATGTGCATGAATAAATCCGCCCTTTTCATCGAGAATTTGTTTGAACTCTTCGAAGTTATCTGCTTTGAAGGTATGTGCTTTGCGGTAAGCAAGTGCTTTGTTGAATAGATTCTGTTGAATTTCTTCAAGCAAATGTTCGATTACGGACAATAAACTATCTATAGAAACGACTTGTTTTTCTAAGGTGTCGCGGCGCGCAAGCTCTACTGTTCCCTGCTCTATATCACGTGGTCCGATGGCGATTCGGAGTGGTACGCCACGGAACTCATGTTCTGCAAATTTGAAGCCCGGTTTATGGGTGTCGCGGTTGTCATTTTTCACTGAAATTCCTGCTTTACGAAGCGTTGCAGAAATTTCTTTTACGCGATCATCAATGAGTGCCAGCTGCTCATCGCTTTTGTAGATTGGAACGATCACCACCTGAAAAGGAGCAAGTTTGGGTGGTAGCACCAAGCCTTTATCATCAGAATGAGTCATGATGAGTGCGCCCATCAATCGCGTGGATACTCCCCAGGATGTTGCCCATACATAATCGAGTTTTCCATCTTTTCCTGTAAATTTCACATCAAAAGCTTTGGCAAAATTTTGACCCAAGAAATGCGATGTGCCGGCTTGTAAGGCTTTACCATCCTGCATCAATGCTTCGATACAATAGGTGTCTACTGCTCCGGCAAATCGTTCATTGGCAGTTTTCACACCTTTAATCACGGGCATAGCCAAATAGTTTTCCGCAAAATCGGCATAAACATCAAGCATTTGGCGGGTCTCTTCTTCAGCTTCCTTTGCGGTAGCGTGTGCAGTGTGCCCTTCTTGCCAAAGAAATTCGGCAGTACGCAAAAAGAGTCGGGTACGCATTTCCCATCTTACCACGTTAGCCCATTGATTTACCAAAATAGGCAAATCACGATAGGACTGAATCCAACCCTTGTAAGTGTTCCAGATGATGGTTTCTGAAGTTGGTCTAACGATCAGTTCTTCTTCAAGTTTAGCATCATCGTCCACCACCACGCCTTTTCCGTCGGGAGCATTTTTTAGTCGATAGTGCGTAATTACAGCACATTCCTTGGCGAAGCCATCCACATGCGATGCTTCTTTGCTGAAAAACGATTTAGGAATAAACAGAGGAAAATAAGCATTCACGTGACCGGTGTCTTTAAACATCTTGTCTAGTGTCTGCTGCATTTTCTCCCAAATGGCGTATCCATAAGGTTTAATCACCATACAGCCACGCACAGCCGAGTTTTCGGCAAGGTCGGCTTTGATGACAATATCGTTATACCATTGCGAATAGTTTTCTTCTCTTGTGGAATGTTCCTTGCTCATTTTAATTTGTGGTATGGAATTTGTTTCTTTTATTGCGTCGGGTCAAAAATAAACATTTAGACCGACGCTTAAAGCAGGTCAAATTTTTAAAATATTTAGTCATGAAAACGTTCATATTTACCGCCGGAATCATACTCACAGTCGTTCTTTCGTCCTGTGGTTCATTAAATCATACAGCCAAAGTATCGGAGGTGGATGATCGCTACTACAGCCTTGCCGATGCAAATAAAGAACGCAGACAACTGAGAAAGCTTCAAAGCACTGCACCACAAGATGTGGAAGATCGCTCTGGTTCGGCCATGCGCAGAAATTTTAATGAAAACAACGAAGATTTCGATGGTCAGGATGAGCGCTTTGCCGATTATGAAAGATTTGGCGGTGGTGCTCCGGGTGGCGGCAACACGGTAAACAATTATTATTTTGACATGGACGACTACTATGATTTTCAATATGCGTCTAGAGTTCGTCGTTTTCATCGCCCTATGAATCGTTGGGGATATTTCGATCCGTTTTACACCAACATGTTCTGGTACGACCCTAATCCATTGTTTTTCGGTACAAGTATTTACAGCACCTATGCTTTCTGGAATCCGTTCAGCCCATGGGGCTGGAACACATGGGGTATGGGTCCGGGCTTCAATATTGGCTGGAACTCATGGACCGGATTTCATATGGGATTTGGCACTGGATCAATGTTTAATTCTTTCTATAATCCATGGGCTTGGAATAATTTCTATCGACCATGGGGATTTGGCTCACCTTGGGCATTCAATCCTTGGGGATGTTACAATCCTTTCCTATGGGGAGCACCTATGGGCGGGTTTGGCATGGGCTATATGCAAGGTTTTAACAACGGATTTGCTTCTGCTATGTTTATGAATCAAATGATGACCAATCAAATGCATTTCAATAGCTTTGACAGCAACACCTTTGTTTCAGGGCCAAATACCGGAGGATTGGGTGGAGGTAGTTTCGGCTCCGTGCCGCTCAACCAAAACTTTAGTCAAAATATTGGAACGACTACTAGTTCTTTTAGAGTAAATAAATTCCCTACGCAAGCAGAATCGGCTCAAACGGGCGCTATTAACTTGCCTCAGCAAGGCAATAACACCAATGGTTTGCGTGGCAACCAGGAAGTGGTGCGAGAGCAAGCAAGCATTCAGCAACAAGCTGGATTGGGCGGCAAATCGCTTAATCAGCTTGGCGATCGTGGTGAACAAGGCAGAACACCTAATAATGTAATACGGGGCAATCAGGTAGAAGCTGCTTCTGTAACCACGGGCTTAGATAGCCGCCAGAACTTGATTAATCAGGGAGCATCGCCTTCGGGAGTTGGCATCAGAAATACGGAAGTACAACAACAAAGTCCTCAGCCGATCAGAGCCAATGTTAATCGAAATCCAAATATTGGAGCAGATTACAGCAGTGCCCCGGTGCGTGCACCACAAACGGCAGCTCCTGCAATAATGCCCGGTAGAGAGCCTAATATTCAGCCGGGAGGTGGCATCAGATCGAATGCAAGTTACACGCCTGCACCGCAACCCATTCGTGGTAATGCAATTGTACCGCAAGTGCAACAGCCCGGAAGCCAAGACATCAATCGTGGAAACACCTACATGAACAACCGTGATTTCAGTCGTCCGAGTCAGCGTCCAGCAGTATCTATTCCACAGAGAGATCCTGGAGCTGTGCAACGCCCCCAGCAAAGCACGCCTCAGCGGTTTAATAGTCAGCCGCAGCGGCAGATTCAACAGCCACAACGCGGCACATCACCCCAGTTCGATAATAGAAGCACGATTCCGCAAAGCAGACCAAGTAATTTCTACAACACGCCTCAGCGTCAGACTTCACCAAGTTATTCACCCTCGGCACCAAGCCGTCAACCGAGTTTTAATAGCCCTTCACCAAGCCGTCAGCCGAGCTTCAATAGCCCTTCGCCAAGCCGTCAGCCGAGCTACAGTGCTCCTTCACCAAGCAGAAGTCCTTCGATGAGCAGTCCTTCACCTTCGCGTATGTCGGCTCCGTCATCTTCTCCAAGTAGATCAGCTTCACCATCAAGAAGATAAAATAAAGACTGATTTATGCTAAGAAAAATTTCAATCATAGCTGCGCTAGCAGGAACTCAGTTCCTGCTAGCGCAAACTGCTGAAGACGCACTTCGCTATGCACAAACATCCTTTTCAGGCACAGCCATGTCGCTCGGTATGGGTGGAGCAACCGGAGCAGTTGGCGGCGATCTTTCAAATATGATTAATAATCCGGCCGGTATTGGACTTTTTCGTCAGTCGGAATTTACCTTTTCACCATCTATAGCGCACATAGGAACAGAAGCCAACTTCTATGGTAGCAACCGTGAAGATGCCAATACCAGATTCAATTTTACCAACCTGGGTTTTGCACTGCATTCACCTACTTACAACAGACTCAAAACAGAAGGTTGGATGGGTTCCACATTTGCTTTTGGTTATAATCGGATCAACGGTTTAAACAGACAGGCGCTTATCCAGGGAATCAATACCAACAGTTCGGTGATTGATGCTTTTGTGGCAAATGCCAATGGAAAATTCCCCAACCAATTTGACGGCAATACTGCAGCAGCGTACGATGCTTTCTTTTTTGATCCTGTAGCACAGGGAGCGAATACCTATTTCAATGCTCGTGGACCTGAATTTGCTGGTCAGCAGCAGATCATCAATATCGAATCGCGAGGCGCAGTTAGAGAATATAATATGGCTTATGCCGGCAATTATTCTAACCGATTATACATTGGTGCGACATTGGGTTATCGCAGAATTGTGTATGATGAAAAAATCAGACTTTCGGAGCGCGATGTGATGGACACCATTCCTTTATTCAATTCGCTACAATACAACACGTTCAAAGACGTGGTTGGAAATGCGCTCAATTTCAGATTAGGGGCTATTTACAGAGTCAATGATTGGGTTAGACTGGGTGCAGCTTATCATTTTGCCCATTCCTTTCGATTTAGAGAAACATTCTCGGCCGATACCAAAGGTGAGTTTTCTGATATCGGCATCAGAGAAGGATTTTCACCGGTCGGACGAGCAGAATATCGTTTAAGAACGCCTTCGCGAATTGTAGCTTCAGCCGCATTTGTGCTTGGCAAAAGAGGTATTTTGTCCGTAGATTATGAGCATCTGGACTATTCTCGCACCAGATTTCGTGTAACAGATGATTTTTATGATCAGGTGAACCAAAACATGCAACAGATATTTACCAATAGCGGTAATTTGAGAATAGGCGGTGAGATGCGCTTCGATGATACTTACGCCAGAGCCGGTTTTTCGCATTTAGGGAATCCGTTCAATAGTGTTACACAATTAGATGGTAGCCTTAACTCATACACTGTGGGTGGAGGCTATCGTAACGATGAATTTTATATTGACGCAGCCTTGATTTTTGCCAACTCCACATCATCTTATGTTCCTTATAGTCCGCAATTAGCCCCGGTTGAAGCCGCAGAACTCAGAATCAGACGATTCAACGTGGTGGCCACAGTTGGTTTTAGATTTTAAATCTGGTTTTGTTTTAAAATAAATACGGGGCGGCAGGTGAAACCTGCCGCCCCGTATGCTTTGTAAGATCTCTTAAGTTATTAGTAACGCTCTAAGGAAGAGAAAAAGAAATTGCCTTCGATTTCGGCATTTTCATCAGAGTCAGAGCCATGAATCGCATTAGCGTCAATCGATTTAGCGAATAAATTTCTAATGGTGCCGGGAGCCGCTTTGGTTGGGTCAGTAGCGCCAATTAATTCACGAAAATCTGCTACCGCATTCTCTTTTTCAAGAATAGCCGCTACGATTGGGCCGGAAGACATAAAGTCAACCAATTCGCCATAAAACGGACGCTCTTTGTGAACAGCATAAAAGGCGCCTGCCGTTTCTTTGCTGAGCCTGGTGTATTTCATTGCAATGATTCTGAATCCAGCTTCATTGATTTTTTGAAGAATCGCTCCGATGTGGTTGTTTGCCACTGCATCGGGCTTAATCATTGTAAATGTTCTGTTAGTTGCCATGTAAGATGTTTATTTTGCGCCGCAAAAATAGTAATATCGCACAAACAGCATTTAAAACTAAAATTATTATTTCCGAATGTACATACCGCGACACTTTAGGCAAGACAATCAGCAAATTCTTACCAATTTCATCAATCACATTGGTTTTGGCATTTTGGTTCAGTCCACTGATTCCCTGCCGCTTTCAACACACATTCCGGTGTATGTTCATCATGAGCAAGCACTTCAAATTAGAACGCACATGGCATTGCACAATCCGCATGCGAAAGCTATTGTGGATGGCGGCAAAGCATTACTCATTATTCAAGGTGAGCATGCCTACATTAGCCCTTCGACTTATGAGCAAGTGGATGTGCCCACCTGGGATTATCGCATCGTGCATTGCGAAGTGCAATTTAAAATTCCAACTGCAGAAGAAGCAAAATCCGATTTATTTGATTTGGTACGTTTTTTTGAAAAGAGCAATCCACAGCCTATTCAGCCGGAAACATTTCCGGACGGTATGATGCAAGACTATTTGAAATTTGTTTTTCCTTTTCGAATGAACATTCTCAGCATGCAGGGCGCCTGGAAATTAAGTCAAAACAGAACAGAATACGAAAAAGAGCAGATACGAAAAATGCTTGAAAGGCAGGGAAATTCTTTGTGGAGATTGGTGTAAAGTCTTCATTCATTTTGATGACTATTTGTTATTCCTTGTAAACAGCATCATTAATCAAACAGCAATTTCAAGGTCTTCATAGCAATGAACATCTTCTTGCCATCCGATAAGCAGATGAATCCATATTTAAAATAAAACTTTTCAGCGTCTTTGTCAATAGGATCAACAACCACCGCATAAGATCCCATTACTTTTGAATTTTCAAAACACCTTTTCAGTGCATCAATCAATAGCATTTTCCTGATACCTTTTCCAAAAGAATTTTTATCGACAGCCAATCGGCCTAAAAGTGTAGCAGGTATGGCATGATAATTTTTAGGTAACTTTGTTCTTATTTGATCGGGAAAATTTTCCAATGCAATACTGTTGTTTGACAATGTGTAGTATCCTTGAATTTGGTTTGTTTCTTTTTCTATTAGCACAAAGCAAGTTGCCAACCTGCGTTTAACGTCTTGATTAGCAATGTTTTTAAGGTTAATGTTAAGCAATTCATTTCTACAATCAAAGTGACTACGATTGTGTGTGTTGTTTAGCAATTAAGTCATTACATCAACATCATTTTGAAGTGAAAGCTTTATTCTCTTTCAATGCTTTTTTCAATGCTGCATTTGGTTTTGGGGGATTGGTAATGGCATCGAAAAAGATTTCACTGTCTCTTTCAGATGAAACAATTTTTTCTTTTTCCAAGAAAATTTCTTTTGCTTATTCTTGAACGGCATGAATTATGAAATCTGTCAGATTTCTGTATCCTCCCAATTGTGCAGCTTTCTCAAACAGTAGCTTTTGTTCTTTAGGAAGCCGGGCATCAAATCGGGCGCTTTCTTTTGAAGATGATTTCATTTTCCAATTCTTTTTACAGACATACGTATTATAACCGTACAATATCGTTGTCTTATCATTGAAATTTTTTCATCATTATCATCTTAAAAAAAAAGCAGCCCAATGGACTGCTCTTTTGCCAATTATGTGTAGTAGATTAAATTTTTAATCAATTAAATCCACACTGCGTTTGATAAAACTGTTGAGCTCTTCGCCTTTGAGCATGCCTTGTGCCAACAGCGCCAGGTCAACACCTTGTTTAACTAAGGATTCACGCTTAGCTTCATCTGAAGTTTCGGCAATTTTATTGATCAGCGGGTGATTGGCATTTACCACTAGGTTGCAGCTTTCCGGAAAATCGCCCATCATCATGCCGCCACCCATAGCCGACATTTCTTTCATTCTTCTTAAAAACTCAGGTCGGGTGATAACCATCGGTTGGTCTTTTTCGCTCATGTTCTCAAACATCACCGTGAAGCCAGGTTTTTTGATTTGAGCTTCAATCAACGGTTTGAGTTGTTCTTTTTGCTCATCGTTGAGTTTTGATATCTGTGGTTCATCTTTCGGGATGAGTTTATCTATTGTGTCAGAGTCCACACGCACAAAGCGTGTTTTTTCGAGTTTCCCTTCTAGCATATTGGCCATGTGCGGATCTAGCGGACTGTCTAATAGCAGCACATCATATCCACGCTCTTTTGCCTGGTGAATGAATGCATATTGTGCTTCGGCGTCGGATGTGTATAACCAAATTAAATTGTCGTCTTTATCTTTTTGCAAAGTTTCAGTATGCGTTTTGTACTCTTCGGAAGTGAAAAATTTACCTTCGATGTTTTTAAACAGGTTGAACTTTAATGCGCGCTCATTGAACTTTTCTTCGCTAAGCATGCCATACTGAATAAACACCTTGATATCGTCCCATTTTTTCTCAAAGTCTTCACGATTGTTTTTGAAGAGTTCTTCAAGCTTATCGGCAACTTTTTTGGTAATGTGTGAAGAAATCTTTTTCACATTGGCATCACTTTGCAAATAGCTTCGGGATACATTCAAAGGAATATCGGGTGAGTCAATCACGCCATGTAGCAGCGTTAAGAAGTCAGGCACAATACCTTCTACCGAATCTGTTACGAAAACCTGATTGCAATAAAGTTGTATTTTGTTTTTCTGCACTTCCACATTCTTTTTCAACTTAGGGAAGTATAATATTCCGGTTAGGTTGAATGGATAGTCCACATTCAGGTGGATGTGAAACAATGGCTCATCGGAATAGGGGTAAAGTTCTTCGTAAAAAGCTTTGTAGTCTTCATCTTTTAGTTCTGCCGGTTTCTTTGTCCAGGCAGGTTCTGTATTGTTGATTTGTTTGTCATTGAATCGAATGGCAACAGGAAGAAATTTGCAGTATTTTTTCAATAGATTTTCAATGCGCGATGCTTCGAGAAATTCTTTGCTGTCTTCAGCTATGTGCAGGATAATTTCTGTTCCACGCTCAGTTTTATCGAAGGGGGTAAGTATAAACTCCGGACTGCCGTCACATTCCCATTTTACTGCGCCTGCATCATCACCTTCCTGATAAGACTTACTAATCAATTCTACCTTCGATGCCACCATGAATGCACTGTAGAACCCCAATCCAAAATGCCCGATGATATTGGCATCAGCTTTATCTTTGTATTTGTTGACAAACTCTTCAGCTCCCGAAAAGGCTATCTGATTAATGTATTTCTCTACTTCGGCAGCCGTTAATCCAATTCCGCGGTCTTTGATGGTGATGGTTCCCTGTTCGGAATTGATGGAAATATCAATTTCAGTGCTGCCAAGTTCACCTTTGAATTCGCCTACCGATGCCAAGGTTTTGAGCTTTTGTGTAGCATCCACTGCATTGGAAACCAATTCTCTTAGGAAAATTTCATGGTCGGAATAAAGGAATTTCTTGATAATCGGAAAGATGTTTTCTGTCTGAACGTTGATTTTACCGGTTTGCATTTGCTAATATTTTTCACGCAGCGATTCAAAGCCTGTGCCATTCAGAAAACACTGACAAAATGTCTTTAATTTTTTTGCTGAAGTGCGGGCACTATCTCCCTTTGCAAATCATAAGATTTCATCACCTTAAGTCCCAATAAGCCATGTTCAAAATGATAAGTGATTTGGTTTTTACCCATATTGCTTGGATTTAAGGGAATATTTCTGATTTGCTCGTATTCTTCATATACACCACCCTGCAAGTGGATAATATCTTGAGTTACTGCGATGCCGCGTTCATCTATCTTCACCTCCCGCTGAAATAGGTAAGTCTCATGATGGGGTTTTCCACTGAATAGAAAGTTCACACTCAGTAATACACTCATAATGCTTGGCCCCACACTGAGTGGAATAAACACATGTCGGAAAAAATGAAATTCATTGAATCGGATTTTCAGGTATCCATATGCGGGAAAAATACTCAACAAATAGAGAATGGTTAAGGTGCCGTAATTGATGAGTGTGACCGGAACAAATTGCCTAAAGGTGAAGATATTTGCGATGAGAAAAAGCAAAGCAAGTAATCCGGATTTGGCAGATAAATAAAGGATGGCATTCCAAAGCCGCGGCAGATCAACTACATTGCTCTCTTTGATGCTTCGCAACAGTGGTTTAGTGCCGAAAATCAAACCAAAAATCAGCATCACCCAACCAACGGCTTTGAGAAAAACTACCACCAAGAAAATGATAAAAGAAAAGAATGCAAGGCCAAAGAGGAAATAGATATGGGAGAAAATGGCTTCCAGTGCATCGGCGGTTTTATAGGCATCGGAGTTGCGTTCAGCTTCCTCTCGAGCTCTTGCAGCAGCGGCGGTTCTTCTTCGCGCTTCGGCTCTTCTTGCATTTTCCTGCTCTTTTAACCAATCTGTATCTTGCTGAAGCCTTAATCGACCTTCTTTAAAAGCGATGAGTTTTTCGTAGGCTTCGGTAACCTGAATAAATGCTTCGCGGGTATCTTTTCCGGGGTTTTTATCGGGGTGCAATAGAAAGGCTTTGTTTCTGTACGCTTTTTTGATAGCCGATATGCCGGCATCCGGCCGAATGCCCAATAATTGATAATATCGGTCTATGTCTTTTTTCGTGGTCAATGTTCGATCAATACTATGCAAACGTCGGCAAGATAAATTGATTATGCTAAAAGTGAATTATTAAATAACATTTCGCTCTGTTTATGGTATTTTCTGCTTTTGCAATTCGTTTTAGAGGTTTGTTTAATTGCTTGTCAATGCATTATGAATTGACATTTTTACGTTTCCTAAATAGTCTTAGCGCGCCGAATTCCTTTTAAATCTTCTGGGCAAATCTTACGCGCTTTAGAGTTCACCAGCACTCCGGAAGTTGATATTTCAGACTTAGCCGCAGGAGTTTATAATTGCAGAATCATGTAGGGGGGCGAGTTTTTGTTGGTCGAGAAAATAATTCGAGTAAGGTCATTATGCATCTATAATTTATCATAAGCTACTATCCTGTATCTTTCCCTTGAAAGGAGAAAGGCATTACTGTTTTCTAAAATACCCTAAATCCCTTAACATTCAAACTTTGAGCATTTCAGTGAAACAGTTGGAATGTTAAGCGCAGAAATAAAATTGAAAAAATGCTGCGCAGCTCTTCTCCTAAGCCCCTATTCTGTCTCTTTCCCCTGAATGGCGAAAGGCAGTACTTTATCGCACCTAACACCTTAATCGCTTAACAATCAAACTTTGAGTGTTTCAATGAAACTGTTCGAATGTTAAACGAAGAAGTAAATTTGAAAAACTTATGTGCCGCCCATCTCCATTTAGGAGAGGGGCAAGGGGGGAGGCTAAGAGAAAGCAACAGTTTGATTGTCAAGCACAGAAGCAAACCTGAAAAGCCGCTGTATCACCCTTCTCCTAGCATGTGCCTACTCTTGCAGCAGCATGTCCCAATGCTTGTTATAGGGAGAGATGGTAAGGCTTAAAAAAAACAAAACCATCAAATTAATTTTTTATCATTTGCAAATAGTTTTGAAAAAAGTGTTAGTTTTGCGCTTTTAAATTTGTAAAGCAACAATTTAACATGTCATTAACAACCGAAGCTAAAAAAGAGATATTCAAAAAACATGGCGGAGCTGAAACCAACACCGGATCAGCTGAAGCTCAAATTGCTATGTTTTCAGTTCGCATTAATCATTTGACTGGCCATTTGAAAGAAAACAAAAAAGATTTCAATACTCAACGATCACTGATTAAATTGGTAGGTAAACGCAGAAGTCTGCTAGATTACCTGAAAGACAAAAATATTGAGCGTTACAGAGCCATTATCAAAGAACTAGGAATTAGAAAATAAGTAAATCAAATTACCGGAGAAGGGCAATTGAAAAATTGCCTTTTTCTTTTTATTGCCTCTAAAATATATTACACATGTCGAAAATTGGAATTTCGAAAGCATTTAACATGCCTGATGGTACAGCCATCACGATTGAAACAGGTAAACTAGCAAAGCAGGCGCATGGTGCTGTGGTGGTGCGCATGGGCGACACGATGTTGCTTGCAACCGTAGTTTCTAACAAAGACGCTACACCGGGTATTGATTTTTTACCATTAACTGTTGAATATCAAGAAAAATATGCAGCTGCCGGTAAATTTCCGGGTGGCTTTTTTAAACGTGAAGCCCGTCCTTCGGAATATGAAATATTGATCTCGAGATTAGTAGATCGTGCTTTACGTCCTCTTTTTCCCGACGATTATCACGCCGACACACAAGTGATGATTTCCTTGATTTCTTCAGGAAACAATATTATGCCTGATGCATTGGCTTGTCTTGCAGCTTCAGCTGCATTGGCAGTTTCTGATATTCCTTTCAATGGTCCTATTTCAGAAGTACGCGTGGCGAGAATTAATGGTGAAGTAGTCATCAATCCCGGAATTGCTGAGTTGGCAAGTGCTGATATGGATATTATGGTAGCCGCTACGGAAGACAGCATCGTGATGATAGAAGGGGAGATGAAAGAAGTGTCGGAAGAAGATATGTTGGAAGCTATTAAAACTGCACATCAGGCTATTCGTTTGCAATTGAAGGCTATCAATGAATTGGCTGCTATGGTGGAAACTTCTTCACCAAAACGCGAATACAATCATGAAGAGAATGACGAAACTTTGAAAGCAGCCATTTTTGGCTTTTGCATGGACAAATTAAAGGTAGTAGCTGCTTCGGGTACAGCCAATAAGAAACTTCGTTCAGAAATGTTCAAAGCTGTGAAGGAAGAGTTTGTAGCTACTCTTTCTGAAGAAGAAGTGGAAGAGAAAAAGGCTTTGATCGGAAAATATTTTCACGATGCAGAGAAAAAGGCAGTGCGTGATGTAATTCTCGATGAGGGTAAACGTCTCGATGGTCGTGGTCTGGCCGATATTCGCCCCATCTGGTGCGAAGTAGATTATTTGCCATCGGCTCACGGCTCGGCAATTTTCACCCGCGGCGAAACTCAATCTCTTACCACGGTAACGCTCGGCACCAAAATGGATGAGCAGATGATTGATGGTGCAGTGTTTGAAGGGACCAACACCTTTATGTTGCATTATAATTTCCCAAGCTTTTCGACCGGCGAAGCGCGCCCCAACCGCGGTACAAGCCGTAGAGAAATCGGTCACGGAAACTTGGCACTGAGAGCTTTGAAACCAATGTTGCCTGCTTCAACCGAAAATCCATACACCATTCGTGTTGTGTCTGATATTCTTGAATCTAATGGCTCCTCTTCCATGGCTACGGTTTGTGCAGGTACGCTTGCACTGATGGATGCCGGTGTGAAAATCAAAAAGCCCGTTTCAGGTATTGCAATGGGCTTAATCACTGACGGAGACAGATATGCAGTATTATCTGACATTCTTGGCGACGAAGACCATCTCGGCGATATGGATTTCAAAGTGACCGGAACCAAGGATGGTATTACCGCTTGTCAGATGGATATTAAGATTCAAGGTCTTTCTTACGAAATCATGCTCAAAGCATTGATGCAAGCAAAAGAAGGTCGCTTACATATTCTAGATAAGTTGGTTGAAACCCTTGCTGCTCCACGCGAAGATTACAAACCGCATGCGCCACGCATCGTTCAGATTCGCATTCCAAAAGAATTTATTGGAGCGGTTATTGGACCTGGCGGAAAAATCATTCAGGAAATGCAAAAGGAAACCAATACAGTGATTGTGATTGAAGAAGTGGACAATGTTGGTATAATAGATATTTCATCCAGCAATAAAGAATCAATCGATAAGGCTGTTGCAAAAATCCGTGCAATTACGGCAGTGCCTGAAATAGGCGAAATATACACTGGGAAAATTAAGTCTATCATGCCATTTGGTGCATTTGTAGAAATTCTCCCGGGCAAGGATGGTTTATTGCATATTTCGGAGATTGATTGGAAGCGTGTAGAAAAGGTTGAAGATTTCCTGAAAGAAGGTGAAGTGGTGACAGTGAAACTGGTAGAAATTGATCCCAAAACCGGTAAGCTCCGCCTATCTCGCAAAGCATTGATGGAAAAGGCTTAGTGTGTGCGATTTTCGTGATGCGTAGTTTGCTTATTTTACGTTCTCACGAATATCTAATCTAATGTACATCATTTTTTATTCTGCGAATCGTTATTGACCTTAATTTCGTCAAGTGATTAAGGCTTTATCTCAAGCATGTTTACATACTCCGGTGCTGCTACTTTTTGCAGTATTAAAGCTATTATTTCTCGAAGCCGATTTATCCTTTTTTAAGCACCCTGAAGACTTTAGCGATGAATTTTGGTGGGCTTCCGCAGCCATTGCTAAATGTCAAAGTGGTCATTATCCCACCGGAGCTGAAGCAGGGCCTCTATTTGCCGGACCCTTATATTCAGGGCTCTTGTGGCTTTGGTTTAAAATCTTCACGCCTTCGCTGTTCAGCCTGCGATTGCTAGCATGGTTAGCCGGAACAATAAGTGTTTTTTTACTCTATCGGCTCTTTACAACTTGGGGTAAGCAGCAAGCCTTTGGGGTTGCGCTTACGTTTAGTTTAGTGCACAGTGTATTTGTGTATAATCGATTTGCGCAGGTGGAAAGCTTGCAACTCTTGCTGTTTTTATGGATGGTGCTATGGCTTTCGAAGAAAGAATCACACAATTTAATTGGTGCAGGTGTAATAGCTGCTTTAGCCTTGTTGCTGAAATTTAGTTTTCTACCAATGACCGCAGCCGTTGTAATGTATTTTTTTCGTGGTGGCTCAAACAGAAATGCTTTCAAACAAGTTGGAATATTTCTTTTCCCAAGTCTGTTGTTTTATTTGATTTATCACATTGCCTTTATTGCCAATGAATCGCGGCAAGCATCGGTATATTTTGGTGCTTTTGCTAATAGTTATTATCCGCTTGTTGATTTACTCAACCCACTTTCTATTCCTTTCCGCTTGATGTATTTGCATCAGCATACCTGGTTTTATGACTGGAGTGTGTTGATACTTTTTACCATAGGTGCGCTAAGTTTATTTGTTCCCAAGCCACCATTCAAACTTTCTGACGATGGCAGAATTCATCCTTTACTCATCTTATCGGGCATTTATGTACTGCTACTATTGTTTACCGATTTTAATGAGCGCCGAATGATATTGCTGTTGCCGGGTATAGCAGCTATTTTTATTTATGGGATACCCTTTCGTTATCATCTTTTGCTCAAATATGTCACGTTTTATGTGGCTAGTTTGATTTGCATGCTTCAAGTGGTGGAGCTTTTACCTTATCAAGAAGTTAGACAAGCAATCCTAAAAGGTCCTTTTCATTTTCGTTTGATCATTCTGCATGGTAAGCTATTTTTATTGGCTTTGCATTTTCGTGACAGATTACCTTATTTGAACACTAGAAAAAATGATGTCGGGCTATTGGTGGTCTGTGCCATGTTGATTGTCATGTTGCAATTTAACTTTTCCGGAGTTTTAGATATGCATCCATCATTTGCCTTGCTGCTATTTAGTCTCACCATTGTCACGGTTATTTATTTATTTTTATTGAAGCAAGGTATTAAGTACATTCGCTTTGCATGGTTTGGAATAGCTCTGGGAATGCAAGTGTTTGTGTTGGCACAATCCAGTTTCAGCGTGAAAGAAGGTTTGAGCGAGTTTTCTACTCTCATTAACGATGCAGACTATGTTGCCGGCGATCAGGTGATCTATGCGGCCTGTTTTAATCAGCCACAGAAAATTCTTGCTTTCACCAATAGCATACAGGATAATCCTGAAATACTTTTGCAACAATTTGAAAAACATCATCCCAATATTTTCATACGTCTTTCGCACCAAATTCATGGGCCGATTTCAGGGGCTGAAACAATAGTGCTGATGAGTGAGAAGCTGGGTTGCTCATTTCGTATCATACAAGGTATTCCATTGTTGAAGAATATACATCTGCAAACTGTTTATACTGCAGAAGTGTTTCAGGTGGAATATCTTTGAACGAGCGATTACTTTATTTCCACATAATCCACGTATTCGCCACCGGGATCGCGTTTCGATTGCTTGGTATTAGGTGCAACATCAATATGCACTTCGCCTTCCTTTTTTTGCTTTTGTTGGCCTTCATTGAAGTTTTGATACATGCGTTCTTGTGTTTTTCGGATGGTTTTGCCTACATAATAGGGCAAAAGATACCTAAACACAAGCTGGTAGAGCAAGAAAATAGCGGCAATGATAAATAATGCTCTCATAAATGATTGGCAAAATTAGCAAATAAAACATTCACAATTCTTATCAACTGTTAAAGCCGATTTTTAGGGCTCCAATACATCCACGTTGATAGTGTATCTTTTGAGAAGTTTGCCATCATCATTTATAAATAGAAAGAGCCTTTCTTTAGCTTTTTGGCCTTCAATCACATACACAGAGTCGCGTTGATTGATTAATCCGCGTCCAAAACCATCGGGACGATATGTTTCCACTTTTTGTTTTTCAGCCGATTTCCAAACTTGCTTAGGAATGGTGTTTCTTGGAATGGCAAAATAGCGATACACTGCATTGCCTTTTGGGTCGAAGCACACCGTCATGGAACGTCCGTTATCCTTAAATATAGCAGTGTAGTTCTGCCCCTCCATCATCCAAGCAACCATAGTCACATTCTTGTAGTTTCGGGTAAATGATTTTTTAATTTTTTCGGGTACACGATCGGGTCGCAGTGGATAGATTTGAGCAGAAGCCAGATGGATGCAAACTATCCATGTAATGGTAAAAAAAAGACTTTTGAAACCGAGTTTTTCTGACATATTTACTAATACTTTTTCGAGCGTTTAACATTCATCATGCTTGTAATTTTCATCAAATGTAAAAGGCAAAAAACTTTGATAAACATTTGCCGCCCATAACTTGCTCAGTGGATGTTAACAATTATTGAACATATTAGGATGTTAAACAGGATCTCTAACACAAGGATTTACTATTTTTATAATAGTTTTAAGTGGTGAAGCACCCGATCAAAACCATAAACGAGTTTTACTATTGTAACTTATGTTTCGTAAAATTCGCTTTAAATCCATCATTTTTGTGTCAATTATTTAAAAACTATTTGCTATGAAACTCGAACAAATCTACACCAGCTGTATTGCGCATGCAGCCTATTATCTGCAAAGCAATGGCGAAGTTGCCATCTTTGACCCACTGCGCGAGGTACAACCATATATAGACCGAGCTGCAAAAGACAATGCAAGGATAAAATATGTATTTGAAACCCATTTTCATGCCGACTTTGTGAGCGGACACCTTGACTTAGCAAAGAAGACAGGTGCCAAGATTGTGTATGGTCCTACTGCTAAACCGGGATTTGACGCCATTGTAGCCGAAGATAATCAAATTTTTGAAGTGGGTGGATGCAAGGTAAAAGTGATTCACACTCCGGGACATACCATGGAAAGCACAACTTATTTAGTGATTGATGAGCAAGGCAAAGAACATGGCATTATCACCGGCGACACACTTTTTATTGGCGACGTAGGCAGGCCTGACTTGGCTCAACACGTTATTTCTGATTTGACAGAAGAAAAATTGGCCCGAACACTTTACAAATCTTTACATCAAAAAATCATGCCTTTGAGCGACGATTTAATTGTTTACCCCAACCATGGTGCAGGAAGTGCTTGCGGTAAAATGATGAGTAAGGAAACTACCGACACGCTGGGCAACCAAAAAAAGGTTAATTACGCCCTGCAGCCAATGACCGAAGATGAATTTGTGAAGGCCTTGTTATCAGGATTAACACCGCCGCCCAGCTATTTCCCTAAAAATGTGCTAATGAATATACAAGGCTACGAGAGCGTGGATCAGGTGATTGAGCGGGGTAGTCGACAACTCAGTCCGATTGAATTTGAAATTGTTGCAAATGAAACAAAAGCGCTTATTCTTGATACACGACCGGCAGAAATTTTTGCTAAGGCATTTATACCTAACAGCATCAACATAGGATTAGATGGCAACTTTGCCCAAATGGTTGGGGAGCTGATTTCAGATATTAAACAAGAAATTTTATTGGTAACCGAAGTCGACAAAGAAAAAGAGAGTATCATTCGTTTATCCAGAGTCGGATATGACCATTGCATTGGCTTTTTGGCAGGTGGAATAGACGCCTGGATTGCTGATGGCAGAGAAACAGAAAGCATTAAGCGCGTTTCAGCCCATGAATTGGAAGCAGCCTATCAGCAATCCCAGCCGCTGGTCATTGATGTGCGCCGCAAAAGTGAGTTTGATTCGGAACATGTGCTCCATGCTATCAATATTCCATTAAGGGCATTAAATGAGCATTTGTCTGAAATACCTAAAGATAAGTTTTTTTACCTGCATTGTGCCGGAGGTTATCGAAGCATGATTGCAGCTTCGATACTCAAATCGCGTGGTTGGGACAATTTTGCCGATGTACGTGGCGGATTTAATGCAATTAAGGCAACCCAAATTAAGCGTTCCGAGTATGTGTGTCCTTCCACATTGCTCTGATTTGACTTGCATAAATTCTATAATCTATAAAAGCTTGCCATTACCGGCAAGCTTTTTCGTTTTTAAAAACGAAAAGATAGAAACCAGCCGAGTGATTTGGAGTGTAACTTTTGTTGCCATTTGAATGTGAAAATGTTCAGACCTTTGCATGAACAAATTCAAATCAAATTATGAAGATAGAACAAATTTATACAGGATGCCTTGCACAAGGAGCCTATTACATTGTTAGCAATGGAGAAGCTGCCATCATCGATCCGCTTCGTGAGACGCAGCCCTACATTGATCGTTTGCAGAAAGATGGAGTGAAGCTTAAATACATTTTTGAAACGCATTTTCATGCTGATTTCGTGAGTGGACACCTTGATTTAAGTAAGAAAACCGGTGCTCCAATTGTGTTTGGCCCGAATGCCAATCCGGAATTTGAGTTTATCTCAGCCAAAGACGGGCAGGAATTTAAAATCGGCGATCTCACCATAGTGGCTTTACATACCCCTGGACATACCATGGAGAGTACTACTTACTTATTGCGTGATGAGATGAGTCGCGACCATGCCATTTTTTCCGGCGACACCTTATTTTTAGGAGACGTGGGGAGACCCGATTTGGCTCAAAAATCTGCACATATGACGCAAGAGCAGCTAGCCGGATTGTTATATGACAGCCTGATGACTAAAATTATGCCTTTGGCCGATGATGTGATTGTATATCCTGCACATGGTGCCGGTAGTGCATGCGGTAAAAACATGATGAAAGAGACGGTAGATACACTTGGCAATCAAAAACGGATGAACTATGCCTTGAATCAACCTGATAAAGAATCGTTCATCAAAGCGGTAACGGACGGATTAACAACACCTCCGGGCTATTTTGGAATGAATGTAGCAATGAACAAAAATGGCTACGATAGCTTTGAAAACGTTCTTAATCAAGGTATGCGTGCATTGACAGTCGATGAATTTGAAGCAGCTTCTGAAGAAACCGGTGCGCTCATTCTTGATACTAGAAACAATAAGGAGTTCTACAAAGGTATTATCCCACAATCTATAAACATTGGCATTGATGGTGACTTTGCGCCTTGGGTTGGAGCCATGGTGGTGGATGTAAAGCATCCTATATTATTGGTCACGCCTGTGGGGCGCGAAGAAGAAACGGTGACTCGACTTAGCCGAGTAGGATTTGATAATGTGATTGGCCACCTGAAAGGCGGTTTCGAAAGTTGGTTAGCCGCAAATAAAGAAATTGACAAGATAAATAGAATTACCGCAGAAGAATTTGCATCACGTGTTGATGTGAAACATGATAAGATCATAGATGTGCGTAAAGAATCTGAATATGAAGCTGAGCACATCGAAAACGCCTACAGTAAACCTTTGTCATATATCAATGAATGGATGAAAGATGTGCAGCCTTCAGAACATTTTTATCTACATTGTGCAGGTGGATATCGCAGTATGATTGCAGCATCTATTCTTCAAGCGCGTGGATACAGAAATTTCACTGAAGTGGAAGGTGGTTTTGGAGCTATTTCAAAAACACCGGTACCTCGAACCGATTTTGTGTGCCAAAGTAAGGTGATGAAAGCATAAACTCAATTACAGGGTTATTGGTTTAGGTTTGGTTTATGTAGAGGAGAGGCTTCGTTAGCAATGACGAAGCTTTTCTGTTTTATTTTGGATATACTAAATGATCACCCAAAAACGATTTCAACTGATATTTCGACCCAAGAGCGACTTAAAAAACTGATGAAATTCATTTACATTCGTTTCAAACTTTCGCCGCTATGCAACGACGTTTATTTCTTAGTCACATCACCAAAGCCTTAGGGACAACCGCTACACTCAGCGCTTTTCCGGCTCTTGCAGACTCACCTGAACTTGATTTTCTTGCCCAAGATGCACTTTCCACAGACGAAGATTTTTGGGCACAAGTGAAGCAAGCATACACTGTTTCTTCAAACATCATCAATCTGAACAATGGTGGCGTGAGCCCTCAACCCAAAGTGGTGCAGGAAACTTTCGAGCACTACAACAGGATGAGCAACGAAGCTCCGTCTTATTATATGTGGCGCATACTCGATCAGGGCAGAGAAGCATTGCGAAGTAGCCTTGCAGAACTCGCAGGGTGTTCGGCTGACGAAATCAGCATTAACCGAAATGCGACAGAAGCGCTCGATACCGTGATTTTTGGCTTGAAATTGAAGAAAGGTGATGAGGTGGTGCTCACTAAGCAAGACTACCCCAATATGCTCAATGCCTGGAAATGGCGTGAAAAACGGGATGAGATAAAGTTGAAATACATTAATCTTGAGTTGCCTTCAGAAGACGAAAATTATTTAGTCAAAGCATTTACGGAACAGTTTACCCCCAAAACTAAGGTGGTGCATATTACACATATCATCAATTGGAACGGACAAATTTTGCCGGTAAAGAAAATCGCCGCCGAAGCACGCAAGCGCAATATTCTGGTGATGGTGGATGGCGCACACACTTTTGCGCATTTAGATTTTAAAATTCCCGATCTGGATTGCGATTTTTTTGGCACGAGTCTGCACAAGTGGTTATGTGCTCCTTTTGGCAATGGTCTGCTTTACATTCGTAAACCATTGATTGCTTCCATTGCACCCATGTTTCCTGGTAATGAACCGGAAAGCGACGATATTCGCAAGTTTGAAGCTTTGGGCACACGCTCTTTCCCTACCGAAATGGCCACAGGTAAAGCAATCGATTTCCACCTAGGAATAGGTAGCAAAAGAAAGATGGAGCGCTTGCACTATTTAAAAAATTATTGGGCAGAGAAAGCTAATGAAATACCTGCTGTAAAAGTGCATACAAGCTTGAAACCGGAATGGGCATGTGCTTTATCTATTTTTTCGGTGCAGGGTAAAAAGCCACAAGAAATTGAACAATTCCTTTTTAAAGAAAAAGGCATTCACACGGTAGCGATTGAATGGGAAAACATCTCCGGCGTGCGTGTAACACCGCATGTTTACACTTCTTTGTATGATTTGGACAAATTGGTGGATGGCATTCGTAAACTTGCCAAGACTTAAAGCGTTTTTCTGATAAACAAAATCAAATGAGCAAGAAATATGCAATTGTCACCGGGGCTTCATCCGGGATAGGATTAGAATTGGCCAGAATAATGGCGGTTGAGAAAATCAATCTGGTGTTGGTTGCAAGAAACCTAAACAGTTTAGCTGCTTTAAAAGATGAAATCCAAACAGCATATCAAATTGATGTTCATTGTCTTGCCATAGATTTGAGCAAGCTGAATGCTTCACAAGAAGTTTATGATTATTGTGCTCAAAATGCACTTCAAATTGAGTATTTAGTCAACAATGCGGGATTTGGTGATTTTGGATTTTTCGCTGAAAGTGAATGGTCTAAGCAAAATAAAATGATTCAACTCAACATTACTGCATTAACCCAAATGACGCATCTTTTTCTTCCTGGTATGGTGAAGCAGGGAAGTGGACGCATTATGCAGGTGGCATCGGTGGCTTCATTTCTTCCCGGTCCACTCATGAGTGTTTATTATGCTACGAAAGCCTATGTATTGCATTTTAGTGAAGCCATATCCAATGAATTGGAAGGAACAGGGGTAACCGTTACAGCGTTATGTCCCGGTCCTACCACAAGCGGCTTTCAGGACGCAGCTGGCATGGGTGAAAGTAAATTGGTGAAAGACCGAAAATTACCTTCATCGGCCGAAGTGGCACGATATGGTTTTAAAGCGATGATGCAAGGGAAAAGATTAGCCATTCACGGATTCAAAAATTATTTAATGGCTAATAGCGTTCGTTTTTCGCCCCGCGGCATGGTGCTTAAAGTTGCCCGAAAGATTCAGGATAAAAAATAAGTAAGAAAAAGGCTGGCTATTTTACGCTGATAATCTTTAATTCTGTCCTTCTATTGAGTTGTCGGCCAACATGTGTTTCGTTGGTTGCAATAGGTTGTGTGAAGCTGTATCCCTTGTAGGTGAGGCGATTTGCATCAATTCCGTTTTTAATAAGATAATCCACTACCACTTTAGCTCTGCCTTCAGATAGCTTTTGATTATAACTCATTGAACCCACATTGTCGGTATGTCCGGAGATCTCAACCTTGATTCCCGGATATTTTTTCATGGTATTGGCCAATGTTTGTAAAGCATCATAGGTGTTGGGGCGGAAAGTGGTTTTATCGAAATCGAAAAAGATGTTTCTCAATACAACTTTAGAGCCATTGGCCAATTGCATCATTTCAATGTTTCTGGTAATTACCTGATCATTTTCAGAATAGGGGATAGGTAAAATCTCTGAATAGTTAAGATAACCCGGTGCTGAAACATTGATTTCATAAATCGCACCCCCAAACACGACTGCATCATAATTACCTTCATCCAGCATATAAGTCAGCACCGGAAATCCGTCAAGTTCTTTGATTTCCACTTCAGCCACAATTGGTTTCTTGGTTTTAGCATCGGTTATCTGGCCTTTGATTATGGTTTTAATATTTCTATCTAAGGGTTGCAGCTCATAATTTCTTCTCAAAGTGTCCCCTTTCAGATTAAGTGTAAGGCTGATAGTGTCATGCATCATTCTGTAGCCCGGTGATTTAACCCTGAGTACATAGTCGCGACCGGGGTCAAGGCTCCCTTTTACTGATCCGGCACTCACGGGCGAGTAAAAAGTGCTTATGTATTCTCCACTTGATGGGTCAATTACATCCATCTGTGTTCTAATAGGTACTTTGGTTTGCGCATCTACAACACTCACCCGAAGGTGTGCCTTATTATCTACACTAAGCTGAATATTACGTGCAACAATTTGCGAACCTGCAGAAAAGGGGAGATTTAATTCTTCTTCATAAGGTGCATATTTGTCAGAAGATACCTTGATGCGATAAATCTTACCCACCGGAAGATTAATCAATACTTCTCCATTGTTGTCACCACTATTGCGGAGTGCAACCTGCTCACCTGATTGCACATCGCGTACTTCCACTGCTGCGTTGAGTAATTTTCCTCTAAAGGTGTCAGTAATGCTAAATTGGAGCGAAGCCATGATTTCGGACTCTTCAAGGATATTCATCACATATATATCCTTGTCGCCATAGCCTTCTTCGCGATAGGATGCAAAATAGGCTCTTTTAGAATCGGAGGACATGACAAAGAACACATCATCGTCGGGCGTATTAATAGGGTAACCTAAATTGATAGGTGACGACCACGAGCCATCGGACAAAAGCACTGATTTGAAAATATCAAATCCGCCCATGGAATTATGGCCTTTGGAGCTGTAGTAAAGCGTTTTCCCGTCTGGATGACAGAAGATGCCATCCTCGTCGTATCCGGTATTGATGTGCTTGCCTATGTTCTTTGCCTTGCCAATATTACCTTTCTCGTCGATATCGGCATAATAAATGTCTTTTCCTCCTGCTGCAGAAGTGTCTTTGCGATTGCTGATAAAGTAAATTCTTTTCCCATCATGCGAATAGCTCGCATGGTTTTCGTATTCTTTGGTATTGATCTCTTTCAGGTTTCGTGGTTTACTCCATGTAATTCCCGATTGAGTAGTTTCATAAAGATCACCCCCATTATCGGTGCGATACATAATCAATTTCTTGCCATCGGATGTAAGATTGATAGTTGCATCATGATCTGCGGTATTGATTGGCGCGCCGATGTTTTTAGCTTCAACCCATTCACCTTCTACCTTATACGAAATATAAATGTCTTCAAACCACAAGGAGTCTACGGGATCCACCATTTTGCCCGTGGTCTCGTCGCGTCGTGAGGTGAACAATAATTTAGTTTCATCGGCATTGATTACCGGAGCGTAGTCAGGATATTTGGAGTTAACCTTAGGGCCAAGATTATCGATGCGCACTCTTACGGGTTTTTTAACCAAAACCTTACCACTCTCACATTCCTGAATTTTCTTGTTGGAGCGCACAATGAGACGTTTATCTTTCTCTGCATCTAACATGCTGATATGCTTTTTATACTGTTCTATGGCTTTATCAAATTCAAGACTGTATTGAAAAGCTTGCCCAAGTGCATAAACATATTCAGGTTTTAGACGCTGCGGTGCCAAGTCAATGGCTCTTTGGAGATAAGGTAGGGCTCGGAGTTTATCAACATTGAGGTTGAGATAGCAATTGCCAATCAGGTAATTTAATTCAGCATTATGCGGATTAAAAGCTGCTGCTTCAAGATAGTGTTCTATGGCCTGTGGAAAATACACCGGGCCGCGCATGAGATAATAATCCCCTTTGCGGTATTGCTCCATGGCATATTTGAAGCCTGCCTGACGATTGGGGAAATTCTTTTCTTCAAAATCTATATTCTGCTGTGAGAATGTCAGTAATGCCTGGAAACTAAAAAGGATGGCAATAAGATATTTTAAGGTATTCATTTTGGTTTATAGGTAGTTTCAGCAGTAAGTTCTTCATTACGAATTTAGGGTATCGCAACAAACTGTACATTACAAAAACACAAAATTATTAACATCATAGAATCGCGCTTTAAATGATGCAACGAAACAAAAAAGGCAGGTAATTAACCTGCCTTTGTGATGAAAATTATTTTTGATTTTAGAAGAATCTAGCTCGGTTGTCTACAATATTGGCCTTTTTGGTCAAAGCTTGATTCATCAACCCATCTACACGGAATCTTGCATTGTTCGAAAGTTGTTTTTTCTTATCATCCCAATTTTCCGGTTTTTCACCTTCTGATTCGCGCGCTGTTACTTGAATAATAAACACAGCATTGTTTCCGATAATAGGTGCTGAAATTTTATTCAAAGCCAAACCAAAAGCATTGCCAAGCACTTTGGGCTCATATCCATAATTTGGAATAGAATAAGAAGCATAGGTAATTCTGTTACCATCTTCAACCTGAAGATTCAACTTCGATGCAATCGCTTCCATATCTGTGGCACCTGATGCAGCTTGTGCAAACTTTTCAGCTACTTGTTTTCCTTTTTTCCATTTGATCACCGCTGGCTCAATCGTAGTTTTCATTTGATCTAATGGAGGAATGCCTTTAGACTTAACATTAACCAAAGATCCAACTACAAAAACATCGCCGATGCTAAACACTTTTGATACGTCACCAATTCTCGTTTTCTCATCAAAGGCCCAACGCACTAACTCGCGTGATTCTTGCAAATCGTTTATGCGACGATCGGAAATTCTCAAACCATCGTAAGGAACGATATAATAGTTCTTCTCTTCGGCCAGTTTCTTGAAAGTTTGGTAGTTGTTAGCATTACCGGCAAACTCATCAGCATTGTAGTACACCTTCGACTCAGTTTCGGAGCTAGCCGTTATACGTTTTTTCACTTCTGCTAATTTTACCTTATTTCTTGGTCTGGTTTTTTCAAGTATGTTGATGAGATGGGCGCCATAAGGAGACTCTACCGTAACTAAATCGCCTGCTTTCCCGTTGAAGCAGGCATCGTTGAATGTAGGTACCATCATACCTTCAGTAAACCATCCTAAATCACCGCCATTTTCTTTCGAACCGGGGTCATCACTAAATCGGCGAGCAAGATCTGCAAAGTTTTTACCTTTTTTCACTTCACTTTTTAAACTATCGGCACGACGCATAGCAGTTGCCATATCAAGGCCATTTTGAGTTGAAATTAAGATATGGCGTGCTTTTACAGAGTCAGACATTGCTTTGAAAGCTACAATCTTTGCAATCTTGATGAAGTTATCTTCAAAGTAAGGGCCCAGCACATTTCCTACTGATCCATTTACTGCTGCATCACTAATCACGGGAGGGATTTTTGCCGCAGGTATAAAGTCACCAAAAGATGGTTCATCAGAATTTAAAAATACGAATGCGGAATCGTTTTCTGCATTTTTAAATTCGTCAACCAATTCCTGCATGCTGTTCACCACAGCTTCTCTATCTTGCGGGCTTGGTGCTACATTGAATACAACATATTCTATCCGACGTGTCTCTTCAGCTTGCTCATATTCATGTTTCCGTTCATTGTAAAACGTTTTGAAATCTTCGTCAGTCAATTTCACTGTGGTATCAGGAATGACATCAAGATTTTGTGCAATTAGACGGAAAGTGGCATAGTCGTTTTTATCGGTGAAGTCGCGGCGCGCTTGTAGCGTAGTGTAATACATGCTCTTTTTCACAAGATTGGCATATTTAGTTTTCATTCGCGATTTTTTCAATTGCTCTTCAAAGTCAATCCAGTTTTTGCGCATACGACCATCCGGATCAGCCTCTTCGGTGAGTCTGTTTCTTAGGAAGTCAAGCACTTTGTCTTTTGAAAATTCGCCGGTAATGGAATCTTTAAAAATCGGAATGTTGCTCACTTGTTGATCAACATTATTGCCGGCAATCATATCGAAAAGTTCTGCCGGGCTAACAGCAACCCCAGCTTTAGCGTGTTGCACCGAAAACACATGCTTGTCGATTAGTTCATTCCAGATTTGATCGACAATTTGTTGACGGGTGTTCTCGTCAATGTTAGAAGTGCCACTAGCATTCTTTACATTTTCTTCATACTGCACAAATTTTTCATTGAATTCCTGTGCAGATATTTTCACTCCATTGATTTCTCCAACGTCAAGGCTGCGGCCGAAAAGCACATTACTTCCGGAAACTAAGTCGGTGAGAATAAAGGCAAGTAATGCCAAACCTACAAGTACGATGAGCAAACCTGATCTGTTGCGTATTTTTTCTAAAACTGCCATAGTTTTTTAATGCGTATACTGTTTAATTTTTGGGGTGCGAATATACAATTTATTCAACTTACTGTAATTTATTTTTAATTACCATCTTGCGGAGATAGCTTACGCAGGGAAACTAAGATGGTTGCAGTAATAATCGTAGCTCGTAATTGCTAACTTTTGAGTGTTTGATTGTGAATGAATTAGCATCTGTTAGACTTTTTTTATCAGTCTGATGAGAAAACATACTGAACGCAACCTTTTGACCTTTTGGGGGTTTCACCTGAAAAAAATATACATGGCTCAAACTCTTCGGCTCTTGCTCGGCGATCAGCTCAACGCTTCTCACTCATGGTTCAGCACCACTGATGATAGTGTACTTTATGTGATGATGGAGATGCGGCAAGAGACGGATTATGTACGTCATCATGCGCAGAAAATTATTGGCTTTTTTGCGGCTATGCGCCAGTTTGCTAAAGAGAGACAGCTTGAAGGTCATCAACTTCATTACATCAAAATCTCTGATGTGGACAATAAGCAATCCTTGCATGGCAATCTCCTTTGGATGATTGAAAAACATGATATCACTCATTTTGAGTATCAGTTGCCAGATGAATATCGGCTCGATGAACAATTGAAAGAATTTTGCTCCGGACTAAGCATCTCCTTTCAAGCGATTGATACGGAACATTTCTTAACCGACCGTTCGGAACTCAAAAACATTTTTGAAGGCAAGAAGACCTATCTGATGGAAACTTTTTACCGAAAAATCAGAGCAAAGTATCATGTTTTGATGGAGGGGAGTGATCCTGTAGGAGGAAAGTGGAATTTTGATCACGACAACCGGAATCATTATGATGGGAAGGTGCCATTGCCGGCAATGATTATGTCACAGACTAATCAAGAGACTTTGTGGGAAGAGATCACAGCCGCGGGTGTTCTGAGTTTTGGTGAGCCAAATGAGAAAAACTTTATTTGGCCCATTAGCCGGGCTTCTGCTTTGTCATTGATGAACGAGTTTATGCTCAAGGCCTTGCCTGCGTTTGGTCGATACCAGGATGCGATGCATGAACAAAGTCCCTGGCTTTTTCATTCGCGTCTATCTTTTGCGATGAATGTGAAGCTATTACATCCTTTAGAAGTAGTTAATGCGGCGATTGACACATGGAGAATGAATGAGTCTGTCATTGACTTAGCACAGCTGGAAGGGTTTATCCGTCAAATTATTGGCTGGCGAGAATATATGCGCGGAGTGTATTGGGCGCAGATGCCGGAATATGCAGAAAAGAATTATTTTGGCAATAAACGGAAGTTGCCGGAGTGGTTTTGGACAGGAGATACTAAAATGAATTGTCAGAAGCATGCCATCGGACAATCTTTAAAATATGCCTATGCGCATCACATTCAACGTTTAATGGTTACCGGAAACTTTGCCTTGTTGGCGGGAATTCATCCCGACGCGGTAGATGCCTGGTATTTGGGGGTTTATATTGACGCAATAGAATGGGTAGAAATCACGAATACACGCGGTATGAGCCAATTCGCTGATGGCGGGTTGGTGGCCACCAAACCCTATACATCAAGCGCCAACTACATCAATAAAATGAGCAACTATTGCAAAGGTTGCTATTACGATCACAGCAAGCGATATGGCGAAAAAGCTTGCCCTTTCAATTCACTTTATTGGGACTTTCATATTCGCAACAGGGATTTATTGGGCAAAAATCCACGTATTGGCATGGTATATCGCAATATAGATAAGATGCCTACTGATGAGCGGGCTAAGATTCAAGCTCAGGCTGACAAATACCTAAGCGAGATTGATCAGCTGTGATATATCAGAGTGTAGCGCCCTCTTTCATTCGCTCAGCATTTTCGGCCACCTGAATCGCATCAATCACATCATCTATTTCTCCATCCATAAAAGCAGAAAGATTGTACATCGTGTAGCCTATTCGATGGTCTGTCACTCTACTTTGGGGGTAGTTATAAGTGCGAATTTTAGCAGAGCGGTCTCCGGTCGAAACCATCGTTTTTCTGCGCTTCGAAACTTCATCTAAATGTTTCTGAAGTTCAATTTCATAGAGTTTGGTGCGCAGCATCTGCATGGCCATTTCACGGTTTTTGAGCTGCGATCGCGCCACTTGGCACACTACCACAATACCGCTGGGCTTGTGCGTCAATTGTACTTTGGTTTCTACTTTGTTTACATTTTGACCACCAGCCCCCCCTGATCGGGAAGTTTGAAATTCAATATCAGCTGGGTTGAGCTCCACATCTACTTCGTCTGCTTCGGGCAACACCACCACAGTGGCAGCAGAAGTGTGCACACGGCCTTGAGTTTCTGTTTCCGGAACTCTTTGCACGCGATGAACACCCGATTCATACTTCATCCGGCCATAAACATTTTCTCCGATAATATTGAAAACAATTTCTTTATAGCCTCCGGCTGTGCCTTCGTTAAGATCGACGATTTCTACCTTCCAGCCTTGTTTTTCGCAGTATTTGTTATACATTCTGAATAGGTCTCCAGCAAAGATAGATGCTTCGTCTCCGCCTGTTCCGGCCCTGATTTCCATCACAGCGTTACGGCTATCCTCAGGGTCTTGTGGAATAAGTAAAATGCGAATTTCTTCTTCGAGTTTTTCTTTTCTTATTTCAAGTTCATCCACTTCGGTTTTGGCCAATTCCCTGAATTCTGGATCACTTTCATTGTTGAGCACATGCTTCGCTGATTCAAGCTTTTCCAAAATATCTTTGTACACATGATACACATCTACCACACGACCAAGTTCTTTATATTCTTTGTTGAGCATTTTGAAGCGCTTCATGTCGGCTACTGTTCCCGGGTCGGAGAGCAATAGTTCTACTTCTTGAAATCTGCCTACAATAGCTTCTAATTTATTCAGCATGTCGAAAATTTGGGCGGCAAAGATACGCATTCAATATCATTTCCATTTGAAAATATCCTGCTGAGTGATTGGAGAGTAGCATTGAGTTTGTACCTAGAACAAAATAGATTAGGTTTGCAGCATATTATATGAGATTTTTAGTTTTTGATATCGGCAATACGCTTTCCAAGGTGGCTCTTTTTGAAGACGATAGACTTTCCAAGATTTATCGTTTGGAGAATGAAGAGCTAGAGGATATTGTTTATCAGTTCATGCCACTTGATTTGGATGGAATCATATACAGCACCGTGAAGAAGAACCCTGAAAAGCATATTAGCTTTCTAAAAGATTTGGATGTAGAGTTGATTCAGTTTTCTGATAAAATTGACTTGCCATTAAGTATCAAGTACGAAACTCCTAAAACCTTGGGTCTGGATCGACTTGCCAATGCGGTGGCGGCGGTAACCAATTTCAAGTCCACCCCTTGTTTAGTGATTGATGCCGGCACCTGCATTAAGTATGATTTTGTGAATCAATTTGGTGAATACTATGGTGGTTCCATATCGCCAGGCATTAAAATGCGTTATAAAGCTTTGCATAAATTCACAGACGCATTGCCTTCTTTAGATATGGCCGAATCTTATTATTTAATCGGGAGAAATACCGAAGAGTCGATACATTCCGGTGTTTTGAATGGTGCGATTGCGGAAGTAAAGGGAATTATTGAACAATATCAAATGGCTCAAAAAGACATTAAAGTCATTATCACAGGCGGAGATTATCTGCTTTTTGAAAGAAACCTAAAAATCAGCATCTTTGCCGACCCGAATTTTACGTTAAAGGGTTTGAATGAAGCGGCAAAATTTCAATTTACAAGGCATGCAGATCGGTAAGTTTCTGTCCATGCTTCTTATACTGTGCAGCCTTGGAAATCTTTGGTCACAAAATTTAAACAATTCTCCCTATGCTAGATATGGTCTAGGGGACTTGAGTTTCTCTCCATTTCCGCATATGAATGGTTTGGGCATGACGGCTATTGCTTATGCTGATTCACACACCGTTAATCCATTGAATCCGGCTTCTCTTATTACCCAGCGTTTCACTGTGCTTGAAATGGGCATGTATGGCTCAAGGACAAATTTTGTGGCAAACAACCTGAATACGAATGCCAACAATGCAGGCTTCGGGTATCTTACCCTTGCCTTTGGTATCGTACCCAAGAAATGGAGTACTTCAATAGGTGTGAGACCACTTACTTTGGCCGGCTATGAAATCAACTCACGCGAGTTTGCCGGACCCGATATAGGCACAGTGAATTATCTCTACCAAGGTGCCGGTGGTTTCAATGTGTTACATTTTAACAATGGGTTTAAAGTGGCAAAGAATTTTTATGCTGGCGTTAATACCAATTATAACTTTGGCAATATGCGCTACAGCCGTTCAGTGATTTTTAGCGATAGCCTCAATGCTCTAAATAGCCGTATCACTGAAGACTATATACTTAGCGATTTTAACTTTGACTTAGGCATTCGTTATGAATTGTTTTTCAAGCCTGCCAAAATAACCAAGAAAGACAAGGTTTATATTACAAAAGATGATAGCCTTTTTTCCGGAAGAAGAGTGTTGAAGGAGATGGATGGGCAAGAAGAAAAGTACTATTTAATAAGTAAAACCCGAACACCGAAAAAAGATTCACTTCGCGTATCATTTGGTGCTACTTACACACCATCGATTCGCGCAAGCGCGCGTTACACTTATCTGGCCGATAGATTCTTGCGCCAGCCTCCAATTGAAAATGTGGTGGATACTATTTTATTTATTGATGATCAGTCAGGGCGCATTATCATGCCGGAGATTATTAGCGGTGGGTTGTATATTCGTAGCACTAGCGAAAAGCTCGCTTTATCGCTTAATGCACAATATTTGAATTGGAACAACTTTTCCCGATTTGGCCAAAGTGATTCATTGAAGAATAATTTACGGTTAAATGTAGGTGTGCAATATATACCGGATGTGAATGCTACCAAGCGCTATGCTTCAAGAATCCGATACAGAGCCGGATTTACCTATTCCGATGGATATCTGAGAATCAATAACACGGACATACAAGAGTACTTTCTCAGTGCTGGTTTAGGCTTACCATTTAGACGTCAGCGCAATAGCACGGCCACAAAAGTTCCGATAAGTTTGTTAAACGTAGCATTGCAGGCCGGGTATCGTGGCACCACCAGCAATAATTTAATTCAGGAGAGATTCATCAGACTAAGTTTTGGTCTGTCTATGACTGATGATTGGTTCAACAAGCGCAAATATGATTAAGCTAAGGCCATTTATCATGGTTGGCATTCTGGCCTGCAGTTTTTTCTTTTCATGCAGCAACGATCCCTTGCATGTGGAATCACTCACCAGAGAAGAACACTTTCCGGTTTCCACCACCCACAATGTGGAGATGATATATAGCGACAGTGGAATGACCCGAGCCATCATCAAAGCACCGCTTCGTGAGACTTATATTCGCGATTCGCAATATGTTGAATTCAAGCAGGGAATCGATGTGCAGTTTTTTGATCCTAATCAAGAGCCAGAATCGAGACTAACGGCAAACTACGCTATTTCCTACACAGAACGCGATGTAATGGAAGCGAGAAATGAAGTTGTATTGGTCAATGAAAAGGGGGAGCAGTTAAACACCGAGCACCTGATTTGGGATCAGAGAGCAAACCGAATCTATTCCGATGTGTTTGTAAAAATTACCACCACTGAACAGGTTATCTTTGGTGATGGCTTTGAATCCAATCAGGATTTCTCAAAATACAAAATATTGAAAGTTAAAGGCATAATCAATGTGAACGATGAATAATTACAAAGTCTTACTTTTTCTTGAGCGATTTTGGCTCATGGTTTTCATAGTGGGAACTCTGGCTGCTATTTGGTTCTATGTCGATGTAGGATTCGATCAAGCTAAGTTTCCAATATTTGTGGCTTTTGTTGCGTTCATCTTATATATCCTTCGCCGCTATCAGCGAAAAAGACAATATCCCGGGAAGTAGCCAACGAATATAAATGCATCGCATTAGGAAAATTATAATCCAAGCCCCCCAATTCTGTTAATTATTTTTGGTCTAGTAACCTATTTATTGCAGATGCAATCCGCTTCATTTCGACCCCAATTGTCATCTATTAAGTAGATTATTTTAAAACTGTTGATATAACGAATCAAGAAAAATAGTAGCTTTACCTAACCTAACCTAAACGCTAACTATCCTTGGAATGAAGTTTCAGCCTGTTTTGCTTTTCGTTGTAGTGAGTTTGCTGACTTCCTGCACACCGATATTCTATCAACCCAACAGTCTCAACATTCCATTGATAAGCGAAGAAGAAGAGCATCGCTTTAGCGCCAACTACATCACAAGCGAAGCTAATGGTTTTGAGATGCATTATGCCGGAACAATCGGTCCCTCAATGGCTTTGATGCTCAATGGAATGTATGTGTCAAAACCCGTAGAAAGTGAATATTCAGGCTATGGAAATTTGCTGGAAGGTGGATTAGGGTTTTACCATCCAATGGGGAAGCACTGGAGTTTTAACCTTTTCGGAGGAGGAGGCCTTGGCAGAGCAGAACTTAGGAGTAAGAATTTCAATCAGGCCATGTTTGGCTACCAGCGATATTTTGCGCAGCCTTCCATCGGAATCCGGAAAGAAAGATTTGAAGTTGGTTTTGCGTTGAGGGTTTGTGGACTTATTTTTAATATTGAAAACATGAGCTTGACCAATCAGGAAGCAAGGGCAGCCTTGATTGAATTTTCACGAAAAACCGTTTTGTTGGTCGAGCCTGGTATCGTTTTTCGTTATGGATTTGAAAATGTGAAATTGCAGCTCGCCTTCAACGATGTGCGGTGGTTGAACAAGATTGAATTTACCAATGATTTTACACAGTATTTTCAGACAAGCGCATCGATTGGAATTATATTAAGATTTGGCCGCGCAACCATGTGAAGCGAATAAGCTTAATTTTGGCCAATGCTTACTCTGGTTTTTTCAGCTGTCTCGCTCATCTTTGCAATTTTCTTGCTTCTCACGAAGTGGACCTTTTTCAAGCTTGAGGCGATCAGACCCAGAAGTATTTATTTAGCTTTCATACTTAAATTTATTAGTGGATGTGTACTAGTTTGGATTTATACCTATGTGCATACCGACCGATCTACAGCCGACATATACAAATTTATGGACGATGCGGCCGTGCTGCATGAAATCAGAGTAGAGCATCCGCAGGTTTTTTGGCAGCTGTTAACGGGTGTATATCAAGATGAATCTCAGTTTGAAACCTATCTCTACAAAACCGGAAATTGGAACACGCAAGACATTAACTGGCTCAACTACGCGCAAATCAAGGATTACAATCCGTTTAATTCAAATCGTTTTATCACACGGGTAAATGCTTTACTTTGGTTTGTCACACAGGGCAACATTTACCTGCATGTGTTGGTTTTCAGCTTTTTCGGATTTTGTGGATTGATAGCCTATTACAAATTAATTGCCCAAAGGCTTAACCATCAGCAATCCAAACAATTGCTTTTTCTCGTACTTTTTCTACTTCCGGGTTTGTTGCTATGGTGCTCAGCGCCTTTAAAAGACACCTTGGTAATTTTGTTTACCGGCGTTTTTTTTAGAACATGGTTTCAAAGTAAATCATCTGCATGGATGCGTGTCCCCAGCTTATTGGTCTTGTTCGCCCTTATTCTGCTATTGAAGTATTATATAGCGGCAGCAATCCTGCTTTTTTCGGGAATGTATCTGATTTTACAAATTAGTAAGTTAAAACAGATGAATTTCGGACTGCTGTTGATCTTAATTATTGGACTAGGAATCGGTATAAATCAAATTGCCTATCAATTTGGATTCATGCCCGATGTATTTAGTTTTCTTGCGGAGAAAAGGATAGAGTCGTTAAAAAATGCTGCCTTTGCCGATGCGCGATCCTATTTGTTTCAATTGCCAGCTGCTGGTTTTTTAGGTATGTTAACAGCCATGCTGTCTGCTCCTGTCAATGCTTTGTTTTTGCCTCTGTATCCGGCAAATTCTTTTTCACCATTGATGCTCATCCAAATCCTTGAAAACTGGGTGATACTCATAGTAATTATTTGGCTAATCATTCATCGGAACAAAAGCACAGTTTCCACAGCGATATTCAGATCATGGTTGATCTATGTTTTCGCGCTTGCTCTCATCATTGGATTTACTAGCCCTTTGGCAGGTAACTTGCTTCGATATAAAACGGCATTCATGCCTGTATTAATAGGTTTGATTTTCATAGGTACACACGAACAAAAACTCATTGATTTGAAAATTTATCGGTTTTTGGCTAAGCTTTGAAAATTGCTCTTGTTGGCTCTCCTTCAAAGATTGTGGTGATATTGTGGTCATACATTGACAATATTTGAATCGTTTTGAGCTTGATATTGGATTAGAATTTTGGTCTTACATTGGATATCGGGTCGATGCATTAAGTATTAAATTTGAAATTAATTTTGCATTACAAATCAGATAAAACATGAGAAAGACTTACTTCTTCTTTGCTTCATTGTTTGTTGCAACAACAGTAATGGCCCAGACAAACAAGGAAGTGCTCCGTAGCATACCCCAAGCGGAACCAAAATTTAACCGGGAAAAAGCCGAATTTGCACCCGAAAAGTATGATTTCATTCAGAAGTCCAGAAACAGTGGAGATACTATTCCGGGCATGTACTGGGATTTTGCAGGTGGATTTCCAGCCGATTGGACCAGAGCCGATAATTCACAGGGACAGATTGGTGGTTGGAATCACACAACACAAGCTCCGCAAGGTCAGTTCAGTACCAATATCGGAAGGCTTAACTCCACTACTCGCGACAATGGATACATGATCCTGGATGGAGACTTTAACAATCCGGGCAACCCGCCATCAGAAGTTCGTATGAATGCATGGATGCAAACTCCTGTATTGGATTTGACAGATTACATCGATGTGAAATTACATTTTCAATATGCTTTTCGTTTTTGCTGCAATGCCGGAGATGTTCGCATGGAGGTGCAAATTAGCACAGACGGTGGTACTACTTTCCCAAATATTATCGATTTCAGAGAAGGAATTCAGGTGAATATTGCCTCAGCCAATGCCATCAATCGTAATTTTAATATTACAAATATTGTGAGCGGGCAATCGCAAGTGGTGATACGGTTTTTCGTGACCGGTGCCAGTCACTATTACTGGATGGTTGATGATGTAGCCGTAACCCAGTCTGCCGACAATGACTTGGTGCTTCAGCGCAGATTTGTAGATTTTTTATTCGAAGACGGCGGTTATTTCACACAAATGCCATTTTCGCAAGCCGATCAAATTACTTTCCGTGGGCGTGTTTTTAATAATGGTGCAAATGCGCAGAGCGGAACTAAGCTAAACGTTACCGTTAATCGCGGCGCTCAGACTTTGTATGATCACACTTCAGCAACAGTTAATCTGAATAAACTTGACACCACAATACTTGATGTAACTCAGACTTACACTCCTGATGCCAAAGGCACTTACACTGTAAATTTTACTGCGAGTAGCTCAGAGCAGGATCAAATACCTGCCGACAATACACTTTCAGCAAGCTTTATTATCGGCGATACTATTTTTGCCCGTGATGACGGCGTTTTAACCGGCTTGTCAAGATACTCTACTAACTTTTATGTTGGAGGTGATGTAGATGGTTCTATTGCATCAACCATTTATGATTGCCCCAAACCGGGTCGTATCAAATCTATGTCGGTCTATATATTAAATGATGCCAATTCAATTGGTACATCATTTAAAGCTGTGGTTTTTCCGGTGCTTTCCACAGGCATCCCAAGCAATCCGATTTTAGAATCTGATTTAGTGGATATTGATACTGAAGCTGATATGAACAAATGGCATCATGTTCCATTCATTACCGATGGTGTGGTCGATATTATTCCTGACGATGGTCAGTCTTATTTAGTCGGCATTCAGGTTTTTGGTGTAGGACCGAGCAATGGCAACAGGTTGATAGTGATTGGTGCAGATAGAAGGACACAACAACCGCTGCGCACTACTTATGTGTTTGTAGCAGGTACGTCGCAATGGGGCTTTACGGAAAATGGTCAACCCTTGATTAGACTAAATCTTGAAGATCCTGAAACGATTGGGTTTAATGAATTGAGTAATGCGCAAGTGCTTCTGGGACAAAACATCCCCAATCCAGCACAAAATAGCTCAACGATTTATTACACGCTTTCAGATTTCACGTCTGCAAATTTGGAAATTAGAGATATTTCCGGCAAGCTGATTGCCAATCATGCTTTGGGAAGTAAGGCTGCAGGTAAGCATGAGTTTATTTTAGACACGAGCAATTTCCACAACGGCGTTTATTTCTACACCCTTCAAACGCGCTATGGTCAACAGACGCGTCGAATGATCATTTCAAAATAATTTTGTTTTCAGTTTTAAGACAGGTCGCTTTAGGGCGACCTTTTTTTATTATTTTTAATTGAGGTCTGCGCTTATATGCACATTAATTTTTATGACAGACCAAAGCTTAGATTCAAAATATTTATTACTTTTGCCGTCCCAAAATAAAACTTAATTATTAACAAAATGCAAAAGACGTACGAAACCGTTTTCATTATGACTCCCGTTTTGTCTGATGATCAGATGAAGGAAGCGGTCGGTAAGTTTAAAGCCATGCTCACCGAAAATGGCGCAAACATAGTTCATGAAGAGAACTGGGGCTTGCGCAAACTGGCTTATCCTATTCAAAAGAAAACTACGGGTTTTTATCACTTGTTTGAGTACACTGCGCCGCCGGAGCTCATTTCCAATCTGGAGCTGCTTTTCAAGCGTGATGAGCGAATTATTCGCTTCCTTACCGTGGCACTTGATAAGCATGCAATTGCTTACAATCAAAAGAAAAGAAATAAGGCAGCTGCGCCAAAATTAACCGAACAAGCTTAATAATTAGAAACTATGTCAGAAACTGCAAATACATCAGAAATCAGATACTTAACCCCTACCACTGTAGAAGTTAAGAAAAAGAAATACTGCCGTTTTAAGAAAAGCGGAATCAAGTACATTGATTATAAGGATGCAGACTTCTTATTGAAGTTTGTAAATGAGCAAGGCAAAGTGTTGCCACGCCGCATCACCGGTACTTCTTTGAAGTATCAAAGAAAAGTTGCACAAGCTGTTAAGCGTGCACGCCACTTGGCGCTCATGCCATATGTTGCTGATATGTTAAAATAAGGAGGAAATAAGCAATGGAAATCATTTTAAAACAAGACATCAAGAATCTCGGCCTTAAGGATGAAATCGTTAAGGTGCGCGATGGTTATGGTAGAAACTTTCTTATTCCTCAAGGCATGGCAATTGTTGCCAACGCGTCGAACAGAAAGATGCATGAAGAAACACTTCGTCAGCGAGCGCACAAAGAAGAAAAGCTCATCAACGATGCGAAAGCTGCTGTTGAGAAATTGACCACAGTTAAAATATCTGTTGGTGCTAAAGCAGGAGAATCAGGAAAGATCTTTGGTTCTGTTACAGCCATTCAGTTAGCAGAAGGTTTGAAAAAAGTCGGATTTGATATTGATCGTAAAAACATTACGTTAAACGAAGAGCATATCAAATCGCTTGGTACTTACACAGCTAAAGTTAGAATCTACAAAAATATCGAAGCTGAATTTAGTTTTGATGTTGTAGAAGAGTAATCACTTCAGCTCAATAAATTTTAAAAACCCCGCCTAAAGCGGGGTTTTTCTTTTACCTTAAGCCTTGTCTTAATTCAAGCCCATCAATCTTTTTAATTCACTGAGCTTCAACAAGGCTTCAACCGGAGTGAGCGTATTGATATCAATGTGTTCAATATTTTTTCGAAGATCTGCAATAAGCGGGTCGTCGAGCTGAAAAAAACTCAATTGTATTGGCGAGCTTAATTTATCTGTTTTCACCTTCTTACTGCTTTTTTCTGGACTCCCATTTTGATGCATTTGTTCTAACTCTTTGAGTATATGCTCTGCTCGTTCAACAATGGGTTTGGGCATTCCGGCCATCTTAGCTACATGGATTCCAAAAGAGTGTTCGCTACCTCCTCTTTTGAGTTTACGAAGGAAAATAATCTTCTTGTCCACCTCTTTCACCGATACATTGAAATTTCGGATTCTCTGGAATCGGGCTTCCATATCATTGAGCTCATGATAATGTGTGGCAAAGAGTGTTTTTACTTTAAACTGTGGGTGTTCATGCAAATATTCTGCAATAGCCCATGCTATAGAGATGCCATCATAAGTGCTGGTTCCACGCCCAATTTCATCGAGCAATATCAGGCTCCGTTCCGACAGGTTGTTCATGATCGATGCCGTTTCATTCATTTCCACCATAAAGGTAGATTCGCCAGATGAGATACTGTCTGATGCACCTACACGGGTAAAAATTTTATCTATGAGCCCTATTCTTGCGGCCTGAGCGGGAACAAAACAACCAATCTGTGCCATGATCACGATTAGGGCTGTTTGCCTGAGTAGTGCAGACTTTCCGGACATATTGGGTCCGGTAATCATTAAAATCTGCGAAGCGTCTGCATCGAGATACACATCATTATCCACATATTGTTCGCCAAGAGGCAAGAGCTGTTCGATTACCGGGTGCCTTCCTCCCTTAATATCTAAAATCAGACTTTCATCAAGCGCTGGTTTCTGATATTGATTTACTAAAGATATGACGGCAAAATTCAGCAGACAATCTAGTCTTGCTATCAGTGATGCATTATGCTGAATGGGTTGAATATAATCGGAAAGGGCATTCACTAACTGCTCGAAGAGCATTTGCTCGAGTTGAAGAATTTTTTCTTCCGCTCCAAGAATTTTTTCTTCAAACTCTTTGAGCTCCGGAGTGATGTATCGTTCAGCATTGACCAGTGTTTGTTTTCTAATCCAGTCTGTGGGTACTTTATCTTTATGTGCATTGGTCACTTCAAGGTAATACCCGAATACATTATTGAAAGCAATCTTTAGCGAGGTGATTCCTGTTTTTTCAATTTCTCTTTGTTGTATTCGAAGCAGATAATTTTTCCCTTCTGTTTTGATAGCGCGAAGCTCATCCAGTTCTTCATGCACACTTTGCGCGATCACGCCGCCTTTGTTTATTTGTGCAGGAGCATCTTCGGCCAATTCTGTTTTTATTCTATGGCTGATTTCGGTGCAGGGATGAAATTGTGCTCCGATTTGTTGCAATATCTTATTATTACTTTTTTTACACAAGTCGATGATGGGTACAATAGCTGTCAAGGCCCTATTGAGTTGCAGTACTTCTCTGGGGTTGATGCGTTGCACAGCAACTTTAGCGATAATTCGTTCAAGGTCGCCAATTTGCTTGATCAGCTCCGATAATTCTTTGTTAAGGCTATCATCTTTGATAAACAAATCAACCAAATCGAGTCGGTCGCGGATTTGTTGCAGGTCTTTAAGTGGTAAAGCTAACCACCTTCTCAGCAGGCGGGCTCCCATTGGCGTAATGGTTTGATTGAGGATATCAAACAAGGACTTTGCCTGTTCACCATTGGCATGAAAAAGTTCAAGGTTTTTCACCGTAAACCGATCAAGCCATACATATTGCGCTTCATCTACGCGTGAAATACTGATGATGTGCGCAGTTTTGTGATGGTTTGTTTCATGCAGGTAATGCAGGCAGGTGCCGGCAGCAATACTACCTTCAATGAGCTCTTCAACACCAAATCCTTTAAGATTGCGTGTTTCAAATTGTTTCAGCAATAGCTCCCTTGTATAGTCTTCCTGAAAAACCCATTCATCCAATGCATAAGTAAGCCATTTCTCACCCAACGACTCTTTGAAGTTTCTAAGCTGCTGCTTTGCTACGAGCACTTCTCCGGGTTGAAAACTTTGGAGTAGCTTATCAGCATAATCTTTGTTTCCTTGAGCGATGTAGAATTCTCCTGTGGAAATATCAAGAAAGCTAATTCCAATATGACTTTTTCCAAAATGAACTGCAGCTAGAAAATTGTTGCTTTTGTGGTCGAGTATTTTGTCGTTGATAGTGATTCCTGGAGTTACAAGTTCAGTAACCCCGCGCTTTACAATAGTTTTGGTTTGCTTTGGATCTTCTAACTGATCGCAAATTGCAACTCGATAGCCCGCTCTTACAAGTTTAGGAAGATAATTGTCGAGTGAATGGTGCGGAAAACCGGCCAATTCAACAAATGCGGCAGCACCATTTGCTCTTTTGGTCAACACAATTCCGAGAATGTTGGCTGTTTTGATTGCGTCTTCTCCGAATGTTTCGTAGAAATCGCCTACACGAAACAGTAGTAGTGCATCCGGATATTTTGCCTTGATATTGTAATATTGCTTCATCAAGGGGGTTTCAGCATATTTTTTTTCGGACTCTTTGGTTTTCAAAGCTTAATATTGTGGATTAAATGATAGATAGTTTAGAATGCGAAAGTTAAGCAATAGGGAATTAAACCGGAAACATGTTGATGAATTTAAAGACGCCGGAAAAACGCCAGTTATTATTATCTTGGATAATGTGCGAAGCTTGCTCAATATTGGTTCAATATTTCGCACTGCCGATGCTTTTCTGGTTGAAGCGATTTATTTGACAGGAATATGTGCATGTCCTCCTGATAAAGATATTCAGAAGACCGCCCTTGGCGCTACCGAAACGGTGACATGGAAGTATTTTGAGAAAGTAGAAGATGCGGCCAAAGATGCACAAGGGAAAGGCTATGAACTAGTGCTTATTGAGCAGACCGACAAAAGTGTGAGTTTGCCTGAGTATCTACCTTCAAAAACACATTCAGGTGTGGCGCTCGTGTTTGGTAATGAAGTGAAAGGTGTCAGTGAATCCTTGTTGGCCTTATCAGATTTGGCGGTAGAAGTACCTCAATTTGGAAGTAAACACTCCTTTAATATTGCTGTCTGTGCAGGAATAGTATTATATGATGTTTATCAGAAGATACATAAATGAAAAAAGCCCCGCGAGGGCGGGGCTTTTTTATGAAATATTCTAGACTTGGGATTATTTGACAATTCCTTGAAATGCGCTATCGCTGCGGAAATTTCTGAACTCAATATCTCTTTTAGCTCTCGCTGCAAATGCATTGTTTTTTGCAATTGCCGAAGTCAGATTGCTGATTACGCCATCTTTATTGTTGTTGCGAGCAGCAATTACAGCCTTCAAATATAAACCTTCAGCAGAATCTTTATCGTCAGAGCAATCTACCGTTTGCGCAGCTCCTGAAATATTGCCGGATAATAGTTTTGCAAGTGCAGGATTGTGTCCGCAAGCTGAGCCATAGCTGCTTACTGCTTCGCTATATCTGGCAGTGGCAACTGACCAGTTTCCAAGATTATAGCGTGCATCGTCGCCAGCGGCAGAAGCTGCTCTATAGAAATCACCTGCTGCTTTCACATCGCCTTTGAGCATGGCAACAACACCCAAGTTATTTTTCACGATTGGTGTATTTGGCTTCACGCGATCAGCTTTTTCGAATTCGGCTTGTGCTTCATTGATTCTGCCCATTTGAAGCATAATCACACCTGCATTGTTAAATCCTCTCCAATCTTCAGGGAACAGGCGGGCATGTGATTGGTAAGCACGCAGTTTTGCCGCATCTTCGGCTTGAAGGCTTGCTCCGTAAAGTAATTCTTCTGAACCTAACTGATCAGGTTGTGAAGTTGCTAAACTTCTGATTTCATCGTCGGTGCGAGTTTTCTTTTTCACAATCAAGTTAATTTCTGCACGACGGAGTCTTGGAAAGTAAGCGTTGTAAATAGGGTCGTAGCTGGCAAGTTTACGAAACTGAGCTTCTCTCTCTTCCGGATCCTGAACGTTATTGATAATTCTGATGGCTTCGTCGCGTCCTGAAATATCAGACTGTTGAAGTTTTTCTTTCAATCCGGACCAGTCTTCAAAGTTTGTTGTAATAGGTGAATAAAAACCTTTATTGGTTACAGCAGCTACTTTGTTTTTTCTCAAATGAGAAGCTACCACTTTGTACGCTTCATCGGCGCGGCGATCTGCCAGCATATTGTTTCTTCTCAACTCACCTTCTGGAGATGCATATCCATAAATATCCAGTTTTTGAAACTCACTGCCGTCTATAGAGCGGTCTGTGGCAAACTTGAAAAGATTTACCATTTCATCGCTTTGCAATTCTGCTGATCTAACAGACCATTGATCTTTAAGATAATAAATATTGGCTTTCTGCGTAATGGTTGGGTTCTTGTCAAACTGATCGGCAGCGATAATAGCTCTGTCGTCCTTTTTCAGTAATTTAGATGTGGTTACAGTACCTTCACCGATTTTCACAGCCGGAATCTCAATTCTTCTTGATCTGTGTTGAATGGTGGCACGAAGCTCTACTGTTACTTCTTCCATCCCATTTTCAAACAAGAGTTTATCGTTGATATCAAATTTACCACCATCTCTAAAGCCAATTGTTTTACCTTCAGCTTTAGATTTTTCACCGATTAGTGTTGTCGATTTTATTGGTCTTTCTCCTCCTTGATAAACGATGTAGGGTGTAACCACCATGGCTGCTCTCCTATGGAAAAATGTAGCAGGGAAACTACCATTGACATTAATCTTGATGCTGTCAGCATGTACTTCAAGCGGATTAGGGGTTGCTTGATAGTTCACATTGTTGGCATTTCTAACCATTTTTTTAACTCCGCAACTGTTCAGGAACATTCCGAAAACGATTGCGAATGATGCGATGATGATTCTTTTCATAGATTTTCGTTTTTATTTTTTGGTAGCAGGTTATCTGAATTCCTATCGACCGGTTTTTCTTTAGGTGTTTTATTAAGGCGGCAAAAGTACAATTTCAATTTTTATTTGTGCAAATATTTAATAAACAATAAGCAAAAGATAATCAGTATTTTAGCTATTTTTAATCAAATTTACAATACGTTACAAATCACCAAACCAATCTGAATGGTATATGATTTGAGTTGCATTTTCATCGACACATTCATCAAATAATTGAGATACGTTTTTGTTTAACAAAGGGTGAATTAAATTTCCATTTAATTCGCGAAGTGGAGCAAGCGTAAATAGCCGTAAATGCAAGCGTGGATGAGGGATTTGTAGTGTTTGTTGATCGATGACTAGGTCTTCAACAAACAGAATATCAATATCTATCAATCGATCTTCATAATCCAGTATTTGTTTTTCAGATCTCCCAAGTTGTTTCTCAATGTGTTTTATTTTGTCAAGTAGTTCGAAAGGGGAGAGTGCAGTGCTCAAATGTAGTACAGCATTGTAAAAACTGTTTGTTGAAGTATAGCCCCAGGCAACGGATTCATAGATAGATGAGGTTTTTTTCAAGGGCCCGCATTGATTACAAATCAATCGTGTTGCATCTAATAGATTCTGAAGTCGGTTGCCTAAATTGGTTCCTAAAAGGAGGTAAACATTTTGCATTGCTGCAAAAGTAAGCTTGTAAAAGCATTCAACGTTTCTCAGTTTGCACGATAATACAATTTGTTTTTTTGTTGAATATCAGTTGTTTGCAATTTATTTGTAGGAATACTTTCGCATAGTGTAACTTTTTTGATTAATTGCAATCATATAGATCAAATCAAAAATCACGTAAACAACAATAAACTATGAGATCTTTTTTTAAAATTATGCTTGCCACAATGGTTGGCTTCCTTGTCATCAATATTTTTCTATTGTTGATTTTTATTGGAATAGCCGGCTCGCTTGGCAAAGAAAAAGAAGTTGAGCTTAAACCCAATTCAGTTCTTCACTTAAAGCTTGATCAGCCAATAAATGATCGCAGTTCGGATAATCCGTTTGAAAATTTCAGTTTTTCTGGCCTTTCCGGGGAGCGCCCGGTTGGACTTCACGATATCTTAAACAATTTGGAGAAAGCAGCCAAGGATGATAATATTCAGGGAATTTTCCTTGATATCTCGTCTATTCCCACTGGTTTAGCTTCGATTGAAGAGATTAGAAATGCGCTCCGCAAGTTCAAAGATTCCGGAAAATATATTTACGCTTATAGCGAAACGTATAGTCAGCCTGCTGTATATGTTATGAGTGTAGCAGATCAGGTTTACATGCACCCGATGGGTTATCTGGAGTTGAAAGGACTTCGTGCAGAATTGATGTTCTTCAAAGGCGTTTTGGAAAAGATTGGTGTAGAGCCGATGGTATTCAAGCATGGTAAATTTAAAAGTGCAGTTGAGCCCTTTATTTCTGATAAAATGAGTGATGCCAACAGAGAGCAAATTAAGGTTTATATGGGCAGTCTATGGAATCACATGACAGCAGGTATTGCCGCAGGTCGTAAAATTGATCAAACTTTGGTGTTGGAATATGCCAACACACTTCGTATTCAAAATGCGGAAGACGCCAAAGAGGTAAACATGATTGATGCCATTAAATATCGTGATGAAGTGCTGGAGATTTTTAAAGAAAAAACCGGTGCAGAAAAGTTAGACAAAATCAATTTTGTTAGCCTTTCAAAGTATAATAAAGTGAAAGATAAAAAGGAGCGTGGCAAAGGAGATAAGATTGCGGTGATCTTTGCCGAAGGCGAAATTGTAGATGGGGAAGGTGAAACAAGCAATGTAGGCTCTGAACGCTTTACAAAAGCGATCCGCAAAGCCAGATTAGATGAGAAGGTGAAAGCTGTTGTGCTTCGCGTAAATTCACCGGGAGGCTCTGCTTTGGCTTCAGAAAGCATTTGGAGAGAAATAGAAGAAACTAAGAAGGTGAAACCGGTGGTGACCTCAATGGGTGATGTGGCCGCTTCAGGTGGGTACTATATTGCTTGCAATTCAAATAAAATATTTGCCAACCCCACTACGATTACAGGATCTATTGGGGTGTTCGGCCTTTTATTCAATGCAAAGAAGATGTTAAATGAAAAATTGGGCGTTACCATTGATACGGTTAAAACAAGCCAGTATGCCGATTTCATGTCGCAATCTCGTCCTGTGACCAGTGCAGAAGCAATCATCATTCAAAATCGAATAGAAGAGATTTATGACAATTTCATTACACGTGTGGCTGAAGGGCGTGGGATGAATAAAGCAGATGTAGATAGTATTGGTCAAGGTAGGGTATGGTCAGGAATAGATGCAAAACGAATAGGTTTAATCGATGAGTTTGGCGGATTGGAAAAAGCTATTGAAGCAGCAGCTGAATTAGCCGAAATCAAAGAATATCGTGTAACAGCTCTTCCTGAGCGCAAAGATTTCATGAGTGAGTTATTGAAAAGCCTAAGCGGCGATTCTGAAGCATCAATTCTAGAGAAACTCTTCGGGGAAAATTACAAGCAAATCATCATGATGAAGGATGCGCAGCGTTTGGGTAATTACCAAATGCGTATGCCTTTCTATATTGAGGTGAAATAAATTCTATCAATAACAACAATATCAAATAAAAAGCCCGAGAGATCGGGCTTTTATATTTTAGGCAAGCATCTTTACCGGATTTTCTAGATATTCCTTGAAAGTACTCAAGAACTGGGCGCCTGTTACACCATCTACCACACGGTGATCACAGGAGAGTGTTACTTTCATAATGTTTCCGGGAACTACCTGTCCATTTTTCACCACAGGCTTTTGTTGAATGCTGCCCACGGCAAGAATACACGCATCCGGTGGATTGATGATGGCTGTGAATTCATCAATATCAAACATGCCCAAATTGCTGATGGTAAAGGTATTTCCTTCCCAGTCGGCAGGTTGTAATTTCTTTGCTTTGGCTTTCACACTGTATGCCTTCACTTCTTCAGAAATCTGTGAAAGTGATTTGTGATCGGTAAATCGAACCACCGGTACCAATAAGCCTTCATCCACTGCCATAGCAACACCAATATTAATATGTTGATTATATCTTATTTTGTCACCCAACCATGAAGAATTGATTTTTGGGTGTTTTCTTAAGGCCATAGCTGCAGCTTTCACCACCAAATCATTGAAAGAAATCTTCACTTCCCCAGAGTCATTAATGGCGCTTCTGGTGTGCATCGCTTGCTCCATGTCAATTTCGATGGTGAGGTAAAAATGCGGCGCTGAAAATTTACTTTCGGCCAAACGGCGTGCAATGGTTTTGCGCATTTGTGAAACAGGCTCTTCGGTAAAGCTTTCCTGACCCAGCACAGCCGTGGAAATTGTTTTTGAAGCAGTTGCGGCAGTTGGTGCAAAATTTTCTACATCACGTTTCACAATTCTACCTCCGTCGCCAGAGCCTTGCACCTGCTTGATATCAATTCCTTTATCTTCGGCAAGCTTTTTAGCTAACGGGGATGCTTTTAATCTGGCATCAGATACAGAATCAGTCTTTACCGGTTCAACTGCAGAAACAGGAGCAGCTACTGACTTTTCTTCTTTTTTCTCCTCAATAACAGGTTCATTTTTGGCTGGTGAAGCTGATGCACCAGAAAGCAAAGCGCTGATATCTTCTCCTTCTTTTCCCAAAATTGCCAAAATGGAATCAACAGGAGCACCCTTGCCTTCTTCCACCCCGATGTGGAGCAATACACCATCCTGAAAGGATTCGAAGTCCATGGTGGCTTTATCAGTTTCGATTTCGGCAAGTAATTCGCCTGCTGATACTTTATCACCAACTTTTTTATGCCATTTCGATACCACTCCTTCAGTCATGGTATCGCTCAGTTTGGGCATTTTTACAATTTCTGCCATATTTATTTCGCTTTATTGTTTGATGGTTTTATTAATCCATAATATAAGGGTAATCTTCCTGAACATAAACATCTTTGTATAGTTCAGATGCATCTGGAAATGGTGACTCTTCGGCAAATTGAACAGACTCTTCTATTTGTGCTTTCACCCTTTCATGAATGGCTTCAATTTCTGCTTCAGTGGCAAAGTTGTTTTCTTGAATAATTCTTAACACTTTCTCAATCGGATCCTGAGACTTGTACTCTTCCACTTCTTCTTTGGTTCGATATTTACCAGGGTCAGACATGGAGTGCCCTTTAAACCTGTAGGTTTTTATTTCCAATAGCGTGGGTCCATCGCCGCGTCTGGCGCGTTCTATGGCTTCGGCGGTCGCATCGTGCACTGCTTCTACGGTCATTCCATCTACTGCAAAACTAGGCATATCATATGAGCAACCTATTTTGTAAAGGTCAGTCACATTGCTGGTTCGCTCTACGGAAGTTCCCATGGCATAGTTATTATTCTCAATGATAAACACCACGGGCAATTTCCACAACATGGCCATGTTGAATGCTTCGTGTAAAGCGCCCTGTCGTACTGCTCCGTCGCCCATGAAACACAGGGTAACATTGTTGGTTCCTAAATATTTTTCAGCAAAGGCAATGCCCGCTCCAAGTGGAATTTGTCCACCTACAATTCCATGTCCACCAAAAAAGCGATGCTCCGCAGAAAACATGTGCATCGACCCTCCTTTACCTTTCGAACAGCCGGTAATTTTACCAAAAAGCTCAGCCATTACTGCACGGGGTGCCATACCGCGGGCTATTGGATGTACGTGATCGCGATAGGCGGTAATCATATTGTCATCTGAACCCATTGCAGAGTTAGAGCCTGCAACTGTAGCTTCTTGCCCGATATACAAATGACAGAAACCTTTGATTTTTTGCTGAATGTAAAGCTGGCCTGCTTTCTCTTCAAATCGTCTGTAAAGTAGCATTTCTTCATACCACTTCAGATATTGCTCTTTGGAAAACTTTAGTTTCGACATCTTCAAAATTTTGGTCGCAAATTTATAAATAAAACAACGTTATCAATAATCGGTTGCGAGATTGTTATTTTTTACCCAATAAATTTTCAGCATTGAAAGCAAAGGGCAACAAATTGCCCATACCTTCTACCACATGCACCTTACCCGAATTTCCGAATAAAATCAGCCGGATGGGATGTGCACTGTTAAATTCATATTCTGCAATCACCTGTCTGCACGATCCGCATGGATAGACCGGGTAATCCATTTCATGTTTGGAGGCTTGCGCTGTGATGGCAATCTTTTCTGCTACTGCAGTAGGATTTTCTGCCATTGCAGAAAAAATGGCTACCCGCTCTGCACATAATCCTGAAGGATAGGCCACATTTTCTTGGTTGTTTCCGGTGTAAATAATACCACTGTCTAATTGCACGGCAGCACCAACCTTGAAGCCTGAATAGGGTGCATATGCCAATTCGCGCGCATCAATAGCCTTGCTTAAAAGATAGCGCTCATCGGAAGGCAGTTCATCAATTGTATCAAAAACCTGAATTTTTATGGTCTTTTGTTCTTCATGCATGGCGGTAAAATTACCTGATTTAACCGAATTGCAATGATTTTATGAAATTTATTGATTTTGAGGTTGTGTTGTAGGTTTCGAAATCTAACATTGAATGATTTCAGTCTAGCCGTAAATTGATAAGACGTAATTTTATTCCCATATAATCAGGTTGTTGTGGTTTTTGTTCGATTGCTCGTGTGGAAAATAGCACGGCATGGTATCTCTATTTTGTAATCCAATTTCTTAACTAAAACGAGATGACATGAAAACTTTCTTCTTTATTCCAAAAACCTTTATACTACCTTTTGTATTAATGCTTTTGCCGGTTTTATCCCATTCGCAGGTTCCTGTGAAATACGAAAAGCCCTATTTTCAAGTTGACAGTAAAGTTGATGTGGAAGCTTTTCTTTTGAAAAAAACGGATGTGAGAGTAAACATTCTCAATCCTTAGCTCATGTGAGCGTGGAACAGGTTTATGTCAACGAAGGTGCAAAACCTATTGAAGCTGATTATGTATTTCCAGGTTCAACACAATCGGCTATTCATAGCATGCAAATGTCAATCGGTGGAACGCTATTTGCTCGAAGGGATGGCTAAAATTGGTAAAAGTTATCATAATGCAATAACAAATGCTAAAGATGCGCATCATGAAGCTTTAAAGTTTCGTCGACTCATTGAAAAACCACTTTTAACATATATAAAAGTTAGCTTTAGTGGCCTTCAAAAAGTAGAATTGGAGCCCACTTCGGTTACTGATTTATTGTCAAGCCGCCCCATAGTTATATCCGGTAGGGTAGAAAGGCTTAGTATTTCAGGGATTTTGAAAAATTGAAGGGAAGAACGGAAAAGAAAAGTTTGAGAAATCCTTCAATTACAGCAATGCACAAGTGTCTAAAGAATTTAAACCTTTGAAATATTTATGGGCCAGAAAACGTATTCACAGGCTTGATGATTACACATATTTGGGCAAATAAGAGCAAAATAAATCTGAAGTGCTTGCACTGGATCTGAAGTAGAACCTGCTTACAGCCTACACATCATTCTTGGTGGTTGATAGTGAAGTAAGAAATCGTGATATGCAATATGCCACTGTGACCCAGCCATTGCCAAAAAATGAAGAAGAATCGGCAGTGATGTCGGCACAATCCATTGTATATTCAATGCCTATGCGTTCAACACTTGTGCAGGGAGTAGCCACTAGAGATTGTGAAATAGCTTTAATACCACCCCAAAAAAACAACGTTCAAAACAGGGCCGAGACCTACCACTGCATAAATATGATGAAAGCAAGCGAAACTATGGTATTGACCCCGTAGAAGAAGAAAGCCATGAGGTAAAAAATCAGCATCTAAAGTTCAAGATAGTGGATTTGGATTATTTCAGAATGGTATTTCCTACAGAGAAATTACAGCAGAAACCATCCTTTAGACAGAGGCGCGGTGATTTTGAGCACTATCTGTTTCAGAACTTAAAATATCCTGATGATGCCCGTAAATGGGGCACAAAAGGCAATGTAGTATTAATCGCGGAGATCGATGAGCAGGGCAAATTTCATACGTGATATTGAAAAAAGGCGTTCAATCTTTGCTGGATAAAGAAGCCATTCGTGTTATTTCGACCATGCCCAATTGGAATCCTGCTCAGTTGGGAGATAAAAATATAGCGTGTAGGATAGAGTTGGTGGTTAAAAATCCTAATAGCTTAAATAGATTTTTCAAATTTTATCGGCATTTTATTTTTTGAGCCATTCGTTTATTTGTATCTATTTCTTACGAAATCTATGTAAGATTGCAAATTATCTATTTCGATGTAATCAACACCTGCCCCTAAGAGAATATTCCAGTAATTATTGCCGGCATAGGTGTTGGAGAGATAAATGAGTTTATTGGCTTTGTGCACATTTTTGCTGTAAGAGAGCAGACTGTGATATTGTGCATTCGGCATATGTTCATCGCCTTTCCATTTGAAGTGTTTTTTGTAGTCAAACATCACAACAGGATTTCTCCATGCTTCATATTTTTCTGCTTCGTTAAGTGGCACCATAATCCCATACCAGGAAGGACTATTCCTAATCAGATCATCAATTGGAAGCTTTCCGCTAACCACCAGCCTGATTGGCCCTTTTTTTCTCACGCCATCATTGAATGAAGTGAATAGCTCCTGATATTGGTCAACGACCTTACAAAATGAATCCCAAAGTTTCAGCGGATCGTCTTTGAGTACAACAAACATTACGAGTTCTTCTGGTTGTTCAAAAAGCCAACCATTGTTAGCCGGGAGCAGCTTTTTCAGGTTGCTGAGATAGAGTTTTTCGAATGAATGTTTACCGGCCATCACTTCCCCATTCTTTCCTGCATTAACTTCAACCACGATGGCTGAAAATCTTTTTTCAATAGCTTCCAGTGCCGGGCGGCTATTTTCCTGATCGTTTGCTACTACGGCATTGATGAGTGATTTTTGATTTTGAGCTATCAAGCAATTTTGATTCAGAAGAATAAGAATTGTGCTGAAGAATATGCTGCGATATATTTGAAAGCTTCTTGCGCTTGAGTACATTTATTAATATTGATTTGGTATGATCATGTAAATCACTTTTGAAAAGCGGTGGGATAAAAGTGGCATTTAAAATCCAAAGCTGAAAAAGTTAGTCATTCTGTGTTTGCGTCCATCGGTAATTCATGAATGATTTCAATCATCACCTTAGCGAGTCCTTTCGAGATCATGCTCAATTCCCTGGCTGCGGCTTGAGAAAGGTCTATGATTCTGTTTTTTCCTTTCATCCCCCGATCATTGATTTTAACAATCACACTTTTTTGGTTCGATAAATTGGTCACCCTAACCAAAGTGCCAAATGGCAAATGCTTATGCGCTGCGGTGAGGCTGTCTTTGTGATAAATATCGCCCGAAGCTGTGCGACGCAAATGAAATGCATTGGAATAAAAGCTTGCTATACCTGTATCAGGTGCAGCAAATTGAGCCTTTGCGCTCACCGAACTTAATAGCAAAACAATGATGAATGACAACATAAAAAACAAACTAATCAAAATTGGCTTTAGGCTTAAAATGACAATTATAATAGGCGCAGTATATGCCGTTTTTTTTTCAACAGGATGTGCTTTGATGACTGTGTTCATGAGTTTTATGCCTGTTTCACAGTAACAAAATTAACACAATTTTTTCAACTCTTCCCCACTTGAGTTTAGAATGGGATTTTACTTTACTTGACCAACAATATGTATGCTGGGTGGAAGCAAGGACGATTCAATCCGAAAGAGCTCATTTTTTATGAAAACAGTTTTCCGCTTTTTAATCTTCCCTTTATCATTACAACAGTTTCAAAAGCTAACTAATTAATACCTTTGCGCTCTTAGTTTTGAAAAATATCATGGGCATAAAATCATTCTTAGCCAAACCATTAGCCAAATATATCCGAAAGCAAAAACTTAATGCAGCCATTCAAGCTGAAGCTACCCAACAGGCAGTATTCGAAACTTTAATTCAGAATGCCCAAAACACACAGTTTGGAAAAGATCATAGCTTCGATCGGATTCAGAGCTATGAAGATTTTAAGCAACATGTTCCCATCCGCGATTATGAAGGCTTTCGCGCATACATTGATCAAATCATATCCGGCAAGCAAGACGTATTGTGGCCTGGAAAACCGATTTACTTTTGCAAAACATCAGGCACTACGAGTGGAGCAAAGTATATTCCTATAACAAAAGATTCCATTCATAATCACATTTCTTCGGCACGTAATGCACTGCTAACCTACATTGCCGAAACCGGTAATTCAAAGTTTGTAGATGGTAAATTGATATTTCTTTCGGGAAGTCCGGTTTTGTCTGAAATTGGCGGCATTCCACTTGGTAGGCTTTCGGGAATTGTCAACCATCATGTGCCGCAGTATTTGCGCACCAATCAAATGCCGTCTTATGCAACCAATTGCATTGATGACTGGGAAAACAAAGTGGAAACCATTGCTACTGAAACCATCGAAGAAGATATGCGGCTCATTTCCGGCATTCCTTCTTGGGTGCAGATGTACTTCGAACGACTGCAAGCAAAAAAGCCCAATAAAACAATTAGTGAAATTTTTCCAAACTTTTCTGTGTTTGTATATGGTGGCGTGAATTATGAGCCTTATCGCTCCCGTTTCGAAAAAATGATTGGGAAGAAAGTGGACAGCATCGAATTGTTCCCTGCTTCAGAAGGTTTTTTGGCCTATCAGGACCGCTTTCCATCCGAAGGACTGATGCTGATTGTAGATTCCGGAATTTTTTATGAGTTTATACCAGCCGATGAATTTTTCAAAGAGAATCCAACGCGCATCTCGCTAAAGGATGTGGAGCTCGGGGTGAATTATGTCATCATACTCAATACCAATGCCGGGCTTTGGGGCTACAATATTGGTGATACGGTGAAATTCGTTTCTAAACATCCATACCGCCTGATTGTCACCGGCCGAATTAAGCATTTTACTTCCGCATTTGGAGAGCATGTAATTGCCGAAGAAGTGGAATATGCCTTGCAAGAAGCGCTCAAAGAAGAACCTGCTGAAGTAATTGAGTTTACTGTGGCTCCTCAAGTTAGTCCGTCGGAAGGATTGCCTTATCACGAATGGTTGATTGAGTTTGGAAAGGAACCTGCCGACATGCAAAGACTAAGCTTATTAATTGATCAACATTTGCAAAAGAAAAATATTTACTACAAAGATTTGATTCAAGGTAGTGTGCTGCGTCCATTGGTGATTAATTCGTTGCAGAAAAATGCCTTCGTGGAATATATGAAATCCGAAGGAAAACTTGGTGGACAGAATAAAGTTCCGAGGCTATCAAACGATCGGAAAATTGCGGATGCTTTACTAAAGTTTGCACATTAACCGCTATAAAAAGCGACGGGCAGACAAACCGCTGTTTATCTGCCCTGTCACCAACCTAAACCTAAACCCCTGAAAGGGAATTATGTTTTAACTACCCATGCAAATGAACGGAGATTCTACGGAAATGTTGACCTGGAGAAACATCATTTAAGTGTTTTTTAATTTTGCAATTTTGTTGCAAATTGTATTATGACCTGATTAATAGGCTGTTGTATTGTTTTTGGTGTTTTTGCTTAGATGAAATTTTAACACTTTTTTATCTCGATATAATCTCTCAACAGTAATTCAATGTTTTTTTCAGCAGGAAATCGAGCCTGAATTCGAACATGAGCTTGCTCATAGACCATTTTTCTGCTTATTAACAGATTTTCTAAGCGATTTTTTGTTTCATCAGCCGAAGAAAGTAAAGGTCTTTTAGAAGTATTTTCGCTTGTTGCGCGTTTTAATAGCAAATCTACTTCAGCTTCCAGGTAAATCACTAAGCCATTTTGAAGCATGAGATGAATGTTTTGGTGAAACATGGGCGTGCCACCACCGCAGGCAATCACAGCCTGATGATTGAATGTGATCACATTTTTCAAGGCATCATGCTCCAAAGCCCTAAAGTGGGCTTCCGATTTGTGATGAAAGATATCAGCAATTGCCATTTTTTCGACCTTTTCAATCTCCTTGTCTAAGTCAATAAAAACTAATTGAAGCGCCTTAGCCAATCGTTTGCCAAAACTCGACTTACCGGAAAGCGGCATGCCAATCAAAAAAATCAATCCGGGTTCAAACTTTTGCTTCATGTGTGGAGTAAATATAAGTTACCAAGTTGCTCAACTTATGATTTTTCACGCCTTTGAAAAAATAACACTTAATACAAATTGCCAACCATCTCTTAATTCCGCTTATCAATGCCCCACATCAATTTATCGCGGAGGGTGGAAAGGAAATCGCGCTCCGGTTTGCGTGCAAGGCGAATGTGAAACGGAGCTTTTCTGATTTTCATTTCTATGTCGCCCGGCACTGAAGCATGACGCGAATCTAAAGAGATCAGATAATTGCGGCTGCGTAACTCAGCATGTATTTTGAGTTCGTTCGATTCGTTGATAATCAAGGGGCGCACATTCAGATTATGCGGGGCAATCGGGGTAATTACAAAACTTGCGCTTTCGGGCATGATGATGGGACCGCCGCAGCTCAGCGAGTATCCTGTAGATCCCGTGGGAGTAGAAATGATGAGCCCATCGGCCCAATAGGAGTTCATAAATTTTCCATTCATATAAACATGCAACACAATCATCGAAGAGCTGTCTTTTTTGTGCAAGGTGATTTCGTTGAGTGCAAAATTGGCTTTTCCGAATAGTTGCTCTTTGGTTTCTAATGCGATGAGTTTGCGGGGTTCAATTACACAATTGCCACTTAAGATCGCATCAACAGCTTCTTCAATTTCTTCCTTATTGTAGGCCGAAAGAAAGCCCAAACGTCCGGTATTAATGCCCAGCACAGGAATGGGCATATCGCGGATAATGGTTACGGCTTCGAGCAAAGTACCGTCACCACCAATGGTAATCATCAGGTCAATTTTTCCGAGCACGTCTTCATAGCTTTTGTAAATGTGAACCTCCGCTCCCTGTGGAATCAATGTCTTGGTGAGTTTGTAAAAAGCTTCATTGATATGCAGTATTGCTCCTTTTTCGTGAAGTGCTTTGTAAAGCCGAATGATGTAAGGTTGACGGCTTTCTCCTGCGGTTCTTCCAAATATTCCTGTGTGCATAGTTGATGTTTGTTAAAAAGGATTAGTCATGTGAAAATAGAAACCGCGTATGCCATGTTTATTGATGGTGGCTTCGAGTCGGAATACTTGATCGTAGTAGGTAACCAAATCCACTCCTGCACCATAGCCGTAAAGCGTCTGATTGGGCAGTGTGTTGCCCGGGTTAAACTGTGTATTGCGCGCATAACCTGCATCGAAAAACAAATTTAGATAAATCGCATAAGGTATGGTGTTGAACTTTTCGGAGGGTATAAATTTCAATTTCGTAACGTGGGGTTTGAGCAGCTCATAGCGCACATAGCTTTTGAACAGTCCAAAATGTTGCCCATCGGCCACAAAAAGTTCGTAGCCGCGTACATAATCCCAATAGCCCAATCCACTTTGGATGATGTAAGGTTGAAATGCCCGGTTCGATACTTTCATTTTCAGCATGGCAGCAGCAAAAAATCGTTCAGCTAATTTTTCATATCGCCGATAGGAGCTCGACACGGAAAGCATGCTGGGTTGCCAGGGATCGAAATAGCCCAATCCTTTTTGATTGATATCGAAATCAAAATACCAGCCGCTGAGGGGATAAGGGCGAAAGTTTCGTTTGTCATAGCGAAAAAAGTAATCGAGACGAAAAAAGCCATTCTGTCTTTGTTCTCGATGCAGGTAGTTGGGATTAAGTTTGAGCACGGTGTCGGCAACGGTCACATCATTATAATCAACCGAGAAGCTATGGGTAATAAAATAGCCTTTTCTATAGTTGAGTGTTCCGCCCACAGTGGTGTAAAAACGCACTTTCTCTCCGGGTATGCGCATGAATTGCAGGTTGTCGTTCCAAGTGCGTGGCGCAAGTTGGTTATTGGCGGTATAATAGTATCGAAAGCCGAGTCCTATGGTTTGTGCTTTGTTAATGTAAGGGATGTTGTAAAGCAGCGCCACCTGATCGGCAAAGCCGGAACGCAGGCGCAGATGCAGACTTTCTTTTCGCCCACGAAAATTGTATCGGCTGAGAAAAAGTCCATAACTCACCCTGCGCCAGTCGCGGTCGGCCCACCATGCATTGAAATTGCGGTCGGCCAGTTCAAACACCACTGAAGGCCAAGTGTACCAGCGTTCGGTGAATTTTAAATAGGCCGTTGCTGAAGTGGAGTCTTCGTTAAACTCTAGTCCATACTCTACGAAATTAAACAGGGCAGTGTTCATCAGGTTGTTACGCGAAGTGTCTGCCAACTGGTTAAAACGAGCAAGTGAAAGCGTATCTCCTTGTCTGAATAGCAACTCGCGATGAATGATGCGGGGCTTGGTGACTTTGTTGCCGCGCAATGCAATTTCGCTCAGCACAAAATTTCTTTCACTTTGTGCCAACAGAAAAAGTGGAGTTAAGGAAACAGTGAAACAGATAAACGCCTTGACAAAGCGCATTACATATTGATGTAGTTCATAAACATGTCGTAGCGCTGACGAAGATCGTCTGAAAATTCGCCTTGCTGAAAGGTTGCCTTCACCACGTAATTATAGCGTGCAAAGGTTTGCAAAATCCCACTTATATTCTCACGGTTCACTTTGATGGTCACATCCAATTTCGTGCTGTCGCTGTGTGATTGCAGATAAAGGCTGAGAATCTTGGAATTGTTGCTTTCTACGATTTGTGCAATCTGCGAAAGATGATAATCATTGTCGTTTAATTCTAACACAATAATGCCACCAGTTTGGTCAGCACCTGCCGTTTTGGCAAATTCTGTCAGCAGACTTTTCATGCTAATACTACCCAGAAATTCGTTGTCTTTATTCAAAACAGGTATCAGGCTTAAATCCAACTTCACGATGAGTTTCAACACATCAAACAAGTGCTGATGATCATAAACAAAAGGGCGGAAAAGAGAAAGCTGATGATTGCCCAATGCTTGTTCCGGCTCATTCAAATCGAGTACATCCGTGTCGGAGATCAAACCCAGAAACTCGCGGTTATTGACAATCGGGAGATGATTTACCTTGAATTCATCCATCCAGGCAAGCGCCATCATCCCCGAGTCTGAAGTCTTTAGCGGCGGAATGTGATCAGATATGAGTTCTACGGCAAGCATCTTTAATTTTTTTAAACATTAACGAATAATATGCCAAAAGTGTTTCCACATCAGCTTTTGGGCAAATTACAAGGCAAACCTAAGAGATTTTCCACAAGAATTGCAATACATTTTTAGGACATTGTGGAAAAAATTAACTGATGCTTAAAAGTTATTTGTCGCATACATAGATTGACTAAACACACCATAAAACAGTCAAACATATTTAGGAGATATTTTTCAATCGAAAAGTGAAATAATGAAAATAATTTATATCTATATCCAAAATAAACTACCCATGTTGAAAAGTTGCTTCTCCTTACTGTCGAATTTGTGTATGGTTTTATGCCTTTGCACTTCATGTATCTTTAAGCCTCCAATGCCTGCGCTGGCATTTTTGAATCGTGGCGGTGAAGCTTCCTATTCGATGATTTTCGGCATGCCTTCTGCTGAAATGCAATTGGCGGTCTCACCCGTAAAGCATTTGTTGCTCCTGGGTGAATATAAATCTACGTTTATTTCTCAAAGTTATTACAGTAAAGTGAAGGAAAGAGGGTCTTTGGGCATAGGAGCCTACACTAAAATAAAAAAGAACCTATTCTTGGAGCTTGTTCACATGACAAGGCAATATGCCAAGTATAGTGGAAATACCGATCAGGTGATTGGCAATGGGGTGGGGAATATTTTAGCATCAGCTTACGGAAGTATGAATTACCATCAAACCAGGCTTTCGTTTTATCAACGCAAGTCAAACTATTTTTTCGGTGTTACACTAAATATGGTAGATGTGTTTTTTCACTTGAAGGGAGGAGATATTACACAAATTGCAGAATATTACATCAGAGATGAACCTTATCAACTATATGGATTTAGTGTGAATCCATTTATAGGTGCTCGATTAATCGGTCATTTACATATGTATTTTTCAGCTGCACTAACCAAGACAAGAAGTATTGACGGTGTTTCCGGACATATGTTCACACCCCTTAGCTTCAGGTTTGGTTTTAACATTTTGCTCAATCGCGAAAAAACAAGTTTGTCGAACAATTCCTTTTAGACAATGCTATTTTTTAGCGATAGCCATGATCAAGGATAGACAAACACTTCATAATCATAATTGATGGTGCGGGTTTCGCCCGGGCCGATTTTCAATTCCCACTCAGCCGAAGTTTGCGCATTCACTCCGGAATATTTACCGGGTTTTTGAATTTTACCCCCATCTGATGCTTTTGTGATTGTGCCATTAATACGTTTGGTCGTGTTGAGTTGTATGGCTTTATTTTGAAGGTTTTCGATTTTAATGGTGCCTTTAATAGTCACACGGCTGTAAAAAGTATTGTTTACCTTGCGGGCTCTTTCCACCTTATCCATTTCCTCTTCGGTGCTTCCCACCACAATATCGGGCGATTTAGCCAGTTGTATTTTCACTTTTCCACCCACCGGGGTATAATTGAGCTGATCTTGCGCCAATGGATTGAGATTTTCATCTTGAATAAACACTGGCGCAGTGGTGAGTGGGGTGGTGTAATTGTTGGTTATCCTTAAAATGTGGTGCACATCAAATTTCTGTTCTGAAGTATTGTAAATCTGTCGGTTTGATGTATAAGCCACATAATCATTAACAGTCACTTCATATAAATCTTCATAATTGATATTGCTCGAAAAAATGGGTAGCGATACTTTACTATTTTTAGGAATATCTACTTTGCCCAATTGATAAAAGTACAGGTCATTTGATTTTTGGCCTTGTGTGTCGAACTCGTTGTATTCTGCATAAGAAGGAATATCCGCTACCATCTCCAAGGCTGCGCCACGTGCTGCTGCGGGAGCCGCGTTTTGAAACATGACGGTATTCATCCGGCCATCTGCTAAACCATAGTTTTGGTTGCCCGATAAGGTGTTGAGCGCCAAAGGGTCTGTGGCACGGCCGAAGCGGAAGTGGGGCGCACCTACAGTGAGCGTTAGGTCTGCACCGTTGATGTCTTCTGCAAAATTTTCGACCAATGCTTTTAGTTCAAGTTGCAATTGCTTGTCGTTTAGAATTTTGATGCTGTAAGATGGAATCCAATTGATGCCGGTATTAACGTAAGATAGTTTCAATGGAGCTGCATTGAGGGGCTTATTGAAATGCAATTTTGCCACTCGAGCCAGCGAATCGGCATCGAAACGGTCTTGGGCATTGTCTTCTACAATAAATTCTGTGATTTTCGATCCGGCAATGTAAAGTGTCTGATTATTCGGAGCTTTGATTTTAACCAAATCCACTTGATTGCCAAGGCTTTGAAGTGTTCCGCTAAAGCTTCCGATTTCTTTTTCGCTTTTCTGATAGCTGATACGTACTTTTTTTCCGCTATTGGCTTGCAGCAATTCATGCAAGCTGCGTGCTTCGCGATTTCGTTTCACCGTGTCGGTTACAAATACAGAGCGATTGATTTTGTAGTCTTTCGAAGTGGTGAACCAATAGGTACCTAACAGCGGGGAACCTGCCACCAAAATCTCTGTTCTCGAATTTGGTGCATTGATTTTGCCTTCTTTCACCACGAAGTAAGTGCCATTCTTAAACACATTGATAGATGTGGTTGGAAGATTTTGTTGCGCAAATATGCCTGATACAATAAATGTGAACAAAGCACTTGCAAGTTGTCTGGTGTTCATAGATTTTTGAGTAGAGTGGTTTGTGTCTTAGACTTTGCAAAATCTATTCCACTCTTCGGAAAGAGTAGATAAAACCAAGTCCGAAGGTGAAGAATTGCATATTACCTTTTAATTCTGGGGTGGTATAACTGATTTCACCATCGCCAAATCCGATGCTCACCGGATCAAACTGCCTGAAAAGCATAGAATAGCCTAATTTGAAACTCACACCAACTTTTTCTTCAAAGAAATAGTACAGGTTAATGGAGCCTTCCACAGAAGGCGTGTTGAAGTTATATGCACTTTTCGGTATGTTTTCAAATCCGCTTCTGAGCCTGTAGTAGCGCACGAGCGACATTCCGGCGGCTGCATTCACATTGAAGAATACGCTTTTACTCATTGAGAAATCATAGCCTAAGTTGAATGCAGGTGTGTAAGCGATCTGATAAGTGAGAAATGGACGGAAAATTTGCAGGTTCGTATCAAAAACGGTATCTACTTTGTTAGTGCGTCTTGGATCTACTTGCACACCGGTATAACGCATCGAAATGCCGGCATTTAGGCCGTTGAACAAGCGAAGATGAAATCCGAGCTTTGCATCGCCCACGGCATAAAAGTTATTTCGAAACGCTATGGAGCGAATCGGGTTGGAAATACCGCCATCGAAACGAATTGTATATTGCGGCACTTCGGAAGTGAACTCCCGATTGTCAGATTGAGCTACAAGCAAGTTATTGACGTTCAACAGCGGCAAAAACAACACCAAAAGCTTTGCATTAAAATTATTTACTAAGCTTTTTTTATTGCAAAAGCCGTGGGCAGATTCGTTTGCTACTGCTGTTCTCATCCTTGTTTCATTTTACGGTTATGGTTTTTCAACGAGGGTAGGATTGATGCCCATGTAGGAGAATCCACCGTCGTGATAAAGGTTTTGCATAGTCACCATGCGCGATAAGTCAGAAAACATCAGCATGCAGTAGTTGGCACAGTCTAATGCGCTGGCATTGCCAAGGGGCGACATGCTGTCGGCGTAATCGAAAAACTCTTTAAACCCGGGAACTCCACTTCCGGCTGTAGTCCAGGTGGGTGATTGCGAAATGGTATTAACACGAACATTGCGAAATTTTCCATAATGATACCCAAAACTGCGCGTAATTGATTCTAGCAAGGCTTTAGCCTCGGCCATATCGCCATAGTCGGGGAATACTCTTTGCGCGGCAATGTAGGTAAGCGCGACCACAGAACCCCAATCAGCAATTGCGTCCATTTTATAGGCAGTTTGCAACACTCTGTGCAGCGACATGCCCGACACGTCAAGGGTTTTATGATACCAGTCGTAGTTCAGGTCATGATAAGCCTTGCCTTTGCGCACATTGGGCGACATGCCCACAGAATGCAGCACAAAATCAATTTTTCCGCCAAGCTTCTCCATACTTTCGGCGAAAAGCTTTTCCAAATCTTCATTGATGGTGACATCTGCAGGAATTATAGGTGCATTGCAGGCTTCTGACAATTTATTGATTTCTCCCATGCGCATGGCAATAGGTGCATTGGTAAGTGTGAAGCTAGCACCTTCTTCAAAGGCACGTTCTGCAACTTTCCATGCGATAGAGTCTGCATTTAGCGCTCCGAAAATGATACCTCTTTTTCCTTTAAGTATTTGATTTGACATGATCTGTTCTAAATTAAAATTACATCCACAAATAAAAGGAAAATGAAAGCAAATATTGCATGTTCAAAACCGAATTTATTCAGCGGAGATTAACAACATTATAGGCATTTATGCGTTCTGCGGATAACCAAAATTTAAGACATGGAAGACATATTGAAAAAACTTATTTATCAGGGACTTGGCGTAGTGTCTGTGACACGCGATAGGGCTGAAAAATTGATTGCTGAGCTGGTAGAAAAAGGAAAAATGACCGAAGATGAAGGTCGCAAGTTTTACGAAGAACTAGCAAGTGAAGGAAAAAAAACAGCTGATGATCTTGGGCAAGGCGTGCGAGATTTCATTAGAGAACAAATTGAGAAAGCAGGTATCCCTTCGCGTGATGAGTTTGAAGCATTGAAATTGCGCGTTGTAGAACTTGAAGCACAGATAAAAGAAACTCAGCCCTAATCGACCTTGGCCAACGGAAGCAAATTAAAACGGTATAGAAAAGTATTTTCTGTACTTGCTAAGTTAGGTTTCGACGACATTGTTGCACGCATCACCCGACGCGGGTTCTGGAGCAAAAAGCCAAACATTAAGGCTTTTGACGCTGAGCGTTGGAAAAAACTTCGCGAAGCACTCGAAATACTTGGCCCTACGTATGTGAAGTTTGGACAAGTGCTCAGCAACCGCCCCGGCATCTTGCCTGATGAGCTCATTGCAGAGTTATCGAAGCTGCAAGACCGTGTACCCCCATTTCCGGTTTCTGAAGTGATTAAAGTCATTGAAACTGACTTCGGTAAACCCATTGATTCATTGGTTACATCTTTTGACGAAACGCCGCTGGCTTCGGCATCTATTGCTCAGGTGCACAAGGCAGTGATGCATAATGGCACTCCAATCGTGCTCAAGGTGCAGCGCCCCGGTATAGCCGATGTGATTGCCGAAGATGTGGCCATGCTCCGAGATTTGGCCTATATTTTTGAAAAATATTTCGAAGAATTAAGGAGTCTTAAGCCAACCCAATTGGTCAAAGTGTTTGAGCAAAGCATTTTCGAAGAGCTTGATTTTAATAAGGAAAAAGAGCACACCATTCGGTTTCGTCAGTTGCTCCAGAATGAAGAATATGCGCATGTGCCCGAAGTATTTCCCGAATTGTGCAGCCGCCATGTGATTGCTTTAAAGTATGTTAGTGGTATCAAAATCAATCAAAGAGATGCCTTGCGAAATGCAGGTTTCGATTTGAAGGAAATCGCCCGGCGGGGTTTTGATATTTATTTTAGGCAGATTTTTGAGTTCGGCTATTTTCATGCCGATCCCCACCCGGGAAATATTTTAGTGATGCCTGATGGCAAGATATGCCTCCTTGATTTCGGAATGGTGGGCCGACTTTCAGAACAAGATAAAATGCTCATTACCGATTTAGTGATTGGTTTGGGCAAAAATGACCTGGAACGCGTCGTGTTGGCTGCCGAAAAACTGCAAGGAGCACCGATTGACGACAAAGCCGAATTTGAGCGCGATATGCAGACGTTTATTGATGAATTTGGCAACACTTCGGTGAAGGATTTGAATCTTAATGATGTTTTGATTCGCACTCGCGCTTTGGTGCAGAAATATAATTTGCAGCTCAATCCCGATATGTTTTTGCTGCTACGTTCTACTTCCATGCTCGAAGGGCTTGGCATCAGTCTCGATCCTAATTTTCGATCGCTCGATGTGATTAAACCTTATGCGTCACGCTTACTAAAGTCGCGTGCTGGTTTGAAAAATATTTTCTCCAAACGCAAAGTATTGGCCAATCTTGCTGATGTGAGCACTTTACTAATGTCCTTTCCGGACGACTATCGGCGTGTGGTGGGTAAAATCAAAAACGATAATCTGAAGGTAACGGTAGATCAGCGCAGTTTTAAACTTTTGCAACTTCAGATCAAAAAGGGAGTCAATAAATTGTATGCAGGCATTTTGATCGCTTCTTTTTTAATTGGTGGCTTTATAGCTTCATTGCAAACCCTTACTCCACAATATTTTGGACTGCCAATGCTCTCTTGGTTGGCGTTTGGACTTGCGGGCATTATCTTGGTTTTCCAATATTTTAAAAAAGAATGAAACATCGATAGCAACCATAGCAGCCTAATCATGTTATTTTGATATTCGAATTACAATATGCTAAAAATTGCTTGGTCCGAAATTTATGCGCATCCATTGCCGGAAGGACACCGCTTCCCAATGGAGAAATATAATTTGCTGCCCGAGCAACTGCTTTATGAAGGCACAGTGAATCAAGAACATTTTTTCCAACCCAAACCTTTAGACGATGCAGAAATCTTGCTCACGCATCATGCAGCATATCTGAATAAGCTTCGAACCAAAAGCCTTAGCTACAAAGAAATTCGAGCCACAGGATTTCCATTATCTGACGAATTGGTGGAAAGAGAGATTACCATCATGCAAGGTACGGTGCAGGCTGCCAAATTTGCTTTAGAATATGGCGTTGCCATGAACATAGCCGGAGGCACCCATCATGCCTTTGCCGATCGGGGAGAAGGCTTTTGCTTGCTGAACGATTTGGCCATAGCTGCAAATTTGCTTATTAAAGAGAATTTGGCGAAGCGAATTTTAATCGTTGATTTGGATGTGCATCAGGGCAATGGAACCGCCGCTTTGTTTAAGGGTCGTGAAGATGTGTTCACCTTAAGTATGCATGGTGCCGGTAATTATCCGCTGCACAAGGAAAAATCGCACTTGGACATCCCCCTGCCTGACCGAATTGACGATAAGGCATATTTAAAATTGTTAGATCATCATCTGAAAAATGTAATAGATGCTTTTCAGCCGGACTTTGTGCTATTTCAGTCCGGTGTAGATGTATTGGCAACAGATAAGTTAGGAAAACTTGGGCTTAGTCTGGAAGGGTGCAGGCAAAGGGATAAATTGGTTTTAGAAACAGCTTTCAAAAACAAAATACCACTAACAGCTGCAATGGGGGGCGGATATAGCGAACGCATTTCCGACATTGTAGAAGCCCATGCCAATACCTTTAGATTGGCGCAGGAAATTTTTTTTTAAAATCAATTCATCATGTAATGGAAGAAAATCATCGGTCTTGAAAAGTAGTTGACATGTAGCACTTCTTTAAAGCCGAGTTGTTTGATGATGCTTTGAGTGGCATTGTTAAAGGCGCTGCATGATGCTATAACGCACTTATGATTTCCGACACTCATCGCATTGTTCAATATTTCATTGGTAATGCTCACACAATCATGGTCTTTCTGATATGTTTTATCGAAATGAAAATAAAAACACCGGTCTTCCACTTTGCTGATATTGACGATACCTGCAAGGCCAATTAGTTTGTCCGTGTCTTTTTGGTAGATTAAATAGATTCCATTACCATTCTCTTCAAAGCTTCGCTTACTGTTGCCGACTAAAAAATCGCTTCCTGACTCGAAAATTTCAGGAATTTCAGTAAAGAAATTTGATTCTGAATTTTTGAGTAAAGTTTCGATTTCAAAAAAACTATCGTAGTTCGTAACAGGCTTAAAGTGAAAACGTTCAGAAAAAAGCATTTGCATATACTATTGATGCAATAATAGAATAAATTCTATTGGCGTCCAAATGCATGTGTAAATATTTGTCAATAATTTTCAATCAATTTTTTTTGGTTTGCAAATCAGTGCATTAATAAACGGATTGAGTTAAATTGACTTGTTTTGCCAGTTGCCAAATTTGTAAAACAATAAGGATGCAATACCCATAATGATAAAATAGAAGGGCTCTGTTAACCAAACAATGTGTACGTCGGCCTGCATCACAATTCCAAACACATAAGCCATGAGCATGTAAAGTATGATGATAACAATTTCCATCCACAATGCAGTGCGTGTGTTGCCTGAACCGGTTACAAGGGCAAATAAAATAGTGCCTATAGCAATAGTAAACATAGAAAATGAAACAACATATAAGGTAGGGATACTATCCATTATGAGCGAAAGATCACTCACCGCAAGACCAAGCACTTTTTCAGGAATGAATAAATTTGGACTCACCATCACCGTGGCCGAGATAATCCCCAGCAGTATGATTTTTTTGATTAATTTGGGTATTTCTTTGACTTTACCTTCACCCAATGTGAAGCTCACCAGCGTGTTTGCTGCTGCATTTAAGCCCCAGAAAGGAACCATTTGAAACATATAAATCATGCGTATCAACACCGAAATAGCCAATGCTCGATGTCCTGATTGCTCAATGATGGCAAAAAACAGAAACCAAGCAGAATGTGAAATAAAGTGTTGCAGCATCATCGGCGAAGCAATATTCACCACTTGACTCATTTCCTTTCGGTCAAATTTGCGAAGGGCAAACAGGTGAAATCTTTTGTGGTATTGATGATATTTAGCGTAGATAACAAATGCCAGTATGGATACAAACTCAGCTATTCCGCTTGCCAGTGCGGCTCCCGCAATACCCATAGTCGGCAAACCAAAATGGCCGAAAATGAGCCCATAATTGAGCAAAATATTAGCCGCTGCCATGGCAAAAGTGCTGTAGGTGATGATGTTTGATTTTGATATGCCAATAAAAAAGCCGCGGTAGTTGAGCGCAATGAGTGCAGGCACTATGCTCCAGCTTCGGTATTGTAAATAAATAAGCGTTTCATGCAAAATCTCATCTGATTTAATGATGCCTTTTAGAATAGCAGGTGCAATCCAATACATTACAAGGAGCATCAGCACCGAAGCAGCAAAGAGAAAGATGAGGCTGTTGTCAAAAATTTTCCCAATATCGTCATACTTCTTCTCGCCGTCGCGTCGGGCAATGAGAATCTGACTTCCTATGGAAAAACCGAATCCAAGAATAAAAAAGGTGCCGAAGAACAAGCCTGCAAGTCCTACCGCATCCAAAGAAATTTCGCTTACCTGAGCCATGAAAAAGGCATCCGTAGCCATAATAATGGTTTGCGCTAAACCACCCAGCACAATGGGCGCTGCAAGCCGGATAATGTGGCGATAAGATGTTTTGTGATCTCCTGACATTTGGGCTATGAAATATGTAAAACCAGTCCTTTCAGATACTCGCCTTCGGGATGAAAAATGTTGATCGGGTGGTCAGGACCCTGCGATAACTGATGCAGAATCTGAACTTCGCGTCCGGCTTCAATAGCTGCTGCAAGAATGGTGTTTCTGAACAAAAGCGGGTCTATCACCTGTGAGCAGGAAAAGGTGAACAGAAAACCATCGGCATTCACTTTGCGAATCGCTGCTGCGTTTAATCTTTTATAAGCTTGAACGGCATTGTGCTTGGCGTTCATATGCTTTGCAAACGCCGGCGGATCCACCACTATGATGTCATAGCCATTATCTTCCTCGCGCAGCCATTCCATCACATCTGCCACCACTGCTTTATGATGCTCTTCACCGAAACCATTACGTGCTACATTGTTTTTGCATAATTCAATTGCTGCTGCCGATGCATCTACCGAAACTACATTTT
>JBKBKN010000016.1:0-81956 GCA_046294625.1 Flavobacteriales bacterium
ATCAGCTAGCCGTTCTAATCCTGCACAAGCATTAGGAGCTCCGCAAAACAATAACACTATCAACTTCGTGGCGCTTGACTTTGGCGGTTCTGTATCCTTGAAATTGGGCTATGTAGTATTTGATAAAGAGGGTGACGATTTGCAAATCGTAGAAACATCTTTTGGCAATCCAACCTGCAATAGCTATCCTGAAAGAGCATTAATCGAAGTTTCGCTTAATGGATTTTACTTCACAGAATTTGACGAACTTTGTCTGGATGGTTCAGTTGACTTTGCTGCAGCTGGTGTTACTGCTGCACAGTATATCAGAATTACTGACCGCTCTAATGCTACACAATTTGGCGGATCTGCTGATGGTTATGATGTGGACAGTGTAGTGGTATTGCAGCCAGGTTGCGATGCTTCGGCGGAAGGTCGCGTGTTTGGTGATAACATCAACACTCCTGACGAAACGGCTTCTTTCTCCGTATGCCCTAATCCATTCAAAAATATTGTGACTTTAGAAGTACATGCAGGTGATGCTGCTGAGCAAATGCTGGTTCGTGTGATGAACATTGCCGGACAAACAGTTCACACTTCTAATGTAAACGTATCTGCTAACAGCAGAATCAACCACACAATGGATCTTTCAGATCTTGCAAATGGTGTGTACATGATCGCTTTTGAAACCAACAATGGTAGAGAAGTTTACAAGCTTATCAATCAATAAGAGAGTAATAAGTTAGATACTGAAACATCCTGGTGTTTTAAAATCAGGGGGATGTTTTGTTTTATGATTAAGCCTGCTTTATGATTTTTTAAATCATTGTTTGCATGTATGAAATGAATTACATTTGACGAATATTAATAACCATCTGATTATGAAGAGAATCTTTACAACTGTTTTTGTGACATTCCTAACCGCTGTCACAATGTTGAACGCTCAGTCAATCACAGGGCTGGGTACAGAGTATTGCTTGAATGACAATGCTGTTTTTTTAACTTTTGATCTCCCGAGTGCGCAATTAAGCGGGCCTGGTGTTAGTCCTGCAATTGGCGGATTTACTTTCAGCCCTTTTCAGGCTGGAGTTGGCATTCACGATGTCGTGCTGATCTTTGCTGGCAACAATTCCAGTTCTCCAGAAGTAATCGTGCAGCAAGTGAAAGTGAAACCCAATCCAGCTGTTCCTACGATCTCGCCTTCCGGAGTAGTAACTATCACCCAGGGAGAGAGTGTGGAATTAACTTCATCTTCGCAATCAGGAAACTTGTGGATTCCTACAGAAGAAACTACGCAGTCTATTCAGGTATCACAGGCAGGACAATACAGAGTGCGTGTTATGGATGAAGACGGCTGTTCTTCATTATCATTGAGAACAACGGTATTTGTTGAGCCGGGTATCATAGATCCTCCACCGCCACCAGCTGAATGCTATGCAATGGAAGTGGTAAGCTATTTGCCAGCAAAGCAGAATGATGGCACGGATATCGATCCTGCATTTACCAATCCTGAAAATGCACTCGGTATGCCACAAAACAGTGACGAAGCCGTTTCTCCAAGTCAGGCAAATTTTGTTTCCTTAGGTTTTGGTGGTTCTATCACATTAAAAATGTCTGGTCCTATCAAAAATGGTCCGGGCAATGATTTTCGCGTAGTGGAAACTACTTATGGGGTAAATTCGGGAAATTGCAACAGATACCCGGAGAAAGTTCAGGCCTTTGCTTCTCAAGATGGGTGTAACTGGCTTTTTGTTGGCGAAGGTTGTCAGGATGTGGAATTTGATCTTGGTCCACTTAATTGGGCTCGCTTTATTCGTTTGGTAGATTCAAGCCCCATCACAGCTGCATTTAACAATCAAATTGCCAATGGCTATGATGTAGATGGTGTAGTGTGTCTAAATGGTTTTTCAGAAGATGAAACCGAGCAAGATTTTGGTGCATTATATGCAATGGAGATAGCCGGCTTCAACCAGGCATTTATGAAAAATGGCTCTGCTATATCAGCTAGCCGTTCTAATCCTGCACAAGCATTAGGAGCTCCGCAAAACAATAACACTATCAACTTCGTGGCGCTTGGCTTTGGCGGTTCTGTAACCTTGAAATTGGGCTATGTAGTATTTGATAAAGAGGGTGACGATTTGCAAATCGTAGAAACATCTTTTGGCAATCCAACCTGCAATAGCTATCCTGAAAGAGCATTAATCGAAGTTTCTTTAGATGGTAGCAACTTTACGGAATTGGGTGAACTTTGCCTCGATGGCACAGTTGACTTCGCTACAGGCGGCGTGGCTTTTGCGCAATATGTTCGCATCACTGACCGCTCCAATGCTACCCGTTTTGGAGGTACAGCCGATGGGTATGATGTAGATGGGATAATGGTGATTCAGCCCGGTTGTTATAACGACCCCACTGCGCGAAATACTAATGACAATATTTGGGTAGCTGACGAAATCACTTCATTTGACGCATTTCCCAATCCTTTCCAAAACTTGGTGAATGTGCAAATACAAGCCGGTTCTGAAAATGAGCAGGCTTTGCTTGAAGTGCTTAACATTGCCGGACAGCGCATGTTATCAAAAAACATCAACATTGCTTCGCAATCAATCATCACAGAATCATTTGATCTTAGCGCCTTTGGTGCAGGAGTTTATTTCGTGAGATTAAACAGCCGTGAAGGTATTCAAAATCTAAAAGTGATTAAGCAATAATAAAAATTTGATTGATATCTGTGGGCGGGTATGCGTAGCATGCCCGCCCACAGCTTTTTCAGCACCCTAGATTGTTATTTCGCTTTGAAGTCCTGTTTCAAACATTGAAAAATTCCATAGGTTTGTGCACACTTACTATTCTTCTATATGCAAAACCAAATCATAGTAAATCAATGGCAAGCTGCAGCCAAAACGGGCTTTTTCATTGGCCTTGGCCTGATTGCGTATTCTGCACTGATGTATGTACTTGGCTTGGATCAACAAGGTGCGGCGAACTACATTAGCTATCTGATATTAATTGGCGGTTTAGCCTATGGTATCATTCAATTTCGTGATAAATTGAATGGAGGAGTAATTTCTTATGGCAAAGCTGTAGGCTATGGTGTACAATTGGCTTTTTTTTCAGGTATTATTTTGTCGTTTTACCTGCTACTGTTTTTTTCGTTCATCGACAAGGATTTTATCGCCAATATGCTGGTCAAAATAGAAGAGACCTATTACGATGCAGGAATGGAAGAAGAGCAGATCGAAGTGGCCATGAGTATGATGTACAAAATTTATACTCCATATACCTTAAGTGTGTTTAGTGTGTTAGGGAACGTGCTTATGGGATTGATATTTAGTCTGATTCTGTCCATTTTCTTGAAGAAAGAAGGTAACGCGGATTCTAGTTTTGAAAGAGATTTAGCCTAATATGCCTGATATTTCGATTGTCATTCCATTGCTCAATGAAGCGGAAAGTCTGCCCGAGCTCGAAGACTGGATAGATACCGCGATGCGTCGCAATCATTTCAGCTATGAAATTATTTTCATAGATGATGGAAGCAAAGACGATTCTTGGGAAGTAATTCAATCACTGTGTAAAAAGAATAACGCAGTGAAAGGAATTCGTTTTAGACGAAATTATGGTAAATCTGCTGCCTTAAACACTGGTTTCGAAGCATGTGATGGCAAAGTTGTGATTACGATGGATGCCGATTTGCAGGATAGTCCGGATGAGATTCCTGAATTGTATCACATGATCACTGAAATGGGCTATGACCTGGTATCCGGTTGGAAGAAGAAACGCCACGACCCCATAAGCAAAACCATTCCCACCAAGCTGTTCAACTGGGCTACCAGAAAAATGTCGGGAATTCATTTGCACGACTTTAATTGTGGGTTGAAAGCCTACAAGAAAGATGTTGTTAAGTCAATAGAAGTGTATGGAGAAATGCATCGATACATCCCCGTGATTGCCAAATGGGCTGGATTCACTCGAATTGGAGAAAAAGTGGTGCATCATCGCGAACGCAAATACGGGAAAACTAAGTTTGGTTTAGAACGCTTCGTCAATGGATTTCTAGACTTGCTGTCTATCATGTTTGTTTCCAAATTTGGAAAAAAGCCAATGCATCTCTTCGGAGCCTTGGGCACACTGTCTTTTCTATTTGGATTTATCATCGCATTTTATCTCGCTTTTGCTAAGATTTTCTTTCAGGCCTATAAGATGACTGACCGTCCAATATTTTATTTCGGCATTTTGTTTATGATCATAGGCACTCAACTTTTCTTAGCTGGATTTCTGGGTGAACTTATTTCAAGAAACAACACTGAAAGAAACAAATATCTCATAGCAGATAAGACTTTTTAGGATAAATCAATCTTTGTTGGCAATCTTCGAACATAAATTTTAATGGGAAGAATATCCCAATTAACAGCCTTTTGATGTATTTTTGGCAAGATGCGCTTATCATAAAGAATGTTATGAATGATTTGACGGGAAATTTTATCCATCTAATTCCGACGCCTACTATTGCGGTAACCACCGCATTAAAAATAATTTCCGCAAATCAATTATTTTATCAGCTGGTAAAGTCAAAAGGCTTTGATGAAGGGGAGACTACATCGTTGCGCAATTTGTTTGAAGACAAAAATCAGCTACGTGAAATTCGAACGATTATCTGGGACAACGATGAAGAAAGAAGAAACTTTGAGTTATTTATAACTGTAAATGGAACGAAAGTTTGCCTGGAGTTTGACATTTCACAGCCATTTTTCATTGGGGACAAGGCAGTGAAAATGATTACCATCAAAGATCGAACAGACAACTATCAATTAGTCAATCAACTTAAACATAGAGATGAAAAATATGAAGCCTTAGTAAGTTCCATGCCCGATATGGTATTGATGAATAATTCTACCGGCGATTATATTTTCTATATCAATCCGGAGCAGTTTGAGAGTGATAAAGGCTTCTTTACCATGGAATCTGACATAGATAGTATTCCATTGCCTGAAGGAATTAAGAAACTGACCATTGAAGCGTTCGATAGATTTAAAAAAACAGGAGAACCGCAAATATTGAAAAGCTTTGTTGAAAATGGTGATGGCGACATTAGGATACTTGAGTCTAAGATAGCAGTCGATTCGTCAGATAGATTGGTTTCTGTGAGTCGTGACATTACTGATCAAAAGATTCTTGAATTACAACTTGAAAATAGTGAGCGCCGACTGCGCACCGCACTTGAAATCAATAATGACGGCATCTTTGACTGGAATATTGCCAATGATACCGTGTATTTTTCAAAGTCTTGGAAAACAACCTTGGGCTATTCAGATGACGAAATAGCCAATGAATTTGCAAGCTGGGAACGTTTGCTTCATCCAGACGATATTGAGCACACCTGGAATGAACTTGCGCAACACATCAATGGCAAAAAAGACATTTATGCAGTCGATTTCCGTATGAAAACCAAAGACGGAACTTATAAATGGATTCATGCCAGAGGAAGAGTGATGGAGCGTGATGCTAAAGGCAAGGCTACCAGAATGCTCGGTACGCACACTGACGTGACATCGGTAAAGGGATTTGAACAAGAACTATTGCAGAAGAATAAAATTTTGGAAGAGTATGCCCACATCGCGACACATAAACTGCGAAGACCAGTAGCTAATCTTAAAGGGCTGATTGATTTGCTCGATTATGAAGATGAAAGAGCCAACATTGAATCTTATCTAACAAAAGTGAAGGAATCGGTTAATGAACTTGATATAGAGATCCTTGGCCTGAATAGAGCACTTCAATTGTCCAGAGTCACGTATGAGAAACCGGAATTAAAGGCCGAGAAATCAAGAGTGATTTATCTGGTCGATGATGATGAAATCAACAATAGAATCAATGAGAAGATTATAAAACGAATGCGAATGTCTTCATTGGTTTTCAAAAATATCCACGAGCCCCTTAATCTTTTACGCAAAGGAATTGGTAATCCTGACTTAATCTTGCTCGATGTATACATGGAATCAGACAATGGTTGGGCTCTACTCAATGAAATAAAGGCGATGCGGTTCAATGTAGAAGTAGTAGTACTCACATCTATCCTCCACGCCGATGATATTGACAAATTCCGAAAATTTGACATTGTAAAAGATGTATGGCAGAAGCCATTGACCATGAGCATGATGAAACATTACTTTAATATTTAAACGATGCAAAAATTTTTATTAAAAATATTGGTTGTTAGCACAGCAGTTATGTTTAGCGCTTATTTGCTTCCTGGAGTAGAAGTTAAGGATTTTGTGTCAGCGCTTCTAGTGGCAGTTGTACTTTCCTTTCTTAATGCTTTTCTTAAACCTGTATTGATCATTATTTCGTTTCCCATCACCGTTCTTACTTTGGGTCTTTTTTTACTCGTAATCAATGCACTATTAATCATGCTTGCTTCCTATATGCTCAAACCCGGTTTTGTGGTAGATGGCTTTTGGTGGGCATTGCTATTTAGTTTTGTTTTATCTTTCACTACATCTGTGCTTGAAGGACTTCTGGGCACCCGACTTCAGGTGACAGATAAGAACCAATATTAGAAGGACGATTGAATAAACGGTATGCCATAGTTAACTCGCGTAGAGAAGTGCTCATGCACAGCGCTCAGCAGTTGAATGAAGCTAAATTAAGTTTGTCAGCATGGTTAATACAAGTAGGAATTTTCATTCGATCTCAGGAAGATCAGCTGATTTCAAGCATCTTGCAGGATAATGATTTTAGCACGCAAGTTTTCGACGATAAAGGTGAAAGAATAATCATTTCATCTATTCCGCTCCAAAGTGACGGAAGTGAAAAAATATGGCAGATTTCCTTTGAGCAACTTCAAGAAACTCCTTTCAGTAACAGAGATGGTAAGTATGATTTGGTTATCTCTAATCATGATCAATCTGTTTGTCAAATTGATGAAAAAGGAAATATCATTAATGCCAACGAAAATTTCAAAAAGCTTGCCCTACGCATAACACAAAACGTTGAACGATTAAATGTTTTGGAATTGATCGATGAAGAGTTTCAAGATGAAGTACAGGATACCATCAAGGCTACTTTTTTGGGTATTTCAAGGCAAATTAACATTGCGCTCACTTTGAAAGACCGCCAAAGGGTTTTTCTTCATGTCTCCACCTTGCCAATGATTTCGGAAACAAAAATTACAGGTATTTACTGCATAGTGGAAGACGTAACCATGAAAGTAGAGGAGCGTGAAGATCGACTGAAGGCAGAGCATTTCTTGGAAAAATTCCATGCGGAAGAAAAGCTTCAACAAGCTGTCAATCAATTATTAGCAGATATTTCTAGGTATATCGATCTTGAAATCGCTGAGTTTTGGCTTTCTCGGCAGGATGGATCAACACATTTATATGCTTCATTATATCCAACAGATAAGCAACTGCAAGAGTTCATCGCTGTTTCGAGTAATATAGGCATTGAAGAGAAGGAGCTGCATAGTAAGCATTCATCATTGCATAGCTCTACGCTCTTTTTTAATGACCATTTTCCCAGAAAGAAAGAAGCAATCTCAGCAGGTGTGAAAACAGGTTTCAGTGTGCCCGTAATGTTTAAAGGAGAACGCATCGCCGTTTTTACCTTTCTCTCATTGCATGATAAGCTTAGTAGAAGTAGGTTGAAGTTTGTTAAGCTTATCGCTTCGCATATTTCCTTTGCGATAGCTTATCGAAAAAATTATGAAGCATTAAACGAAGTATTTGAGCTCATCCCAGACATGATTTGCACTTTCGATAAGTCTGGTAGAATCCTTAAAGCCAATCATGCTTTTTATAATTTTGTAAGTCACGAAAAACAAAAGCTCCACGACTTCGTCAATGAAACAGATGTAATTGCAGATACTCTGCTTGATAATGTCTTGAATCAGAAAATAATAGAAGGGCAACAATTTAGAATTATTACCCATAATGGATTGCCTCTATGGACAGAATGGAGTTTTTCCTACAATGAATCAGAGAATGTAATCTATGGAGTAGCGAATAACATCCAATCTAGAAAAATCTATGACCTTGCGCTCAGAGCTAATAATGAGAAATTTTATTTGCTCGGAAAATCCACGAACGATTTAATTTATGAAAAAGATTTTGCCACCGGAAAGGTGGAGTGGGGAGAAGCTTTTCAGAACTTGTATGAAATTCCTCATGAAACACTTTTTGATCGAATCAGCTTCTGGGAAGAAAGCATAGAAAAAGCAGATCAGGAGCGTGTAATCTCAGATTTCAGAATGACACTTTATCGCAAACAAGAAATCTGGATTGAAGAGTATAGGATTAATCTTAGAAATGGAAAACAAAAACATATCCTTGATCGCGGAACAGTAGTGTATGAAGGAGCGAAGGCAAGTAAACTGATAGGCATGATGCAAGATATCACGCCGCTTAAGCGTAATGAAGAACTACTCACTAGCCTTAATAATGCCTTGCAACTACGGGCGCTTCAACTTTCAGAAAGCAATAAAGAGTTGGAAAGCTTTGCCTACATTGTTTCACATGATCTGCAGGAGCCACTCCGAATGATTTCAAGTTTCTTGAAGTTGCTCATGGATAACAAAGAAAAACGATTTTCAGAAAAAGAAGTAGAGTACATTCGTTTTGCTTTGGATGGTGCAGAAAGAATGAAGAAAATGATATTAGACTTGCTCACTTATGCTAGAGTAGGAACTAATGCTGACGATTTTGAGCTGGTCGATTTAAATAATGTGATAGAACAGGTAAAACTCAATTACAAAGAGCATACTGAATCCGGTAAATTGCAGATTCATTCAAATAAGCTACCAGTGGTGAAGGCCGTGAAAGTGCAAATGGAGCAAATCTTTTCTAATCTATTAAGCAACGCGATTAAATACAATGAATCAAACATTATAAAAATCCGGATTTCAGTTAAAGATGAGCCGGAACAATGGCTCTTGTCGGTGGAAGACAATGGAATTGGCATCGACGAGAAATATCGAAATGATGTTTTCATCCTGTTTAAACGGCTTCATCCAAAATCTAAGTATTCCGGCACAGGGATTGGTCTTGCAGTGTGTAAAAAAATTATTCAGAGACATCGAGGAAAATTGTGGGTAGAATCCAATCCTTCAGGAGGAAGTATATTTTATTTTACCTTGCCGAAGTCTTAAATTGCCCGAGTGTAACATTGTTTAAAAACATTCGTTTACTATCGCAGTATACACATGCAAGAAACACATCTACGCAATACTTCAGAAATTGAAACAGCCTGGCTAACAAAAATGGTAAGCCTTGTTGTTGCTGTTATAGCTGCAAAAGTTGGTTCGACTAAGTTTTTGTCAGTTAGTGTTTTTAAGCTGAACGAACTGCAAGCCCATTCTCGGCTATTTAGTCTAAGCAGGTACGTGTCACCGCGAAGCAATCTAAATCATCGCCTAATTTCTATTGAGTAGTCATGAAGTCGCTGAGCATACTTATTATCGAAGATAATTTCGGCGACTTTGTTTTGCTAGAGCAGATGCTTGGCAAGCTAAGAGATTTGCAAAAAGATATTTTCCATGTAGAAACATTGCAATCGGGGCTTGAACTGCTTTCAGAGCGAAATATCGACATCGTTCTGCTTGATCTTACGCTGCCTGATAGCTATGGTATAGAATCCTTTCATAAGATTAACAATGCACATCCAACTGTTCCGGTTCTGATCCTATCGGGGCTCAATGATAAAAAGTTCGCGCTTGAAGCCGTAAAATCGGGAGCACAGGAATATTTAGTAAAAGGTGAGTTTGAAGAGAATTTGCTCGAAAAATGTATCAGTTACAGCATTGAACGAAAGCAAAGTATTGAGCTCATCAGACAATCTGAGGAAACATATAAACACCTGTTCGATTTCAATCCTATTCCTATCTTTATTTGGGATACTAAATCGGGGCAGATTATAAAGGTAAACAATGCTGCCATTCACCACTATGGCTACACCGAAAAAGAATTTCTTGGAAAATCGGTTTTTCAGATAATTGACATTACAGATTTAAAGAGATTTGAAAATCAGCAACTTAGCGCTAATAATCCTACGGAGTTTATCGGTATTATGCGACATTTGAAAAAGGACGATGTTGAAATACTGGTAGAGTCCCGCATCAGAAATATTTTCATTGATCAGATGCCTTGCAAAATGATTATTGCCAACGACATCACCGAGCGAAGAAAGGTGCAGGGTGAAATCAATTTTCAGGCAAATGTTCTGAAAAATGTGCGAGATATCATTTTTGTTACTGATTTGCAGGGTAAAATCAACTATTGGAATGAAGGTGCGGAAGAAGCATTTGGTTATGATGCTAATGAAATCTTAGGCAATAGTTTTGAAATACTTTTTCCTGAAATAGAAAAACACAAGGCAGTAATCGATCACCAGGAAATCATCAACAAAACCATCAATCAGTGGGAAGTAAAGCTCATCACAAAAGATTCATCGATTATTTGGGTTGATCTTAAAGCAACCTTATTGCTCGATGATCAGGAGCAAGTTATTGGAGTGATTAGAGTCGGCAAGGATATAACTCAAACCAAAACCGACTCTGAAAAACAGCGCGAAACTGTTGCTACCCTCAACTCTATTTTTGATAATGTAGTGCAGGCCATTGTTTTGCTGGATCCTTATAAAAGAGTTCGTGCATTTAACAAAACAGCTAATAAGAATGCAATCGCGCTCATGGGCAAAGAGCTTGAAATTGGTCAACGCTTCTACGACTATTTGCTTCCTGATATGTATAGCGAGTTTAAGGAGAAATTCGACCATGCTCAATTCAATCATGTGATTCAGCATCAACTATGCTATAAGTTTGAAGGCAGGAAAAATATCTGGTTCAATACGAATTTCAACCCCATTTTCACTGAAGATGGACAGGTGATAGGTGTTTGTTTAAGCATGCTCAACATTACGGAACAAATTGAAACCGATGAAAAGCTTCGTCAGCAATATCGTGAGATCGAAAAGACGAATGAAGAGCTAGATCGATTTGTGTATAGTGCATCACATGATCTTCGTGCTCCACTAACATCCATTCTGGGCTTAATTAATTTGGCCAAATTAGAGAGTAAAGAAGATTCAACCTTGCTCTACATGGATATGATGGAAAAGAGTGTGAAAAAACTCGACGGTTTCATCAACGATATTATTAGCTACTCTAGAAACACACGGCTCGAAGTGCAAAAGTCTCGAATTAATTTCAAGGAGATTATAGATGAGATAAAGGAGAATTTGCAGTTTATGGAAGGGGGGGAACGAATTGAGTGGCGCATTCAAATCGATGAGCAACAGGCGTTTTTCTCAGACTTGTCGAGGATTAAAATTATTTTATCCAATTTATTTTCAAACGCCATCCGCTACCATAATTTTTCGCAGGAGCATCTTTGGATTGAAGTCAACATTCTTAGTGATAAAGACAACACCATTATCAAAGTATCTGACAATGGAGCAGGTATAGAAAAAGATAAGATTGACAAGATCTTCGATATGTTTTATCGCGCTTCTGAGAAGTCAGGTGGTTCAGGAATAGGACTTTACATCGTTAAAGAGATTGTAACTAAGCTTGGTGGAGAAATACAGGTAGATTCTATCCTTGGAAAAGGGAGCACATTCACCTTGGTTTTCAAGCATGATAACTAAAGTTTTAAATCATATTAATAAATCTAGGGCCGGCCTTTAAGGCCGGCCCTAGATTTTTTTTTAGTGTCCAATCTATTTTAATCTTGCTTAATCAATCGATGTACAATAGGTTTTGCACCGTTATTCATGTTTAAAAAGTAAACTCCGGCAGGAATTACATTTGCTGATGATAAGGTCAATATTGACTTAACCATGGTGTTAACCTTTTCTTCCCAAATCACACGTCCGGTCATATCCACCAATTGGAGTGTTCCTGCAAATGGCGCATCCAAGAAAACTTGAAAATCTTTTTTAAATGGATTTGGGTAAACTTTTCCGGTCAAGCCCGCTTCTGTTTGGAGTCCTACAGTGGTGAGCGCATACATTGCGTAGGAGCCTTCCACATCTGTCAAGCCTAATGCTGATGCATTGTTGGGCGTAAAAAACGCTGAATTTAATGATGTCCAATCCCCTGCATTGTTGCTAATAGCAAGAATTCTATTAGGTTGTCCATCGAATCCATTCACCTGCACCTGATTGTTATAATTAAATCCCATTTTAAGGCTGTGACCTCCTGGAGTTGATTCTGTGATATGCCACTGAAGCTGTACATAAGATGTCGCAAGCTCCGGCAAAACGGGTATGAAATTCTCTCCCTGCTCAGCAAATTTCACGCGTGCACCTATGGCATCCCCCGTATTGTTATCGTCACGCATATCAACCGGAGCATAATGTTGTGAAGTGCCCACTGGGAATATTACAGACTCAGTACCTAAGCTTTGTAATGTTAGGAAGCCGTTTCCTTCTGTAATCACATAACTGATTGGAGAAATTCCGGTAATTTGAGACAAATTGCTCACCGTGAGATTATCGTCATAAATTCTCACACGCGAACCGCTTGTTGCATTCAGGTTGATTTGATTGCCAACTACAAATGGTGTCTCTAGAGTTAGAATATTGTTTGCATTTAGGTTAATGGTGTGCACTGTTACCTCAGTTTCACCTTTGATTATGAAGCTTTTATTTGTGCTCACGTTTTCTGAATACAGCTGTTCTCTTAAATACACCACGCCATCTTCTGCAACCAATAGAAATCCGTCAGCAAGTCTTGCGCCGGCCTCTAAGTCCACGGTGTTTATGGCAAAATCTGTTTCTGAAGGTAAATTTGGTAATAGCCTTACTCCATTCATAATAACTAAAGTGTCGACTGAAACAGCTGTTGTTCCTGATTTGCTTAAGCAAATTCTTTTGTTTAAGAACACTCGCTCGGGGTAGTAAGCTCCGGCAATACTTACCACACCTGTTGGCGACACGGCTTCAATTCCGGCATTGATGGTAAGTTTTGGGCCATCATTGGTTTCGGGATTGAAAATAGGGCTCAAACCGTTGTAATTATTGTTTCCAAGTGTAGCATCTACGTAAATCGTGTCAGGAATTAGATTATTTCCACCCACAACATTACCTATACTAAAGTAGCCAAGCTCAGAAACCGGAATAGAAGATGTTATGCTTCCATTAATCGGTGGATTGGCAAAACCACCAATATTCATCCACATGGCTGCGCCACCAAATTCTTGTTTAAGCATGTTAAGCTTTTCAGGTTCATTGTCTTTCACCAAATCTCCCATTAGGTAGTAAATGGTGGCAAATGCTTCTTCAAGATTAGATTCGTTTTCTTTCTCAATCAACCAGTATCGGATAGGTGAAACCCGATCAATGCCGTCCGGTAAATCTAAGCCTAGATCATACCCAGATTCTTCAATCATTGTAGCAAAATAGAAATTCGGATTTGCAGAATTTTGACGCAGGCTCAAACCAAAATCTCTTCGGCCATTTACCATTCCTGCAGTTGGGAAGAGCAGATCAAAAGTAGTGTTCTCTGAAGCAATTTGAAGTCCTAGACGTCCAATCAATGAAAATGTATCTCCTGTTTTTTGAATTCCCGGATTACTGATTGACAAAGTGTGACTATTGGTATTGATTGTTCCGGCCAATAATTCAGCATGATGAACGGTCAAATTGCTGTTTAAACTCAACACACCATTGTTTTCACGATTGAAAACCAATTGTCCAAGTTCTTGACCTTCATTGTTGAATCGAATGATTCCAACAGAATCAGCTCCGTTTATTTGAATGGATGATGCTTGAGATGCAAGAATATCACCTACACCACTGATTTTACCTTCAAGGTTGAGCTGCTGATCATTTAAATAAAGACTTCCATTAAGCAGCAACTGATTCACCACTGTAATATCCATATTGAGTTTGAGATCGGCGTTGTTAACTATTAAGTTGTCAAACAAGGGAACACTGTTAGCGTCTAATGAACCAGCGCCAGCAGTTTGAAAAGTTACGTTTCTATCTACATTAATTCCCCCCGGATAAGTGGTCGGCTCTACATGAAAAATCTGCCCATCTGCCGGTGTTCCTAATAAGGCGGACTCAAGATTGGCGAAACTTTGGTTAAGATTATTTACAGTACGGAATTCTAAAGCATTTGCAAAGCTCAATGGACTAATAGCTGGAGATACAATGTGTGCAGAAGGAAAAATATTGGGCGATAGCATAAATGCATCTTCTGCTGCAGTAGCGCCTACAGGATTTGAAAGTATCAGGTCATTTCCATTCACTTCTGTAACGATAGTCGCAAAAGGAACATTTTGTCCAAAAACAAATAAGCCGGGTGTTACCTGTTCGGTATTAAAGGGGGGAACAAGCGTGATTACATTGCTGCCCTGGATTGAAGAAGCGGCATACGCCAGTCCGACAAAGGGCGTACCACCAAAGAAATTATGGTCAGCATTCATGGCACTCAGCGCTGTAGATAGATTGGCTATAGCAAACCCTTGCTGAGAGTTGAAGTTCGATAAATCATTGCGCTGTACAGTGATACCATTGACATTATTTTCAAATCTGATATTACTTCTGCATCCTATAAATCGGCTGCCGATGATACTTACATTGTTCAAAATGGCAGGAACGGCATCGTAAAGTGGGGCATCATCTCTGCCTTTCACAAAAATACCTACTCCTTCGGTTTCTCTTGAAATCAGGATATTACGAAAGATCAGGTCTGAATAATCAGTTCTCCATTTCAAGTTCACATCTATCGCATTTTGGGAGTTGGTAAGTGGAGTGTAAATGGAAATGTTTTCAAATATGGCATTACTGAGTTTTTCCATGTAGATGGCGTGCCCTAGATTGATGTTCGTTGGATTGTTGTCTCTGAACATGCAATTGCTCACTATCACATTCTCGAGCTTTCCGGCAATATTGGGATTACTTTCGCGAAACATGATCGCATGTGTTCGATTGTTTCTAAAGATGGTATTTCGAATTTGAACCCCATTCACGTCAATGTCATCGTTTACCAACAAGCCAATATTAGAATCAAATACTTCAGCACGATTAACGATAATATTGTTTACCGAGCTGTTGATTTGAATAGCTCTTTGCTGAGCGCCACGGGCAGCTATTCTTTCCAGACTTACATTGCTGCTAAGGATGGTAATTGCAGAGCCATTACTTGTGGCTTCTATACGCATGCTCTGTAAAGCTACATTAAGATCTCCCAACATACCGGCATCTATGGTTATTACTTGCCCTGTGGTGCGCTGAATAATGGTGGAAACTGCTGCATCAGTAGAAGCGCCAGCTCCAATGAGAGTTAATCTCTTGTTAACAATCAATTGTTCTCCATAAACACCCGGTGCAATACGAATGATATCTCCATCAGAAGATGCATTTATGGCTGCAGATATGGTCAGAAAGGCATCCGATTTCTTAAGTCCGGTATTTGCATTATTGCCATTTTGGCCATCAACAAAATAAGTTGATTGCCCAAATAGTTGCGTCAAGCATAAAAGGCTTGACAGCATTAAGCTTTTGAACGTAAAGGTTTTAGTCATGGTTTAGATAAATTTTTACAAATGTAAGGAAATGTTAATTGTTAATAACTTTTTGATATTCCACAGTCGATTGAAACTGAATTAAGGGAGAATTCTACTGCATTCTTTCATATTAAATTAAAAAATAAGGAGAGGTACACGAAACATGTTTTGGCCATTATTAGGCTACATCAGCAATCATTCACTAAGCTGTTCACCATTTCATACATAAAAAATCAGTTAATTTTTGCATTCTCGTTTTCGTGAAGAAAAAAACGGTATCTTTGCTGAAATTAAATTTAATTAAATGAAAAATGGAGTAGTAAAATTCTTCAACGAGTCCAAAGGATTTGGATTTATTATTGAAGACGGAACAAACAAGGACATCTTCGTACATGTTACGGGATTGATTCACGAAATTCGCGAGAATGACAGAGTGAGCTTTGATGTTCAGGAAGGAAAGCGTGGTTTAAACGCAGCTAATGTTAAAAGAATCAACGATTAATTAAGACATAACATTCCTTTGAAGAATCCCGCTTTTAGCGGGATTTTTTGTTTTCATTTGATCATTCCTCCAATTTATCATTTTTCCTAAGCATCAATTAGATGATCGACAAGGGCGCATTACACTTATTCGTGCTGCAAAAATTGACCGTAGCAATGAGCTTGATGCATAAAAAAATGAATAGACTTAATTTAATTAACTTTGCAATGAAAACAGCACGCGCTATCGCTGTTCCGATGTAAATCGGGATAGAGGAAAGTCCGGGCAACACAGCGCACCATACTTCCTAACGGGAAGGCAATCATGCGGCAACAATTGATTGACAGATAGTGCCACAGAAACAATACCGTCTCTATTCTTGCAATAGAGGTAAGGGTGAAATCGCGAGGTAAGAGCTCACGTGTTGCCATGGTGACATGCAACAGGGTAAACCTTATGGGTTGAAAGACCAAATAAACCCCGCGCATGAGGTTGCGCGCCTTCTGTCTGCTTGCAGGCAAGCGGGGAGGGTAGGTCGATAGAACTTGCCGGTGACGACAAGTCCAGATAAATGATAGCGATTGCTGCTTCAATGGCAGTAATACAGAACCCGGCTTACAGTGCTGTTTTCATTTTTCAAAACCAAACAGAGCGATGGATCCAAATCTGTTGAATGAAAATCCCAAGATAAATTAGGCTTAGTATAACTTTCATAAATGTGCTGGCTACGAAGCCAAGAAATGAGCCAATTGCAGCTTTGAATGCGCGGTTATGTTCCTTCGAATTGTAGATCAATTCTCCGATAAAAGCGCCTAGAAATGGACCAATGATCACGCCAAATGGAACAGGCGCAAGCAGTCCTATCACTAATCCAATATTTGTTCCCCAAATACCATATCGAGTACCACCGAATTTTTTAGTGCCATATCCGGGCATCCAATAGTCTAAAACACTCACCAAGGCCATAAATAAAAAGGTGATGATAAGCAATGTCCATTGAAATGGGATTTCGTTGCAAAAATGAAGCACCAAAATTCCTAGCCAACTAAAAGGCGTTCCCGGTAAACCGGGCAGTAAACTTCCCGCTACTCCTATGATGACAAGGATTAAACCAAATATGAGCCAGAAATAATCCATTATTCAAGTTTTAACGCTGCTTATTTACCCGGCAAAGAGTTTGTCGAATAATTGCAAGGTCTGCCAAAGTTCTTAAAATACCTGATTCGATTTGCACAGATTGTCTTACATGTAATTGAAGCAATATACTTTAATAAATTGAATAAAAGGTTTTGCAAGCAGTTAGGTAGTAGCGTTTTAGCAATCTTTCTTACGTTTAAGGATTACAAGTAAACTGATAGAAACTTGTCGAATAGACCAATCCTACCATCCTTGAACAGCATCCTATCATCTCTATGACCACTTAGCTTCTATTGCTGGTAACTATTGCAGTACCAAATCCGTCAATTCACTTTCAAAGGTTCTGAAAATAGGGCGCAAGCGACTGTCGCCATTTGTACCATAGTTTACAAAAAAGGTAATTACCACATTGCGTTCTGGGAAATAAAACAGATTAGCTGAATAGCCCAAATCTCTACCTGTGTGCCCAATGCCATAAGCTGCTTTTTGGGTAAACTTTTTCACTGTACCTGCACCGGTAAAGAAATCATCATCTTCCTGAGTGGTGTTAAACATCTCAGCAAGAGAAGCTTCATTGAGTATGGTTTTTTCTGCAAAAAGGGCTTTGATGAAGCGATGCAAATCAAACACATTGGAGTAAATACCTCCATAGCCATTGCCGCTTCCGGTAATTAGATTAGATACATTCACCACCCGATTGTTGTTGTACAAGTCATAATAACCTTGAGCTGCTGTATTGGGAATAGATTCGCGACTTTGATAAAAAGTATTGCCCATTTGCAACGGTTCTAATATTTTGCTGCGAAGCAGCTTAGCATGTGATTCTCCGGTAGCTTTATCGATACACATACTTAGCAAAAGTGTATTCGTATTACTGTAATTAGCTGGATAGGGATTATTAAGCCCTTCAGCTGTTTCACCATAAACAAATCGGAGAAGCTCTTCTTGAGTCCAAGCCTTGTTGGGATTGTTCAATACTGCTAGGTAAAATTTCGATGAGGTTATCACATCAAAGATTCCGGTTGTATGATTCATAAGTTGACGAATCTTTTTTCCGGACGCCCCATCTATTCGATCGATAGTGTTTTGATCGATGTATTTTTCAATTGGATCATCCAAACTGAGTTTACCATCTTCTTGGAGTTTTAAAGTTAGTGTGCCTACTAATAATTTGGTAATGCTAGCTGCTTTTGAAATATGACAAGGTGTAAAGTCAATATTATTTTCCAAATCAGCTTTTCCCGCAGCTCCTACAAAAATGCCATCTTCATCTTCAATCAACAAGGAAATTCCGGGCAGCCCTTTCTTTACATAATCATTGATAAAATTCTGATAGGTCGTTGCGCGTGGGTGATTCTGGTTAATCAACGGATGCTCACAATTCAAATTGATCGTTTGCTCTACCTCCCGACTGCAATTGCTTAGCAGAAAGGTGACTGCGGCGAACAATAGGTATTTGCTGAAATATTTCATGGCATTTAGGGCTTAGTGGTTTTGAAAGGAACGGTAACACCCAGCATAAATGAATTGATGGGCAACAAGGGTACATATTGCTTCACGAATACACCCTGAAGCATAGTTCTGAAATTGGCCGTCAGCCGAATTCCATCGGGTTTTTCTTTACTCAGACTGTAGCTAAACCCTGGTTGAAACAAAATCAAAAACTGTGGACGATGATAAAGCCTTCTAACTGCTTCATATTCGCCTTGATCGTTTAATCTTGCTACAGCTTCATTGCTAAAGGCATTCCCAAATCCCACCCCTAAAGAAATATTAAAATGGAGTCGTGAACTCAACTTACGTTCATACATCATACTTGCACTTCCATACAGTAAGGTTTGGACAAACCGATGATAAATGAAGCCTCCGTTCAGAACATAATTTAATCGGTTGGTCTCAGACTGATTGATCGATTTTTGGAATTGCCAATCAGCGCCGGGATGGAAGTTGGCATAAAACAATACCGGATATCCTGTTACAGGCAAGGATGTTGCGTTGTTTGAAATACTAAAATTTTGGACTCTGCGTTGTGCATCAACCGACTGAACGTGTGATAATAGCAATGCAACAATTAAAATCTGAAATAGCTTTCTCATTGTCTTGGGTAGATAGGTTTAGACTTATCAATACGCATGTAAAAAAGATGTTGTATCGATAATTACTGGATGAATATTTTAATCTGAAAAGAACATCGCATCTTCAAATCAACTTTCAAACCAAATGCCAACTAACGAAAAAAGCTCCTTTAGGAGCTTTTTAGAAATATATATTTATTGCTTTTTATTTCACATGCTTGGCAATTTCCTGCTCAAGTAACTGTCCGCGAAGGTTTTTGGCAATAATCACTCCTTTAGAATCAAGCAGGAAATTAGCAGGAATACTTTGCACACCATAAGTGGAAGCTGCAGAAGAATACCATCCTTTCAAATCACTCACATGATATTCCCAAGTAAGATTGTCTTTCTGAATGGCATCAACCCATCGTTGTTTGTTTTGATCGAGTGAAACATTATATATGGTGAAACCCTTGGCGCCATCTTTAAATTTTGAGTCCTTGAATTTCTCATAAGCTTTCACCACATTCGGGTTTTCAAATCGACAAGGTCCACACCACGAGGCCCAAAAATCCAACAAAACCATTTTTCCTCTAAGCGATGAAAGTTTTATGGTTTTTCCATTAGGGTCTTGTAAATCTATTTCCGGAGCAAGATTGCCAACATTGGTTCCCACCGGTGGCACTCCTTTTTCTTGTTTCTGCGTTACGAATGCTGCAGTCGCAAAAAAGATCATTGCGCAAGTAGCAATAAGTCCATTTACTTTATTCATTGGTAATTTGATTTAAATTAAAAATATGGTTTAGCGAGTCATTATAAGACATCGAGCAACAAAATTACAAAAACCTTGCCTGAATTAGCAAATCTTAAGAATTGCCATTTTATAAGCGTAAAAATTTGCAATGCAATTGGTTTTAAACACGTTTTATATCGGCTCCAATATTTTTCAATCTTTGCTCAATGTGCTGATATCCGCGATCGATCTGCTCTACGTTATCAATAATACTCGTACCTTCAGCTGAGAGTGCTGCAATGAGCAGGGCTACCCCCGCGCGAATGTCGGGCGAAGTCATTCGAATACCACGCAGTTTATACTGACGGTTGATTCCAATGATGGTGGCACGATGTGGATCGCAAAGAATAATTTGAGCGCCCATATCAATTAGTTTGTCAACAAAGAATAGCCTGCTTTCAAACATTTTCTGATGTATAAGCACACTTCCATTGGCTTGTGTTGCTACTACCAGCACAATGCTTAATAAGTCAGGTGTAAACCCGGGCCAGGGGGCATCGGCGATTGTCATAATGGAGCCATCGATGTATTTTTGAATAGTATAACTGTCTTGTTGTGGAATAAAAATATCATCTCCTTGTCTTTCTAGTTCTATACCTAATCGACGAAAGGTGTCAGGAATAATTCCCAAATGATCATAACCGGTGTCCTTGATTCGGATTTCTGACTGTGTCATGGCGGCAAGTCCGATAAAACTGCCAATTTCAATCATATCGGGCAGCATACGATGCTCACAACCTCCAAGATATTTTACACCTACAATACTGAGTAAATTAGAGCCTACGCCCGATATCTTAGCACCCATGCTATTAAGCATTTTACAAAGCTGCTGAAGATAAGGTTCGCAAGCGGCATTGAAAATGGTAGTAGTCCCTTCGGCCATCACTGCAGCCATTAGGATATTGGCTGTACCTGTTACCGAAGCTTCATCCAATAGCATGTATGTTCCTTTAAGTTGCTTGGCTTCAACTTTGTAAAAATTATCATTGCTGTCGTAATCGAATTGCGCACCTAATTTTTGAAATCCAATAAAATGTGTGTCTAATCTCCTGCGACCAATTTTATCACCACCGGGTTTGGGAATATAGCCACGACCAAATCTTGCCAACAAAGGTCCGACAATCATTACTGAACCGCGAAGTGCACTCCCTTTTTTCTTAAACTCTTCTGAAATCAAAAAATCAACATCTACATCATCAGCTTGAAAAGAAAATTTTCCAGGAGAAAGCTTTTCTACTTTCACTCCTAATGCAGCCAATAAGTCAATCAGTTTGTTGACATCTACAATGTCTGGAATGTTGTCAATAATGATTTTTTCAGGGGTGAGTAATACAGCACAGAGTATTTGTAAGGCTTCGTTTTTTGCTCCCTGAGGAATGATTTCACCATATAGTCGTTTTCCTCCTTTGATCTCAAATCTGTTCATGGGCTAAGGCTTAATGTTATTTAAGAAAGCAAGTAAAACAAAAAAATAAAAAGCCTGTAATTATGTGCAGGCTAAGAATTAACAATGTTATGATGAATTTTTTTAAGGTTACAAAGTCTAATAAGAACCTCCGGTGAATTTCCTCTTTTTCTTTTTAGCGTTACGCTTGTTGCGTTGTTGATTTTGATTCTGACTTGGGATTATTAAGTCTTTAATAGAATTAAGCTTGGTGTCTTCATTGAGTCTAAGTTGTCCGCCCGAAATCTGTATCAAGTCTGATGCAATTTGTTCATCTTCTACCGAGTCGCGATTCCATGCTAGGAATGATTTTTTTAAATGGTTGCCTACAGCTCCAATCATAAGGTTTTTTTGTTCACCGGCTTCCATTTTCACTGTCTTGTCAATGATGCGCTCAATGATTTTTCCGTAGTGACGAAGTTTTATCTCGTTACTCGGATAATTCACGCGGTCAGGTTTTGTATTCAATACTTCACGTGATGGAATTGGGTATGGAGAGTCCACATCCAGTCTAAAATCTGACATAATAAACAAATGATCCCAAAGTTTGTGCTTAAAATCTTCGATGTCGCGAAGGTGAGGGTTGAGCTGACCCATCACAGAAATAATGTACTGGGCATATTTATTTCGCTCGTCACGATCTGACATGGCCAAAGCCTGATCTACCATTTTTTGCACATGTCGACCATATTCTGATATTATCAGTTTAGGTCTTTGCGTATTATATTCCATGAATGAAAAGTGGGAATTTAAAGAATTCTGAGTTTCGCAAACTTAAGCAATAATTGTTTCTGTCCGGTATTCTCAAAAAATATTGTCGCCTTTTGTTCGCCGGGTTTCCCTTCAATATTTAAGATCTTACCTTTTCCAAACCTTTGGTGTTCCACTTCCATGCCACTTCTTAACAGGTTAGGGTCGCTCTCCTGAAAATCGCTCACTTCATTCGTGGCTTTTTTCCCAGCCTCGCTCACTGAAACAAGGTTTTTCTTTGGTGGGATGGTCTTGCGCTCTATTGGTTGGATTGTTGATTTCCTTGCATTTCCATAACCGGTTCTTTCTTCGTCGAAGCTGAAAAATCCGCCCTTATTTGGTTGACTGATTTTACGCTGTGGAAAGTCAATTAGTTTTGCATCAATCTCATCTATAAATCTACTTGGTTCAGATGAAACGATATTGCCCCACCTATATCGGTGGTTTGCATAGCTCACAAATAAGTAATGTTCTGCCCTGGTTACGGCTACATAAAACAGTCTTCTTTCTTCTTCAAGCTCTTCTCTTGAATTAAGTGAAAGCTGCGATGGGAATAAATTTTCTTCCATCCCTGCGATGAAAACTGCCTTAAATTCTAAACCTTTAGCAGCATGCACCGTCATCAATGATACTTTGTTAGGATTTTCATCATCTTCATCGGCATCAGTGAGCAATGCCACATCTTGAACAAAGGTGGCTAAATTTTTTTGCTTGATTTCGCCGTCTTCTGTAACATCTTCGCTATCTACATATTCCTGAATGGCGTTTAACAATTCCATCACATTTTCTTGACGTGATATTCCTTCAGGTGTTTTATCAATATTCAATTCTGCTAATAAGCCGGATGATCGTGCAATATGTTGCGCAATATCATAGGCACTTTGTGTCTTCATACCCAAGGCAAAACTCTTGATCATGGTCACAAAATCGGTCACTTTTCGTGCTGATGCACCATCCAGCGCTTTATTTTGCGGAAGTTCTTCAAGTATAGTCCACAGTGGTTGATTAAGTTCCCCACTTGCTACAATCATTTTTTCAAGCGAAGTTTTGCCAATTCCTCTTGCTGGATAATTGAGCACGCGTTTCAAAGCTTCTTCATCAAAATGATTGATGGTAAGACGGAAGTAAGCCAAGATGTCTTTGATTTCTTTTCGTTTGTAAAACGATAAACCACCGTAAATCCTGTATGGTATATTTCTTCTTCGCAATTGTTCTTCCAAAGCTCTGGATTGCGCATTGGTACGATATAAAATAGCAATATCCTGATTGGGAAGTTGCTTGTGCATTCTTAGTTCAAAAATATTGTTTGCTATTTGGAGAGCTTCATCATTATCAGTTTCTGCATGAATGATTTTGATTTTTTCTCCTCCAAGATTATCAGTCCAAACCACCTTTGGAAGCTGGTCTTTATTGTTTCTAATCACCTGATTGGCGGCTTCAACAATTATTTTTGTTGATCGGTAATTTTGTTCCAGCTTGAATACTTTAAGTTCGGGATAGTCTTTCTCAAAGTTTAGAATATTCTGAATATTGGCTCCTCGGAATGCATAAATACTCTGTGCATCATCTCCTACCACGCAGATGTTTTGATACATTGCGGCTAGTTTCTTCACAATAAGATATTGGCTAAAGTTCGTATCCTGATACTCATCTACCATGATATATCGAAACTTTTGTTGATACTTATAGAGCACTTCCGGAAACTGATTCAATAACACATTGGTCTTAAACAGAAGATCGTCAAAATCCATGGCCGAAGCTTTATAGCATCTTTGCTCGTAAGCCAGATAGATTTCACCGATTTTTGGCTTGCCGGCCAAACGGTCTTCAGAAATTGCCTCCGGCATCTGATTATATTGCCGTGCAGAAATAAGATTGTTTTTGGCACTTGAAATTCTACCTAATACCAAGCTTGATTTATAAACTTTTTCATCCAGACCCATTTCGCCAACAATTGATTTTATCAATGCTTTCGAGTCGTCCGTATCGTAAATCGTAAAATTGTTTGGATACCCAATTTTTTCAGCTTCCACTCGTAGTATTTTGGCAAATACACTATGAAAGGTACCCATCCAAATATTTTTTGCTTCTCCACCCACAATGTGATGGATACGCTCTTTCATTTCTCTTGCTGCTTTGTTGGTGAATGTCAATGCAAGAATGTTAAATGCATCCACACCATTGTTAATTAAATGGGCAATACGATAGGTTAATACTCTGGTTTTTCCCGATCCGGCACCAGCAATGATCATTACAGGACCTTCTGTACACTGCACAGCTTGCCTTTGAATGTCGTTGAGTTCGTTCAAATAATTCATCGGAGCGAAATTAATAATAATCCAAACTGCTTTCAGCAGATTACTAACCTGTATCCATTTAATTTATCAAACAGCGATAAGTAATGCATCTATTATATATGTATCGATGTTCAAAACTTGATTATTGAACGTTTTTATCAAACTTTCAATAGGAACACTTCAGCGATGAATAGCGATGTTTAATTTTTTTTTACTCAATGTGTTGCAATATAAAATCAACTTACTATCTTTGCGCTCCCCAAAAAATGGGCTTTGTTAAAAACATTTGTTAAAAACATCAGAGATAATAAAATAAAAAATACAAACCAAGCATGCCAACAATACAGCAACTTGTAAGAAAGGGTAGAAACCTAAAACCAGCTAAAAGTAAATCACCTGCATTGGATTCATGTCCGCAACGTCGTGGCGTTTGCACACGTGTTTATACCACCACACCAAAGAAGCCAAACTCTGCTATGCGTAAAGTAGCTAGGGTCAGATTAACCAACTCAAAAGAGGTGAATGCTTACATCCCTGGCGAAGGTCACAATTTGCAGGAGCACTCCATCGTATTGATTCGCGGTGGTAGAGTTAAAGACTTGCCGGGTGTTCGTTACCATATTGTTAGAGGTGCGCTTGATACATCAGGTGTTGAAGGAAGAAATCAACGTCGTTCGAAATACGGAACCAAAAAACCAAAACCAGGAGCAGCTCCGGCAGCAAAAGGTAAAGGCAAAAAATAATTAATTAATCACAGAGAAAAAAGCTTTTTCAATGAGAAAGACCACGCCAAAAAGAATTCCGAGAAAACCGGATCCTAAATTCAACGATACACTTGTTACAAGATTCGTTAACAACCTCATGTACGACGGTAAAAAAAGCATTGCCTACAACATTTTTTATGAAGCGGTTGCCATCGTAGAAAAACGCACAGAAGAGAGTGGGTATGAAGTGTGGAAAAAAGCGTTGGAAAATGTTTCACCTTCGGTAGAAGTTAAATCAAGAAGAGTAGGTGGAGCAACTTTTCAAATTCCAATGGAAATACGCCCGGATAGAAAAACTGCCTTGGGAATAAAGTGGTTGATCATGTTTTCCAGAAAAAGAAACGAGAAATCAATGGCTCAAAAGCTTGCTTCCGAGATTATAGCAGCATCAAAAGGTGAAGGTGCAGCACATAAAAAGAAAGAAGACACGCACCGCATGGCTGAAGCAAACAAAGCATTCTCTCATTTTAGATTCTAAATTTTACAGATAAACAAAACAATGGCAACCGACTTAAGATTTACCAGAAACATAGGCATCGCAGCACATATTGATGCTGGTAAAACAACAACAACTGAGCGTATTCTTTATTACACGGGTGTAAATCACAAAATAGGTGAAGTGCATGATGGTGCTGCTACAATGGACTGGATGGTGCAGGAACAAGAACGTGGGATTACTATTACATCCGCGGCCACAACTTGTTTTTGGAATTATCGAAACAATAAATATAAAATTAACATCATTGATACGCCAGGGCACGTTGATTTCACGGTAGAAGTAAACCGTTCTTTACGAGTTCTCGACGGTTTGGTGTTCTTATTTTCTGCAGTTGACGGTGTTGAGCCTCAATCTGAAACAAATTGGAGGTTAGCCAACAATTACAATGTGACCCGAATCGGTTTTGTTAATAAGATGGACAGACAGGGTGCAGATTTTCTTGCAGTAGTTAAACAAGTTCGTGATGTTTTAGGTGGAAATGCTATTCCGCTTCAGCTGCCTATTGGTGCAGAAGAAACCTTCCGTGGAGTAGTTGATTTGATCAACTTTAGGGGTATTGAATGGAATGAACACGACAAGGGGATGACTTACAACGTAGTAGATATTCCCGCCGACATGATGGCTGAAGCTCTTGAGTGGAGAGAAAAGCTTTTCGAAGCCGTAGCTGAGTATGACGATACGCTAATGGAAAAATTCTTTGACAATCCTGAATCGATCACAGAAGCGGAAGTATTGGCGGCCCTAAGAAAAGCTTGTATAGCAAACAAAATTGTGCCAATGGTTTGTGGATCTTCTTTTAAAAACAAAGGGGTTCAAACCATGTTGGACTACGTAATGGAGCTAATGCCAAGTCCATTGGATAAAGAAAATATCATTGGAATTGATCCAAACACGGAAAAAGAAATTACACGTCGTCCTGATCCAAAAGAGCCATTTACGGCACTCGCTTTTAAAATTGCAACTGACCCATTTGTTGGTCGCTTATGTTTCTTCCGTGTATATTCTGGTAAGCTTGATGCGGGCTCTTACGTTTACAATTCAAGAAGCGGAAATAAGGAAAGAATATCAAGAATCTTCCAAATGCATGCGAACAAGCAAAACCCTATTGAGGCTATCGAAGCAGGCGACATAGGTGCAGCTGTGGGTTTCAAAGATATAAAAACCGGTGATACACTTTGCGACGAGAAGAATCCTATCGTACTCGAAGCTATGCAATTCCCTGAACCAGTTATTGGTATCGCTATTGAGCCTAAAACTCAAGCTGATGTTGATAAATTAGGCATGGCACTTTCTAAGTTAGCTGAAGAAGATCCTACCTTCAGAGTTAAAACTGATGAAGATACAGGTCAAACAATTATCTCTGGAATGGGTGAGCTACACCTTGATATTATTCTTGACCGTTTGAAAAGAGAATTCAAGGTAGAATGTAATCAAGGAGCTCCACAGGTTAACTATAAAGAAGCTCTTACAGCCACAGTTTCTCACCGTGAGGTATACAAGAAACAAACTGGTGGTCGTGGTAAGTTTGCCGATATTGTGTTTACACTTGGACCAGCAGATGAAGGCAAAGAAGGTCTTCAATTTGTAAATGAAGTAGTAGGTGGAAATATTCCCAGAGAATACATACCAGCTGTTGAGAAGGGCTTTAAATCTGCCATGGTTAATGGTGTGTTAGCAGGTTATGCCATCGATAACATGAAAGTGGTAGTAAGCGACGGTTCCTATCATGCTGTCGATTCTGATTCATTGTCTTTCGAAATATGTGCAAGAATCGGATTTAAAGAAGCGGCTAAAAATGCCAAACCAGTTTTGTTAGAGCCGATTATGAAGGTAGAGGTAGTAACGCCTGAAGAATATATGGGTGATATCATTGGTGACTTGAACAAGCGTCGTGGTCAAATGGAAGGAATGGATAGTAGAGCAGGAGCTCAGGTAATCAAGGCTAAAGTTCCTCTTTCTGAAATGTTTGGTTACGTGACCACGCTTCGCACCATTTCATCCGGACGTGCAAATTCAACTATGGAATTCTCTCATTACGCTGAAGCACCTAAAAATATTGCTGACGAAGTAATTGCAAAAGCAAAAGGTAAATTAGAAAAAGCATAATCAAACGTTCTTTATAGCATCTCAAACATGAGCCAAAAAATTAGAATAAAACTTAAATCCTACGATTACAACCTCGTTGACAAATCAGCTGAGAAAATAGTAAAAACAGTGAAAATAACTGGTGCTGTGGTTAGTGGTCCAATACCGCTTCCAACGGATAAAAAAATTTACACAGTGTTAAGGTCACCTCACGTGAACAAGAAAGCTAGAGAGCAATTTCAGCTTTGTTCATACAAGAGATTGCTTGATATCTACAGCACAACGTCTAAAACGGTTGACGCTTTGATGAAGCTCGAACTTCCTAGCGGTGTAGAAGTTGAAATCAAGGTTTAGTTTTATCAGAAAATAGTTTAATAATAACAACTCAATAAAATGTCAGGATTAATCGGTAAAAAAATCGGAATGACAAGCATCTACAGTGCCGCTGGTAAGAACATACCATGCACAATTATAGAGGCTGGTCCTTGCGTAGTTACGCAAGTAAAAACCGTCGAGAATGACGGCTATTCTGCAGTTCAACTGGCGTTTGATGAGCGTAAGGAAAAAAATACTCCTGCGGCGCTCAAAGGACACTTTGAAAAAGCAAAAACAACCCCTAAGCATCAGGTAGTAGAATTTAAGCATTTTACATCCGAAAGAAGTCTTGGTGAAGTAATCACTGTGGACTTATTTGAAGAAGGTGAGTTTGTGGATGTAGCAGGAACTTCAAAAGGAAAAGGTTTTCAAGGTGTAGTGAAGAGACACGGTTTTAGTGGTGTTGGTATGCAGACACATGGTCAGCACAACCGCCTTCGCGCCCCTGGTTCACTTGGTGCTTCTTCTTATCCTTCTCGCGTATTTAAAGGTATGCGAATGGCAGGTCGTACCGGTGGAAGCCGTGTTAAGGTTCAAAACCTACAAGTAGTTAAAGTTTTACCAGAACAGAATCTGATATTAGTTCAGGGTGCTATACCCGGACCAAAGGGTTCTTATGTAATGATCGAGAAATAACCATGGAACTTACAGTCTTAAATACAAACGGTAAAGAAACCGGAAGAAAGGTTTCACTTAGCAAAGAGATTTTTGCTATTGAGCCAAATGATCATGCGATTTACTTGGATGTTAAGCTAATATTAGCTAATCGTCGTCAAGGAACGCACAAAGCAAAAGAAAGAGCTGAAGTGAACTACTCTACTCGCAAGCTTAAAAGACAAAAAGGTACAGGTGGTGCACGTGCAGGTAGCATTAAGTCGCCAGTGTTTGTAGGTGGTGGTCGTATTTTCGGTCCAAGACCACGCAATTATGGTTTCAAATTGAACAAGAAAGTTAAAGAGCTTGCTCGTAAGTCTGCGCTTTCATACAAAGCTAAGGATAATGAAATCACACTTTTGGAGAACTTTAGCTATGAAAAGCCTTCAACAAAAAACTTCTCAGCATTGCTGAAGAATCTAAGTCTTGAAGGTAAAAAATCGCTATTAGTAGTTTCCTCTGCCGATAAGAATATTTACTTGTCTGCTCGCAACATTCAAGGAACTAAAGTTGTGCCGGCCAATCAATTGAATACATACGATATTCTAAATGCCAGTCAAATTATAGTTATGGAGAATGCACTGCCTTCTATTGAATCAACCTTTAATAAGAATTAATCATGGGCGTAATCATTAAACCAATTATCACGGAAAAATATACTGCTTTTGCTGAGAAATTCAACAGGTTTGGATTCATTGTTGAAGAAACTGCCAACAAAGTACAGATTAAACAGGCTGTTGAGCAAGCTTATGGTGTGAAAGTAAAAGAAGTAAACACCATTCGTCACGCGGGTAAAGTAAAAACGCGTAACACAAAACAAGGATTTAACATGGGTATTACCGGTCGTTGCAAAAAGGCAATTGTTACACTGGCAGCTGGCGATACTATTGATTTTTACAGTAACATTTAATAAGAAATGGCACTAAAGAAGTTTAATCCGGTAACACCCGGAACAAGATTTAAAGTTGCAAACACCTTCGCGGAAGTCACTGCTGAAAAACCCGAGAAGAGCCTCTTGCTGAAAGGTAAAAGATCTGGCGGTCGTAATAATAGCGGTAAAATGACGATGCGTTATTTAGGCGGTGGTCACAAGCAGCGTTACAGAATCGTTGATTTCAAACGTGAAAAGTTTGGTATCCCTGCTACTGTTAAGTCAATTGAATATGACCCAAACAGAACATCGCGTATTGCACTGCTTTATTATGCAGATGGCGAGAAGCGCTACATCATTGCTCCCAACGGTTTGGAAGTTGGGGCAACTTTGTTGTCAGGTGAAAATACCCCTGTAGAAACAGGTAATGCAATGTTGCTTAAAAACATCCCGCTTGGTACTACTATTCATAATATTGAATTGCGTCCTGGACAAGGTGCAGCTATTGTGAGAAGTGCAGGATCTTCAGCTCAACTTTTAGCTAAGGATGGCCGCTATGTAGTAGTGAAAATGCCTTCAGGTGAAACTCGTTTAATTCTTGCATCTTGTATGGCTGTGATTGGTTCAGTATCGAATCCTGATCATCGCTTGGAGGTAAGTGGTAAAGCTGGTAGATCAAGATGGCTTGGGCGTCGTCCTCGCAACAGAGGGGTGTCAATGAACCCGGTAGATCACCCTATGGGTGGTGGTGAAGGTAGAGCCTCAGGAGGTCACCCACGCTCTAGAAAAGGTATTCCGGCAAAAGGATACAAAACAAGAGCGCCAAAGAACAAGAGCAACAAATACATTATTGAAAGAAGAAAAAAATAATACAACGTTAAGGAGTAACTTAATATGAGCAGATCACTTAAAAAAGGTCCTTTTATCGATTTTAAACTCGACAAAAAGGTTATGGCGATGAACGATGCAGGCAAGAAGTCTGTAATCAAAACATGGGCTCGTCGCTCAATGATATCACCCGACTTCGTTGGTCATACATTCGCTGTGCACAACGGCAATAAATTCATCCCGGTTTATGTAACCGAGAACATGGTAGGCCATAAACTTGGAGAGTTTGCCCCTACACGTATGTTCCGCGGTCATGCCGGCAATAAAAAAGATAAAGGCAGAAAATAATTGAATCATGGGAGCTAGAAAAAAAATAATGGCCGATGCAATGAAGGCCGAGAGAAAAGCAAGTGCGTTTGCAAAGCTTAATAATTGCCCTACATCACCGCGTAAAATGCGCCTCGTGGCAGATATGATTCGTGGTGCTGAAATTGACAAAGCACTTTCTATGTTGAAGTATAGCAACAAGGAAGCAGCGTCCAGAATTGAAAAGCTATTGCGTTCTGCCATTGCTAACTGGGAAGCCAAAAATGAAGGATTAAGCCTTGAAGAGAGTAACCTGTTTGTAAAAGAAATTTCTGTGGATGGTGGAAGAGTTTTGAAAAGACTTCGTCCAGCACCTCAAGGAAGAGGTTATAGAATCAGAAAAAGATCAAATCATGTTACACTCGTACTTGATTCAAAAAACAACATCAATTAAATAAAGCATCATTGTAAATGGGACAAAAAGTAAACCCTATCGGACTGAGACTTGGAATCATCAAAGGATGGGATTCTAATTGGTATGGTGGAAAAAACTATGCAGATAAAATCGTAGAAGATTTCAAAATCCGTAATTATCTTCAAACACGTCTTAATAAAGCAGGTGTTTCCAAGATTGTTATCGAACGAACTTTGAAGCTAATCACTGTTACTATCAATACAGCTCGTCCGGGCATTATCATAGGTAAGCAAGGTCAGGAAGTTGATCGATTGAAAGAAGAGTTGAAGCGAATTACTAAGAAAGATGTTCAAATCAACATTTTCGAAATCAAAAGACCTGAGCTTGATGCGCAATTGGTAGCTGATGGCATTGCCCGTCAGATCGAAGGTCGTGTTTCTTTCCGCCGTGCGCTAAAGACTGCACTTACATCTACTATGAGAATGAATGCAGAAGGAATAAAGTTAAAGATTTCTGGTCGTTTGGGCGGAGCAGAGATGGCGCGCGTTGAAAGCTACAAAGAAGGTAGAACGCCACTACATACGCTTCGTGCAGACATTGATTATGCAGTTGCAGAAGCGCACACCACTTATGGTCGCATCGGAATTAAAGTGTGGATTTGCAAGGGTGAAGTATTTGGTAAGCGTGATTTGTCCCCTAACATAGGAGCTACTTCTGCTACAAAAGGAAAATCTCAAGCATCTTCTCCATCACGCGGTGGAAAAGGCAAGAGAGGTGGAAATAAATAATTGAGAAAATATTTTTACTAACATATTGAATTTAACAAAATTAAACTTACCTTTGCCGTCCCAAAAATCGGGCGGCTTTTTTAACCTAAAAAGTACGGACGCAAAGGGAGTTAAATAAAAAATAAGTTTTAGCGATGCTACAACCAAAACGTACCAAGTACAGAAAAATGCACAAGATGAAAATGAAAGGGAATGCTACCCGCGGAGCGGAGCTTGCATTCGGTTCATTTGGCATCAAGGCAATGGAAGGTGTGTGGATGACTGCACGTCAGATCGAAGCTGCAAGGATTGCCGTAACACGTTACATGAAACGTGAAGGTCAAATTTGGATTCGTGTGTTTCCCGATAAGCCAATCACCAAGAAACCAGCAGAGGTTCGAATGGGTAAAGGTAAAGGCTCACCAGAATACTGGGTTGCTGTGGTTAAGCCAGGTACAATTATCTTCGAAGCGGAAGGTGTTCCGATGGAAATTGCTAAAGAAGCTTTACGACTGGCAGCACAGAAGCTTCCGGTGACCACCAAGTTTGTCGTAAGAAGAGATTTTGATCCTAATGCACAATAATTCTGCGAGATGAGAAAGTTAGATTTTAAAGAATTAAATACAGCTGAACTTCGTGAGAAGATCACCGAAGAGAAAGCACAATACAATAAAATGGTGTTCAACCATTCAATTTCTCCGCTTGAGAACCCTCTGTCAATCAGAACAAAGCGAAAGCAGATTGCCAGAATGCAAACGGAATTAGTAAAAAGATTAAAAACCGAAAATAATTAACCGGTCCAATGGAAAGAAATCTTAGAAAAGAAAGAATCGGGCTTGTAAAGAGCAACAAAATGGATAAAACCATCGTGGTGGCTGTTGAGCGTAAAGTTAAGCACCCCAAGTACGGAAAGTTTGTTAAGAAGACGACTACTTTCTTTGCTCATGACGAGAAAAACGACTGTGGTATCGGTGATACGGTTTTGATCAGTGAAACACGTCCTCTAAGCAAAAACAAATGTTGGAGATTAGTACAAATTATTGAAAGAGCTAAATAATATTTTAAAATGATACAGCAGGAATCTCGTCTTACAGTAGCTGATAACAGCGGCGCCAAGGAAGTTCTTTGTATTCGTGTACTTGGCGGTACCAAAAAGCGCTACGCTAGCGTAGGCGACAAAATAGTCGTTTCTGTTAAACACGCGTTACCTTCAGGTAATGCCAAAAAAGGCGCTGTGAGTAAGGCAGTAGTAGTGAGAACGAAAAAAGAAATCAGAAGAAGTGATGGTTCATACATCCGCTTCGATGATAATGCAGTAGTACTATTGAATAATAATGATGAACTCAGAGGAACGCGTATTTTCGGTCCTGTGGCTCGCGAACTCCGTGAGAAGCAGTATATGAAAATTGTGTCACTTGCTCCTGAGGTACTTTAATAAAACGAATCATGAAGTTGCATATTAAAAAAGACGATAGAGTTAAAGTTATTGCCGGTGACTCAAGAGGTCAAAGTGGCCTAGTACTCGAAGTGAATTACAAAACACAAAGAGCAATTGTGGAAGGTGTGAATCTTATTTCCAAGCACACTAAACCAAATAGCAAGAACCCACAAGGCGGAATTGTTAAGCAAGAAGCCGGTATTCATGTTTCAAATCTTCAACTCGTTGATAAGGCAAAAGCTTCATCAAAGAAAGAATCTAAAAAGACTAAGGAGGAGAGTAAATAATGTCATACATTCCTAATCTAAAAACGAAATACAGGAACGAAGTAGTTCCAGCCCTTAAAGATGAATTTGGTTACAAAAGCGTGATGCAGGTTCCTAAGCTTAAAAAGATTTGCCTTAACCAAGGTATCGGTCAGGCTGTTTCGGACAAGAAATTAATTGATGCTGCTATCAATGAAATGACTATTATTTCTGGTCAGAAAGCGGTAGCAACTAAGTCCAAAAAAGATATTTCTAATTTTAAGCTACGCAAAGGCGTACCGATTGGTGTGCGAGTTACTTTGCGTGGTGAGAAAATGTATGAATTTCTCGAAAGATTAATCATCGTTGCATTGCCTCGTATACGCGATTTCCGCGGAATTAACGACAAAGGTTTCGATGGAAGAGGTAACTACACACTTGGTATAACAGAGCAAATTATTTTTCCTGAGATAAACATCGACAAAGTTTCAAAAATCATGGGTATGGATATCACTTTTGTGACTGATGCAAATACCGACAAAGAAGCTTTTGCATTGTTAAGAGAATTTGGTTTGCCTTTTAAAAACATTAAAAAATAAAGCGAAGGTTATGGCAAAGGAATCAATGAAGGCCAGAGAGGTTAAAAGACAGAAGCTGGTCGATCGTTATGCAGAAAAAAGAGCAAAGCTTAAAGAAGAAGGTGACTTCATCGGTTTGAGCAAGCTTCCGCGTAACTCTTCCAAAATCAGGTTACGCAACCGTTGTAAACTGACTGGTCGTCCTCGTGGCTATATCCGTCAATTTGGTCTTTCAAGAATTACATTTAGAGAGATGGCTTCTGAAGGAAAAATTCCAGGTGTAACTAAAGCAAGTTGGTAATCCCATATAAATAAAGAAAATGACTGATCCAATTTCAGACTACTTAACAAGATTGAGAAACGCTATCAAAGCTAATCACAGGATAGTGGAAATCTCTTCATCGAAAATCAAGAAGGATATCACTAAAATCCTTCATGATAAAGGATATATAACGAGTTATAAATTCGTTGAACCTGCTGAAGGTAATCCACAAGGCTCAATTAAAATTGCTTTGAAGTATCATCCTGTTTCAAAAACATCGGCTATTAGAACGTTATCGAGAGTTTCTCGTCCTGGTCTAAGAAGATATTCTGGTGTTGATACACTTCCACGTGTACTCAATGGTTTAGGTATTGCCATTGTTTCTACATCGAAAGGCGTGATGACAGATAAGGAAGCGCGCAAAGAAAATGTGGGTGGAGAAGTTTTATGTTATATTTATTAACTGATTAAAGAAATGTCAAGAATAGGTAAACTACCGATTAATTTGCCCAAAGGTGTTTCTGTAAATTACGCTAACAACGTGATTACGGTTAAAGGGCCGCAGGGCGAACTTAGTCAAACAATTGATCCGGCGATCGAAGTGGAAATCACTGAAACCGAGATTAGTTTTAAAAGAAATACTGATCAAAAAGATCACCGTGCAAAACATGGTCTTTACCGATCGCTTACCGCCAATATGGTGAAGGGTGTTTCTGAAGGATTCACTACCGAGCAGGAACTTGTAGGTGTTGGTTATAGAGCCAATGTTACCGGTCAATTGCTAGAGTTATCTTTGGGCTATTCACACAACATCGCTTTTGAAATTCCTAAGGAAATTAAAATTGAAACAAAAAGTGAAAGAGGTAAAAACCCGCTGATTATTATGAAGTGTGCCGACAAGCAGCTTCTTGGGCAGGTTGCTGCTAAAATCAGATCTTTGAGAGAGCCGGAGCCATATAAAGGTAAAGGTATCAAGTTTGTTAACGAAGTATTACGTCGCAAGGCTGGTAAGTCTGCAGGTAAAAAATAATAGATAGTAAAATGGCTATTACAAAAGAATTTAGAAGAAACAGGATTAAGAAAAGAATCCGCAAAGTGGTTTCAGGTGAAGAAAGCGCTCCTAGACTAAGTGTTTTCCGTAGCAATAAGAGTATTTATGCTCAGTTAATTGATGATACTAAGGGAATTACGCTGGTTTCAGCATCATCATCAGAACCTGAAATTGCAAATCAAAAAGGCACTAAAATCGATCAAGCTTCTCTAGTAGGTAAGGCTATCGCTGCGAAGGCCTTAGAAAAAGGGATCAGTACAGTGAGATTTGACAGAAATGGATATCTCTACCACGGTCGTGTGAAATCATTGGCCGAAGGAGCTCGTGAAGGTGGATTAACATTTTGATTAAAAAACTATGGCAAACGTTAATATAAAAAGAGTAAAATCCAGCGATATCGAGCTTAAAGATAAGCTTGTAGCGGTAAATAGAGTTACCAAGGTTACCAAAGGTGGACGTGCCTTTAGCTTTTCAGCCATCGTTGTTGTTGGCAATGAGAAGGGCATTGTAGGTCATGGCCTAGGCAAAGCAAAAGAAGTAACTGATGCCATTGCTAAAGGAGTGGATGATGCTAAAAAATCGCTCATTAAGGTTCCTGTTATCAATGGCACTGTTCCTCATGAACAATATGGTAAATATGGTGGTGCTTTAGTATTTCTTAAGCCAGCTGCTCACGGTACAGGTGTAATTGCCGGTGGTGCGATGCGTGCAGTATTGGAAAGTGTAGGTATCACTGATGTACTTGCAAAATCAAAAGGTTCATCAAATCCTCACAATGTGGTGAAAGCTACGATTGATGCACTAAGCCAAATGAGAGACGCTGCATCAATAGCTCAACAGCGTGGTATCGCTATGGATAAAGTTTTTAATGGTTAATAACAAGAAATCATGGCAAAAATTAAGATAGTTCAAGTAAAAAGCGGAATAGACAGACCAGCACGCCAAAAGAAAACTTTGATCGCGCTTGGAATAAGAAAAATGAATATTCCTGTAGTTCATGAAGCAACTCCGCAGATTCTTGGCATGGTTGACAGCGTTAAGCACCTGCTTCACGTTGAAGAAGTAAATGTTTAATAGACAGATTTAAGAAAAAATGAAACTTAATACAATCAAACCCGCTCAGGGCGCCACAAAGTCAGAGAAAAGAATTGGACGCGGACAAGGTTCCGGAAAAGGTGGAACTTCTACACGTGGGCACAAGGGCGCTAAATCACGTTCAGGATACTCTTCCAAAGTAGGCTTTGAAGGTGGTCAAATGCCACTCCAACGTCGTGTTCCTAAGTTTGGATTCAAAAACATAAACAGAGTCGAGTACCGAGGCATCAATCTAGACAGACTTCAGACTCTGGCTGATGATAAGAATTTGGCTGAAGTAAACCTTACTGTCTTGATTGACAACGGTCTTGCCACAAAGAATACATTAATTAAGATTTTAGGTAGAGGTGAATTAAAAGCAAAGCTTGCTGTGACTGCACATGCTTTTTCAGCTAAAGCTGAAGAAGCTATCACAACCGCTGGTGGAACTGTTACAAAAATTTAAGCATGAAGCGACTCATAGATACCATCAAGAACATTTATAAAATTGAAGATCTTCGCATAAAGATCATCAATACATTGGCCTTTATCGCAATTTACAGATTAGGGTCATTTGTTGTATTGCCAGGTATTGATCCAAGTCAGCTTGATGCCCTGAAAGATCAGACATCTGATGGTCTTTTGGGTATTTTGAATATGTTTTCCGGAGGGGCTTTTTCTAATGCATCAATTTTTGCGTTAGGTATAATGCCTTACATCTCTGCTTCCATTGTAATACAATTGCTAGGTATAGCTGTTCCTTATTTTCAGAGACTACAGAAAGATGGTGAAAGCGGTAGAAAGAAAATCAATCAAATCACACGTTATCTTACTGTAATCATTACATTATTTCAAGCTCCCGGATATATTGCAAACCTTATATCACAGGTAGGTAATCAGGCAATTGCCAATTCGGGTCCTTATTTTTGGATCCAATCAGTAATTATTCTTGTATCTGGTACCATGTTTGTAATGTGGTTGGGCGAGAAAATTACCGATAAGGGAATCGGAAATGGTATTTCGCTTATCATCATGATTGGTATCATAGCAAATCTTCCATTTGCTTTCACCGCTGAATTTTTCTCAAGACTCGAACAAGGAGGGTTAGTAGCTTTTGCACTCGAGTTGGTGATATTGCTTTTCGTGATTGTAATGGTGATTTTGTTGGTTCAAGGAACCAGACGGATACCGGTTCAGTTTGCCAAAAAAATAGTGGGCAACAAACAGTATGGTGGAGTAAGACAGTATATACCGTTAAAAGTGAATGCAGCTGGTGTAATGCCGATTATCTTTGCTCAGGCAATCATGTTCATTCCAATTACTATTGTTGGATTTGCTGATGTGGAGTCGTTAACAGGTTTTGCTGCTACTTTTTCTGATTTCACCGGTTTTTGGTACAACTTTACTTTTGCTTTATTGATTGTATTGTTTACCTATTTCTACACTGCTATCACGGTTAATCCGAATCAGATGGCTGAAGATATGAAGAGAAATGGCGGTTTCATTCCGGGAATTAAACCAGGAAAGAAAACGGCTGAATTTATCGACTCGGTGATGTCTAAAATTACCTTACCGGGTTCTTTGTTTCTTGCATTTGTGGCTATTTTGCCTGCATTTGCAATGATTTTAGGTGTGTCTAACCAATTTGCTCAATTTTATGGCGGCACATCTCTTTTGATTTTAGTTGGTGTTGTTTTAGATACACTTCAGCAAATAGAAAGTCATTTATTAATGCGTCATTATGATGGATTAATGAAAAGTGGCAGAATTAAAGGGCGTTCATCAAGCCCTGTGAGTATGGCCGGATAATTTGTTGATATGATCTATTACAAAACAAATGATGAAATTGAGCTGATTAGACAGAGTTCTTTACTTGTTGCAAAAACACTGGGTGAAGTGGCGAGAGTCGTTGAGCCTGGAGTTACAGGAAGGCAGATTGACAAGATAGCAGATGAGTTTATCTGTGATCATGGAGGTAAGCCGGCTTTCAAAGGATATAATGGATTTCCGAATGCCCTTTGCATTTCTCCTAATGATGAAGTTGTGCATGGTATTCCAAATGACATTGCATTCAAAGACGGTGATATTATCTCAGTCGATTGTGGAGTTTTGTTGAACGATTTTTATGGTGATTCAGCTTACACTTTCGCTATCGGCGAAGTTGATCCTGAGGTTTTAAAGTTGCTTGCAGTAACTCAAGAGTGTTTATCCAAGGCAATCGAAGCGTGTGTGTCGGGAAAAAGAGTTGGAGATATTGGGCATGCAGTTCAATCTCATGCAGAGCTGAATGGTTATGGAGTGGTAAGAGAGCTTGTTGGACACGGTTTAGGTCGAAGCCTTCATGAAGGTCCCGAAGTTCCAAATTTTGGTCGCAGGGGTAATGGTCCAAAGCTTGCTGAAGGCATGGTAATCGCCATCGAACCCATGATCAACATGGGAAGAAGACAGGTGGTGTATGGTAAGGATGGTTGGACGGTTAAAACGATTGATGGTAAGCCATCTGCCCATTTCGAACATACAGTAGCTGTAAGAAAGCATCAGGCTGAAATCTTGTCATCGTTTGCAATGATTGAAGAGATACTGAAAAATAAGAATCAACAGGTTGTAAAACCAATATAGCATATAATGTCAAAACAGGCATCGATAGAACAGGACGGTACAATCATAGAAGCATTGTCAAATGCAATGTTTCGCGTTGAGTTGGAAAATGAGCATGTTATCACTGCACATATTTCCGGCAAAATGAGAATGAATTATATTAAAATATTACCTGGTGATAAGGTAAAGGTGGAAATGTCTCCATACGATCTGACAAAAGGCCGAATTACTTATCGCTATAAATAAAAACTGAAAGATGAAAGTTAGAGCATCCATTAAGAAAAGAAGTGCGGAGTGCAAAATTGTACGTCGCAAAGGGAGACTTTATGTGATTAACAAAAAGAATCCTAAATTTAAACAACGTCAAGGTTAACATTATTATAACAGCAAATTATGGCTCGTATAGCAGGTATAGATTTACCAAAAAATAAGCGTGGAGAAATTGGCCTTACCTACATTTATGGTATAGGAAAGCCCACCGCGCAAAACATTCTTAAAGAAGCAAACATTAGCTTGGATAAGAAAGTTTCTGAGTGGAATGATGATGAGCTTTCAGCTATTCGTCAGATTATCAACGATAAGTACAAAGTAGAAGGCGGATTGCGTTCTGAAGTACAGCTTAACATCAAGCGTTTGATGGACATTGGTTGTTACCGTGGAGTTCGTCACCGTGTAGGCTTGCCCGTACGTGGACAAACTACAAAAAATAACGCCCGCACCAGAAAAGGTAAAAAGAAAACTGTTGCTAACAAGAAAAAAGCTACTAAATAATAGCTGCGTATTAAACAATTAAGAAATGGCTAAAACAGCAAAAACGACAAAAAAACGTGTAGTGAAAGTGGAGCTTACAGGTGAAGCTCATATTAATGCCACTTTCAACAACATTATTATTTCTCTTACTAACAATGATGGACAGGTAATCTCATGGTCATCAGCGGGTAAGATGGGCTTTAGAGGCTCAAAAAAGAATACGCCTTATGCTGCTCAAATGGCGGCAGGAGATTGTTCAAAGGTGGCATACGAGCTTGGACTTCGTAAGGTAAAAGTCTATGTCAAAGGACCAGGTGCCGGTCGTGAATCTGCTATTCGTACGATTCATAACAGTGGTATCGAGGTTTCTGAAATCATCGATGTGACTCCTGTACCACACAATGGATGTCGTCCTCCAAAACGCAGAAGAGTTTAATACATTTATTTAATTAAGAAAATTACAACAAGATGGCCAGATATATCGGACCAAAATCAAAGATTGCAAGAAAGTTCAAAGAGCCTATTTTTGGACCTGACAAGTATTTGACAAAAAAGAATTACCCTCCTGGGATGCATGGCTTAGCGAAGAAAAGAGCTAAGATGTCAGAATATGCTGTTCAGCTTCAAGAAAAGCAAAAGGTTAAATACACCTATGGTATTCTTGAGCGCCAATTTGCCAGAATATTTGACAAAGCATCTAGAGCTAAAGGAATAACCGGTGAAAACCTTTTGAAATTTATCGAAGCAAGATTAGATAACGTGGTGTACAGAATGGGCATAGCTCCGTCTCGTAGTGCTGCCCGTCAGCTCGTTTCTCACTGCCACATTACAGTAAACGGTTCGGTTGTGAATATTGCATCATACACTTTGAAACCAGGTGATAAAATCGCTGTTCGTGAAAAGTCTAAATCTTTGGAGGTAATTTCTACTTCTTTATCAGGAAGAACAAATAAATTTCCTTGGTTGGAGTTTGATCACAACAATAAAATGGGAACATTTATCAATTTCCCTGACAGAGAGCAAATCCCTGAACCATTCAAGGAGCAACTGATTGTCGAATTGTATTCAAAATAACATTTAACCCATTAATCAATAATAATATGGCAATACTTGCATTTCAAAAGCCCGACAAGGTGGTAATGATTAATTCAACTGATTTTCAAGGTCAGTTTGAGTTCAGACCACTTGAGCCAGGATATGGCATCACGGTTGGTAATGCATTGCGCAGAATCCTTCTTTCATCATTAGAAGGCTACGCCATAACCTCAGTAAGAATCGAAGGGGTTGATCACGAATTCTCTACTCTTAAAGGAGTGGTGGAAGACGTAACGGAAATCATTCTAAACTTGAAGCAAGTTCGTTTTAAGCGTCAGATTGAAGGAACAGATAGCGAAAAAGTTTCTGTAATTTTTAGTGGTGGCAATCAATTCACTGCAGGTGTTATTGGGCAATTTACTTCTGCATTTCAAGTGCTGAATCATGACTTTGTGATTTGTAATCTTGATCCAGGTGTCACCTTGAAGTTCGATATTACAATCGAAAAAGGTAGAGGATATGTGCCTGCTGAAGAGAACAAACAAGCTAATGCACCCCTAGGAACTATTGCTGTTGATGCAATTTTCACACCCATTAGAAACGTGAAATACTCTATAGAAAACTACAGGGTAGAGCAGAAAACAGACTACGAAAAATTGATTTTTGATATAGAAACTGACGGCTCAATTCATCCCAAAGATGCTTTGAAAGAAGCAGCTAAAATTTTGATTCATCATTTCATGTTGTTCTCTGACGAGAAAATTACAGAAGATGTTGAAGAAAAAGTAGCTACAGAAGAGTTTGATGAAGATTCATTGCACATGCGTCAATTATTGAAGACGCGTCTAGTGGATATGGATCTTTCAGTAAGAGCCTTGAACTGCTTAAAGGCAGCCGATGTTGAAACACTTGCTGAGTTGGTATCTTTCAACAAAAATGATCTATTGAAATTCAGAAACTTTGGTAAGAAATCATTAACAGAGCTTGAAGAGCTTGTGTCAAGCAAGAATCTTCACTTTGGGATGAATCTCGCTAAATACAAACTTGATAAAGATTAATACAGGGCGGTCAATCAAGGACTCCGAAAAAATTTATAGTTTAAAATGAGACACGGAAAGAAAATAAATCACTTAGGCAGAACTTCATCGCACAGAAAGGCGATGATGTCTAATATGGCTGCTTCGCTCATTCTGCACAAGCGAATCAACACCACCTTGGCTAAAGCAAAAGCGCTTAGAACCTATGTGGAGCCTTTAATTACAAAATCGAAAGAAGATACTACCCACAGCCGCAGAACAGTTTTTGCATATCTGAAAAACAAGTTTGCAGTGAGCGAATTGTTCAGAGAAGTGTCTGTAAAGGTTGCTGATCGTCCGGGTGGTTACACCAGAATTATCAAAACCGGAAATCGTTTAGGTGATAATGCAGAAATGGCTATGATTGAACTTGTTGATTACAACGATGTATATGTAAAAGACAGCAAAGGTTCTAAAGGTGCCGCTAAGAAAAGTCGCCGTGGTGGTAAGAAAAAAAGTACAGAAGCTGTTGCATCTGCTCCTGCAGCTAAGGCTGCTGTGGTTGAAGCTCCAAGCCCAGCGGAGCCGGAAGTTGAAAACACCGCTGCTCCGCAAGTAGAATCCGCTGCAGATGATACTACTGCAGAAGTGCAACAAGAATCTCCTTCGACTGAGTCTGAGTCAAGTGAAGAAGAAAAGAAAGACTAAGCATTGAAGCATAAAGATTAACAATTATTACTAAGGATAAAGCTCACCGGTTTTATCCTTTTTTTTTATTATCGCATTTAGAAATGGAAAGAACACAAACTAATAAACCGGCTTTGCTGGTGCTTGAAGATGGAACGTTCTTCGAAGGAAAAGCCATCGGTCATGTTGGCACCACCACAGGTGAAATTTGTTTCAATACCGGAATGACCGGTTACCAAGAAATTTTCACTGACCCATCTTACTTTGGACAGATCGTAGTCACCACTCATGTGCACATTGGCAATTACGGTGTAAAGGAAAGCGAAAATGAATCGGACAATATTAAGATTGCGGGTCTTGTGTGTAGAAACTTCTCTAGCTATCACTCCAGACCTAAAGCTGATGATAGTTTGGATAACTTCTTCAAACAGAATAAACTTGTAGCTATTGCCGGTGTGGATACACGTGCCTTGGTAAGATATATTCGAAATAAGGGCGCTATGAATGCGATTATCTCTTCAGAGATTTTAAATATTGAAGCTTTACGTGATATGTTTAAGTCTATCCCTTCAATGCAAGGCTTGGAATTAAGCACTAAAGTATCTCGACCGAATGTGAAATTATATGCCAACGAAAACCCGAACTTTAAAGTAGCACTTTTGGATTTAGGTGTGAAAGAGAATATTGTTCGATGCCTGTTGGAAAGAAATTGCGAGGTGAAAGTATTTCCTGCCATGAGCACTTTTGAAGAGATGATGACCTATCAACCGGATGGTTTTATGATTTCAAACGGCCCCGGCGATCCGGAAACGACTACATACGCAGTAGACACAGTAAAGAAAATTCTGGATAAAGAAATTCCTTTATTTGGTATTTGCCTTGGTCATCAGATTCTATCAACTGCAGCGGGAGCCAAAACATTTAAAATGTTTAATGGGCATCGAGGCATTAACCATCCGATATTGAATAAGGAAAGTGGTAAAGGTGAAATCACATCTCAAAACCATGGATTTGCGGTGAGCGCAGATAGTTTAAATGATCAAATTGAAGTTACACATGTTCATTTGAATGACCATACTATAGCAGGAATTAGAATTAAAAACAAACCAGCTTTCTCAGTGCAATATCATCCTGAGGCTGCACCTGGACCAAACGATGCACGATATCTGTTTGATCAATTTATTGGCATGATGAAATCGGCTAAGAAAGCTGAACTTGTCTAATTAATAAACCGAATTAAAACAATAAAAACAAAATTATATGAGCGCAATTGCACACATACATGGGAGACAGATATTGGACTCCAGAGGAAATCCAACAGTGGAAGTTGAAGTATATACAGAAGGTGGCGGATTTGGCAGGGCAGCCGTTCCTTCGGGGGCATCCACCGGTATTCATGAAGCAGTGGAGCTTCGCGATGGCGATAAGAAACGTTTTCTCGGAAAAGGCGTGATGAATGCCGTGAATAACATCAATACCGTTCTGCGTGAAGAACTTGTTGGTTTAGAAGTAACCGATCAAAGAAGCATTGATCTCACCATGATTGGTTTAGATGGCTCACCAAACAAATCCAATTTAGGTGCTAATGCCATTTTGGGAATTTCCCTTGCTGTTGCCAGAGCCGCAGCGGCAGAAACCGGTCAACAACTATACCGGTATGTAGGCGGAGTGAATGCTGCATTGTTGCCCGTACCGATGATGAACATCCTTAATGGCGGCTCGCATGCTGATAACAGTATTGATTTTCAGGAATTCATGATCATGCCGGTGAAGGCAAACAGTTTTGCAGAAGCCTTGAGAATGGGAACTGAAGTGTTTCATCACTTGAAGGATGTATTGAAGAAAAAAGGTATGTCAACCAATGTGGGTGATGAAGGCGGGTTTGCTCCTAATCTAGGTTCCAACGAAGATGCTATCAAAACTGTTTTGGAAGCAATCGAGAAAGCCGGTTACCGTCCTGGTGAAGATATTTATATTGCAATGGATGCAGCTGCATCAGAGTTTTATGATGCGGAATCAGGTTTGTATCATTTCAAAAAATCAAGCGGCGATAAATTAAGTTCCGAAGATATGGTGAATTACTGGGCCGAATGGACAAAGAAGTATCCTATCCTATCGATTGAAGATGGTCTGGCAGAAGAAGATTGGGATGGCTGGAAAAAACTCACCGATAAACTTGGAAACAAGGTGCAGCTTGTAGGCGATGACTTGTTTGTGACCAATGTGGATTTTCTTCAAAAAGGTATTGACCAACAAACGGCAAATTCTATCCTGGTGAAGGTAAATCAGATCGGTACACTCACAGAAACTATCAATGCAGTGCAATTAGCCAATAACAATGGATACACCGCCGTGATTAGTCACCGCTCGGGCGAAACAGAAGACACCACGATTGCCGACTTGGCAGTTGCCTTGCGAGCAGGCCAAATCAAAACCGGTTCGGCTTCTCGTTCCGACAGGATTGCAAAATACAACCAATTGCTTCGCATCGAAGAGATGCTGGGTGGTGCAGGTCGCTATCATGGCATAGATGTGTTGAGAAAATAATCTGTTAGCAATACTAATTCCACCGCTTTCTTAAATTCTAATAAAGAAAGCGGTGGTCTTATTTAAAGGCTACATGATTAGTTAGTTTTGAAAAGTTTCACCTTCTACGGCTTAAAAAACTCCTTCCTTTGTGGTTTCTTGGTTTTATTGCCTTCATTCAGCCCTTCATTGCGGGCATCTACAGCTGCTTGAAATACCCATTTTCCCTTCACCCACTCGTAAGCATCGTAAGAAAAATCGGGTCCATAAAATTCATAAATTCCTTCTAAAGATGGTTTTTGTGGGACCAGATGATCAAATACAATTCTGTTTTGTTTTTTCTCAAAACGCAAAGACATAGACACATCCTTGGCATAATGAAAGAGTACTCTGTGTTGAACCTTCTTTTCACCTGCGAAAATAGGAGCTCCAAAAGCGATTTCATTATTTTTATCCACGGTCATATAATCAATTACCTTACGTTGCACTGAAGGTGAATTGGCATCGTAGCCTAGCAAGGTGTAATGAACATCCTTCTTATGTCTGGAGGTGATGATAGCGTAATAGATCGCTCCATACCAATTGTCTTTTTTAAGCGACTTACTTAAAGGTTTGGCTATTTCTTCTGAAGCGTCTGTGAGTATATGTAATTGATACGGTGCCGATTTTTGTTTTCTCACCTGCACAAATCCAAAGTATTTATAAAATCCATCATCCAAAGGGAGCATCCAGGTGATGGTGCGCACACGCTTATCTTCACTTTGCTGAAATGATACATTGCTGATTTTTCCAAAAGGATAATCCATGCTTTGTTCCTGTGTGAGCAGTTCAGTTAGTATATTTAATAAAGCCTGATTGTAATGCAGACGCGTTTCAAATTCTTCTGATTCTAGTACCAAACGACCAATTCCCGCCAAGGTGTCTTCTGCCATCGCAAAATACCCATCATTAACACTCTTCTGCCCATAGCTAAGAAGTGAAAATAGCAGACCACAGCTTAATAAAATGGTTTTCATGATGAGCAACATGTTTATAAACGTAGGTAAGGTCATTATATTACTGCTGATGCGAAGATGGAATTTTTAAGATACAAAAAAAAACTGCATGAAAGCAAATTCATGCAGTTTCTAAACTTTCTCATCACGAGCAGTTAATCGTGCATATACTGCTTTTTAGCAAGCAATTGTTCCTGAGTTTCACGGTGATCAGGATCATCCACACAGCAATCTACCGGGCAAACTGCAGCACACTGTGGTTCGTCGTGAAAACCAACACATTCTGTGCATTTGTCAGTAACGATGTAATACACATCCATTGCTTTAGGTGGGTTAGGGCTGTTGGCATCGTAAGTTCCACTAGCAACAGTAACAGAGCCGCTCAACGAGGTGCCGTCAGAGAATCTCCACTCTGTTCCTCCTTCATAAATTGCATTATTCGGACATTCCGGTTCACATGCACCACAGTTGATGCATTCATCGGTGATCATTATAGCCATATCAATTCAATTTTAAGATTTACTTTTGTGCTGCGCAAAAATAACATAATCAATGCACCTTAAACAACGACTTTTTGCATTTGTTGAACTTGGTCAATTTTTATCCGACCACTTAAATAATCGTGGTTTTGAATCCAAGCATGCTTCGTTGCATCAGGAGTTTGATGCCTTAATTCAGCAGATTCCATATCGTAATCCATGGTTTACATCGGAAAACCTGCTTAAATCTATTGCCGGAATTACTGCAATGTTGCAAGAACAAACCCTGGAAGAATGGATAAAGCAATACAACATTCCAGAAGTAATTAAAGAGCCACTTCAAATAGGCGTGGTGATGGCTGGTAATATTCCAATGGTAGGATTCCATGATTTGTTGTGTGTGCTTCTCTCCGGTCATCATTTGAGAGCCAAACTCTCCACGGATGACAACTTACTTTTACCTTTTATTGCAAAAGCATTAGATCGGTTTATGCCCGGATTTATGGAGCGTGTTACCTTTGAGTCCAATACAATCAAAGGGGCTTATGCTTACATCGCGACTGGAAGCGATAATTCATCGCGATATTTTGAGCATTATTTTGGAGCTTATCCAAACATCATTAGACGAAACAGAACATCGATTGCTGTGATGGATGGCCATGAAACCGTTGACGAGTTGGATGGACTTGCTGATGATGTATTCAGCTATTTTGGCATGGGATGTCGCAATGTAACACAGATAGCTATTCCTAAGGATTATCCTGTAAGCAGACTATTCGATGCATTTGCCAAATACAAATATCTGGCAGATCATCATAAGTACATAAACAACTATGATTATCGAAAGTCGGTTGCCTTGCTGAACAAAACTGCCCATTATGATAATGGCTTCCTGTTAATGTTTGAGAATGACGCCTTGTTTTCTCCTATTGCAGCAATCAACTATGTTTATTATGAAAATGCCGGTCATATAAAGGCCTTGATTGAATCAAAGTTGGATAAGATTCAATGCATTATTGGACATGGTTATATCCCGTTTGGTAAGGCGCAGTTGCCTGGTGCTGCAGACTATGCTGATGGTATTGATACCATGCAGTTCTTATTATCACTCAATCGAGGTTAAGCTATGAAAGCAGTGATTCAGCGTGTGAGTGATGCTTCGGTAAGTATTGATGGTAAAGTTCATGCAAAAATAAGTAAGGGTTTACTCGTCTTGCTCGGCGTAGAACCCGAAGACACACTCGATGATATTCAGTGGTTGTCGGCCAAAATCGTGAATATGCGGATTTTCAGCGACAAGGATGGATTAATGAATTTGTCACTAAGCGATGTGATGGGCGAAATGCTCATTATTAGTCAGTTCACCTTATTCGCATCTACTAAAAAGGGAAACAGACCGTCATTTATTGGAGCTGCGAAGCCTGAATTTGCATCCAAGATGTATGAGATATTTTGCCGACAGACTTCTCAGGAGCTAAGCAGACAAGTAAAAACAGGAGTTTTTGGAGCCAATATGCAAGTGAGTCTTACTAATGATGGGCCGGTGACCATTATAATTGATTCTAAAAACAAGCAATAATTATAAGCAAACACAATTCGCAGTTGCTTTCTACTTTTTCAATTTCCTGATATTTTGGAGCTTCAGCCTATCAGCTTCCGCGGCTCGTGGATTTTGCAGGCAGGTATCATAGAGTTGTGCCCGTTCTTCTAATGCCAATTCGTAGCGTGGATGAATGTCCAGTATGGTTTGATAGATGGCTAAAGCCTCATTACATCTTTTCAAACTTTTATAAACGTTGCCCTTCATCAAAAGGTAGTACAGGTTATTCTGGTCGAAGATAAGTGCTTTATCTAAAGCAGATAAACATGCATCTGCATTTTTGTGCCATGCTTCAATCATGGCAAGTTGAAACCAATTGTCAGCAAAAGTACTGTCAATGTCAATCGATTGAAGCAGTATGTTTTTGGCCAATTGCAAGGTGGTTTCCTGTTCTTTTTGAGGTAATTCATCAGCCAGATAGCGCAATGCTACACCACGATAATAAAGCGACAACCCGGAAAAAGCAGGGTGATGAATGCCGTTGAGTAAAGAGTCGACTTTTGCAAAGTTTTTTGTGTAGAGGTTCAATTCCGCAGCTTGGATCGCATAGGCCGACCTTATAGAGTCATTATCAGCAATGCGCATGGCTTGAAAATACTTTTCGTTGGCCATTGATGTGTCGCCTTGCACAGCAAGCAGACGTGCATGTAATTGATAAACTTCGGCGTTGATCGCTTGCCGCTGATAAAGCTGAGCAATTGCTCGATCTGCTTGCTCAAATTTTTTTAGCATAATCAAACAATTAATTCTGCGGGTTTGATAAATTAAATCAGGCTTGGTTTTCGACAAATAATTGTAATAAATCAATGCGCCAAGGTAGTCTTTATTTTGCATCAACTCAGTAGCTTTTTCAGAGAGATTACTTTGGAATTTATCCTGCAAAAAAGCGATAGCTACCCACACAATGAGCAGCGAGATGAAGAAACGCACATGCATTATTTGGGTGGGTAATTTTTTTGCACCTGATCCATGCTTAAGAGTAGATCCTTGGTGGAACCTTTATAGGTAGCCAGATTAATCTCCGGGTTAATAAAAGGCTGAAAATCTTTGCCATTTCTTGATATTTCCGCTTCAGCATAAATGCTGACTTCATCTAACACCATTTTATTTTCCTTCTTTAAGTATCGTACATACTGCATAAGCAAATCAGGATTTACAGACACTGCTTGAATTTGATTTTCAGTGAGATATTCTTTTAAGTTGATTTCTTGCTGATTGGAACCTGAAGCACCATGAACATAGAGTCTAAGCGAACCTTGAAGATTGTTAATGATGAGCTTATCAGAAATTTTCAAAGGCTTGCGGTCAAAACCGACTTCTAAATCTTGAACAAACAGGGAAATGTTTGAAATAATCAATAATCCAAATATCCAACTGAAAAACAGTGGAATAATTAACTTATTTTTATAAGCCAACATAAGATTACGACCACTACGAAAAACTTTTGGGTTAAATTGCAAGAAGTCGTTCAGGAAATATGCAATTCTTGAAGTGATGTTGTGATGCCTATTTTCGTTTAAAAATACAGTGCTCAGCAAGATAATCTGAAAAGGCATAAATCCGGTTGGGAGAAGCATAAAACTACCCAACAAATAGACAGACAGAAACACATAAACCTTGGTTTTGGTGATGCTAAAAAACATAGCCACAGGTCCCAAAAATTCAATGATTACGATTCCCCAACAACTCATCATGGCAATGGCATCATTGGTGAAAAATCGACCAATTACGCTATCTCCCCAATAGGTACGTATCCATGTAGTGAAGGGTTCTGATAGAAATAGCCAGTCATGATTCAACTTAGCTAAGCCGGCATTGAAAAATAAAAATGCCACCTGCAATTTAATCACCCAAATGCACCACCGAGGAATGTAATCAACCCTGAGCGATGGATTTCGAAGTAAATCCAAGGAAAAATAACGGTGCGAAGGAAGGAGCGCTAGAAAAAAAGTGGTGAGCAGATAGAAGTTAGAGAATTGTGATGCTTGCGAACGATCGATGGATGAAACATAAGCGTATAAGCCCACAAAAAGAATGCTTGAAATCCGGAAATAATAGCCGGCACTAATCATTAAGCCCAGCAGTGCCAGTGCCCCAAATACGATATACATGCCGGGATAGGCTAGGGGACTTACCCAGTCAAGCCCATATGCACTGAAGAAAAACTCAGGCGCATAAAATATTTGATGAATCGAGCCATCAAAGAAAAAACTAAGCGAATGAAAAAAAAGAAGTATTCCGAATAAGACCCTGAATGTGCTTAAAGGCGCTATGTGCCCCGGCTTATATATCTGTTCTAAGGTGTTCATTTCGTACTAATTACCTTTCCCTAATTAGATTTGCTCGTTGTTTCGGATGGAGATAACCACATCAAATCTGTTAACAAAATTAAAAAAATATTATGAACTAACCAGTCGTTTGATTTAAATACGAGTGATTTGCCCAATGCATCAGATCGAAAAATTATAAACGTAGTCAAACATAGAAAAACCACAAGGTTTTATTTATTTGCATATCAATTTTAAAATCAATGAAAGCGGAACATACAGCAATTCACTATGCAAGCTCCGGACTATCGATCCTACTGGCTATTGGTATTTCATTTTTTTTGTCCGGGCAGATCTTTGGTCAAAACTCTTTTCGCCCAGGATTAATCGCCGGAACCAACTTCTCTTATCCTGATCGAGACACTGAACTCAGTGAAGGCTTTTTTACTATTTATCGTTCCGGACTCCAGGGAGGCGTGAAAGGTTTATTTACCTTTAATAATCATTTTGTAATTAAAACCGGTCTAATGTATGTGACGCAAAGCGTTGGTCTGCGCGGTGAAGATCAGGATTTCAAAACCGATGTGCGGGTCAATCATGACAATCTGCTGATGCCGGTGCAATTAGGTTATCAAAATAAACTTGGCACCCTTATTCTAAGAGAATTGCTCGGAATAAGCTTAGCACAAAACCTGTCGCGAAACAATAATGTAAGCATCGAAAATCTGGGAAGTGCCACCATGCAACCCCAGCATACTATCGATGAAGTACTGAACCGATCATTACTACCTATGATTAATGTGGGGATTGAGATTGGAAGTATTTTTAAAAACGATGCTGGGTTTTTTATTGGCGTGCATTATAGACAAGGATTAGGTAAGTTTTATCAATTCAATTATCGGGGCAACTACTTCAACAACAATCAATTCTTCAGCACCAAATCAAATTTTCTTTCTATAGAACTCACCTACTATTTCAGTCGACCATCTTATTGGTTTAAAAAGGAGTTTGAGTTTTAATTCCCGTATTTCTAATCTTCCATCATTATTGCGCATTCACTCCGCGCAATTGATTAATTTTGCGCCATTCCATGGCAGATATTATTCAACTATTACCCGATCATGTAGCCAATCAGATTGCTGCAGGCGAAGTGATTCAACGACCGGCTTCGGTGGTGAAGGAATTGCTTGAAAATGCGGTTGATGCTGGCGCAAAAAACATTCAATTGGTGATAAAGGAAGCAGGGCGCAAATTGGTGCAAGTGATTGACAATGGCTGTGGAATGAGTGAAACAGATGCGAGAATGTGTTTTGAACGACATGCTACTTCAAAGATTAGAAAGGCTGAAGACCTGTTTGAAATACGTTCGATGGGATTTCGAGGAGAAGCAATGGCATCTATTGCGGCCGTTGCTCAAGTAGAGCTCCGTGCTCGATTGCATGATAAAGAATTAGGGACTTGTCTTAAAATAGAAGGCTCGAAAGTGCTGAGCCAGGAACCTTGCCAATGTGCTGCCGGAACCAATATTTCGGTAAAGAACCTGTTTTTTAATATACCCGCCCGACGCAATTTTTTGAAATCTAATCCCGTGGAGATGCGTCATGTACTGGAAGAATTTCAGCGCGTGGCCATTCCATTTCATCAAATTTCATTTTCGCTGATTCACAACGATCAGGAGAATTATCGTTTGCCGGCTGCTTCGCTCAAGCAACGTATTGTAGCCTTGATGGGCAATCATTTGAATGAAAAATTACTTCCTGTGAATGAGCAAACCAATATTGTCAATATCACAGGCTTTGTTGGCAAACCTGACTCTGCACGCAAAACAAGGGGTGAGCAATATTTTTTTATTAATAAAAGATTTTTCAAAAGTTCTTATCTGCACCATGCAGTGCAGTCTGCCATGCAAAATCTGATTGCGCAGGATGCGCATCCGCCCTATTTCATATTCTTCGACATCGATCCTTCTTTTATTGATATCAATATTCATCCAACCAAAACAGAGATCAAGTTTACGGATGAAAAATCGATTTATGCCATTCTTCGCTCTGCGATTAAAAAAGCCATAGGGCAGCACATTCTCTCTCCTGTTATTGACTTTGAAGGGGAAAGCACTTTAAGCATTCCGATACCCAAGAAGCCGGAAGATGTAAATATTCCGATGATTCAGGTCGATCCGAATTTCAATCCTTTTGAAAGTAAGTTAAAATCAAAACGATTTTACGGGAATGATTCCCTGAATCAATGGCCCAAAAGTGATTGGGAAACCATCACCGGTGAAGTGATTCCCGAAGCACAATTAAATTTCAATCCAGTGGAATCTCAGCCTGTTCTGCTTCCTGAAAGAGATAATGAAGAAAGGATGCAGTCGAGTTTGGTGCCGTTCTTACTGCACAAACGCTACTTGATTACTCAAGTAAAATCGGGTATGATGTTGATTGATGTAAAAGGTGCCTTGTTTAGAATTGTTTTCGAACGACTGATGAAAGCTCAAAAAACATCAGGCAATGCGCAACAGCTTTTGTTTCCCTATGTGAAAGAATGTTCCGGGCCGGACTTCGAGCTTCTTCTTGCTTTGCGAGAAGAGCTTCATCAACTAGGTTTTTCGATGGAGCAATTTGGAGAACGCACCGTGGTTTTCAATGGTATGCCGGGTGAGTTAAATGATGCATCTCCCGAATTGGTGGTAGATGAGTTGTTGCAAAATTTTAAGTCAAGCATGCAGCAATTGTACATCTCTAAACTTGAGACATTAGCCATTAGTGTTGCCGAAAACATTGCCCGATACCAATGGCGCACCTTCAAAAACGAAGAAGGGCAACAATTGATTGATCGTCTATTCGCCTGCGAAATCCCGGGCTTTGATCCCAAGGGCGCAAGCAATATTCAAATCATCAGTTTAGATGAACTTTCGGAGATGTTTGCAAAACATTAAGCCTTAAACTTTTTTAATTAGTTAGGCAATTTATTACTAATACTTATTTGCTTTCTTGCAGAGCTTTAAAATACAAACCAATTGCTGAATGAATCAGTTTCGCGCATCTAGTCCATACAATAATATTCCGGTGATGGTAAAGAATCTTCTTATCATCAATGTGCTCGCATTTGTTGCCACCATCACTTTTGAGAATAGCTTTGGCTTCAGTTTAATCGAAAATTTTGGTCTATATAATTGGCAATCGGACCATTTCAAACCATTTCAGCTCCTAACACACATGTTTTTGCATGGGAGCTTTACGCACATTTTCTTCAACATGTTTGCACTGTGGATGTTTGGGTCAGTTTTGGAAAACCACTGGGGACCTAAACGTTTTTTGACCTATTATTTTCTCACAGGCTTAGGTGCTGCAGCTTTGCATTTGTTCACCGGCAGCATTTTATTGTCTGGCTTGGCCAATGCAACAGACTTTTATTTAAGTAATCCGAATTATGCATCTTTTGCATCCTATCTCGAAGAGTTTGTTCCCAATGCTTCGGCAAATGAAACATTGAACCGTTTTTTGGCAGCCTGGAGCAGCGACCCTAACAATCCGGGCTACATACAGGAGAGCATATTATTCGTCAACAAGTTTTTCGAAGCCCGAAGTAATATTCCTACGGTAGGTGCTTCGGGAGCAGTGTTTGGTTTATTACTAGGTTTCGGCATGTTATTTCCTAACACCGTATTGATGCTTATATTTCCACCAATTCCCATCAAAGCAAAGTATTTTGTCATTATCTACGGCGCCATCGAGTTGTATCTCGGACTAAAAAACAATGTAAATGATAATGTTGCGCATTTTGCCCATTTGGGTGGAATGATTTTTGGATTTTTGCTTATCAGATACTGGAACAAAAACATTCGAAATAGTTTATATTAATCTATGAGCAGTGTGGCTTATTTCTGGAAAACGTCTAATGCAGCTGTAAAGCTTATCATCGTCAATGTGGCTGTGTTTTTTCTGGTTCAATTTGTTTTCATGATTTTTCATCTGATGGACATGAAATCTGTGAACCGCATGATCGTGGATGCATTGGCCTTGCCAGCCTATTTGCCAAAATTGATTTTGCAACCATGGTCATTATTCACTCACATGTTTATGCATCAGGGCATTTTTCATATTCTGTTTAATATGATTATGCTTTACTTCGGCGGACGATTATTTACCTATTATTTAGATGACCGGCGATTAATCAATGTTTATTTTCTCTCCGGACTTTCTGGAGCTTTCTTATTTCTTTTAGCTGCTAATATTTTCCCATTATTCAAACCCTACATTCAAAACTATAATGCCTTAGGTGCTTCAGCGGCGACGCTTGGTGTATTAATTGCAATTTGTGCCTATCGACCTCAGGATAAAGTGCAATTATTTCTATTTGGTGGAGTGAAATTGATGTGGATTGGTATTATCATCATTGCGATAGATGTGCTGCGTTTCACTTCTGGTAATGAGGGCGGCTATATTGCCCATTTTGGAGGTGCAGCTTTTGGGTATATGTTTGGGGTTAACATGCGCCAATACAAAGACATTTCCCGTTTTTTTCAACCTGTACAAAATCTTTTTGAGCGCTTGGTCAATCCACAGCGTTCCAGACGCAAAAAGTCTCCGCTAAAAACAGTCTATCGCCGCAAATCTGATGAATCGTTTAACGAAGAACGGGCCAAAAAGCAAAAGCGAATGGATGATATTTTAGACAAAATCAAAGCATCAGGTTATGACAGCCTATCAGCCGATGAAAAACGCTTTTTGTTTGACATGAGCAAAGAACTCTGATATGCGAAAGAAGTTGGTAGTACTCACAGGGGCAGGCATCAGCGCAGAAAGTGGCATTAAAACTTTCAGGGGAAATGACGGCCTTTGGGAAAATCATCGGGTGGAAGATGTGGCAACGCCCGAAGCCTGGCAGCGCAATCCTGAACTGGTTTTGCGTTTTTACAATGAGCGACGTGCGCAAATGCATCAGGTGAAGCCCAATGCGGCTCATCTCGCCTTGGCACAACTTGAATCTCAATTCGATGTTCACATCATCACCCAAAATGTGGACAATCTCCACGAGCGGGCAGGTAGTACGAAGGTGCTTCACTTGCACGGAGAACTTTCAAAAGCACGTAGCACCGGCGATCCACGTTTGGTCTATGAAATTACAGGTGACATTCGCCTGGGTGATGCCTGTGAAAAAGGCTTTCAGCTTCGCCCGCATATTGTTTGGTTTGGCGAAATGGTGCCCATGATAGAACCGGCTGCCGACTTAGTAAGACAAGCCGATTTGCTGATGATTATCGGCACATCCATGCAGGTATATCCCGCGGCAGGATTAGTGCAGTATGCCCATCCGGAGATAAAGAAGTATTACATTGATCCCGAAGCATTTGCCATCCATACGGTTCAAAACCTTGAAGTGGTGTGTGAAAAAGCAGGGGTGGCTATGCCAAGGCTTATGAAACAGTTTATTGCTGAATTTGGGAATAATTAAGTGAATTTAATGTTGATTGAAGATGCTGAATCGAAAAACATGCATGTAAGTAAATACAATCTTTAGTCTTCATCCCTGTTAAACAGGTTGTTGGTATTACGGCTTCGATCACCATTTATGATGTAGCCATTTCCATGATTTATGATGTGGCTTTGACGACCTTTCTCGTCAATGATCGTTTTTTGATTTCCATGTTGAAAAATAGTTGAATGCGTGCCGTCAGGTTTTACAATAGTTCGGCTTGGACCATTGCCCATGATAAAGCTATGTGTTCCATTGGGATTCACTACTGTAGCATTGCTTCCATGATTGAAAATGGTAGATTGTGTACCGTTTGGATGAATAATCGTTTGGCTGCTACCGTGGCTGAATACAGTTGAATGCGAACCATCCGGATTGATTACGATAGAGATTTGTGAAAAGCTATCAACGCTGAAAAGAAGAAATGCAACAAAGAAGAAACACAAGTTTTTCATGTCACAGGTTTTTGAATTAAAATTACAAAAACCATGCCTTAATGCTTCACTACGAAGCGTTTGCTGATTTCAAGCTTACCGTCAGTTACCAAAGCAGCAGTGTAAATACCGCTTTGCAAATCAAAAACATCCAAATTCAATTTGCCCGATCCGGCAGGGACATTTAATTCTTTTACTTTAATACCAATCGCGTTGTAAACCATCACACGGGCTTCCTTAGTTCCTGATGGGAGGTGATAATTCATGCTGATGTTTTGATTGGCTGGATTGGGGTACACATCAGAAATATGTGGTTTAGCCGGATTTAATTTGCTTATTCCTACAGGCGTTACACTATACACTACATCCAAACAAACATCTCCCGGTTCGCTTGTGGAGCTAAAACAATATCTGATGGTAGATACACCGGTGGTGCCATTTGGTACATAATGCCCACTAAATGAATTCTCATATTGACCCGGCTCAATGGATAATAGACCTGATGCAAAAACAGTTGGCTCAAAACATGCATTCCAGCAAAAGTAGTTTTCTGAACCTTCAACTACATTCACTTCTGTTTTTCTTACTCGAACTTGAATAACATCTGCAGAAGTATTGTTTACTAATGCCGTAGAAATTAATTCTGCATCTGTTGTCACTCCTGAAACACTTTCGGTGGCTTCAATCAACGTGAATCCCTGAGAAAACAAGCTTATTGAGAATAACGTAACAGTTAAAAGGGTGTAAATTTTTTTCATACTTTCAGAATCTAGCTACAAATATAAAATTTCAAACTCAATACAGCAAAATTAAGGCCAATTTTAACATTTAATTGCTGCACTAAAATGATTCAAATAATATTTAACATTTCAATCCGAAGCTTATTTAAATGACAAAGGACTTTTGCATCTGAATGCTCCATGACTCACAAACAATCTTAATAAGTGAAGAGCCGAAAATACTAGGTGAAGTGTTTATTTTGATTCATTTTTTCATCAATTCTTTGTTTTTGTGAATGACTAATCTCCATGTTTTTCCATAGTGTCAATTGCGCCCTTTGATGTTTTGGTTTTACTTTGCAGCAAAATTTTTGAACGCATGGGATTTGTAGATGAACTCAGATGGCGCGGCATGTTGCATGACATTATGCCCGAAACGGAAGAACTACTCAATAGAGAAAAGGTGATTGCATATATTGGTTTTGATCCCACGGCTGAAAGTTTGCATATTGGCAGCATGGTACAAATTCTTTTGTTGATGCATTTGCAAAAAGCCGGACATCAGCCCATTGCCCTGGTAGGTGGTGCTACGGGCATGGTGGGCGACCCTTCGTTTAAAGCGGAAGAGCGACCAATGCTTTCAGAAGAGCAGCTCCAGAAGAATGTAGCTGGGATTCGCCGACAGTTAGAGAAATTTTTAGATTTTGAAGCAAAAGAAAACCCAGCGGAAATCGTCAACAATTATGATTGGTTCAAGGATTTTAGTCTGCTTGATTTTCTGCGCGATGTGGGCAAGCATATCTCCGTAAACTACATGATGGCCAAAGATTCGGTTAAGAAACGACTCGAAACAGGTATATCCTTTACCGAGTTTAGCTATCAGCTAATTCAGGGCTATGATTTTTATTGGCTTTGGAAAAACAAAGGCGTGAAACTGCAATTGGGCGGTTCCGATCAGTGGGGAAATATTGTTACCGGCACCGAGCTGATTCGCAGAATTGCAGGTGGAAGCGCTTATGCGCTCACCTGTCCATTGATTACCAAAACGGATGGCAGCAAGTTCGGCAAAACTGAGCAGGGCAATGTCTGGCTCGATCCCCATCTCACTTCACCCTATCAGTTTTATCAATTTTGGCTCAATTGCAGTGATGAAGATGCGAAACGCTACATCAAGATTTTCACATTCTTGGATAAAGAAACAATTGAAAACCTGATTACACAGCATGAGCTAGCGCCGCATGAAAGAGCCTTGCAGAAGAGATTAGGTGAAGAAATCACCACATTGGTGCATGGACAGGAAGAATTGACCATGGCTTTAAAAGCAACCGATATTCTTTTTGGAAAAGGTTCGGCTGATGATATACGTTCACTAAATGAGAAGCAATTGCTGCAGGTTTTTGATGGTGTACCTCAATTTACGATTGCCAAAGAAAAGCTTGAGCAAGGTATTGGTCTACTAGACTTCCTAGCGGTAGAAACGCAAATATTTCCATCCAAGGGCGAAGCGCGCAAAATGCTGCCCAGCGGCGCAGTGATGATCAACCGTGAAAAAGTAATTGAACAGGATTATGTGGTCAATTCCACTCAGCTCATGAACGATAAATTCATTTTGGTCCAAAAGGGAAAGAAAAATTATTATCTAATCATCGCAGAATAAACATGGCATTACCCAATATCAACTTTACAACGACCTCGGCTTTTCAAGAGTTGAAAAAGCATTTTGAAAACATCCGTCAGGTTCATTTAAAGCAATTGTTTGCCGATGATCAAGGACGATTTGAGCGTTTTTCCATATCGCATCAGGATTTGTTGTTAGATTATTCCAAGAACCGAATCAATGCGGAAACCATGAATCTGCTTTGTCAATTGGCTAAAGAATGTAAGTTAAGCGATGCGATTGAAGCTATGTTTAACGGCGAGCCAATCAATGTAACCGAAAACCGTGCAGTGTTGCATACAGCCTTAAGGAACCGCAGCGGTAAGCCGGTGTATGTGAATGGCAAAGATGTAATGCCTGATGTTTTGGGTGTGTTTAGTCAATGCAAAAATTTTGTGCAACAGATACGCTCCGGCGAGTGGAAGGGATACACCGGAAAGCCCATTCGCCATATTGTGAATATCGGCATTGGTGGCTCTGACCTTGGTCCGGTGATGGTTTATGAGGCTTTAAAACCTTACACCGACCGAAATTTTAAATTTCATTTTGTGTCGAATGTAGATGGCACACATATCGCAGAGACGCTTCGCGAAGTGAATGTGGAACGCACCCTGTTTATTATCGCTTCTAAAACTTTCACCACGCAGGAAACCATGACCAATGCCCATACTGCAAGACAATGGTTTATTGAACAATCGGGAAGTGAAGCCCATATAGCCAAACATTTTGTGGCGGTGTCAACCAATGCCGAAGCCGTATCAAAATTTGGTATAGATACTCAAAATATGTTTGGTTTTTGGGACTGGGTAGGGGGACGTTATTCCATTTGGTCAGCTATCGGTTTGCCGGTGATGCTGGGCATCGGAATGGAAAATTTCGAAGATTTTCTTTGCGGCGCCCATGATATAGATAATCATTTCAGGGAAACAGACTTTGAGCAAAATATCCCTGTGATTATGGCATTGCTGGGTATTTGGTATCAGAATTTTTTCGAAGCCGATTCCTATGCTATTTTGCCTTATGACCAATATCTACATCGTTTTGCAGCCTATTTTCAGCAAGGCGACATGGAAAGCAACGGAAAATACCTGGATCGCAATGGTCAAAAAGTAAACTATGAAACCGGCCCTATCATTTGGGGCGAGCCGGGCACCAATGGGCAGCATGCCTTTTATCAACTGATTCACCAAGGCACGAAATTGATTCCTGCTGATTTTATTGCTCCTGCCATCAGCCATAATGCTGTTGGCGCGCATCACCCAATCTTGCTGTCCAACTTCTTTGCCCAAACCGAAGCCTTGATGAATGGTAAAACCGCTGAGCAAGTACAAAGTGAGTTGGCAGCCAAGGGTATGCGTGAAGATGAGATTGCTTGGCACACCCCTTTTCGCGTGTTTGAAGGCAACCGTCCCACCAACAGCATTTTGGTGAAGCAAATCACACCTTACACTTTGGGTCAGTTAGTAGCCATGTATGAGCATAAAATCTTTGTGCAGGGCATCATCTGGAATGTATTCAGCTTCGATCAATGGGGTGTAGAATTGGGCAAGCAATTAGCCCAAAAAATCTTACCTGAATTGCAGCATGATTCTCTTGTTGATACACACGACGCTTCTACCAATGGCCTGATCAATGCTTGGAAGCGAATGAAGAATTAAGTTAATCACTTTCCATTACGACAAGCATTGGGATAGGCAAGGAGAATGGTGCAACCACCATACTTTAAACACATACTAACCTATCTGCAATCAGCATATTTGTCTTTGCAGTGATTGTTCCTTGTGTTTACTTCCACTTCAACAAAGTTTGAATTAGGATTTAACAGGTTTTATATGGTATTGATATTCAGTGTGTAATAGTCAGTATTAGCACGTATTATGTCTTTTTGAACCGTGATTGTCAGGGATATTTTGTTTTTGTCCCTTATTAATTGTAGTTACATTCGTATCAACTAAAGGTAACAAATTTCTCAAAATATTGTTCAGCAGCGCTTTAAATAGCATGATAAGTAGCCTAAATCGAATCGCACGTTCAATCTGATGACGCAATGCTAAAATAATCTGTTGCCTGAATACTACAAGTTAGCAAATCATCTCAGCATCAAGAAATAAATTCTATATAACTACCATGAAAATTTCTCTCAACTTTTTGATTATAAATCTTGCATTGTTGCTGACTGCAAGTGATACATTTGCTCAAGCCACATTCATTCGCTTCCATTTCACAGATGGCACGCAGCAAAATTTTGCTTTGAACGATGTGAGAAAAATGGATTTCACTACTTCCGAGCTTCGTTTACACAGAATGGATGCTTCCATTCTTTCATGGAATTTTAGCACAATTGATTTTTACCGCTATACTGATACAGAAACAAATGTTGATGAAGTAGCCTTTTCCTTTCCTGAGCTTAGATTAGATGTTTATCCCAACCCGGCAATTGAAGAGCTCAATGTGGCTTATCACATTTCTTTCCAAGAACCAGTTACGTTGGCTATTTATACACTCCACGGAACGCTGGTAGTGGAGCAAAGATTGCAGCAAAGTGAGAAGGGAATTTGGCAGCATAATCTCTCCAAACTCCCATCCGGAGCCTATTTAGTTGTGATACAAAATACAAGATTCAACCTAAGCAAAACCTTTATCAAACCTTGATCATGAAGAAAATACTCCTTTTACAGCTTTTTATATTTGGCAGTTTTGCTTCGGTGTTGCATGCACAAGTGGTGAAAAGAATTCATCGTAACAACTTGCCTACCTTAGAATTACCCACGCATCTGATCGATAAAGTTGAGACTATTATTGATGCGAATATCCGCAAGCTAAGAATCACGCAAACAGACGGTTTTGTCATCCTTATCCCAACGGCTGAAATAGACAGCATCACGCACCGGCAGGGGCAAGCAGTAAATCCTTCTCAACTGGGTAATTTGCGCCTTGGAAGTGCCATTGGTGTGGTTAGAAACGAGCAGTTGGAACCTGTGCCCAACGCCATTGTAAAATCAGCTTTCAGCTCTCATCAAACGTTCACAGATAGCAACGGTGTTTTCTTTTTGAACGATTTTGTGGTGTATAATAAATTGGGTTTCATCACCATCGAAAAACCAGGCTATTTCAAAGGGTCGCGTAGTTTTCTGCCTTTGCAAACGGGAGCTAACCGTTTGGAAATTCAACTGTTGCAGAAAACTTTAAGCGGCACCTTCAACTCTAACATTGGTGGTCAAATGGATGCAGCAGATCTGCAATTGAATTTTCCCGCCAATGGCATAGTGCAGGCAAATGGTCAGGCTTACTCAGGACAGGTTAATGTTTTTGCCCGTGCAATAGATCCATCCGCCCCGGTAATGTTCAACCAAATGCCTGGTGAATTGTTGGGGAGTCAGAATAGCTCTTTCAGAATTTTACGCTCCTTTGGTATGGCCGTAGTGGAGCTTGAGGGTAGTAATAATCAACCTTTGCAATTGCAAAATGGAAGCTCGGCAACCATGCGATTTACCATTCCATCAAGTTTACTTGACGAAGCGCCCAACAGCATAGATTGGTGGAATTTTGATGAAGAAGCAGGCTATTGGAAACATGAAGGCACAGCTCAAAAGCAAGGAAATGAATATGTTGGTTCGGCATCGCATTTTTCCTGGTGGAATTGCGATGTGCCTGAAAACTTTGTAGAACTTCTGGGAGAGGTATCGGATATCAATAATGTTCCAATTAGTGATGCGTTAATTAGCGTTGAGACAGAAACATTAGGCACAGGAAGAGTTTACACTAATCAACAAGGAATTTTTTCAGGACGCGTTCCAAGAAATCAAGTGCTAAATATTAATTTCAGTGTTATTTGCATTGAAAGTAACGATTGGGTATTAGCTTTTGATGAAGAGTTGCAAGTTTTTGAAGAAGACTTAAATATTAATATTAGTGGGTTGCTTGCTGATCGATATCCGCTATCAGGGACAGTTTTAGCTTGCAATGGTCAGCCAGTTCAGTTTGGATATGTCAAACTTAATTCACAAATATTTTTAACGGATAATGGTCAGTTCACCATTCAAGTTTGCAATCAAGCTTCTTACACACTGACAGGAGTTGATGCAGGTAATCCACAAAGTTTGAAAGAAAGTTTACCGGTAACAGTACAGGTAAACCTTCAAGGAGGAAATGCCGGAAATTTGATTGCATGCGATGAAATTGTTGGCGATCTCGTTGATATTGATGGGAATGTATATCAAACCGTTCAGATTGGTGACCAGCTTTGGATGGCTGAAAATTTGAGAACATCGAGGTTTGCCAACGGCGATCCTATCCCATTAGTGATGGAAAATGCTGCCTGGGCACAACTCGCTACTTCGGCTTGGTGTAACTATGGAAACAATTCAGCCAACGATGCCATTTATGGAAAACTTTACAATTGGTTTGCTGTTGCTGACCCAAGAGGTTTATGTCCTGACGGATGGCACGTTCCTACGGATGAAGAATGGATCACGCTAAGAGAGTTTTTAGGTGGGCAACCTGTAGCAGGAGGTAAAATGAAAACAACCAGCGGCTGGGAACTTCCAAACACAGGAGCGACCAATGAAAGTGGATTCTCTGCACTTCCGGCGGGATATCGCTGGTTTAACGATGGTACGTTCACCAATCTAACCTTTTATGCCGGATGGTGGACAGCCACACCATTTGATGTTGACAATGCTTGGTATTATTTTGCCACCCACACTAGTGCGGCACTGAGTAGAAATTACACGTTTGGAAAAAGACGTGGTTTTAGTGTGCGATGCATAAAGGATTAAAAGCTGCAACACATTTAGCTTTTAAATCGCTCATTTTTTGACGATTAGCTTTCTGCGGATCTGCGTTTGATTGTGGAAGTTTACAGCGACATGATACAGCCCGGGAGGAAGGTTGCTAATGTTGATGCTTTGACCAGAGAACTGTGTTATATCTAAAACCACACGACCGCTAAAGTCGTAAATGGATGCGGTTTGAATAACTTGATTGCTGCGGAAATGAAGATTTTTAGTTGCCGGATTGGGATACATTTGAAATCCATTATCGATGTTGCTGATATTGGTCACATCCATGAACAAGGCATCTGAAGTGTCTTTGCAGCCAAATGCTCCCGTGACCACCACAAAGTATTCACCACTTTGCTGAGGTGAAATAAACCAATGATTGGAATTGGGTATGAGATTCTGATTTACAAACCACCGATACATTTCATAATTCTGTTCGGTAAAAAGTTTGTTCTCTGCTTCATCATAGGTGATACCGGGTTGCACAATAGGTGTGTAACCTATTATATGTTGCGTGCTTGACAGCGCACAACCTGTCGGAATGTCTTTGGAAACGGTGATTGTTTTAGAACCCAATTCATCCCACCTCAATTCATGCGGCCCCGGGCCTTCTCCATTCGTACCATTCACGATCGTAGCACCATCAAAATCCCATATCAGCGGATGGCTGTGGAAATTGGTGCCTGTGTAGGTAATTTTAATGGTAGAATCTTGCTTGCAAATTGCTGAGGGATGGGTTATCATTTGCATGAATTCATAGCCCGGCATGATCTGCAAAGTGTCTAAAAAGGTTTCCTGCGTGAAACCATCAATGAGTCTCAATACATACATTCTGTTTGGACTGGCAGGTGTTAAAAAGGCATTGATGGTAGGATTGGAGCCGGACGGTATAGCATTAATAAACCAATTGATTTGATGTGGAAATGCATTAGGCGTGAAACGAATGGAGTTGTTCACAGCTGTCCATACCGTGCCGTTTCTTTCGGGCAAGCCCAAAAACTGAAAATTGGAATTGATAGCTTGCAGTCCTAAGCCTTCTGCTCAGATTTCGCAGACAGGTTTGTTGGCAATATGAATATCAATCCAATGATGTGTTTCATGAAGGACAATCTGAAAGCTTGCTGTCAAATGCGTACAGGAGAAAAAAGGCACATTTTCCCAACTCACCACCAATTTTCTAAAAGGTGCCGTCCCTATGGTTTGATAGCGAATGCCGGAATTCGCGCTTGGTGTTGGTTTTAGGTCAGTGTGAGCGGCAAAAATTACCGGATATGGTGAAAAATGATTGTTGGGAAGTGGGCTAGAAGTATAATTATTAGGCGTGCCGGAATTAAAGCTAATGTATCCATTGGAATGAATGTGGAAATTTTGATAAACCGTACCCCAAAAATTAAAATTGAAGCCAATGTTTATTGCGGGCGTATTGTCGTCGTCACCTAAGTTAACAGAAGTTCCTGTCGTTGACTCCATTTGAAAGGGAATGGTATCGAAAAGATAAGCAGGAGAATCAACGGGATGGGCGTTCTCATAAATATAACTTAAACCTTGAACTTGATCTTGGCACAGCAAGAGTGTATCCAAATCAGGAATGATTCTAAGTTGATTTTGTTGTGCACGCATTTGCAAAGTTGCAAATATCATGACGAGAAAAAATAAAGTCCTTGCAGCCATTTCTGGGAATATTTGAAGTAAAAATATAAATATTTCCAAATATTCTTAATAATTTTTTGAGTGAAAAGAATTTGAAAACTTAGCGTGTATAAGCCATTTCTTCTTTTAGCATCGTAATTTCCATTACATCCTTTATGCCAATTTGGGAATGATTTTCAGTATTTGCTAAGAAGCAATGACTAACTTTGGCCGCAAATTATTTTAAACGATGCACATTAACACAAAAGTAATTCATGCTGGACAAGGTCCTGATCCAGCCACAGGCGCCATTATGACCCCAATTTATCAAACCAGTACTTATGTGCAAGATGGACCTGGCGGGCATAAGGGATATGAATATTCGCGCACACACAATCCAACGCGCACTGCACTGGAAAAAAATCTGGCAGCAATTGAAAATGGCGCCCATGGCCTTTGCTTTGGCAGCGGAATGGCTGCCGTGGATGCCATTGTTAAATTGCTTCAACCAGGCGATGAGGTCATTTCTACCAACGATTTATATGGGGGATCTTATCGAATATTCACCAAAATATTTGAGCCTTTAGGTATTCGCTTCCATTTTGTGGATATGCAAAACATAGCTGCTGTAGAAGCTTTGTTAAACGAGCGCACACGATTGATTTGGGTAGAAACACCCACCAATCCGATGTGCAATATTATTGACATCGCGGCCATGGCTGCCATCAGCCGAAAAGCAGGTGCATTGCTGTGTGTGGACAATACTTTTGCTTCGCCCTGGCTTCAAAATCCGCTAGACCACGGTGCAGATTTGGTGATGCACTCAGCAACAAAATATTTGGGCGGCCACTCCGATGTGGTGTTAGGTGCTATTGTGCTAAAAGATGATGCATTGGCCGAGCGTCTTAGATTTATACAAAATTCTTGTGGTGCTGTGCCCGGCCCTATGGATTGCTTCATAGTGCTTCGCGGCATTAAGACCTTGCATGTTCGCATGCGGGCGCATTGTGAAAATGGAGAACGTATTGCACATTTTCTGCAAAATCATCCCAAGGTGGCCAAGGTTTATTGGCCAGGTTTTGCATCACATTCCAACCATGAAGTGGCCAAAAAACAAATGCGCGGTTTCGGGGGTATGATGTCTATGGTGCTCAAGAGCGATCGAATAGAAGATGCCGTGAAAGTGATTTCTAATACACATTTATTTTCGCTTGCCGAATCCTTAGGTGGAGTAGAATCCTTAATCGGACATCCTGCCAGTATGACGCATGCATCTATTCCAAAGCAAGAGAGAGAAAAAAGCGGAGTGGTAGATACCTTGATTCGCCTTAGCGTTGGGATAGAAGATGCCGACGATTTAATTAAAGATTTGGATCATGCGCTTAACTTGATTTAGTGGAATGAAAAAGAAGATATTCATCACCGGAACCAGTCGTGGCATTGGTAAAGCATTGGCAGAAAAGCTTTTGGAGCAAGACCAGATATGTGTAGAAGGATTCAGCAGAGAATGCACCATTTCGCATCCACAGTACAAACATTTCACTGTTGACCTTACAGCAAATCATGGGTTGAGAAATGTGAGCTTTCAAAATGATGAACAAGCGCAATGTCTTGTTTTGATCAATAATGCAGGAACATTGGGTGAGATTGATTACATAGGCAGAGTAAGTGACGAGAGTCTAGAAAAAGGCGTATATCTCAATTTGACCGTTCCTATGGTGTTAACCAATCGTTTCTTAATGACTTTTGAAACCTTTCAAGGCATGTTGATCATCATCAACATAAGTTCTGGAGCAGCATGGAATCCATATGACGGCTGGGGGATGTATTGCGCTACCAAAGCCGGGCTCGATATGTTTGCTGGTGTGCTGGCTATGGAGTTAAAAATAAAACAAAAAAAAAGTGTACATATTTTTTCCGTTGCCCCCGGAGTGGTAGATACAGCCATGCAGGATCAGATAAGAGCATCAAATGCAGATGGGTTCAGTAGTTTAGCCAAGTTTCAATCGCTCAAACAAGACGGGGCTTTGCAAGACACCCATCAAGTTGCATCGCGCCTCATCAAACTGATTCAAGCGCCTGAACTATATCATGATTTTAAGGTTGATATCAGTCATCTATCATGATCTACATAAAATTTAATGATGGCGATTTTTGCTTTCAACATATTTTTTTACACTTTTGTACACTTGATAGTGTTGCTGTATGAAAAAAAATGTGCCGACTACAAGTTGTCAGGACTGTGATGTGAGGGTCAAGTCTGTATTTTGTCATCTAAAAGAAGGCGAATTGGTTCAGCTTGATGACCATAAAGCTTGTGCCAATTACAAAAAAGGGGCTGTCATTTTTAACCAAGGTGCTTATCCTCATGGTCTTTTTTGTGTGAAAACAGGTAAAGTGAAAGTGTTCCAATATGGAGACGAAGGCAAGGAGCAGATCGTTAGACTGGCACGTGAAGGAGATATTTTAGGCTATAGAGCTTTGCTTAGCGGGGATAAATATTCCTGCTCTGCCGAATCCATTGAAGATGCACAGGTTTGCTTTATCCCTAAAAATGACTTTCTCAATTTGCTGAGTAGTAGCGGTCCGCTTTCGATGCAAATCATGAAATTGCTTTCTGAAGACTTGAAGAAGGCAGAGCATAAAATCACCGATTTGGCGCAGAAGCCGGTGAGAGAACGCGTAGCCGAAGCACTATTGTTTCTCAAAGAAACGTATGGATTGGACACAGACAATCAAACCATTAATGTAGTGCTTTCGCGTGAAGATATTGCGAATATTGTTGGTACCGCCACCGAAACGGCTATTCGCTTGTTATCGGAGCTTAAGCACGACAATATCATTGCGCTGAACGGGAAGAAGATTGCCATCGTTGATCATCAAAAGTTGGTGAAAGTAGCCAACGTGATGGACTAAGGTTTTTTATGCTAGCTTTTACTGCTAATTTCCGGAATCTTATCCGGAATTATATATCCTTCCTCCGGGATAATTCTTATTTTTACAGCCCTAACCTTAACATAAAGCTGTAACATTATCATGAAAAGAACTTTCGCGCTTTTGTCGCTCATGCTGCTATTGGTTTCTCCTGTTTTTGCTCAGAAGAGTAAAAAAGGATTTGAATACAGCGGAACCAAGGCGCGCTATTCGCTTATTGGCAAATCCAAAATGCTGTCGGAAGGTGTAAAACCGCTTGATTTTCAAATTTTTTGGGATAAGAAAAAGAACGTAGTCACAGTGAATGCCGGACCTAAAGAGAAATGGTACACCATCGCAATTGCTAAAAAAGATACCATTTTCGGTCAGGAAGTGCATATCGGCACGCATAGCGATGCAAAAAAAGACAAGACTCCCGAAAATCAGGATAAATATCGTTGTGAAGTGAAGTTTCTGATAGACCGTGTATCTATCAAAATAGGGGAGGGCAAATTGGAAGAATATCTGCTCGAGGGAGCAAAAGTGTGGGGAGAGTAAAGCGGATATGATTTTTTTGAAGCAAATAGAACTTGTCAATTATAGAAACCACAACGATAGCACGTTTAAGTTTCAGCATTTGATTAATTGTTTCACCGGGTCAAACGGAACCGGGAAAACCAATTTGCTCGATGCCATACACTATTTGTCTTTTACCAAAAGCTTTCTCAATAGCATTGATTCGCAGAATATAAAGAATGAGCAGGATTTTTTTGTGATTCGAGGCGATTTTCAAATTCATGAACAGGATGTGAGCATTTTCTGCGGGCAAAAGCGAAACCAGAAAAAACAATTTAAGTTCAATAAAAAAGAGTATGAAAAGCTTTCGGATCACATCGGGAAGATTCCCTTGGTGCTGATTGCTCCATCGGACATTCAGCTCATCAGCGAAGGAAGTGAAGAGCGGCGAAAATTTATGGATAGTGTGATATCGCAATACGATAAAGCTTATCTCGACGACCTGATTTCCTACAACCGATTGCTCAATCAACGGAATACCTGGCTGAAGCAAGCGGCACGCAGGGACCAAAATGACTGGAGTCTGGTGCACATATTGGACGAACAGATGAATGTATTTGCCTTGCGAATCCACCAAAAGCGGCAGGAATTTATGGATCAGTTTCTACCCTTGTTTCGTCGCTTTTATGCGCTAATTGCTCAAGATCAGGAATCAGCAGAAATTTGCTATCAGTCGCAGCTTTTCGAAGCAGATTTTGTGCTGCTATGCGATGAACGCAGGAGAAAAGACCTTGCATTGGAATATACTTCTGCAGGAATTCATAAAGATGACCTTTTATTTACTATCAATGGACAAGCCTTAAAGAAACAGGCGAGTCAGGGGCAGCAGAAATCTTTCATCATAGCTTTAAAGCTTGCTCAGTTTGACTTTATCGACCAAAAAAGCGGAACCAAACCCCTGCTTTTATTAGACGATATTTTTGAAAAACTCGACCAAAACCGCATCACTCAAATCATTCGTTTGGTGAGCGAATCGCACTTCGGGCAGATCTTTATCACTGATACCCATCGCGATCGAATTGCTGCAATCCTTGATGGAATTGGTGTTAAATATGCTATTTTTGAACTCGAGCAACAAGAAAAACATCGCATAAAACATGATCAGGTACAACCATAAGCAGGACATTGAAGATCTGATTCGCATTTTTCTCCGGCAGAATGGGCTGGAGAAAGGTTATTTAGAATTTCAGGTACTCGAATGTTGGAAAAACTATATGGGACCGATGATCAATGCCAGAACCACTGACCTTTTTATACGCGACAAAACCATATTTGTAAAATTATCTTCCGCTCCACTAAAGCAAGAATTGGCGATGGCTAAGACCAAAATACTGGAACAATTGATGACTGAAGTTCCTGATGCGCAAATAGAAGATATTCGATTCATTTAAATATTAACACAAGGAACACGCTAAAATGACTGGATTTTTAAAGAAGAGCACAAGCTTAATACTTACTTTCTTTATCGCATTTACCACCCTTCATGCCGACGAAGGGATGTGGCTGCCGCATTTGCTCAAAGAGTTGAAAGAGAAGCAAATGAAGAAAATGGGGATGAAAATCTCAGCCGAAGACATTTATTCCATTAATCGTTCGAGCATGAAAGACGCGGTGGTACTTTTTGGTCGCGGATGCACGGGTGAACTTATTTCCGGCGAAGGTTTACTGCTCACCAATCACCATTGCGGCTTCGGTCAGATTCAAAAACACTCTTCTTTAGAAAATGATTATCTGAAAAATGGTTTTTGGGCGATGAATCGCAGTCAGGAACTTACTAACCCGGGTCTTACGGTAACTTTTATCGTTAGCATTGAAGATGTTACCGAGCAAATACTGAAAGGAGTTACTGTGCAAATGGATGAGCGCACTCGCGAAGGCATTATTAGTGCCAATTCTATTGAAATTACAGTTAAAGCCAAGGGAAGTACGCATTATGAGCCGGTAATTAAGCCCATGTATAATGGCAATGAATATTACCTGTTTCTCACCGAAACTTTTCGTGATGTACGCTTAGTTGGCGCCCCACCTTCGAGCATGGGCAATTTTGGTCGTGATTCCGACAATTGGTCCTGGCCAAGACATACGGCAGATTTTGCCTTGTTTAGAATCTATGCTGGACCTGATAACAAGCCCGCCGATTATTCACCCGAGAATAAGCCTTTCAAACCACGTCACTTTTTTCCCGTCTCGCTCAAAGGGGTGGAAGAAAATGATTTCACGATGGTATATGGTTTTCCGGCACGAACCAATGAATACCTGAGCTCATTTGCCGTAGAGCAAATTTTGAATTTGTCTAATCCTTTGAAAATCGCTTTGCGTGCTGAGCGCCTTGCAGTGTTCAATGAGTTTATGAATAAAGATCGCGAAGTGTATATTAAATATGCCGACAAGTACGCTTCGGTGAGTAATGCGCATAAAAAATGGACAGGTGAGTCCAGAGGTTTGAAGAAGGCAGATGCACTCACGAAAAAAAGAGCGTATGAAGAAGAATTCACGAGAAGAGTAAGAAGCAATGCTTCGCTGAATAAATATGAAGGTTTATTCGCATCGCTTGAAAAAGAATACCAACAGCTGGCAGCTTATCAACCGGAAATTGACCTGATTACCGAAGGCGTACTTGGGATTGAACTGCTCCGCTTTGCCAATAATTTTCGTGCTTTGAAACACGATAGCGATGCCGAGCAATTGCAAAAACTCAAGGAGCAAGCGAGAGCACATTTTAAAGATTATCATCGTCCGATAGATGAGAAAATTGCATCCATTCTCTTGGGAAAATATTATCGAACATCCACAATGGCAATTCCTGCCGAATTTGATTATCGTCTGGCACCGCGCACGGAGCAAGCCTTGATTGATGCTTTTGTAAAAGATCTTTTTTCGACCACCCTGTTTGCAGATTCAATGAAGTTATTTCCCCTGCTCGATGCTTATGATTCCTTGGCATTTGTTCGCCTGAATCAGGATCTAGCTATGCTCACTTCAGCACATTTCTATGATTTTTACCGCAATGTGGTTTTTCCTCCGGTAAATGATATCAATAACCGTCTGATTCCGCTAAACAGACAATATATGCAAGCGCAAAGGGAAGTCTTCAAGGAAAAAACTTTTTATCCGGATGCCAATCAAACCTTGCGCGTAACTTTTGGTAAAGCAGAAGGCTACTTCCCATATGATGGGGCAAAGTATTTTTACTATACCACTGCCGATGGCATTTTGGAGAAAAACAGCAGCAATCATCCTGATTATGAAGCCGATCCTCGTTTGCTTGATATGATTCGCCGCAAGGATTTTGGTCCTTATGCCGATAAACAAGGAAATTTGAGAACTTGCTTTGCGGCATCCAATCACACCACCGGAGGCAATTCCGGGAGTCCTGTGCTCAACGCACAAGGTCATCTGATTGGTACTAATTTCGATCGCAATTGGGAAGGCACCATGAGTGACATTCATTATGATGTAAATCAGGTACGGAACATCTCTGTGGATGTGCGTTACACCCTATTTGTGATTGATAAGTTTGCCGGAGCAGGCTACTTGCTTAATGAAATGAAAATTATTAGGTAGTTTGATTTTGGTGATTGGCTTTCGATGCATCATTAATGCGGCGTTCGCGAAGTATTCCCCTTGTATTGTACCCGATCTAAAATGAATTGTTTGTTGAGCAGTCCATCTTGAATCACTTAGCATGAGTGCTTTGCGAAATCTTTGTGTTCTCTGTATTGATTTTTTTATCAATACGTTCTGCGCAATCTCAATGCTCTCTGTGGTTAAGTATTTCTCGAAAATACAGACACTTGATGTGTTTAAGTGGTATATTGTATAAATAAACTTTCTGCACATGCCTTACAAACGCGAAGGGCAGACCTTTTAATCTGCCCTTCGCTTGTTATGAACACTTTATCTTTACCCTTTTAAGGCTTCAGCTCCACCTACGATTTCGAGAATTTCGTTGGTAATCGCCGCTTGACGAGCTTTGTTGTAAGAAAGTTTTAACTCTTTAATTAATTCTTTAGCATTATCAGTAGCTTTACTCATGGCAGTCATACGTGCTCCGTGCTCCGCTGCATTAGAGTCGAGAACGGCTTTGTACAATTGAATTTTCAATGACTTGGGAATCAATTCCGTTACAATGCTTTCCTTATCTGGTTCGAAGATGTAATCCGTCGAAGTCTGCTGCTTATTGTTGTTATCAGGAGGCAATACAGGAAGATACTGTTCCACCGTAGGTATTTGCACTGCCGCATTGCGGAAGTGATTATACACCAGTTCCACACGGTCAAATTCGCCAGAAGCAAAAGCCTGCATTACAGCTTCAGCCACCGATGCGGTGTTACCGAAGTTGAGCCGCTCATACAGATTGCTATGGTTGGCATGCACCGGCATCAGATTCTTTGTGAAGTAGTCATTGGCTTTTTTACCAATGGCCATGAATTTAACGTTTCCTTTTGCTGCTTGATCTTTGTAGCGCTCATCCAATAGCACTTTAACCTGCTTTAAAATATTGGAATTAAAAGCACCGGCCAGACCTCTGTTGGAAGTAATGGCAATGATGAGCACTTTTTCTGGCGCCCTTTGCTCACCAAATACCCCTCCTTCGCTACTGTCGAGACTGGCAGTGAGGTTAGAAAGAATTTCCTGCAATTTCATTGCATAGGGGCGCATCTGTGTGATGGCATCCTGTGCACGGCGCAACTTCGCTGCCGATACCATTTTCATGGCGCTGGTGATTTGTTGCGTTGAAGTTACAGAGACGATTCGGTTTCTTACTTCCTTTAAATTTGACATTGGCTAGTAGTTTTGGTTGAGCTTAGTATTTGGCAGCTATTTCACTTGCGGCTTTTTTTAGCGCATGGGTAATGTCATCGTTAAATTGTCCTGCTTTCAGTGCTTTTAGTGTGTCGGCATATTGAGCATCAAGCAGGGTTAATAAGTCTTTTTCAAATTCCTTCACTTTATTCACAGGAACATTGCGCAGGAGACCATTAACACCGCAATAAATAATAGCAATCTGATGTTCCACACGGAAAGGCGTATATTGTGGTTGTTTAAGAATTTCCACGTTTCTAACCCCTTTATCCAACACTGATTTGGTGGCGGCGTCAAGATCTGAACCAAATTTTGCGAAAGCTTCCAGTTCGCGAAACTGTGCCTGATCCAACTTAAGCGTACCAGCTACTTTTTTCATCGATTTAATCTGTGCATTTCCACCCACACGCGATACAGAGATACCTACATTGATGGCTGGTCGCACACCGCTATTGAATAAGTTTGATTCAAGAAAAATCTGGCCATCGGTGATGGAAATCACATTGGTAGGGATATAAGCCGAAACGTCACCAGCTTGGGTTTCAATAATTGGCAATGCGGTAAGTGAACCACCTCCTTTAACCAGTGGTCTGATTGACTCCGGCAGGTCGTTCATCTGCTTGGCAATGGTGTCGGAAGCATTGATCTTAGCGGCGCGTTCAAGTAAGCGGCTGTGAAGGTAAAATACGTCACCTGGATAAGCTTCGCGGCCTGGTGGACGACGTAAAAGTAGAGATACCTCACGATAAGCAACTGCTTGCTTTGACAAATCATCATAAACGATCAAAGCCGGACGACCGGTATCGCGGAAATATTCACCAATTGCAACACCTGCAAACGGTGCGTAGAACTGCATCGGAGCAGGCTCAGAAGCCGTAGCAGTAACCACTACTGAATAGGGCATCGCACCATTGTCTTCCAATGTTTTTACGATGTTGGCAACAGTAGAGCCTTTCTGACCGATAGCCACATAGATACAAATTACAGGGTTACCTGCTTCGTAAAATTCTTTTTGATTGATAATGGTGTCGATCGCAACAGCTGTTTTACCTGTCTGACGGTCACCAATAATTAACTCACGCTGACCACGACCGATTGGAATCATTGCATCGATAGCTTTGATACCTGTTTGTAAAGGCTCGTTTACCGGTTGACGGTAAATTACCCCCGGAGCTTTACGCTCCAATGGCATTTCATAGAGCTCGCCACTGATAGGTCCTTTGCCGTCGATAGGCTCACCAATGGTGTTTACTACGCGACCCAGCATGCCTTCGCCCACTTTTATAGAAGCAATACGCTTTGTTCTTTTAGCAGTATCTCCTTCCTTAATATCAGTGGAGTTACCTAATAATACTGCACCTACGTTGTCTTCTTCTAAATTAAGAACAATGCCTTTCAGCCCGTTTTCAAATTCGATTAGCTCTCCTGATTGCACACTATTCAATCCGTAAATGCGCGCAATACCATCACCTACCTGAAGCACTGTGCCTATTTCTTCAAGTTGCACCTCGGTGCTGAAACCGCTTAATTGTTGTTTTAAGATTGCAGATACTTCTGCTGCTTTAATTTCTGCCATTTTTTATGGTTTATTTTATCGCCTTTGCAGGCTGATGGTTATTATAATTTTTTCTCGAAATATTTTTTGTTTAACTCCTGACGCATCATTTCCAGCTTTCTTGCTACACTGGCGTTGAATTGTTTCCCTGAGTACTTTAGTATGAATCCGCCAATAATAGATGGATCAATTTTTTCTTCAAGTTGCACTTTATTCTTAGTATCTTTCTTTACGAAATTGACTATTTCGTCTTTGAAAGGCTGGCCTAGTTCCACTGATGTGGTCAGGTATACTTCTTCAATATTGTTGTTTTCAAGATAAATTCGGTGAAATTGTGTAACTACGTCGGCCAAATTTCCTTCTCTCTGTTTTTTTATTACCAAATTCATAAACGACTTGGTGAGTGGTGAGATATGTTTTGCAAAAATCAGGTCAAAAATCTCATTTTTCTTATCAAACTTTACAACTGGACTTTTGATCAACACGCGCAAATCACGATTTTCTTTAATCGCTTGTTGAATCAGTTGCATATCAGCATGCACTCGCTCCAAGACATTTTGCTCGTTGGCTAACTCAAAGAGTGCTTTCGCGTAACGATATACTGCTTTGCTATCCTGCATATCAGTTCAATTTTAATTCTTTAGCCAGTTTCTCTGCCAACTCAAATTGCGCGGCATCTGAAGAAAGATTTTTTCTTAAGATGGTTTCTGCGATGTTTAAGGAGTGTTTTGCAATCTCATCCTTAATCTCCGTAAGTGCTGCCTGCTTTTCGGTGTTGATCGCGGCTCTGGCTGATTCAATCATTTTATCGGCTTCTACTTTCGCCTGATTTTTTGCTTCAGCGATCATTTGCTCTTTCGATTCGCGAGCTGCTTTTAGAATTTCATCGCGCTCTTCGCGTGCTTTTTTGATAAGCTCATCATTCTGAGCTTTCAATTCATTCATTTCACGCTTGGTCTTTTCAGCCAGGTCAAGCGCGTCGCTGATTTTTGTTTCACGTTCTTCTACCGCGTTCAGAATAGGTTTCCAAGCAAATTTGCGTAGCAAAAAGATAAGTGCTACGAAAATGACTAATTGCCAGAAGAAAAGGCCTACCGAAAATTCGCTGATTAATTTTTCCATTTATCTGTGTAAATAATGTTGTTCGTTGATGGTGATAAACAACAGTCCGCAGCCAACCGCTGCGCACTGTTGAATGTTTTTGTTTTTGAATTAATCGCCTACTGCAAAAAGTGCAGCAAAGCCGATACCTTCAATAAGTGCAGCTGCGATAAGCATAGCAGTCTGGATTTTTCCGGTAGCATCAGGCTGACGCGCGATAGCTTCCATTGCTGAACCACCGATACGGCCGATACCTACACCTGCGCCGATTACGATTAATCCTGCACCTACGATTTTTGGAATTGTCATAATTGAATTTATTTATTGGTTAATGAATACTTGATTAATGATGTTCTTCGTGATGATGCTCTTCTGATGCCGATCCAAAGTAAAGCGCAGAAAGCATCGTGAATATGTAAGCCTGAAGTGCTGCTACAAGCAATTCAAGGATTGACAATACAAAAGCAAGAAATAAGGACAATGAACTGCCTACCCAGTTTTTGAATATAAACATCAGACCAATAATACTCATCATCACAATGTGACCAGCGGTGATGTTGGCATAGAGACGAATCATTAGTGAGAATGGCTTGATGATGGTTCCTAAAAGTTCGATAGGGGCAAGAACCAGTTTCATGGGTGCGGGCACGCCAGGCATCCAGAAAATATGCATCCAATAGTCTTTCTTGGCGGTGAAAGTTGTAATCAGATAGGTAAGGATGGCTAAACAGAATGTTACAGCGATATTATTGGTTACATTAACGCCAAGTGGTGTAAGACCAAATAAATTCACAATCCACACGAAAAAAAACACCGTAAGCAGGAAGCTCATGTATTTCTTGTAATGCTTCTCTCCAATGTTTGGAATGGCAATATCATTTTTTATGTACAACACAATAGGCTCCAGAAAGCGCCCCATTCCCTTTGGCAGTCCGTTGTTGTTTTTATAAGACTTTGCCATACTGCTGAACATCCAGAACATCAACAAGGAAATCACCAGAATCATGAATACGTTTTTGGTGATGGAGAAGTCAAGCGGCTTGGCATTTGTGGCATGATGATGCTCATCATATTGAATGCTGCCGGAAGCGTCAGTTTTGTAGATTTTGTTATGATAAAGCGTGTAAAAATTACCCTTCGATTCTGCCACTGTTTCACCATGATGAAAGCGGGAAGAAGAAAAAATATGAAGCCCATTGTCCCACAGAATAACTGGAAGTGGAAAACCAATATGCTTGCCATTCAATTCAAACAAGTTGAAGTCATAAGAATCCTGAATGTGGTGATTGATATATTCCTTAATTTCAGTTTTAATATCCTTTGGTTCTCCATTGTGGTCAACAGCTTGCTCCTGTGCAGCATTACCTGATGAGATCATGAAGAGCGTGAAGAGCGCGGCAATAAATGTTTTTAGCATATTCCTTTTTACAGATTCAGGCTTTAAAAAAATCGCGGCAAATGTAGAGATTTATTTTAGTCCCCAAAAGAAAACAAGGAAATAAAATTTTCAATTTTTAACAATCTCGATAAAGAGCATAATTGTCACTTGTTCAGTATTTTAGATAAGAAAACAATCTCTGCAATCAAGCAAAGGGAGTAAGGAATGAAAAACGAAAAAAACTCGATACGGCTTACAGCCCCGTCTTCGTAGTAAACGGGATAAAAAACCAGAAAGAAAAATAAAAATTTCAGTGCGCTGAATCCCATAAATGCGAAGCCTGTGGCACCAGGATTTTTCCGGTTAATTCTAAGCAATGCAAATACACTTGTCGTTGCAAATAAGATATTGAACAGATAAGATTCAACAAGCAGGTTTTCCGCGATTGGGAAGGAGAAAGCATAGATTTGAACCAGGAAGCTCAGCAATCCTGCACAGGTTAGAATCAATAGAAAACGACCAATCTGCTTCAACTCAGGTTTCATCTTCATTGATTTTATTAACTTGCTTTATCACCATATACATGGCAATGACCACAGACAAGATTGTCAAGGCCATGGTAAACCATTTTTTATCGGATGGATAGCGTTCATCGAGCCATTTTCCAAAATAGGCCCCCAGAAAAATCGTCACGCCCATCTGCGCTGCAATGCCCATGAGTTCGAGATAACGGTTTCTTTTGCCTGCCATTTGGCAATATTACAAATAAGGAAGCTGATAGCGTGTGGTTAAAATCGCTTAATACTTTGCAGGAGCTCCAAATCGGATGCTTCTGTTGATGTATCGAATAGATACTTCAAGTCCACCCCTACCGCCGGTAGCCGTTCTCAGTGTGGATGTGTTGATGTCATAACTCAGACCCAAGGCATAATCTCCAAGTTCAAATCGGGTGGCTACAACGATGGCATCTTTTGCACGCAGATAGGCTCCTGCATACAATCCACCCCCATTAAATGCTCCTGTATATTTCGACTCCGGAATTAAATCGTAACGTACCATGCCGCCGAGCAGAATTTCTGTGTTCGGCCCTTGACTATAGAACAAAAAGCCTGGATTGAGTGCAAACTTGGTACCCGGCAAGCTGAAAAGGAAGTCGCCATGTGCCACATATTTAATATAAAGCCTTTCGCCGGTGCGGTTAAAAGAGTATTGCGGACGATTGAAATGAAATATGGAGAATCCCATGGTACCCTGATTGAAATTATTGCCCATCACTTTTTTCCTCCCAGCTGTATTGTTATATGAATAGACCATGCCTCCGGTTAAATCAAGATACATGAAGGACGGAGATTCGAAGGATTCGCCAGAAGGCAAATTGGAGTTAAAACCTGAACCATTTACAAACTGACTACCCCACTGAAAGTTGCTTGTATTAACACTACGTTGTCCCATCCCTGTTTGAAATCCAAAACCTAAGGTATTGTAAGGGTTGATGGTGACGTGATAGGTGGTGGAAATGTTGGCGACAGTGCTCGATAATCTGGCATCTCCACTTTCGTCGTTGTAAAAATTAAACCCTAAACCCCAAAAACCGGTTTTTGATTTTCTCTTTTTCATGCGCGCATCAACCGAAGCAGCAAAAGTCTTGTATGGAATGCCAATGCTTCCCCACTGATTACGATAATTCAAACGTGCTTCCAGATTGTTAACAGCTCCGGCCATAGCGGGATTTTGCACCAAAGGCGCCATGGAGAATTGAGAAAAATGAATGTCCTGTGCTTTCAGCAATTGGATACTGAGTAGCAGAATCAATATGTAAATTAATCGCATCATATTTTCTCCTTTCTTCTACCTTAGTAGGGTTACATTGCCTTGCTTGGCAATGGTTTCGCCTGAGTGTAATTTAGCCTTTAATTGATACACAAAAACTGCGGAATTCAACTCCTTGCCACGGAAGGTGCCATCCCAACAATCATCTATTTTATTGGTTTCAAAAACTTTTTCGCCCCAGCGATTGTAAACCGACAATTCCATTGAGGCTACGCAATCTGTTCCATACACACGGAAGCAATCGTTCTCACGATGACCTCCTTCAACAGGTGAAAATACGTTTGGCACAAATAGGTTTCCACAAATGGAATCGATGCTGATTTTGATGCAATCCGTAATGGCGCATCCGAATACGTTTACAGCAGTTACACAATAGGTAGTTGACACATCCGGTGTAGCAATAGGATTAGGGCAGTTGCCACATGAAAGTGTGTTAAACGGATTCCAGCTGAGCGAGATATATCCACCACCTTCCACCATGATTGGAACAGAACCTCCGGGATAAATGGTAGTGTCGTTGCCGGCATCAATGAATGGGAATGGACGCACATGAATAAATATCGCAGATGAATCAATACAGCCACCTACATTAACCAATACATAATGATACCCCGATTGTAATGGCGCAATGGTAGTTTGCGACGTTGTGTCACCGGTGCTCCAAATGTAAGTGTCTCCACCGAATGCAGTGAGTGTAATGCTATCGTTAAAACAAACTGATGTATCGCCAACAATGGAAGCTGTCACACTGATTACATTTACCAAAACATCAATGGTATCTATGCAGCTGCCAAGGGAACCGATTGCTTGGTAAATGATTGTTTCGGTGGGTGTAGCTATTGGATTAGGGCAGTCAAAGCAGCTTAAGTCAATAGCCGGAGACCATATATATGACTCTGCCCCGCTGACATTCAACTGAACACTTTCTCCAAAGCAAATTGTGTTTATTTCAGGATTGGCAATTAATGCAGGTGCAGGTAACACAGTAATGGTGATTTCAGCCGTTCCACTGCATGCTCCTATTGTTCCGGTTACAAGGTATGTGGTGGTTTCTTCTGGATTGGCAATTACATTTTCACCTGTTGATTCAGAAAGACTTTCAGATGGTGACCAAGTATAATTCGAAGCTCCTGTTGCAGTGAGTGTGGTGCTTGTTCCGTGGCAAATACTGAGTATATCGTTTTCGGCACTCAGACCAATCTGAACAGCATCCTGAATACTGATGGTTACAGTGATGATGGAGTCGCAACCTAAAGATGAGGTGAAGGTGCTGGTGTAAACTCCTGCCTGACTTACTTCCAGTCCATTTGGAAGGATAAAGCTTTCTCCTTGACAGATGCTGGCAGAAATATTTTGATTGATTGCATCAAGCACAGTAAGTGTTGTGACAACTACCGAATCGCAACCTGCAGCTGCGGTAAGCGTAACCGTGTAAACACCCGATGCATTCACGGTACTGCCATCAGGTAGGGTAAATGCGTCTCCTTGGCAGATGCTAGCTTGCTGATTTATTTGAATACTACCGTTAACGGTAAGTTCCAGCGTGGCAATGCTATCGCAACCAGCCGAATTGATTAAGGTTGAAGTGTAGATACCCGTTTGGGTGTAAACATTTCCGTTAAAAGTATAGCTGGAGCCTTCGCAAATACTGACTTGGGAGAGTGATGATGTCGCAGTATTTACAACAAGATTAAGCGTGATAAGGCTGTCGCAACCACTTGCTGAAGTGGTATTAATAAAATAAGTCCCGGCAGACGAGAAGCTATTCCCTTCAATTACTAAGCTTTGTCCTTCACAAATGGCCGCATTGATGGTTTCGGCAGCAGGTGCTACCACAAGGAGATTAAGTGTAACTAAGCTATCACAACCATTTGAACCAGTGAACTGTGCCACGTAAGTGCCGCTGCTGCTGTATTCATTGCCATCAAACAGGAAGCTTTCGCCATCGCAAATCTGTTCGTTGATATTCTGCTGAGCAATTGGATTCACCAATAAGTTTAGGGTAACAATACTGTCGCATCCCGAAGCATTACTAATCGTTATGTTAAACACACCGCTTTGGCTAAAGCTAGAACCATTCAATTCAAAAGTCTCACCTTCACAAATCGTAGCATTTAAATTGGCGGAACTATTGCTATTTACCGTCAGATTCAATGTAATCACCGAATCACAACCAGCAGCCGAACCACCCGGAATGGTGAAAGTTGGGGTATTGGTTGAAGCGGTATAAGTCACCCCATCAATCCAAGTAAATGAACCACAAGCTGATTGCACATCAGTTCCGCTGGCAAAAGAATTAATCGTCAAATCCAATGTAATCACCGAATCACAACCGGCTACCGAGCCGCCCGGAATCGTGAAGGTTGGTGTATTGGTTGAAGATGTATAAGTTACCCCATCAATCCAAGTAAATGAACCACATGCTGATTGCACATCAGTTCCGCTGGCAAAAGAATTAATCGTCAAATCCAATGTAATCACCGAATCACAACCAGCTAC
>JBKBKN010000017.1:0-60759 GCA_046294625.1 Flavobacteriales bacterium
CAAAGGCCCAAACTGGAAGAATACGACAACTACATCTATGTTGTATTGAGAATGATTAGCCCAAATGAAAATAACGGTGATATTCGTTCAGAGCAGGTGAGTTTGCTCATTTTTCAAAACACCGTGATCACTTTTCAGGAAAATTCGGAAGATATCTTTGATAATCTAAGAGATAGAATCAAAAAAGGAGCCGGAAGAATACGAAAATCAAGTGCAGGCTATTTGGCTTATTGTCTGCTCGATACCATTGTTGATTATTACTTTGTGGTGCTGGAACAAATAGGCGAAAAGCTTGAAGATGTAGAATCGCAACTCATTGAACAACAGGAGCAAATTGAATTGAATCAATTGCACCATTTCAAAAGAGAGCTCATTTTCCTGAGAAAATCGATTTGGCCGCTGCGTGAAGTGATTAATTATCTTTCGAAAGGTGAGGTCAAAATCATTGGCAATGATACGTCCATTTATTTCCGCGATGTCTATGACCACTGCATCCATATGCTCGACACACTGGAAAGCTATCGCGATCTTACATCAGGGCTCATGGACCTGCACTTGTCGTCCCTAAGCAACAAGCTTAATCAGATAATGAAAACCTTAACCATTATTGCTACCATCTTTATTCCGTTAACTTTTATCGTGGGAGTTTATGGAATGAATTTCGACTACATGCCGGAGTTGAATTGGACAAGCGGATATTTCATTATTTGGTTCATTATGTTGGGAATAGCAGGTGGCATGATGTGGTATTTCAAAAAGAAAAAGTGGTTTTAGCAACTAAACATGCCATTTAGCTTTCAATTAAAATCAAGGCTACCACATTGCACTCCCAATATTCCATCAATATCAACAAAGCAAGCTTTTAGTGGTTAGCTTTGTGCACTATTACATATTATGATACATTACTGCACCGCTGACATACTTAAAGCCGATAAGTTCTTCAGACGCAACCTGATCAATTCCCTTGCGGGTTATAAACCTGCTCTATTGATTGGCACCAAAAGCAAAGCCGGACACACCAATTTGGCCATATTCTCTCAGGTTTTTCACATTGGTGCCACACCTCCCCTGCTTGGTGTATTGTTTCGCCCCGACTCTGTCGAAAGGCATACTTTACAAAACATAAGAGAAAACGGACATTTTACACTTAACCAAACTACCACTGATATCATTGAGCAAGCACACCAAACGAGTGCACGCTATGCAACCGATCAATCGGAGTTTGAAGCCACAGGTCTGACGCCTGAATACAAATCTGATTTGTTTGCACCCTTCGTTAAGGAAAGTCCGGTTCAAATTTATTGTCAACTGGCAGAAGAAGTTGCCTTGACTATTAATGGCACCATACTCGTGATTGGTGCGATTAAAGATATTTTCATTGAACAGAAAATGTTGTCCGATGATGGTTTCATCAATCCGGCAAAAGGACGCGTTGCCGCAGCAGCTGGACTCGACGCTTACTTCAAACCCGAACTTATTGCCCGCTACTCCTACGCAAAACCCGATAAAAAGCCGGAAACATTACTTTAATTTCTATTGTTTCTAAGCATGTTATCGATCAATCTTACGATCCAGTTTCGCTCTACAGCAATTGCAGGATTATGATTGTGCTTTACTGTTTCTGAAATAGCCGAAATAGTTTGTCTTTGCGCTATTCTATTGTTCACATGCTGATTATTGTGCATGTTCTCTAAAAAATTTAGGAGACTTGAATACATTTGACATGCCGGCTTGCCAAACTCCTCGGATTCAAAAAAGCGCTGACCAAGCAATCTTTTTGCTGACTCAAAATCTTTCTGAAAAATATACACCTTAAGCAGTGTCATGGTAGCAGCCTGCAGCAAATCAGCCCTGTTTTCCTTTTGTGAAGTGATGACATACTTTTTTAAAAAATCCTTGATGTCTTTTAAGTCATTTGGCTCCAAATTTCTTAAAGAAAAGAGATCTACTCGATGGAGATAGACCTTAATCTCATCGTTACGACCTTTGATGCGATGTTCGGAATAAAACTTCTGAAGCAAATCAACATATTGGCGACAGGTGTCGTATTCGGCTGCAGCCATGGACAATGTAATCAGATTTAAAATTTGTGTTTCGTTTTTCGGCCCTTTTGAAGATTGGTGAAACGAAACCAACTCTTCCAGCTGCTGAAGAGCTTTTTTAAATTGTAAGGAGTTGTAGTGATAAAAGGTCTGTACTTCGAGCAAATGATAGTTAAGCTTACTGACATAATCAGGCACGAACTGCAAAATAGGCATCAAAGGGTGCTTACTGCGCAGATTTTTTAAGGCATTAAGATGTCTTGATGTAATATGGATTTTATCCACATAAAATTTTGAACCCATTTTGTAATACATACTCAAATAATGCTGGCACAAACTAAACCTGGGAAACTTTTTATGCTTGTGAGCCAGACGTTTAAGCAATTCGAACTGTGTACCTGCCTTATCTAGGGAATTGGTGTAATTGTATTCATAAATTTTTCGTCCTGCTGCAAGCACTTTATTCATATCATATTGCGCATCTAATGCTTCATCGAGCAACTTGTAATATTTCTTGTTATCATCCAATTGATTGTTGATTTGATGATAATAGATGATCAAATTAATAGATTGTGGCCATAATTCAAAAATATTGAGCTGCCGAAGATGCCTTTCATAAGCTTTCAAATCATCAATAATTTGGGCTCCCTTACCAGAAAAAATAGCCTTTCTGAAATCGTAATACTGAATTTCTTCCAATGCCATTTCATGTGAATGCGTGTTGTCGTTTGTCTTCTCCTGCAGAAGCAAAAGCAATTCTTTGCGAAGCTTAAAAAAACGATTTCTTAAAACAGCATACTCAGCCTTTTCATTCGCATAAACATGATGAATAATCGATTCATTGTCGAGCTCATCTTCTCCGGCATTTTTAAAATAATCGAACAGCCTTCGCATCAAGGCTCTGGAATTCATCAGGTCACTCAGCTGACGAAACCGGTCTTCTGACATGACTTTAATTTCCTGACTCAAACGATCATTCATATTCGATGAAAAAGCAATGGCTAAAGTAAATCTATTTTGCCATCTGATGGAGTATGACTTCACTCCATTGCTCTGATTAGGTGCAGATTCGATAAGAAATTTGCAAAACAAATAATAAACAAAACCAAAAATTTAACCCGTAAGCAGATACCTATTTCATCAAAAATGACTAAATTTAAATCTTGTTTATGGAATGGAAACGTGGATATTGGGTGCTGATTTTGTGGTTGTTATGCTTGTCCATGCATGCACAATTTGAATATGGTAAAGATGTTTTCAATCTTCTCGAGCGCGAAGCCATGAAACAACAACATGTTCATGGTCAATCTAAATCGGCTGTTGAGATTGATGTGCATCATTATGCATGCCATTGGAAAGTGGACCCAGAAATCAAATACATTGAAGGCGAAGTCTGTATCAGTTTTATCTGGAAAACTTCGGGTAACTCCTTTTTTCTTGACTTGAGCGATGCTCTCGCCGTTAATAGCGTGGAAAAAGATGGGATTAGCCTCCCTTTTACGCATCAGAACGACCGCCTGACCATTTTTTTTGATGACGTAGAAGAAGGGCGATCTGACCGGGTGTGTATTCGTTACGAAGGTGAGCCTGAGACAACCGGATTTGGTTCCTTTGTTCAATATCAGACCTTGAATGATGGTCCGATTATCTGGACACTTTCACAGCCCAATGGCGCCAAAGATTGGTGGCCATGTAAAATGACACTTAACGACAAAACAGATTCTATAGACATATATATTGAGCATCCGCCCCAATACAAAGCAGCTTCGAATGGTTTGCTTCACAGCGAAATTCAGCAAAACGGCAATGTTATCACCCACTGGAAACACCGTTATCCAATATCCACTTATTTGATTGCATTTGCAGTTGCCGGATATAATGTTTACAGCGACATGCTTCACCGCCCCAACGGCGACTCACTCGAAGTGCTCAATTATGTTTTTCCATCGTGGGAAGACTACGCAAGAGCAAATACACCACTCACCGTGGAGATGATAGCACTGTTTGAGCAATTATTTGGTCCTTATCCATTCTACAGTGAGAAATATGGACATGCCCAATTTGCATGGGGTGGTGGTATGGAACATCAAACCATGAGCTTTATGGGCGATTTTGATATTTTTCTCAATAGCCATGAACTTGCCCATCAATGGTTTGGCAATGCTGTAACTTGTAGTTCTTGGAACGACATTTGGGTGAATGAAAGCTTTGCGACCTTTTGCACAGGTTTAGCTTTTGAATTTTTGCGTAGTGAAGCAGAGAAGCTGAACTGGCGAAAATTGTACATTGAGTTAGCCACTTCGCAACCCGATGGCTCCGTCTATGTGTATTATCCCAACTCCACAGCCGAAATATTCAACTTCAGACTCACGTATGTGAAAGGGGCTATGGTGCTGAATATGCTTCGCTGGAATCTGGGCGATGAAGTGTTTTTTCAGGCTTTGAAGAATTTTTTGAGTGATGAAAATTTAAAATTCAATTTTGCCAACACCCAACAACTTCAACAACATTTCGAAAATGCAGCTAACCAATCGCTCGAGCGATTTTTCGATCAATGGATTTTCAAAGAAGGTTTCCCCGAATATTCTATTCAATGGTTTCAAAAAGATGAAAAACTTTATCTTCAAGTGATTCAATCCACATCGCATGAGTCGGTTGCTTTTTTTGATTTGCCCCTACCCTTTCTGGTAAAAGGCAGCAATGGTGAAACCAAATCATTAAGACTGCAGCATGATTTTAGCCGGCAAGTATTTGAAGTAGATATTGATTTTCCCATCAATGAAATTGTATTCGACCCAGAATATTTGATATTAGCCAAGCATCAGATTTTTCAAATGGCCACACCTTCATCGCTCGATTTGGATTATTTGGTCTATCCCAATCCCTCAAACGGGCAATTTCAAATCAGACCCAACCGCGATGGTGCGTTTATTCATTCTATAAAAATAATGGGTACTGATGGTCGATTAATACAAGTTTTTGATGCACATCAGGCGCAAAGCAATCCGATCGAATTTACAGTCAATTCCAACCTAAGTGCAGGAGTATATCTGCTCCACATCGAAGCCAACACGGGCGTTTATCAGAAACGTTTGATCATAACTGAAACCACTGCCCCTTAGCTCAAATGCAGACTATCCGGCGAGAATGTAATCCGTCATGATGTTTTTACCCTGCTGCTCTAACCATGCAGCTACCTGCTTTTTCACATTCCTTTCCGAAATAAAGTTGATGAAAAATGCATTGTCCAGGTTCAAACATTCACGCACGCTTAAAAAAGGAACTTTGTTTGTTTTTTGCTTTACATCGGTGTGGGCATAAATGGGAATACCCTGATCTTCAAGCATTTTTGCACGTCGCAGACTGTTTTTTCCGGTTCCGCAAACAATTATGGGCCGATGATGTAAATCTAAATTTTTCAAATACTTGGCCAAATAATGAACTTTTACCCGGTCGAATGCAAGTGTATCATAAGCTGAATGTGTACGGCTGAGCCTATCGGGACGGTCGCGCCACAAGAGCAATTCTTCGGGCAGTTTGTAAAACTTCACGCCGTGACTCATCCACCGGAGCCAAAGCTCATAATCTTCAGGGATGTGATCGGTGCTGTAATTTCCATATTGTTTAATCAATGAATTGCGAAACATGACTGAAGGGTGTGCAATGGGAGACTCTATGAATATGTTTTCTGCGTGCTCCTGGTGCGAAATGATTTCCTTCTGCCAATCGACAAAGAGTTGATAACCCTCATTGCTTGATGAAGCGGGAAAAAGTGTTGTTTGACAAGAAACAAGTCCGCATTGCGGATGATTTTCTAAATATCGGAACTGCTTTTCCAGTCTTGTGGGATGTGCTATATCGTCGGCATCCAAGCGTGCAATGTATTTGCCTTGAGCAGCTTCAAGGCCTGTATTCAAGGCACAGCTTATTCCTTTGGTGGGTTCATGCAATAATCGGATGCGGAGGTCTTTACTAAGGTAGTCTTCAACTTTTTTCACAGTATGTGCATCAGCCTGATTTTCTACTAAAATCAATTCCCAATCCGTAAAACTTTGTTGAATGATGCTTTCAATAGCTTCATCCAAGAAATCGCATCGACCATGAAATGGGAGTATGATGGAAACCGTGATACTTTTCAAATTATTGCTGTTTAGCGCTACATCACAAATTAAACAACAAAACTTCTGTATTTTCAATTTTGGTTATGCAAAAAAATCCCCAACTCATTTTCACAAGTTGAGGATGGGTTTGGCTTAGGAGCTTTTTAAAACAAGCCTAATTAAACACACAAATCCTAATGCACTCTTCGGTTAGCTGCAAAACACTTGACCTGATGATTGCAATTCAATTATTTTTGTATCACTATTCGTCTTTGAAATGTAAACTGCTCATGGTTAACACTTACTGTATAAACACCTGGCATTAGATCAGACAAGCTGACTAGAAGTGCTGAATCATCTTGCGCTAAAAATCTTTTGCAGATTTGACCGGTCATAGAGCTAATCAAAATAGCGGCATTTCGCATGAGTCCATTTATGGTGATATGGTCAACCGCCGGATTAGGAAAAAGCATTATTTCATCTGGAAATAAGTCGGAACGAAGCCCTGTAGTCCCTTCTACTGCACTACTCACATTCGAAAAATTAGAGCTACCAAAAGCATTATAGGCTTTAACACAATAGAAATACTCTACTCCGTTTTCTAAGCCGGTGTGCAAATAATTTATAGTATTGGCTTCCAAATCAGCAATTTCAATCCATGGCCCCGAAATACTTTGTGCTGATTCTAACTTAAATCCTTCTTCATTAGATGAATTGTCCTGCCAATTGAGCAGAATGCTGTTGGTGGGGGTGGCGGTTAGATTCGATGGGGGATTGGGGGCTTGATTAGGAGTACCAAGCTCTTCACCTTCCAAACGAATAATGAAACAACTCACATTGTTGTTTTGCAAGATATTTCCCTGATGATGGGTTAGATTATGATAACATACGATCTTGCCATCAGACTGCACATCGGCAGCATAAACCGCACCGCCACTATTGAAACTGTTGCCTCCGGTATCAAAACTCAAGTCGAGTGTACCATCGCCATTTAACCGTACCAGCTTACGCTTATCTGATCCCCCATAAGTTGTAAAATTTCCACTTACCAAAAATTTTCCATTCGGTAGCATTTTAAACCCAATCACCGGATGATCGGCCTGACTGGTTATAGTGAAGGAATTATCTAATGTGAAATCAGAATTGAATCGTGCCACTTTGATTTGTCCCGTTTGATTTCCCGGAAGACTACCCAAATTACCTGCCATCACGATTTTCCCATCAGGCGATTTAGCAAATTTGATTCCAGTGCCCATGTAAGGGCCAATCAATGTTGTAGAAGCCGTATCCACTATTCCATTGTCACGTAACATGCGCATGTTAAATGATGCACGGGTGGAAGCAATAATTTTGCTGTCGTTGGTAATCACCAAATTAAACACTTCATTGCCCACACCGGGCCGAAAGGGCTGGAAAAATTATTGAACAGTGTGCCGTCTGTATTCAGCATGGCAATACAATTGATGCTATCGTTCCCAAACTGGTGAAAATTACCTCCAATCACAATTTTCCCGTCAGGCATCAAGTCCATATCATACACTGCAGATGCATTGCCATTAGGCAATCCTCCCATGTCCAAGGCATCGCCGGAAAGAATAAAAGTATTGAACGAATTATCAATGCTACCATCGGAATGAATGCGATACACCCCAATGATTTGACTCGCATTTCCCACTACTTGTGAATAAGCTCCACAAATCAAATATTTACCATCAGCCAATGGAATCAATTTGGTAACAATCGATGGCTGGTTAACAGGTAAGCTATTGCCAAAGGAATTAAAACTCTCATCCACCGTACCATTGGCATGAAGTCTGAGCAAATAATTGCGCGAACTCCCATTCAAAGTGGCACGAAAAGGGCCTGAGACCATAATTTTATCATCAGCCAAAACCAATACTTTAGCAAAACTGTATGGTGTTGGTGTTGGGAACTGGTTGAGCGAAGGCAAAAAAGCGGAAATCTGTTCGCATAAGCCAAAACTTTGATCAAGTGCAGTGTTTGCAGACTGCGCAATCGAGAAACCTTGACTTATTGAGCATAGTAAGGCAAAAAATATTTTCCTAATCATTATATCTGTGTAAAGTTTCTCTGGTAAGATTAAGGACTGATTGGTTTGATGTAAATACTCATTTCTGCGTATTTATTCTTTGTAAAGTTTTTTATCAATCCATCCCAAAGCGATAGCCAACACCAAAAGTGAAGCGGGAAGCCTGAGTGGGAATAGCTGTTAGGTTTACGAACTGATGATAGCGCAGCGATACAAAGAGTCCACTTTCATGAAAAAGATTGGTGGTGAACTTCCACGAGCGAAATGGATTGGGGCGCTCGCCAGCTTTCTTCAACTTGTCTTGTGCTCCATTGAAGAAGTTGTAGCCATAATAAAAATCGTTGTGCAAGGTGAACTTTTGCGTAAGTAGTATGTCGGCAAACACACTCCAGCCTCCATAAAATCCATATTGACTTACATTGCTTTTCTCCGGATTTGCGGGCATTCCATTGGCATCGTACAGATAGTGTGTATAGTTGAGATCATACAGCGCTCCGCCTGCTCCTAAGCTTAGGCTGTTTGTTGTGAATAAGGGAATAATAGGTACGTACTCAAACAAGCCCGTGTTAAAATAAGAAGTATTGCTATAGCGCCCGTCAGGATCTTTCCAATCGCCTTTGATAGCCATCAAAATCAAAATGTATAAACTTTCGGAAGCTAAATCGAGGTTGAGCCGTTGTCGTAAGCCCAGAAATTTATAATCGTAGCGTTGCAATTCGAAACCGGGAGTAAAATACGGACCATGTTGCTGATGGGGCGGATAAAAGGCAAACTTGTCGCGGATGGAAACTCCTTGCAATTGCACCTGAATCAGCATGCTGCCATCGGCTAATCGGGTATTTGCCAATTGCCCAAAGACAGGACCAATAGCACCACTTAAGAAATAAAAAAATGCAAATATCCTAAGCATATTATTTCTGTCGAAACAACATGAAGCCTAAGCCAAAGTCGAATGTAAATCCTAAATAGGGTCTAAAACCAATGGACGAAGTAGCCGAATACCTTACCGATTTAGCTTTGTCGCTTGCGGGGATAGAACCATAGACATTATAAGTGAATCGAGCACCAAAGGGCAATGAATTCCTAAGGCCGCTGTCCTTCAATTCTTTGCCTACATTCTCTCCGGTAATTCCATCGGTAAATGCATTGACTGGAGAGAAAATGCCATCGAAAGTCATTACTGTATAATTGTCGAAATACCTTTTTTTGCGGTAGCCTTTTAAGCTAATCACGCTGGCATTGATGCGTTTAAACTGCAAGCCCCCGATAATTGAGATAGCGCTAAAGTTCACATTGCCTCTAGGTCCCTTGTATCCATCGCCACTGGCCGGATCGTAGGTTTCGTTTGGGTCCAAGCCACATGTTTTGTAGTTGAGTCCGGCATTGAATCCAAAAGAATTGCGCTGTGGCAGATCGGTATCGAAATAGACCACTTCTACCATATTGCCACTTTCTTTGGAGCTCACGATCACACGCTCCTGTCTGTTTTTGATCTTATCTCTGACGAAAAGAGCCCCGTAAGCTTCGGCTTCGAAATTTTTGCGATAACCCGGATTGGAATGGAAGTCGCCAATTGATTTTCGGAATTTTGTTTGAAAATCAGTGTTTTGTGACAAAGAGTAGCGGGCAATCATGCCAAGATTGATATTGCCCAAAAACATGCCATTACCAATGGAACCATCAAAAGTGAGCTCGCCTAAAATCAATAGTTTGGCCACATTGGAAGGGTCGTTGTAATCGAATGTATAGTCAATTTGCTTTTTAGGCTTGGTTTGTGAAAATAATTGCTGCGAAAAGACAAACAGCAAAGCGGAAGCGAAAAAGGTAGTTTTCATGCTTTTTTTTGTAAAGGTCGCAAGGTTATTGGCGCGGCTCAATACGCAGTTATGCGTATTTAAGGGGTACATATTTCTTTACTGTTTTACTCGAAAAATCATAGCAAAACCTTCGTCATTTCAAACAATACGATTGTCGTTGGCCAATTTCAGGGCTTCTACCTTGTTGTTGACCTGTAACTTGCGATAAATGTTTTCGATATGCTTGCGCACAGTGTGGTAGCTGATGTGGAGATTGTCGGCAATTTCTTTGTAGGTGAGCCCATTTTTCAGCTGCTCGAGCAATTCGATTTCGCGGTCTGTGAGTTGAAAATCCTGCTTTTCTGAAGTATTGCTGAGTGGCTGCCGAATCAATTGCAATGCTTTGAGCGCCATCACAGGACTCATGGCTGCACCGCCTGCCATAGTATCTTCGATGGCTTGCTTGAGCAAAATGCTGTTGTCTTCTTTCAATATATAACCCGATGCTCCGGCCAGTATGGCTTTGAAGAGTTTTTCATCGTCATCGAAAGTGGTCAGAATAAGCACTTTGATTTGCGGATAACGCGATTTTACAGCTGCCGTAGCTTCTATGCCATCCATTTCGGGCATTTGCAAATCCATTAATATCAAATCGACCTGATGATATTTATGCAATTGATTTAGTAAATCCTTTCCATTCTTGGCTATAAACTTAATCTTCACCGAATCATCGGCCGACAAACGGTTGATCAGTCCCTGCAAGGCAATGGCATTGTCTTCGGCGATGGCAAGTTGAATCACGGACTTGGCTCTTGTTTTAAGATATCAAAAATAGTGACTAGGATTAAAAATGAAATACGCAATTGTATCTATTTAACCTAAAATAAAACTTCCATGCACAGTAGTTCCGAGTCGGGCTTGAGAATTAATTTGCAAATCACCATTCAACTCACGCATGCGCCATTGCATATTGCCCAAGCCATTGCTGGAGATGTTTTGTACGTCGGGCATTCCTATTCCATTGTCACTCACTTTAAATGAAAATGAATTATTCTCATTTACCTGAAGGGTAATCTGAATTTCCGAGCATTGTGCATGCTTTACTGCATTGTTTACCGATTCTTGAATGATCCGGTAAACATGTGTGGTTTGAATATCACTCAGTTTTTTATCACTACTTCCATTTTGATGGACTTTAATGGTGAAATGAGCGCCTGATAAGGGCTGAGTAAATTCCCGCAACTTGATGGCTAGTTCATCCACCCCAATGCTTTGCTTGTTCAACAGCCACACCGTATTTCGAAGCTCTTTCATCCCTGCCGACAAGGTATTTTGAAGGTCTTCGGATTGGACAGCCACCGGGATTTGCTCGAGTTTGGCTCCCAATAGGGTGAGATAAGCGCCAACATTATCGTGCAGCTCGCGCGAAATGCGAAGTTTTTCCTGATGAATGCGGTTGATCTCTTCTTGTTCAGCCAATTTCAATTTGAGTTCAGCCTGACGCACATCGGCTTCTTTTCTTTTGTAGCGATAAAATATCCATCCTACCATGAGCAGCATCAAGGCCAAAACTCCAATGGATATGGAAACGATTTTTTGTTGCCGGGCTTCTTTTTCCTTCAAATCGCGCTGTTGCCCTGCAATGAGCAGGTCTTTTTCAGCAGTTTGGTACTTCTTTTCCATTTCGGCTAGAGCGGATGCATTTTCCAATGAGAAGACGCTGTCTTGCACCGTTTTGTAACGCTCCATGAATTGCAAGCCTTGTTCTCTTTTGCCCAGCATAAAATGCGCCTCGGCTAAAGAAAAAAGCAGAATGGCCGAAAAATTGCGCAAATTGGGATGTTGCGTTAAAATCGCTAATCCCTTTTCACCTTGGCTTATCGCCTGCGTAGGCTGACCTAATTTAACGAAAAGCGAAGTGAGATTGGCATACACATTCAAATCGGATTTGGGAAAGGCGCCAAGCCCTTCCGGCCTGTCGAGTGATTTTTGATAGTTGACAATGGCTTTTTCATACTCGCCCTTGGCTTGGTAGATATTGGCCAAATTGTCATGAAAAGAGTAGTATAAACGGAGATTGCCGACTTCTTGAGCCCGTGAAATGGCGCGCGATATGAGCCTTATCGCTTCTTCGTACTGTGCTTTATTATTATAGCATACGGCTAGATTGGCGAGTGAAATGGCCTGCTCTCCCAACAATTGCAAAGCCTCGCGCAAAGCAAGCGATTGAAGATGATAGTCGATGGCTTTGTCGAACTGTTGCAACTCCTGATAAATGAGCCCGATATTGTTTAGGTATTTGGCGCGGCTCTCTTTTTTCTGTGGAAAATGGGCTGCATTGATTTCCAAAGCCTGATAAAAATGCTTCAAGGCTTCTTGAAATTGGCTATTACCCCAATAATACATCCCCAAATTGTTCAAGCTGAGTACCTCAATTTCTTTAAATTGATTTGCATGACTCAATTGAAAGGCCCGGCTAAAATAATGCAGCGCCGAATCTTTTTGTCCCTGCACATCGTGCCATACACCTTGTGTGCTCAGCAATTGGCTCTGTCCAAATAGCAACTTCTTTTTTTCGGCTAAGGCAAAACCTTGATTAAGATGAGCTTGCGCCTTTTCAGGGTCTTTGAACACAAAGTGAAAAGCCAACTGATTGAAAGCATGAACCCTTACTGAATCATTGGAATTGGATTGAGCCACTTTTAGCAAACTATCAGCATATCGATCAGATTGAGATCTTAAAGACTGACTCAACAAGGTCAATAAGCAAAGTAAACTGAGCTGAAAGGGTAGATTTTTGAAAAACGACATGCAAGGCAAAATTAACTAATGCACTGAAACACTGTTAGCATAAAACTTAATACATGATTAATGATCGATGTGGTTGATTAGAAATTAAAATACTAGATAATTAGCCTTAGCTTGAATTTGCCCACGAAGTGACCTGAAAAAGTGACCCCGGCGGGATTCGAACCCACAACCAACAGAACCGGAATCTGTCATTCTATCCAATTGAACTACGGAGTCAGTATTTTGACTATTAAAAATAACTGAAATTATGTGGAGCCGGCGGGAGTCGAACCCGCGTCCAAACAAGGAAACCCATAGCTTTCTACATGCTTAGCTTTTTATTGATTTTCGATTGTGCACCGGGAAAAAGCGCCCAAAACACAACTTAGCTGTTTTGTGTCTCGATAGAAATAAACAGCATATTTCTATCCAGTCCGGCATTGCTGCACCTCTTGATCAAACGCCACCGGACGGAGGCTTTTGAGAGATGTCCCGCTCACACACCTTGTGCGTGATTAGCGAAATCTACCTATGGCAGATTAAGCGGCAAGAGCGTAGTTATTTTCGCCAGTTATGGTTCGAAGTAGGTGATTATAGAGCTTCCACTTCATGGCTCTGCATGCTTACTACGACCTTCATCTTGCTGTCAAAACCAGGTCGGCCCCATATTTTCAATGAACTTTTATATACTTATCAAAAAGCATGCAAAAATACACATTATTCAGATGTGAAAACAGCTAATGCCTGTCTTATTGAATTTAGAATTCAAAATCGTACTCTACCGTGCGAAGCTGTTGATATTTTTCTTTATCGAACTCAAACAACCGTGCTCGCTTATGAGGTACCCCTTTCTGCTTTTCTGTCAGGGGTCTGATAAATCCTTTGTTCAATATTTTCCGGCGGAAATTTCTTTTGTCCAATGAAACACCCAATATTGTTTCATATACCCTTTGCAGCTGCCCCAATGTGAATTTATCTGGCAATAGTTCAAAGCCCACAGGCTGCAGTCTGAGATTTGTCTTCAGACTTTTAAGTGCTTTCTCCAGAATTCGATTGTGGTCAAATGCTAACTGCGGTACTTCCGAAACAGGGCACCAAAATGCTTTCCGCGCAAAAGACGCAGCGCTTGGCTTATATTTATCGATTCTGACCAATGAATAATAAGCTACCGTAATTACACGTGCACTTGGCACATCACGCACTGCACTCAGCCACTGCACATCGCGTGCATCTTTTACCCTTTGAGGATCTCCAAATGCATAAAATTGCTCTAAGTAAATATTATCCAGATTGGTTAGCTCAAATAAAACTCTCCGTGCAGAAGTATCTAAATCTTCATTGTCATCAACTAAGTTTCCCGGTAAACAGAGCTGTTTAAAATCAGTCTTGTTTTGAATATTCTCCGGGATATCTCTTTCAATTAATAAAACTTTTAACTCACCTTCATCAAACCCAAAAATCACACAGTCCACAGACACATGCGGGTTTAGATTACTTACTCTGGCTGATTCCATTGGCATTCCTTGGTCTTTGTAGCGGTTTTGATTTTTTGTCAAACCTAATGGATTTGCTCTAAATCACAAAATTTTGTGTTTAATGAAGGATTCCTTAGCTGATAAGCAAGTACTTGTCGCTGCTTTATTTATTGATAGCCAAGGGAATTTTATTGAATATTTGAAAACTCGCACATTTCATTTTCATGATAGAAATTAACAGTTTCGCTCGATAATGCCTTAAATACAAACCCCATTTGTGTAAAATGATGAAGATAAAGAGGAAGCATTTTCTTAAGTTTTGGAAAAGATTTCACACTATCATGAAACACCACAATACTTCCATTTCTGGTTTTGCTGATACTCTGATTTAAACTATACGTCGCCGGCACCGTTTGGTCATAATCATAGGTCAATACATCCCACATCACGATTTTGTATCGCTTTCTTAATTTTAAATACTGTGCAATGCTCATTTTCCCATAGGGAGGTCTGAAATAATCACTTGATACCAATTGCTGACAGGCTTCGGCACTTTTAAGATAGGTGGTCAATTCGCAAGTCCATCCTTTCTCATGTGAAAATGTGTGATTGCCAATTGAGTGTCCTGCCAATTTAACTTTTTGAAACAAAGCCTCATTAGAAACTACATTTTTACCAATACAAAAAAATGTAGCCTTTGCATGCCATGTTTCTAATGTAGCCAATACCCATTCTGTGACATCAGGAGTGGGACCGTCGTCGAAGGTGAGATAAATGTTTTTTTCTCCTGCATCCATCCGCCACAGGGCATCCGGATAGATCATTCTTTGCAAACCATTTGGCTGAATCCAATTCATTGAAAAAACTTTTCACATATCTAATTTCTTCCCATTCCGCTACCTGCCATTGGCAAGTATTGTGGTTCAAAATATTTAAACCGTTCACGAATTTGTTTATTAATTTCCCGAGCATATCGATCGGTTATATCCACAATTCTTTTCAATATGGCCATGTTACGTTGAATGGTCGATTGCACACTCTTTCTGATTTCTGGTTTTTGGGCAAAAAACCATGTTAATTCATCGTCCAAAATTTGTGCATAACGGCTCATGATAGCATCGCCCTTTTCACCGGCTTCAAGCTGATAATATTTCTCTGCCAATGGAACCACAAAGTAGTTGAATGGAATATTCATTTCAGGCAATACTTCAAAGCATTTGTCCACCACTTTCATAGCAGAGTCGCGCTTTTCCTCCATGATAAGAGCTGCTGCAAGTCTGTCGAACTGATTGCGCAAATTAGTAGTCATTCGCAAGTTATTCTCATCCATATATATTTCGCGAATATCTACCCCACCCCATTTGAACTTATTCATCACATTGTCATACATGATATTGGTGTTCACACGACCATAATCGTCGCCCATGCTGAATGCCGATGTTTTCACAGGAATCAGTCTGTAGGCAAGACCTTCAAGTTGAAAATAATCTTCCAGCCCGAGATAGCTATCACTGCCCACTGTAATGGCAAAATAGATTGGACGTTCCCAATTGTTGGTAGCCAAAAGGTCGAGTATCATCAACTCACTTTTGAGTACATAGCTTTTGTCAATGGTAAAGTTAATTGATTTCTCAATTTTATCGGCTAACTCGGTTGGCACTGTGCCATTGGCAATCACTTTGGCTGAATCAACCTTTACACTGAATTTATTGGATGGGAAATACTCAATCTTCTTACCATTTCTTAAGGTAAGTTTATTGCTTTGTTTGTCGCTCGACACAAAGTCGACCATCTTGCGCACATCCTGAAAGCCTTTTAACTCTTCGCGCTCATAAAATAGCACTTGATCGCGACGACCGCTTCTGTATTTGTCTTCGGTAAGACTCAAGGGCACAGGATCGGAATCGTAGGCCTTACGTTTGATTTGATCGATATACCAATCTGTATTAAGTAGACTCAAATTCACCACTCGCACATCGGTTCTGATGCCTTCTACTTCTTGTGCATACCAAAGTGGGAAAGTATCATTGTCGCCATTGGTAAACAAAATGGCATTGGGCGCACAAGAGTTCAGATAATTGGCTGCATAATCTCTGGCAGTGTATCGATGTGAGCGGTCATGATCATCCCAGCCATCTTTTGCCATCACATAAGGAACGGCAACAAGGCTTAAAACAGTAGCCACGCTCGCGGCAATTGGTTTTGGTGCTGCTTTACCCAGAAGATCATAAATAGCATAAACTCCTAAACCAATCCAGATGGCAAATGCATAAAATGATCCAGCAAAACCATAATCTCGTTCACGAGGCTCCATGGTGTATTGATTCAAAAACAGGATAATGGCAATTCCGGTGAAGAAAAAGAATAGCATAACCACCGTTGCATCCTTCTTCTCCGCGAAGAAATGATAGAACATGCCAATCAAGCCGAGTATGAGCGGTAAAAAATAGAAGTTATTATTGGCTTTATTATTTTTCATGGAATCAGGCAGATTATGTTGTGTACCTAACCGTGGGCTATCAACAAAACTAAATCCTGATTTCCAATTACCATCCAAGATATTGCCATGACCCTGGATATCATTCTGACGGCCTACAAAGTTCCATGAAAAATAGCGCCAGTACATAAATCCGAGCTGGTAGCTAAAGAAAAAGCGCAGGTTTTCGCTGAAGGCGGGCTTCTTTTTTAAATCCCCTTTTATTTTTCCCCATTCTTTGTAGCCTCGAATATGATGCTGCTGACTGCTCCACATTCGCGGAAATATGGTACAAAAATCTGAATCATAGTTAGGCGTTGCATTGTCTTTGGGATCGCCTACCACGATATATTTGCCGGCCGACTTGTCTAAGGTGTAAGTAGTTTTTCCATCCTTATATGGGTTTTCGCTATCCAAGGGAGCATTGAAATACTGACCGTATATCAAAGGACGTGTCCCATATTGCTCTCTGTTTAAATAAGATAGTAGAGTAAAAACATTTTCAGGATTATTTTCATCCATAGGCGTATCCGCATTGGAACGAATCAAAATCATTCCGTAAGAAGAGTATCCGAGGAGCATCGCTGTGAAACAAAGTAAAACTGTATTCCAAAATATCTTTCCTTTTTCAATGGTTCTTTTCAAGCCAAAAATTAACAGTCCAACCACCAAAGCGCCATAAACGAAGGCACCTGTGCCCACAGGCAAGCCTAAGCCGTTTGTAAACAATAGCTCAAACTTGGCTGCAATACTCACCACACCCGGTATTAAACCAAATTGAATCAAACCAAGAATACCCATGCCAATAATTCCTGTGAGTATTAGCCCTTTGGTATTGGTTGGATATTTTTTGAAGTAATAAATGTAAGCAATAGCCGGAATGGCGAGCAAATTGAGTAGGTGAACCCCAATGGAAAGTCCCATCATATAGGCAATAAGGATAATCCATCGGTCGGCTTGCGGCTCATTGGCCACTTCTTCCCACTTGAGCATAGCCCAGAAAACAGCAGCTGTAAAGAGAGAAGAAGTAGCATACACTTCACCCTCAACAGCCGAAAACCAGAAAGTATCGCTAAACGTGTAAGCCAGTGCCCCTACCAGACCGGAACCCATAATGGCAATGATGCTTCCAGTTGAAAGCTCTTCATTTTTAGCCATTACAATTTTTCTACCAAGGTGAGTGATAGACCAGAATAGAAACAAAATGGTTAATGCACTTGCCAAGGCTGAAAACAAATTCATCATGAGTGCCACTTGAGTGACATCGCCAAATGCAAATAAGGTGGCAATTCTGCCCATGATCATAAACAAAGGTGCTCCCGGCGGGTGGCCTATTTGTAGTTTATATGCAGTAGCAATAAATTCTCCGCAATCCCAAAAACTTGCAGTAGGTTCTACTGTAGATGCATAAGTGAACATGGCAATGGCGAAGGCAAACCAACCAGATAGGTTATTAATCAAGGCATATTTTTTCATTGTAAATCTGTCCCGTGTATCTTTAAAATAAATCTAGTTTACTGTAAGTGAAACGCTTAAAGCTTTCTTAAAGCATACAATTACAGCGGGCAAAATATAAAAAATGCACTTGCTTGCAGCACATTTCGTAAATTCTAAATTAACAAGGCATTAACATTCCTAAATTATATTAAATAGGGCGCAGAATTAACACAATCACATGATTTTTGATGTTTCCACAACAAATCAAAAAACTTCAGGTTATGAAAAAAGTAGCAATCATTTTATTAAGTATTTTCACGCTCACACTATTTACGCAGTGCAGAATCGTGAGACAAGGAGAGGTCGGTGTAAAAAGAACATTAGGAAAGGTGAACAAAAAGGCCTTACCTGCTGGACCAAGATTTTTTAATCCTTTTGCCACCACCGTGATTATTGTGCCAGTGCGTACGGTAAATTTAGAAGTAAATCTTGATCTTCCTTCTAAAGAAGGCGTGAATGTTTCGGCGGAGATTTCCATACTTTACAAAATCGATCCTAAACTAGCAACCAGTGTGATTGAAAACATTGGAAGGGATTACGAAAGATCTGTGCTTCTACCGGTTTTTAGGGCAGCGGCAGCAGATATTACTGCAAAATTTATGGCGAAAGACATGCACACCGGCAATCGTTTGCAAATCGAAGATGAAATTAAAAATCGTATGATGGCCATTTTAGATGGCCGTGGTTTCATCGTAGAATCTGTGTTGATGAAAAGTATCAAGCTTCCCCGTGGCCTTGCACGCGCCATTGAAGAAAAACTCGAAGCTGAGCAGGATGCACAGCGAATGGAATTTGTCCTGCTACGTGAGAAACAAGAAGCAGAACGCCGAAAAATTGAAGCAGAAGGTATTAGAGATGCAAACCAAATCATCACCGAAGGACTCACAGATGGAATTATAAAATATAAGAGTATCGAAGCTTTCAGAGAATTATCACGCTCGCAAAACTCAAAAATTATCATCACCGATGGTAAAGCTCCATTGCTCATCGATGGAAACAAATAATCAAACTTGAAGATAAACTAGTAAATCCACGAGTTTATTAGAATGTTAATAAATCAATAAAAGTCTTATTGTCTTTTTGACAATAAGGCTTTTTTATTATTATCTTTGTCATAAATTTAATTCGATTATGAGTGATCAGTTTGAACTGAGGGAAACATTTGATGAAGAAGGCCACCATATCAGTCCGCAGCTCCCTTCGGATGTGATTAATTATTTGATAGATATAGATGGCACGATTTGCGATGATATTCCCAACGAAGAGCCGGAACGAATGAAAACTGCTAAAGTTTTTCCGGATGCATTGGAAACCATCAATAAATGGTATGATCAAGGTCATGTTATCTACTTTTTTACATCGCGCACCGAAGATTTAAGAGCAATCACTGAAGAATGGCTTAATCGCCATGGATTCAAATATCACGGTATGCTAATGGGTAAACCAAGAGGCGGGAACTACCACTGGATAGACAATCATATCGTTCGGTCAACACGCTATAAGGGAAGATTTACCGAAATGGAATCAGTCATGCGAGAAATTTTAGTTTTCAAAGGTGATTGATCATCGAAAGTTAATAGTTAATATTGCCCCAAAATTCGGTTATGCATAAATTTTTTTTAGGAAGTATTACTTTGTCTGCTTTCATATTTGCAGCTTCATGTGGAAATCAAAACAATCAAGACAGTGAAAATGTGCTGCCTGATCACAACAACAGTCTAATGGCGCTTGACTGGCCAGGAGTTTATTTTGGAGTACTCCCTTGTGCAGATTGTGAAGGTATAGAAACCACTATTGTGCTCGGTGCAGATATGACTTATAATAAAGAAATGCTATACATGGGGAAATCAGATGAGATTTTTCGCGAAACAGGTAAGCTCGAAGCCGACGAAACGGGCAACAAATTGATTTTTGTACCTTCTGGAGAAGCAACTGAAAAACGCATTTTCAAACTCGGAGAAAATACGCTTACTCGGCTTGATATGGCTGGTAATGCAATTGAAGGTCAGCTGGCAGAGAAATATATTTTACGCCAAATAAATATTCCCTTCCTTGAAAAAAGATGGGATTTTATTCAAGTATATGAAACAGATCGAACCGCTATTGAAAAAATGGAACGTAAACCTTACATTGTTTTCAAAGCGGCCCGCAATCGAGCTTATGGCAACAGCAGTTGTAACCGTTTCACAGGAAGTTTTGTTTCTGAATCGGACAATCTGTTGAAATTTAACCCCATGATGAGTACAAAAATGGCTTGCTCGTCTGACAATGCAGAAAACCAAATACTCAGTTCATTGCAAGAAACAGATAGCTACCAAATCAACGGTGATACCCTTCAATTAATGAACGGTGAAAAAGGAACTCTTGCGACACTCCTATTGTCATCAGAGCCTTTAGATGAGTAAATCTTCGGTTTAAGAAATTCTTCTTCACATTTCTGTTGATATGTCTTTTTGAATGAAAGGCCTGTCAAGAACATTCTGGCCCATCATCGGTTAAATTGATAAAACAACACATCGATGAAAATAACCATGATCAGCTTCATTATCTTTTTATCGCTGATGGGGGCAGCACAATGGTATATGAATATATCAGAGTTAAAAATCGAGCAGTATGAATATGAAATCATTAAAAGTTTTGATGATTTTGAAATTAGAAAATACAAGCCGGCTATTTTTTCAAGTATTCAGTTAAATGCATCAAGCTACAGTGAAACATCAAGCAAGGGATTTCGACAATTGGCTGGATATATTTTTGGTGATAATGAGAGAGAGCAAAAAATTGCCATGACATCGCCTGTGGCAATGGAGATAGACAGCCACACCAAAATGATGTTTATGGTACCTTCTGCATACAAGTTGGAAGACCTGCCAAAGCCTAATAATCAGAATATACGTTTTGAGCAGCATGATTCGAAATACATGGCAGCTATACGCTTTGGTGGATGGGCTAATGATGAACGCATCGCCAAATACGAGCGAAAACTCGCCGAAGCATTGCAGCGAGAAGGTATTAAGGCTAAAGGCAAGTTTCTTTATTTTGGCTACAATCCGCCTTATGAATTGGTGAACCGAAGAAATGAAGTGGTAATTGAAATTGAGTTTTCGGCCGAATCTGACGATATTTAAATCATTAAGCTTACGGGCGATAAAAATTAATAAAAGCATCCCAAAATGCCTGCTCATCAAAGTAAGATTCAATGGTGAGATCTTTATCAAGGTTGAGCCTTTCCATAGGCTCAGAAAAATCTGTTTGCACCTTTTTAGTATAATCGCATGGAAGCTCAAGTCTTTTGCCGGCTTCGCGTGCTACAATACCGGCAAAATCGCCCTGACTGCCACAAATCCCCGAGGGTGACAATTTTTTCTTTTCACCTTCGCGCAGATTTTCGCAAAAGTGCACGTAATAATCGGCTAGCAAAGTCACGGGAATGTTGTCGCGAACATAATCGGGCGTTCCGATTTGTGGAACTTCGCCCTTCAGCCAGCTATTGATCAAATAAGCAGTAAATCGTTTTTCTTCAAATGGTCCAAAAGGATTAGGTATCACAAATTTTCCATATCCAAATTGCATTTTATTGGTGTAATATTCAAAAATCTGTGCGCTTAATGATTTTGACAATCCATAAGGTGAGAAATGCAGCAATGGCTCAGTGCCCCTGCCTTCTCCTCCTTCAAATACCGAACCGGTTAGTAGCATCTTTTTACAACCTTTGTCCAAGAGCGTTTGAAGCACTTTCAGGCAATTATTGGTGTTTTCCATAACGGCATGCACTACATCAAACTCGGGCGATTTGTAATTGGTCACATAAGCAGCATGGTGACAAAGCAGGTCAAAATTTTCCTTTTCGATTAAAGCAATAAAACGTTCATCGCCAAACTTGATTCCGAAATGATTGTAGGTCAGATTACTTAATAATTCTGAGCGTAGTTTTCGAACATCATCATATGTATCAATAGATGATGCAGTGAAGGTGCAATGTACTTCATGACCAGCTTCGACCAATTTTTTAGCAAACCAAAAACCGGTAAAAGAACTTGCTCCCGTAAATAAAATCTTCATGGCTTATTGATTCAAATGATAGCTTTCGTTGAAATCGGGATGCTTTAAATCTTTATCGGAAACCACCACCGGTTCTATTGGCCATTCTATACCCAAAGCAGGATCATTATATCTGATTCCGCGTTCCATCTCAGGTGCATAAAATTCAGTAACCAAATAAAAGGCTTCTGTATGTGGTTCTAAAGTGATAAAACCATGCGCGAAACCTTTAGGCACATACATCATTCGACGGTTATCGGCGGTAATTTCCGCACCAAACCATTTCAAAAAGGTGGGCGAGTCTTTTCTTAAATCCACAATCACATCAAATAAAGCACCTTTTATACAACGCACTATTTTAGTTTCAGCTTTAGGCGCCAACTGATAATGCATACCACGCAATGTTCCTCTGTCTGCACTTAATGAATTGTTGATCTGCACAATGTTGGCATCCAGATTATGCTGTTTAAACTCATTGACACAAAAGGCACGGGCAAAAAAACCGCGCTCATCTTCTCGTTTTTCAAGGTCAATGAGAAAGGCACCTTTCAAGGGTGTTTCAGTAAATTTCATGAGCTAATGAGTTATTTCTTAATGTGTAAATTAGGATTCCAACATGTTTAAACGATTACGTAATATGCGCATTCGCACATATTTATCGCCTGTGAAATCGTCTTTGCCAAAGTTTTTTTTCAAATAAGCTTCATGCAATTCGTCGATACCAGATTGTAGGGTGTAATCGCAAGAAAAGCTTGGAACCAATTGGTTCAATAAATCGAACTTAACTCGATAATCTCTGGAGTCACTACCTACTTCGCCGGTGAACACAATGCTGCAATCGGGCATCACTTCTTTGATCATCGCTGCAATGTCGCGCACCTGATAGTTGTCTGAATTGGCGCCAATATTAATGGCTTTGTTGTGCACTAATCGTTCGTCTGCATTGGCAATATGAATGAAAGCTTTGGCTATATCACTGCAATGCACCAATGGCCTCCAGGGTGAGCCATCACTCATAATTCTAATTTCGCCAAAAGCATGCGCCGATGCCAACAAATTATTCACCACCAAATCAATTCGCAACATGGGTGAATAACCATAAGCAGTGGCATTACGCAAATAAACCGGCATAAAATTGCCATCAGCGAGTTTGCTTACTTCTTCTTCCGTTTTCACCTTAGAAATGGCATAAGCAGTAATCGGATTTAGCGGATCACCTTCTTCCAAATCAAGTTTCAATCCTTTCCCATACACGGAGCAACTTCCGGAAAAAAGAAACTTAGAAACGCCGGATTCCTTTGCCAGTTTGGCCAAATTAATGCTTCCGTGCAAATTTACATCATAGGTAATTTGTTCATTTAGATCACCCATGGGGTCGTTTGAAATGGCTGCAAGGTGCATAATTACATCATGGCCTTTGAGCTCATCTTTGGTGAGCAAGCGGTAATCTTTTATAATTTCTTTATCGGGTCTGATAAAATCATCAAATGCACAACCGTGAAAAAGATCCACATCACACCCAGTAACATAATGTCCTTGTTCTTTGAGTTGTCTTACTAGATGAACACCTATGTAGCCTAGGTGCCCCGTTACAAATACCTTCATTCGTTTGTTTGTTTTATAGATTGAATATGTTGCTTACCAAATTTTCCACTGAGCATCTCCTTTATCCCACAATTCTTCCAACTCCGTTTTGTCACGCATAGAGTCCATGCATTTCCAAAAACCTTCATGTTTAAAGGCCACGAGTTGACCATCATTTGCAATATCTACAAGAGGTTTCTTTTCCCACTGAATATCGGTCATATCTTCGCGTAAATAGTTAAATATGCCCGGCTCAAGGACAAAGTATCCTGCATTGATCCAGCTGGATTGATCTTCAGATTTTTCTTTGAAACTGGTCACCACACCATCGGCATTACTTTCAACTTCTCCAAAACGACTTGTATTTTTCACAGATGAAAGCGTAGCTAGCTTCCCATGAGATTTATGGAAATCGATTAATTGATTGATATTAATATCTGTAACTCCATCACCATAGGTGAGCATGAAAGTTTCATTGTTGAGATACTTTTCGACTTGTTTCAATCTTCCGGCCGTGTTGGTGTGCAAACCGGTATCAATGAGCGTAACTGTAAATTCTTCTGTATTGGTAAAATGAACATCAATCTTATTGTTTCGAAGTTTTACCGTTAGATCGGAATTATAGAGAAAATAATTGATGAAAAATTCCTTGATCATGTGTCCTTTATACCCCAGGCAGACAATGAAGTCATTAAACCCGTATTGGGAATAAATTTTCATGATATGCCAAAGAATTGGCTTACCCCCTATTTCAATCATTGGCTTGGGTTTCAATACCGATTCTTCTGAGATTCTTGTACCCATTCCACCTGCAAATATTACTGTTTTCATAAGCTTTTTAAGTTGTTGTCTAAACTATAACACATTCACCTTGCCAAAGGAAAATGGTGGCTAAAGTTCTAAAATATTTTTCCAGTCTTCTATTAATTTATCTTTAGTGTGGTGTGAATTTAAGTATTGATCAACTTTGGCGAACATATGCTCACGCTCCTGATGGCTTAAGTTTTTAAAATTCATGATTCGCTCTGCCCACTCTGAAGTATCACGAGCATACATATTTATTTGCGCAGTATCCATCACTCTTTTGTAAGCCGGCGAAGGACTGGTGAGCACCGGCAATCCAAGTTGCCAGAAAAACAAGAGCTTGTTTTCTGGCTTATTCCACATCATTTCTTTTTTGTGATTGAGCGGGATCACAGCCAAATCGGCCGATGCGGCTATGCGGCTAAATGTTTGTGCATTCCACTCATGAAAATGATAAGGCACGCCCAAACTGTCTAACAATTTTTCACTTTGCTTGTCTAAAAAGCGAAATGGTCCTTTGATGATGCGGTCGGTAATCACATGTAATTCAACCTCATTCCTTACCCTTTGAAGCGCTTCGCGAAGCACTAAAATATTCTCCAAAGTATAGGACTGCCCTTCCCACACAAGTTTTATTTTAGCTCCTATTTGATGATTGGTCTTTTTCACGGGTATTTCATCTTCGAAATAATCGAGCGACACATGCACATTGTCGTTAAATTTTTGAATATACTCCTTTTGCACAGGTGTAGAGCAAACCACTGTATCGGCTATCTGAATAATTTCGAGAAAAGCTTTATTGTAATCGAAATAGAAACGGTCATCCTTACCTGAAATATATCTATAAGGTCCCTTTAGAAATCGTAGCACATTTTTATTTACCAAAACATAAGAATCAATCAATTCAAAGATGAGCTTGGTGGTTGGGTGTTTCTTTTTATAAGCTATCCATTTCGATACATTGCAACTCGAAGTCAAATAAACAATGTCATACGCTTTTGTCGGATCAGCAATTTCGAAAGATAAACCGACTTCACGGGCAAAAAACACAAATCGTCTGCGGTCGCCAGGATGCTTCAATGTGTTGTTATGCGGAAAATATCCTACCCTGATGTCTTGTTTAAACTCGCTCATGCTTTCGAAGCCGGCCAAAAATAAACAGATTTTTAAAGTAAACCACAGAGAAAACAAAGATCGCACAGAGATCATTAATACTTTAAGCCCATAGAATCTAAAAAACCCGTGTTTTTAAAACAAAAATGTCAGGAGCGTTAAGTGCGCTTAGATTAATGCGCTTTGTAAATCGACATCACAGTATTGTTAATCAAAACCCTAATTGATCTCACAAAAACAATTGACAAAATGAAAAATCCCGAGCAAATCTGCTCGGGATTTTTCAAGTTTATGCAAAGTGAACTTTATTGCTTCACAAAGCGCAGTGTTTGTCTAAAATCCTGAGTTTGCAATTCAAGCAAATAGATTCCCTGGTTGAGTGTTTGAATATTCACACCATGGTTGATATTGCCCGGCTGAAAACGCTGCATTTCTTTTTGAACCAAACGTCCTGCAGCATCATAAACATTAATTATCAGCCCATCCGCACGATGAAGCGAAAAAGAAAGATTCAACCAATCTGCAGCCGGATTAGGGAACAGGTTGATATCGCTCAATAATATCTCGCTTACCGAAACTGTGGAAACATTGATCGTGCCGGTGAAAACATCACTTCCACAATTATTAGTTACGGTGAGCGTAACATTGTAATTTCCCGGAGAGGGGTAATTGAAAGTGGCCAATGGACTATTTGAGGTGGCATCAATCGTACCATCTCCATTGAAATCCCATGAATATGTGGAGCCGCCCACTTGCTGAGCTGTGAAATTAACCGTTAAGCCTTCAACCTGACTCGATGCGAAAGAAGCTACAGGAATGGAAAGCTGAATAATAGAAACAAAAGCAGAAGCTTCGCAACCAGGCGCATTCGATACGGTTACCTGATAGGTTCCTCCTTGTGTTACGGTGATTGTTTGGGTGGTTTCGCCGCTTATCCAGTTGTAGGTTAGAAAGCCGTCGCCCGGGTCAAGGGTAATGCTTTCTCCGGGGCAAATGGTTTGTGTAGGCCCAAGGGTAACCTGCGGCGGTTGACCAAACGATACTGTAATGGTGTCATTTGCTGTGCATCCATCGGCTGTTGTGGCGACTACTGAGTAAGTTCCCGGCGTGTTAACTACAATATCGGAAGTGGTTTCGCCGGTGCTCCAAAGTACTGAAACAAAAGGTGATGGGACGTAGGATGCAGTTACTCCGGCAAATGAAGATGATGGTTGACCGTCGGCTAACAGTAAGAAAATGTCGTTCCCATTTTCGTCTTTTCCCTCGCGAGTACCGTCTTCATTGCGAAACACCATAAACAAACCATTAATTGCGGTGCCAACGGGGAAATTGTAATAATGTGGCGGGAAAATGGTTATTTTCCAAAGGTTATTTCCTATAGATGTCATTTCGCCTAAGCCATCGTCTAGCCCCCAGTTGCCCACCCAAGGGAGAACGCTACCTCCAAAAGGAGTCAACTCATAACTGGAGTGCATATAAACTTTGTTGGCTCCAACTAAATTGGACTGACCCAAAGCCGCATCATAAATAATAGTTAATGAATCGCCTTCGGGTGAAAAATATATGCCTGAATTCAAAGTAATACTTGCTGTTCCACAAATAAATTTATCAGGACCCAAATCAATCAGTCCATCAAAAATATTTCCTGCAATGGTAACAGTTGATGTTGCGGAGCAGCCTTCGGCGGTGGTTCCGACCACGGTGTATGTTCCATAGCTGGTCGCTACAAAAGCTTGCCCTTCCGCACCATTTGACCATTCGTATGTTTCAAAGCCTTCGCCTGCATCCAAAACAATATTGAATACGTCGGCACAAATGGTAATATTCGGTCCCAAATCAATCACTGGAACATCAATTAGATTCACTTCCACGGAAGCGCTTGCTGTGCATCCGGCATTGTTTGTTACCGTAACCGTGTAAGTGCCTGACTCGTTCACGGTGATGCTATTGCCCGAAGCGCTATTACTCCAAACAATAATTTGAATATCAGCCGGTTGAAAAGAAGCAGTTACACCTGCAAAAGCGCTCGAATAAGGTGGATTGCCTGTGGCTGTGATGTAGATATCGTTCCCATTATTATCCTTCCCTTCGCGGGTTCCATCTTCGTTGCGAAACACCATCCAGAATCCAAACCAGCTTTGACCGGGATTCAGATTGTAATAGGTCTGTGGGTTAATTTTTATTTCCCATAAATCCTGACCTATAGAATACATCTCTCCTATTCCATCGTCTTGTCCCCAATTGCCCACTAAATTTGACCAACCACCGCCTTGTGTGAGCTGAATTCCCGAATGCATATATACCTTATCTGCACCTTGAAGCGTGGATTGACCCTGAGTTGCATCATAGCGAATAGTCAAGGTATCCGCTTGATTTTGAAGTGAAGTGGTAAGTGTGATAGTAACCGGTGAAATCCCGCATTGAGTTATATCTTCGCCTAAGCTCACGGTAAAAGCTCCTGCCAATGAAACATTGAAAGTGCCAGTAGCTGATTGGCTGCCTTGCGTAACTGTCACCGTGAATGTTCCCGGGCCGGTTACATTGATGGTTTGTGTGGTTTGTCCACCATTCCATAGATAAGCATCAAATCCGGCACCGGCATCGAGCAAACTCACCTGCGATTCGCTGCAGATTTGAAGATTTATGGTGAAATCTTCTAGTTCGGGCTCTGCTTCATTTACTGAATAGCTAAAATAATCGCCATTGTCGTTAATAAATCGAAGTGTGAGTAGGTCATAATCCGTTGTTGCAAAACCGGAACGGCTTGAAGAAAAAAGATAGAATCTTACCGTGCTGCCTTCTGGTTGCGCAGGAATAGTACCAATAACGTTGCTGCCATTCACCGTAAGAGAAACCAAATTGCTGTTCGCGAAATCGTCAATAGAATAGAGCAAGTAAAAGAATTGATCGTTGGAGGGGGTTGCATTGAGTGTGGCGCTGATATTCACACTTTCGCCGCCTGCAACTTGGGCTGGGAAGGCTGATAAAGTAGTAAATTCAACAGGCATCTGCGATGTCAATAAAAAGGCTACTTCTGAATTGGTGTAGCCATTATCTCTGAAATTAATCGTGTAATAGGTATTGTCCTCCGCGACAATATTGTTGTCATTCGGCCCTTGAAATACAGTGGGTTGAATCACATTTGGTGCAACTACCACATTTGCCCATTTGCTTTGGAAAGGATTAGCCAAAGGCCCTGTTGTGAATAGAAAGTTATACGTTCCAGCAACGAAATCGCCATCTTCTGCGCAATGAACAGTGGTGGTATATCTTCTCGTTCTGAAAGTAATCAGCTCTATGCCGCCTTGTGATTGAACACCTCCAAATACGGAGCCTTGTTCAGGTGGATTGTCCCAGTTATTCCATTGTCCGGGGATATTAAGCCCTTCCGGAGCGAAAATCTGAGCATCGCTTGATTGAAAATTGCCAACTAAAAATAGTAGCAAAGTGATTTTTAAAATTCGGTAAATATAGCTCATGTCTTGTATGAAATTATAGTGTCAAATATACACACTGTTGTTAACTTCCAAATTACTTTGACAAAAATTATGAAACAGTGCTTAACAAAGACTTAATTATCAACATTCCTTTTGCTAATAATCGCTTAACTGTCAGGTAATAGTGCTTTGTGAATTTTAACTCGGGAAAACTATGCAAACACTAAACTACAAAACCAATGAAAACTATGAAAAGAGAAGTTGATGTGGTCATCATTTCCGATGTGCACCTTGGCACCTATGGTTGCCATGCCAATGAACTCGCCGACTATCTGAAATCCATTCAGCCCAAAATGCTGGTACTTAACGGCGACATCATAGACGGATGGGCATTTTCGAAATCTTATTGGCCTAAAGCGCATCACCGCGTGTTGGGGCAAATTTTAAAAATGGCTTCTAAAGGAACCACTGTTTATTATCTCACCGGCAATCATGATGAAATGCTTCGACGATTCAGTGATTTCAGCATGGGCAATTTTTATCTGGCCGATAAATTGGTGCTGCAACTCGATGGTAAAAAAGCCTGGATTTTTCATGGTGATGTTTTTGACCTTTCGGTAAACACGAGTAAATGGTTAGCCAAATTGGCAGGAAAAAGCTATGACTACTTAATTCTCTTGAACCGTTTCATCAATTGGTTTCTGGAAAAATTTGGCAGAGAAAAAGTTTCTATTTCCAAAAAAATTAAAGGTAGTGTGAAAAAGGCCATAAAATTTGTGTCTGACTTCGAAGATATTGCAGCAGCCCACGCCATAGAGCAAGGATATGACTATGTAATTTGCGGCCACATTCATCAACCACAGCATAGAATTATTGAAAATCAACAAGGTAAAGTAATTTATCTCAACTCCGGCGACTGGATAGAAAATCTGACTGCTTTAGAATATCATCATGGAGATTGGACTATCTATCAACACGATTTGAATTATATGAAAAAAAACAAAGAATCAATGATCGATCATGCAGAGTTGCTTGAAGTTGAAATGACGTATAACGCAGAAATGTGCACGATTTTAAACACGTATTGAAACGATGAAAATACTATATGCCATACAAGGAACGGGTAACGGACATGTAAGTAGGGCGAGAGAAATAATTCCTTACTTAAAGGCCTATGGACATGTTGATATTTTTTTGAGCGGTAACAACAGCAATGTAGAACTGAACGAACCGGTTAAGTATCGTAGCAAAGGGGTAAGCTTCTACTACGACAAAAGCGGAAGTATTGACTATGTGAAAACCTTTCTAAAATTGCGAATGTACCAAACTATAAAAGAAGTGCGGGACTTTCCTATTAAAGATTATGATCTTGTTATTAATGATTTTGAGTTTATTTCATCATGGGCGGCTCGACTGCGGAATGTCCCCGTAATCGGTTTTGGACATCAGGCAGCTTTGCTCTCTTCTAATGTGCCTAAACCCAAAGGTATCAATCTAATGGGAGAACTGATTTTGCACAAGTATGCCCCGGCTAATCATAAAATTGGCTTACATTTCGAAGAATATGATGATTTCATTTTCAAACCAATTATTCGAAGTGAAATCAGAAAAAAGGAGCCCCGCGAAAGAGGGCATTACACGGTCTATTTACCTGCCTATGGCGACCGTTTTCTCATTAACATGCTTCGCCAAATTCAGGAAGTGGAATGGCATGTTTTTTCAAAATATGCACGAGTTAATTATGCTGAGGGGAATGTGAAAATATTTCCTGCAAGCAATGAAGCCTTTATTCACAGTATGGTGAACTGCAATGGACTATTGACCAATGCGGGTTTTGAATCGCCGGCTGAAGCGCTTTATCTCGGCAAAAAACTTTTTGTAATACCAATTAATCGTCAATACGAACAACAATGCAATGCCGAAGCGCTGAAAAAAATCGGTGTGCCGGTGAGTTATCAATTCCAGCAAAAAACCCTTGAACGCATCAGAAAATGGATAGCCCATGGCACTGTGCCTAAGGTCTATTATCCGGATATTACTGAAAAAATGATTGAAAACATTCTCACTAATAATGAACCATACCTAATCCCATCATTTATCTAATTGCTGTTCCCCCCTTTGGGCATTTGATCATGATGTTGGATTAACAATTTTTAGGGAAATTTAAAAATCACTGTTTAGGGCCTTGTATTACTGAAGATCCGTGACATTTAAGCCCGCTTATGTTTAGATTTCAATTCTTCTCGTGCTGGCTTTTGTAGATTTTTTCCATAAAGCTTCTATATTGCCTGGTGAAATATTTTGTGAATGAAACAGTTCTACTTATTTTGCATAAGCCTGCTTGGTTTCTCACTCTTTGCTCAAGAAAATATCAGCAACGAAAAGTGCGGTTCCGATGAACTCCATCAGCGCCTGATGCAACAAGATGAAAGTTATCGAATCGCATTTGAAGAAAATGAAAGGCAAATCAGACAGTTTATTGAAGCTAACCCACAATTCAGAAATAATAATGAAACATTCGTCATTCCTGTTGTGGTGCACGTCATTCATTTGGGTGAACCGGTAGGAACCGGAAATAATATCTCCGATGCGCAGATTTTGGGCGCTATTCAAGGGCTAAACGACCGTTTTAAAAACACCAATGGTTTAGGTGTAGATTTCAATATGGAATTTTGTATGGCAGTTCGCGACCCTAACAATCAACCTACCAATGGCATCATGCGTGTGGATGGTTCGGGGGTGCCGGGCTACGCCGAAAATGGGATCAACTTCGATACCGATCAATGTGGCGCTAACGAAACAGCCGTTAAAAGTCTTAGTCGCTGGCCGGTGAGTCAATATTACAACATTTGGGTCGTAAATCGAATTTGTGGCAATTGGGCCGGTTATGCTTATTATCCTTGGGGGGGTAACAATGACGGCACAGTAATGGCTCGAAACTTTATGACGCAAGGCAACATCACCTTAGCCCATGAATTGGGTCATGGCTTCAACCTGCGCCACACCTTCGATGGCTTTAGTGGTTCTACCTGTCCACCCGATGACTCTTGTATTGATCAGGGCGACCGTATTTGCGATACACCGCCACATAAACAAAACGATTGCGGGGGCACTAATCCATGCTCGGGCGATGGTATCTGGGATAATTCAAGAAGAAATTTCATGAGCTATTGTGGCACGCGCAATCGTTTCACTGCCGGACAAAGAGAGCGCGCAAGAGCCGCAGCCGTTGTCACTCCACGCTTAAGCCTGCTCAGTTCGCTTGGTTGCATACCGGTGGGAGAAAACGATGTACGACTGATTTCAGTCAATAATCCGGTGCAGGTTATTTATAAAACCAATTGTAGTTTCGACACCATTCATCCGGTGATACGCTTTCAAAACATAGGTATGTCAAATCTCACCCATCTTACTATTAGATATCAGGTGAATGCCGGCGAAGAGCAAACCACCTACTGGACAGGAAATCTTGCTTCGCAGGGTTTTATGAATATGACCTTAGCACCGGTTGCAGTGAATGAAGGTTTTAACAACTTTCAAATCCATTTGGATTTACCCAATAATCAAGCTGATGTATCGCCCCAAAACAATACATCAGCTTTTAGTTTCCGCTACGAATTAAGTGCCGAAAGTTTGCTTAATTATCAACCTTCGGTGTTTGATGAAACCTGCCCCAACATCTCCAATGGCTTTATTTTCGTTGAAACAACAAGACGATTCGAAATACTTGAAGACTTTGAAAACGATGCCGATGGCTGGATATTAGTGAACGGCGCGCAACCTAATCAATGGATGATTGGCTCCGATGTGGCGTCAGGTGGCCAAAATGCCATTTATATCTCCAACAACCAAAACAACAATCAGTATGATTTGAATAAATCAGCTATGGTGCATTTTTACAAAGATTTTTATCTGCCTGTGAATGCCACAAGTCCAAGAATAAGCTTCGACTGGCGCAATGCCGGGGAAACTAATCTTGATATATTATCGGTGAGAGCATTGAATACATCAGTTATTCCAGCAGCCGGCTACAATTTAACTCAAGCGGCTTTGGTCGGGCATAGCGCCTTAGCCAATCAAGCGGAATTCATTACTGCCAATGTGAATATCGTTAGTTTCACTCCCGGCTCAGTGCTCAGGATTATATTCAGCTGGAGAAATAACCTAAGTTCGGGAAATCAGCCTCCTGCTGCTGTAGACAATATCCGATTCAGCTATCAGCTCAATTCCAATTTTAACTTCGCTTGGAGCAACGGCGCTCAATCCAACTTTATTGAAAATCTTGCTCAAGGCACCTATTCCTTTCAAGCAATCGATCAGTTAGGCTGCACACTATCCGACACTATCGAAGTTGGTATAACGAATAACATTGAAATTCAAATTGCTGCAGTTGGTGAAACGGTAATTTGCGAAGGTGATTCTCTCTTGATTTTGTCGGTCAACCAAAGCAATGTAACCTGGAGCACCGGCGAAACCGGAAATCAAATTTATGCAAGTAACTCAGGGGAGTACTTTGCCACCATTACCGAAGACCTCTGTGTTTTCGAATCCAATTCCATACAGTTGCAGGTGCTCGATGTGCCAGAGCAACCTGAAATTGTTGCAAATGCAGACGAATTAAGCAGCACTGTTTCCGCCGCGGCTTATCAATGGTATTTCAATGGTGAACCCATTGTAGGAATGCAGAGTCAAACCTTGACTGCCACACAAGAAGGTGTTTATCAAGTAGAAGTGTTCAATGAGATAGGATGCAGCTCGACATCACAAGCTTTTAATTACATCCCAAGTAATATACATCAGAAAGGGCAAAGTGCTTTGAGCATATTCCCCAATCCGGCCGATCGTGTGGTGCATATTTCCGGATTAGAAGATGGCCAAATCATTTTAGCTGAATTGTATAATACGGCAGGTAAACTCATCGAAAGTCGTGTTGCTACGGATAGACTTTTGGAATTGAGCCACATTACCCGAGGTTTTTATTTTCTAAAAATTCATCATGTAGGCGGCATGCAAACCTTTAAGCTGATGCTGATGAATTAATAAATTGAAAAGTGATGTCATTAACAATGGATGTAGAGACAATTAAATAGATGGCCAAGAGGCAAAATGTCACTTCTTTTAAAGTCAAAGTTTCTGATTCAGCAATCTTTGCAACCGTATATGCTGCTTGATTTGATATATTTTCCCCATAATTGCGCATCTTCAACTAAATTTGCCGCATAATCAACAGGCATGACCACAGAACTTTTTGCCATCTCTCCGCTTGACGGACGCTATCACCAACAAATACGCGAACTCAGTCCATACTTTTCGGAATTTGCCTTGTTTCGCTATCGGGTGCTTGTAGAAATTGAATATTTCATTGAACTCTCCAAAGCTAAATTGAAACAATTTCAGCCACTCCATGAAGATGTTCAAACTTTATTAAGAGCCATTTATGTCGATTTCAATGAAGAAGATGCGCAAAAAATCAAACAGATCGAGCGCACCACCAACCACGACATTAAAGCAGTGGAATATTTCATTAAAGAAAAACTTCATGCCTTGGGAATGGAAAAGGTAAGCGAGTTCGTGCATTTTGCTTTGACTTCTCAAGACATTAACAATACCGCCATTCCGCTTTCGCTTAAAGATGCGCATCAGCAAGTGATTTTACCAATGTTTAATGAATTAGTCGCCTTACTGAAGCAGTTAGCACTCGAATGGAAGGATATCCCCATGCTGGCAAGGACACACGGACAAGCGGCAAGCCCTACCGCTTTGGGTAAAGAAATAATGGTGTTTGTTGAAAGATTGCAGGCACAAATGGATTTAATCAACCAAACCAGGTGGTCAGCAAAATTTGGAGGCGCAACAGGAAATTTCAATGCACATAAAGTCGCCTATCCACAAGTTAACTGGCCACAATTTGCTGATCATTTTGTGAACGATATTTTGGGGTTGCATCGCAGTCGCACCACTACTCAAATTGAGCATTACGACCATTTAGCCTATTATTTCGACGGACTCAAACGCATCCACACTATATTGCTTGACCTGTGTCGAGATTTTTGGACCTACATTTCAATGGATTATTTCAAACAAAAAATCAGAGAAGGTGAAGTAGGTTCTTCGGCCATGCCGCATAAAGTGAACCCGATTGATTTCGAAAATGCAGAAGGAAATCTGGGATTGGCCAATGCCTTGCTCGAACACCTTTCAGCCAAATTGCCTATCAGTAGATTGCAGCGTGACCTGACGGACAGCACTGTGCTTCGAAACGTAGGTGTGCCGATGGGCCACAGTCTTGTAGCTGTAAAGGCTATCATGAAAGGCCTCAACAAATTGATTGTAAATCAGGATACCATAAAAGCCGATCTCGAAAAAAACTGTGTGGTAGTTGCAGAAGCTATTCAAACCATTCTTCGTCGAGAAGGTGTAGAAAAACCATATGAATTGCTCAAAGATCTGACCCGAAAAAATAAGACTTTAAATATGGGCGATATCCGGGAATTCATTCATCAATTGCCAGTGAATGATGCCATTAAAGCTGAATTGCTTACCATTGACGCACAAAACTACATTGGTTACAGCAATGACTTCTTCTGAACCCATTCACCAAAAATAAATGAAAGTTAGTGGCTTTACATTCATTCGCAACGCGGTGAAATATGATTATCCTGTGGTGGAAGCCATCACATCGGTGCTGCCACTATGCGATGAGTTTATTGTAATGGTCGGTAATTCGAACGATGAAACCATGCAACTGATAGAGCAGATTAATAGCCCTAAAATCCGCATATTTCACAGTGTATGGGACGACAATCTTAGAGAAGGCGGGCGCGTGCTTGCCGTGGAAACCGATAAAGCATTCAAAAAAATAAGCCCCGATAGCCACTGGGCTTTTTACATACAAGCCGACGAAGTGTTGCATGAGCAATACCATACTACGGTAAAACAAGCCATGCAACAGCATTTGAATGATCAACGTGTTGAAGGGCTTTTGTTTGACTACATTCATTTCTATGGCTCTTACGATTATGTGGGTGATTCGCGACGCTGGTATCCGAACGAAATACGAATTGTGCGAAATTTACCAGGCATTCAGTCATATCGTGATGCGCAAGGTTTTCGTATTAATGGACGCAAGCTGAAAGTAAAAAAAGTGAATGCCTGCATCTATCATTATGGTTGGGTGAAACCACCGGAAAAGCAGCTTGAAAAACAAAAAGCTTTTCACGCGCTTTGGCACGATGAAACCTGGATTAAGCAACATGTGACCGATGAAAAAGAATTTGACTACAGCCGCATTGATGCGCTTAAAAAATTCGAAGGCGCTCATCCACAGGTGATGCAGGAGCGCATCAACAAAACCAACTGGACTTTTAGATTTGACCCTTCCAAACGGAAAGAAAAATTTACCTATCGCTTACTGAATTGGATAAATCGAAAAACAGGTTTAGACTTAGGCCGTTATAAAAACTATACACTCATTTGAAATGCGCATACTTTTTGCTGACACTGCACACCCTTGGCTCAAAGAGCAACTAGAATACACCGGCTTTGAGTGCTACTACGACGAAAATTTAATTAGAGAACAAGCTCTGCACATTATTGGCAATTTTGACGGCCTGATTATCCGTAGTCGTTTCAAAACCGACAGGGAAATGATTGATGCGGCACTACCAAGGCTCAAATTCATTGCTCGTGTGGGCGCAGGCATGGAAAATATAGATGTGGACTATGCCACCACCAAGGGAATTGCATGTTTGCACGCTCCCGAAGGTAATAGAAATGCTGTTGCCGAACAAGCGTTGGCCATGCTCTTATTGCTGATGAACAATTTGCTCCGTGCAGACCGAGAAGTACGACAAGGTATCTGGCGCAGAGAAGAAAATCGTGGGTATGAGCTCTATGGCAAAACTGTAGGTATTATCGGTTTTGGAAATACCGGAAGTGAATTTGCCAAACGCCTTGCGGGTTTTGATGTGCAGGTGTTAGCACATGATAAATACAAAACAAATTTTGCTCACGATTATGTGAAAGAATCTAGCTTAGACGAAATTTTCCAACAAGCTGATGTGGTGAGTTTGCATTTGCCTCTCACAGAAGAAACATACTACTATGCCAATGCACAGTTTTTCGGCCGGTTTAGCAAGCCCATTTATTTTATCAATACATCGCGCGGAAAGGTTCTGGAAACTCAAGCCTTAGTGAATGCTTTGCAGCAAGGAAAAGTTGCAGGAGCAGCACTTGATGTGTTGGAATATGAAAGCTTGAGTTTTGAACAGATGACCGAAATGCCTGAAGCTTTTCGGTATCTTGCGCATTCTGATCAAGTAGTATTAAGTCCGCATATTGCCGGCTGGACCCACGAGTCGAACCTGAAAATGGCACAGATACTCTTTCATAAAATCACAGAATATCTTGCTCAAAAGTAAACCATTGAAAACAGTATGACAAACCGCATAAAACAATTCCACGCTCTGCTTATTGCCCTTATCGTTGCGGCCTTGCTGCCATTGCAGGCACAGCAGAAGTCAAAGAACAAAGAAAAGTTTTTTGAGCCTGAACGCATTCTTCAACATATTAAAATTCTAGCATCAGACTCGCTCGAAGGTCGCGGCACCGGCACTGAAGGAGAGCGGATGGCAGCAGACTATATCATTCGTGAATTTATGGCAATCGGTCTTCAACCCAAAGGCGATAAAGGCTCGTGGTTGCATGCATTCGAATACCGCAAAGGCGAAGGTGGCGATGTGCAAAAGGGAACGACATATAATGTGGTTGCTTATTTGGACAATAAAGCTCCGCTCACAGTGGTGATTGGAGCACATTATGATCACCTAGGCTTTGGTCATGATGGCAACTCTTTAGAAAAAGGTGCGCAAGGCCAAATTCACAATGGAGCTGACGACAATGCTTCGGGAGTGGCAGGTGTGATTGAATTAGCACGATACTTCGCGAAAAATGGAAGAAAAGAAAAATACAACTTCCTGTTCATTTGCTTCTCAGCCGAAGAACTCGGCCTGCAAGGTTCTAAATATTTTGTGAACAATCCCACTATTCCTTTGGAGCAAATCAGCTTTATGTTGAACATGGATATGGTTGGGCGTTTGAAAAAAGACGATCCAATACTAACCGTTTCAGGCACCGGAACGGCACCTGAGTGGGAGGATTTACTGAGAAAATTTAATTCGGCAGCTTTGAAAATTAAGACTGATTCGTCTGGCATTGGCGCATCAGACCATAGTTCATTTTATCATAAAAACATCCCTGCACTTCACTTTTTCTCGGGCTCTCATGCCGACTATCATAAACCCAGCGATGATTGGGAAAAAATCAACACCCAAGGACAGGAAGCTATTCTCTTTCTGATTGCATCGCTGGTAGAGCAGCTTGAAGGTAAGGAAAAACTTACTTTTTTGAAGACCCGCAACACATCAGAAGCCGGTCGTGCAAGATTTAAAGTAAGCTTGGGTATTATGCCTTCTTACACCGGCAATGATGAAGGCGTGCTGGTGGAAGCCGTGATGGATGGTAAACCTGCTCAGGCGGCAGGAGTTAAAGACGGCGATATTATCTACGGGCTAGGTGAACACGAAATCAAAAATATTCAGGACTATATGAAAGCCCTCGGAACCTTCGATAAAAGCATGGATACCATAGTGAAAATCAAGCGTGGTGATGAGAAATTGGAGTTAAAGATAACATTCTAAATTGTTGGCTTTGCATCGGTAAATATTTTGAACGCGATACGCACCATAAGGATTTATTTATTTACTTAGACTGAAATTCGACATGATGAATCGCCGTCAGTTTGCCAAAAGTAGTCTGCTCAGTATCCCATCTGCCTTCATGATGAGCTCCTTACTGCATTCTTGCAGAAAAGATTTTACCGATTTGAATGTCAAATTCAAAGGAAAAGTTATTGTAATTGGAGCTGGCATCTCCGGTCTGCATGCGGCAAAGTTTTTAAGGCTTCATGGCTGTGAAGTTACCCACCTCGAAGCTTCGAATCGCATTGGTGGGCGCATTCTTTCGCACAATGGCTTTGCCGATTTTCCAATCGAACTTGGTGCAGAAGCAGTCCATGGCAAACGCAATATTCTGTTCGATTTAGCCACGGCTAAGGGTTTCGAGCTTCGCACGAGCGATAAAGAAGATTATTTTCGGCTCTACAACCAAACCCGACGTGAGTCTGATATTGAAGACAATCCCAATTTGTCTTTTCTTTTTCAAATTATCGACAGTTTCGGGTCATACTCCGGCTTAGACAACAATGTAGCCTCCTATATGGAGCGCATTGGCCTTGACCCTTTTATTAAAAACATTGCAGAAGCATTGGTTGGCAACGAATATGGTACGAACAATGAGCGACTAAGCATCAGAGGTATCGCAGTGGACGATGCACAATGGACCACCGGCAACGACGATTATTTTTTCACCCAAAGAAGCTACGGCGAATTTCTCAATACGGTTTATCAAGATGAAATATCCAAAGTTTTGCTCGACAAAGCCGTTACGAAGATAAATTATGAAAATTCCGTTGTGGTAGAAACGGCTGATGGAGAAACCTTCACCGCTGATCGTGTTTTAATCACTGTGCCCATAAGCATACTCAAATCAGGCATGATTGAATTTGTCCCCCCTTTACCTGACAGCAAAAATCAGGCATTGGAAAGCATGGAAATGGATACGGGTATGAAAATCATCATGAAGTTTGGTGAAAAATTCTGGCCCGATGACCTAAGCAGCCTGATAGGCGGAAGCGTGATACCTGAGTATTGGATTACCGGTGTGTTGCGCAACAGCAATGAGCACCTACTCACCGCCTTTGTGATGGGCGAAAAGGCAGAGCAACTTGCCGCCATGGGCAATGATGCCATTCATGCTGTTACGGCTGAATTGAATCAATACTTTGTTACGCAAGCCGCATCGAATAATTTGCAGCAATTTCTCATTAAAAACTGGATGGATGAGCCTTTTGTCCAAGGCGCCTATTCCTACATCAAAGCCGGACAAGTAAACCAAAGAAAAGCATATGCTGCCCCCATTACCACTAAGTGTTTTTTCGGTGGCGAAGCCGCAAATTACACTGGCCATCCCGCTACCGTTCATGGCGCCATGGAAACCGGATTTGATCAAGCTAAACTGATTTTAGAAACCGAATGATCGCCAATTATAGAAACATCATCATTTTCCTTATGTGCGCAAGTCAATGGACTCAAGGGCAGAATCTGATTAGCTTTTCCGCCGGTCGCAGCTTTGGTTCTTTCGAAACATTTAATCAAAGCATTCGCACTTTCAACACAGCAAGGCCCTGGCTCCAAGAACAATTACCTACCATAAATGGGGGGCTATATCTCGACCTTACACCATCTATTCGTCTCTCAGATAAATGGAAACTTAGTATTCCGTTGAATTATCGGCGTATGAGTTCTTTTGCTTCCAACACCAGCTTCGAAACCTATGTGCTTATGCAACACATGCAAGCACACGCTATGCTGGAATTTTATCCGGCTTTAGCGCCCGATTCCTTAGACCCTTTAAGCCCTAAGTTGTTTTTTGCTTTTGGCCCGGGTGGAAGTTTTCTGCTTCCGCAGGTTTATTTCAACAATGATGAAGCACAGGTTTTCGATGATGATTATCGCTCCCTTAACTATCACTTTTCCGCTCGCCTAATGATAGGACTCACCATTCCGCTCTCAGACCGCATGGACATCAGTCCTTTTATGACCGCTGATGCAATCCCCAACTTCGATGCCCGCGATTTTGATGTGGCGCTGCATGGAAAAAGATTAGAAAGTTCCTCTTTATTTCCTGCCGTGATTTTTAATGCCGGTATTCGCATACAGTTCCGAATGTATCCCAAGGACCCTGAAGCAAATAACCTGTCGGTGCCAGTGTATTAATTCGGGAAATAGTGCTTAAAAAAAGCCCAAGAATCTTTTATACAATCGTCAATTGGGGTATAGTTGATACCAAGCTCATCTCTTGATTTTTTATTATCGTAGAATTTGGATTGAAAAATCGATGCCATTACAAACTTATTGAGCGGAAGCCTTTTGCCACGTAGCCAAAAAATCAATTTTAATGCGGGAAGTATGAAGCGCAATGTTTTTCTATTGAGTTGTTTCGCGGGCTGTGGCAAATTTCCAAACTGTGCTATGGCAAGGAGAATTTCTCGGTAAGTTTTATTCTCAGCATTGATTATGTAACTCTCGCCAAACTTTTTCTTTTCGATACAACTTAATACTGCTTCGGCCACATCGCGCACATACACAAATCCCATGGTAGCTGTGGTGTAATAGTTTAGCCCCTTTTTGACTTGTCGAAACAAAGACGCACTTCCCGTGTACCAATTTCCTTGCCCCAGAATGTAAGAAGGCTGTAAAATATTAATCTTCAATCCTTCTTCTCCCCCACGCCAAACTTCCATCTCGGCCATGTATTTGGTGATGCTGTAAGGTGATGCATAAGGATAACTTTTCCATCGAGTTTGTTCATTAATCATTTCTTGCTCAGGGTTGCCCAATGCAGCTACAGAGCTGATATGAATAAAATGAATCCGAGGAAAATCAAGACAAACATTTACTAAATTAGCTGTACCCTGATGATTGTGCAGAAAAAGTGCTTCATTGTCGGCAGGGAAAAAGGAAACTTTTGCAGCACAATGCACCACCACATCTATATCTTTGAGAGCTTCTTGCAAGGAGCTGATATCCAGCAAGTCCGCTTCACAAAACACAACATGCTCCTGCATATTAAGCTGGTTAAAAGCAAAGATTCGCTCCATCCAGGTCACCTCGCTTGAACTCCTACGCATGGCAACGACCTGGTGTCCGGCACGAGAAAGTCTAAGGCAAACATGTGCCCCAACCATACCCGTTGCTCCGCTCACTAAGACTTTTGCCATTCTTTATTGCTTTAAGGGACTTCCCTCTTCTTTTTTCACGTGATTTAAAAACAACCTGCTAACCCAATTGGGAAACCATTTGTTTAAAAACCAGGCAAGTTTACCATTTAATGTGAGCACTATTCCATTTTTTCTTTTTTCTATTGCCTCGAACATGAGTTGAGCCACGCTTTCAGCCGTCATTTCTTTCACTTCCTTTTTCTCCCAATTTCCCGTTTTGCTTTCATCGCCAGATAAAGCGCTATTGCGGATGTTCGTAGCAGTAAATCCGGGTCTGAAAACTAAAACATCCACTCCGGTTTCAAGATTTTCAGTTCGTAAAGCATCTAAAAAACCTTCCATGGCAAATTTTGATGCGCTGTAGGCGGTGCGCGTGGGCAGCCCTTTGAAACCGGCTATTGAAGACACTCCCATCACCACACCTTTTCTTTGCAACAAATAAGGCATGGCATAATAAGTACACCAAACAGTACCCCAAAAATTAACATCCACCACCTTTTTGAATGCATCAGGTTTGAGTTGATGAAACAAACCACGCATGGTAATACCGGCATTGTTGACCAAAATGTCGAGTCTACCAAACTTTTGAAGGCATTGTTCCACAATCATTTTGCAATCTTCCTGAACTGACACATCAGCTTTAACCAATATTAAATCTGCTTCTGAAAGCGTAACAAAATTACGCACTTCATCGGCCAAATTCATATCTCTGAAAGCCAAACAAAGCTGATAGCCTTCAGAAGCCATGATCTTCGCAAGTGCTAAGCCAATACCTTTCGATGCTCCTGTAATAATGGCAACTTTTTTATCCGGCATGGTCAAATGTTTATTTTTGGCAAAAATAGTTTTCCATGCAAGTAGTTGAAGTAAAAGATCAAAAAACTGAACAAGATTTCTTCGCATTACCCAAACTGATTTACAAAGATGACGCAAATTATATCCCACATTTAATTCAAGATTTGAAAAAGGTCTTCGACCCGGAAAAGAACAAACTCTTTCATCAAGGCGGGAAATGCAGTCGTTTTGTATTGTATCGCGGCGCTGAAGCTATCGGAAGAGTGGCTGTATTTATCAATTCCAAAACAGCAAAGGTCAAACCACATGCCGGTGGAATGGGCTTTTTCGAATGTATTGATGATGAAAAAGCTGCCTTCCTACTCTTTGACACTTGTAAGGAATGGTTGATGAAGGAAAACATGCAAGCTATGGATGGTCCAATCAATTTCGGGGAAAAAGACCGTTTTTGGGGCTTATTGGTCGAAAATTTCACCGACCCCAACAGCTATGCCATGAATTACAATCCACCATACTACCAAAAGTTCTTTGAAAGCTACGGGTTTCAGGTGTATTACAAGCAACTAATGTATTGGCGCGATCTTCGTCCTGCTCAGGAAGTTTTTGTTAAAAAAGCCGGCATGCTTGCTACCGATCCCAAATTCAAAGTGACCCATGCTGCAGGTTGGAGCATGGAGCAATTGGCGCAATATTTTCTCGAAGTCTATAACGCAGCTTGGGCTGTGCACGAAGGATTTGCTGCCATGCGTATCGAGCAAGCTCGCAATGTGGTGAAAGCATTAAAACCTATCCTCGACCGCGACATTGTGATATTTGCATTTTATGAAGACAAACCCATTGGCTTTTACATCAATATTCCTGAACTAAATGAGTTTTTTAAACACGTCAACGGAAATCTGAATTGGTGGGGAAAAATTAAATTTCTATTTCATTTCAAATTTAAGCAACGAAAAACCATGGTGGGCATTGTGTTTGGCGTTGCTAAAGCATTTCAGGGCCGCGGAGTTGAGAGCGCCCTGATAAAATATGCAGAAGAGCACATTCTGCCCCTAAAGCGATACACGCAAACCATTATTACTTGGGTTGGCGATTTTAATCCAAGAATGTTGAAAGTAATTGAAAATCTGGAGACTGAACTCTATCGCACCCTTCACACTTATCGCTATATGCTCGACGATAGTATACCTTTTGAACGATATCCAATCATTAATATTCAAAAAGAAAAGCCTGAAAAACAGGGTAATACAGACGAATCGCAAGGATAATTGCAAAAAAATGAACTTTGGGTTTGGTAGAATGTTATAATGCCTATATTTGCAGCCGCTTTCAAAAGCAACGATTCCGTAGCTCAGTTGGTAGAGCATTACACTTTTAATGTAGTGGTCCTGGGTTCGAGTCCCAGCGGGATCACCTAAAAATCAAAAGCCCCTATTCGGGGCTTTTTTATTTAATTTAACATTACCATGTAACTTACAATCCACCTAATGAAATAAAGATTCATCGCCTGTGCACGGCAATTGCGGCATGTTCGGAAAGATTGGAAATGAGTTTGACGGATTAGATGCTCTAAAGGTGCGACTGGAAAAGCAGTCCCGAAAAATTATAAATATTTTATTCAGCTGATTTACTGTTATTTAAAAAATATCTCGCATGGTTTTTATGGAATCTGACCACATCTAACATCATGTAGTAAAATCAGAAATCATGAACTTTGAACTACAAAAAATCAGCATTCTTACTGCAACGATGCTTTCCTGTGCCGGCTATGCGCAGGAAATTAAAGTAAACACCAAACTAACCCAAACCAATGTTTTCATTTCTGGTGCGCAACTGTTTCACCAGGCCAATGTAAACCTCCCTGTCGGCACTTCTGAAATTCATTTGGAAGGCATATCACCTTCTATCCAGCCCGAGAGTATTCAAGCCAGTGGCAAAGGCGATTTTATTATTAAGGATGTGGGACACTTTATTTATTTTCCTGAACCAGAAAACAAAACGGAAAACAGCGCATCAAAACATAAAACCAAAAGAGAAATTAAAGTGCTAGCAGACTCATTAAGCCATCTGCAATTTGAACTTGATATGCTCACAGATCGCCGCAATGTCTTGCAAAGCGAAAAGCGAATCATTGACGGCAATAAACTCTATAAAGGGGAAGGTAAAAGCGATAGCTTAGCTTTATTTACGGCTGCCATGGAATTTTACCGAAAAAAATGAATGAAATCAATGCCGAACTGATAAAAATCAAACTTGATGAGCAGAAGCTCACTCAAAAGCGAGATATACAAACCCAAAGATTGGATGAGCTTCGCAACTTTCTGAATCAGCACCCAACGGATAAACCCTTCATTCCTTTGCATAAAATTCGTATGGTGGTAATTACCGAGCAGCCGGTTCAAGCTACTTTACTAGTCAATTATTTTATTTCCGATGCCGGATGGGTGCCGCAATACGATATCAGAGCAGTGAACACCGAGAGTCCGGTAAAATTGCACTACAAAGCCATGCTTTACCAAAACAGTGGCCTAGACTGGAACAGTGTGAAGCTATCACTCTCCACTTCCAATCCACGACAAAGCAACCACAAGCCTGTTTTAGTGCCACAATATTTATCCTTCCAACAGCTTATTAGAACACAAAGTGCAGATTACATGAATCGTCCAGCTGCTGCAAAGGCAGAAGACCGAAACGCAAAAGCCAAAGAAGAGTCTGACTATGATGCTGTGTTTTCGGATCAGTTTACTTAACTCAAAGAAAATATCAGCAATTTTCAATATGACATCAAACTGCCCTATAAAATTCCATCAGATGGAAAAACGCATGCCATTTCCATTCTTCAGAAAGAAGTGAGTTCGGCATTTGACTATATAGTAGAGCCAAAACTAGATACCGATGCCTTTATCACAGCGAGTGTAAGCGGATGGGAAGATTTGAATCTCATTTCAGGAAAAGCCAACATCTATTTTAAAAATATGTATGTGGGCGAAACCTTCATCAACAGTCAGCAAACCGGCGATACACTTTCGATAGTCTTGGGCAGAGAGCAAAGTATTCAGATGAATAAAAAAAGAGTGAAATCAAATGAAAAAGAACGCTATATCAACAACGAAAAAGTTCTCACCTATCAATACGAAATCACCGTGAAAAATAACAAAAACACGAACCTGAGGCTGAAAGTGGAAGACAATATTCCCGTATCGAATCATCAGCCGATCAAAGTTGAGCTAATGGAAAATGGCAAAGCTCAAGTAGAGCCAAACACTGGTATGATGCTCTGGGACTTGAAGCTGAAACCAAAGGAACAAAAAGTGCTGAAATACACCTATATGATTCGTCACGACCGTGATAAGCCTATTTCAAACTTGCCTTAATCAGATAAATAACGCAGCTTTGCGCTTATGCAAGGCAATCCGGCTCATACAGACTTCCCATTGTTTCGAAAAACAAACAACGGGAAGTCTTTTTATAAAATCACAGCTAAAGATCAGCTCATTGAGCTGCAAATTATTGGCACAAGCTTTTTGTTGCATCATTTGAAGGCAGAATTATATCCTGAAAAACTTTTTATTCATGAGCTAATAGATAACAGCGAACAACGTTATCTCGTGATTGATGAAACCGAATTTGAAAGCATGCTCCGGCATTGTCGCGAACATTTAAAATCCATTGCATGAAATACTCTTATGTCAATTTCGAATCATTTTTGAAGCATCTTCCCAAGTCATCAATTATTCAAGGTGAAGAGTGGGATGGCCTTGCTAAAGAACAGTGGGAAATCACTGATAAATTTCATGGCGATGTATTGCGGCAGGTTGCGTTAATGGATGAAAATAGTTTTGATGAATTGTGGGCAAGCATTCAACAGGCTGAAATAGCCTTTAAACAAGGGAAAAAGGAATTCCGAATAAAAAATCTGAGCATTATCTACGATGCCTTAAATGAAAATCAGGCTTTATTTTCCCGATTGATTGTGGCTGAAGCCGGCAAACCAATCTCCTTTGCAAAGGCTGAAGTGTTACGTGCTTTGAAAACCCTTCAACTTTCAATCCAAGCGGCAGAAAAAAGTGATCAAACCTTTGATGTGAAACCCGGACAGGAAGATTACAAATTATTTTACCATTATGAGGCCGCAGGGCCAGTGCTAGGAATAACACCGTTTAACTTTCCGCTAAATTTGGCACTGCACAAAATAGGACCAGCTCTTGCAGCTGGATGCCCCGTGGTAATTAAAGTTCCACCGCAATGCCCCTTAAGTTTGCTTATGTTGTCAAAATTGTCTCACGAAAAAGGGCTAAGTAAAGACATACTCAATGTGATTGCCTGTAGCAACAAAACTGCCGAGAAATTGGTCAGAAGTGATTTTTTTAAAGTTTTTTCTTTTACCGGTAGCGATCGCGTAGGTTGGTATTTGCAGAGTATCGCCGGTCGAAAAAAAGTGCTACTCGAAGCCGGTGGAAATGCCCCCGCAATTGTAAATGATGCAAAAGATTTGACAGCTTTGGCGAATAGATTGGCCTTGAGCGCTTTTGCCTATTCAGGTCAGGTGTGCATCTCCACGCAAAGAATTCTAGTCAACCAACAGATCAAACAAGAATTTGTCCCACTACTTGTCGAAGCAGCCCAATCTGTCAAGTCAGGAAATCCTGAGCAGGATCAATGCATCAATGGTCCCTTGATTGATGCCAAGTCATTGGAAAGAGTTCAGCAATCGATCAATCAAGCATTGGCTCATGGAGCACAATTGCTATGCGGTGGTTATCCTTTGGTAGAAAATGTAAATATTTTTGCCCCTACCCTTATCGACCATGTATTTAGTGGAATGAACATTCGCGATTCAGAAATTTTCGGACCGGTAGCCGTGGTGGAATACTATGAAGACTTCAATGAGGCTTTAACCTTGGCAAACGACAGTTTATATGGTTTACAAGCCGCTGTATTTACTGATATTGAAAGTCTGCAACAAAAAGCTATAGAACAATTAAAATATGGCACTGTGTTGATTAACGAAGTGCCTAGTTTTAGAGTAGATCAAATGCCATATGGTGGAATGAAGAATTCTGGATTGGGTCGTGAAGGGGTTGAATTTGCCTTCATCGAATGCAGTGAAATCAAACTTGTAGTGAAAGCTATTAATTAAAGACTTACCGTTTCGGCATGCGCTATAGTTTGTACCTTGAAAGGTCGCCGTTGAATCCATTCAGGTTGCTTAAACTTATTAACCAACTGCTTAAACATTAGCTGATTAGCAATACTCTTAAACTTCACCAATGAAAATGTTTCGATAGGTTCAGCTCCTAAGGTGCTTTTTATTTCCATGGCTGTGCGGCCCATATTTAAGTTTCTGGCCTGTATTTGAATGGATGATTGAATCAGATCTATCAACAAATTAAAATACAACTTATGTGATTCATTTAAAGTGTAATCCAATCCTACCATCAAAGCATATGCATTTTCACCCTCGTGGAGTAAGGCTGAAAAAGCTACCGGTTCTTGTTCATGAAATATTGCTTTAATAATAAGTTGTTTGCCCATTCGCTCTTTTAAACAAAAAAGGAAATGGGCATCCGGATGGGCAATTTTAAGACCAGCATTATGAAATACGTTCATATAAAGCTGATGTATTTTAGTCTGATGAAGGTTTATTGACTCTGAATCCAAATCTTTGAATTCCATATCACCTAAACGATTAATGGCAGATTTGACCCTAATACGGTATTTTGAACTTAAGGCATTCAGATAGTCGTCAAAATTCGACCATTCTGGTTTTAAACAGACTTGCATTAGTGGAAGCATTTTAACCCATATATCGTTTTTTGAAGCTTTTACCTGCCTTACTGATGAATCTTTAAATAAGATTGTATCGACATCGGGAAACTTTTTGAAAAGGTCTTTGACCGTTTTTCTAAAATCAATCTGAATGTTGTCTGAATGAACAAATCCATCCGGACCGGTAATTAAAATATTACCCAAAACTAGCACCTTGAATATCAAAGAGTCTGACTCTGATTTTCCGCACTGCATGAGCAATTGGTAATACCATTTATTGTTTCCTTGAAAAAGTGTGTTAGTCTTAAATGCTTTGCCTAAATCAATATGCAATACCTGATAGGGAACAAGCCAGTGTTCTTCAAGCTTCAGAATGCCTTTAGACTCGAAAGCTTTAAATGAATTGAAATAAGATTCTAAAAAACCGGATCCAAAAAGGATTTGTGTTTCATCAAAAGTCTTGAATTCCGGATATGGAATAAATTGCATGCGTTATATTAACCGCAAATAAAATTAAATGTTCGTAACCGGAAGTGAAAATATTTGGTTTCGATCATCAAAGATTCACCATGCCATTTACACATGTGAATTTAACAATACGAAGAATGCTTTTGAACGCATTAAAAGTATTACAGGGGAAATAGCTCTAACCGCAGCGACCGAAGTTATTACTCCTGAGCCCGTTCATCTAAGCGACGATACAGACTTTTACTCTCTTTACAATGGATTTGCATTGGCCAGGCTAAATAAGCGTAAGAAAGAGGCTTTTATCGACCAAACCTTTCTTTTTCGCAGCATTAAAGCCTTTAACAATGATACGATTTTCGTTTTTCATCCCGATACCATAATTCCACGGGGATTGAATAATATTTGCATTGAATGGATTGTTCCGAATTTGGACGGAGTTCGCTATCAATTTAAACTTGACAATGCTGAACAATGGTCCGATTTGTCGTCTTCCAACACATTTGAAATCTTAAATTTAAAGCCAGGTAAACACCGTCTGCGGGCAAAGGCATGGCTGGACGATACATTCACTGATCCGCAATACATCATCATTCGAATTGCTGCGCCCTGGTGCCGAACCAATTACGCTTATGTCGGCTATACAATTTTAATCCTACTACTTGTTTTTGCTCAGTATCAAAGACAAAAGCACCTACTCAATAAACAAAAGAATGTGCTCATGCAACATAAACAGGCCGCTTTAAAGACACAAGCTGCACAGCATGAACAAGAAGTAAAGGCTATGGAACAAGCACTCTTGCAAAAAGAATATGATCAACTAAAGCAACAACTGAAAAGCAAAACCATCAAATTGGCCAATAAAGCCAAAGACAATGACGAAAAAAAGAGCCTGGTACTTACCCTCTAAGAAAAGGTGGAGTCGCTGCAAAACGATCTGGCACAAGCAAAGCTAAGATTAAGTGAAATCAGGCGTTTACTCGATTCACACCTCAACGTAGAAGACCATACGTTCGAAATTCAGATAGACGAATTGCACTAGGAATTTTACCGAAAACTTAAAGAAAAGTTCCCTACCTCATCCATTCATGACCTGCGGTTATGCGCTTACCTAAAGATCGGCCTAAATTCAAAGGAGATTGCGGAGATTATGAATATTCTTCCTTCTAGTGTATTTGTGAACCGTTCCAGATTAAGGAAAAAACTTAACCTTCCTGCAGATACAGACCTTACAAGTTATTTCATGAGCTTGAATAGTGATTAACTTTATAGATATCTCGTTTATCTTTTCTGCACAAAAAAGAATTATAGAAGTGAATTATAACTTTTGTCATTTTTGTGCTCCATGCTAGCGTATACTTTTGATATTTAAACATATGAAATCATGAAAATAAATCTGAGTTCAATCGCCTTAATTTGTATATCAACACTGCTTTTTAATGCGAGTTTAAATGCTCAAAATAAAGGATTTAGTGGAGGTAGTGGTCATTTTTATACAGGTGTGACATCATTCAATTTCACTCCCGTAAATGAGTTTCTAAACACAAAACAATTGCCTTCATTTGGAAACACTTGTTTAACTTTAGGTGGTGGAGGGTTTGGTATATTCAATAATTTTATGCTTGGAGGTGAAGGAGGCGTAGTTTCTGCATCATCAGTGGCTAATTCCACTGGTGAAGCTTCTTTAACAGCTAGTTATGAATGTTTAATGTAGGTTATACATTACCATTGAAATCACGATTTTTGTTCTACCCCATGATTGATATGGGATGGGGCGGCAGTGGATTAAATATTAAATATGCCGATGGTACCAATGCCGATTATAGTGCGTCACGATATTTCATCAGTACCGAATTTAATGTGGAACTTTATTCCTTTGGCTCTCAAGATGGTAGCGCTAAAGGGGGATTCAAGACCGGCTTATGTGTTGGTTATTGATTCAATCCACAAACAGATTCGTGGAGAGAAAAAAATACGGGAACTGGCGATATCAACAATACTTTTCTAAACGGTCCCCTATATCAAAATTAAAATTGGCGGAGGTGAAATGAGGAGGAAAAATGAGAATTAAGCCGCAAAAATGCTAGCTTTGCAATAATAATATTATGTAGGTATGAAGAAAATTTTGTTAATCGGTCTATTTCTATTCATCTATAAATTAAACGCCCAAACCCAAGAAATTATCGTTTCAACTGGAACTTTGTTTCATGATAGTAGAAAGATACCTGCTAAAGAAGTGATGGTAAATGGCAAGCCGGAAGAAGCCCTTGCCAACTTCCGCAGCTTACTGTCTAAGCAGTATAAAGTAAAATCAAAAATCAAAAAAGGTACTCTTGAAGCGAAAGGGGCGTTAATCAACGGTTTAATTGACAAAAGAGGCGATCTAACTGTGACTTCCGATGCGGTTGGCGAACAGACTTTAGTTAAGGCTGCTTTTGCGCTCGGCTATGACATTATCATCAGCGAAGAAAATTATGCAGAAGACTTTGAAAAGCTAGGAATTCTTGTCACAAGATTTGCCAAAAATCACCAATTGGCTCAATTGCAGGCCATGCTTAAAGCTCAAAAAAAAGAACTGAAAGACAAAGAAAAACTTCTTTCCACAGAGCAAAGCGCATTGAAAACCTATGAAAGACAGCTCAAGTCATTGAAAAAATCGGGCAATGCTGATAAGTTACAAGTTGAACTAACCGAGCAGAAAGTCAATACATCGAAGGAATTAATTGATATTCAGAAATCGGCAGTTAAAGACTTAAAAAATTTGGTGGACAAAACTGAAGCCACCATCAAACAAATAAAAGCAAAACTTTAATCCACGATTTTGAAACCTATTCGTGTTCTATCTTAAAATAAAAACCTGAACTCATAAAATAAGGAAGCACGGAAGCCAATTTGTTATCAAGCTTAGCAATCTTTTTCAGTGGGATGAAGGGTAAATAGGTTTCGATGATCGGCGCAAAAACGTACGCTTTCTTGATCGCTGTTATTTTCATGCCATATTGCTTCAAATCTTTACGCAATCGACCGATAGTGAAAAAATTCACATGTGGCGTTTCATAGTTCTGAGAATAGGGCTCCTTTTTACCAAGAAGTCGTTTCACTTTCAGAATAACACCGTTTAATCCTATTTTTCGCATCAGATACAGTGGCTGTTGGCTAATTTCAAATGGACCAAAACCATTAGGAACAGTGATGAGTAATTTCATATTCTTATTGGAATTACGTGCTATGTATTCTAAAATTTCGTGATAGGCATCAATATGTTCAAGCACCTCAGTAAGAATTATGAAATCATACGTGGCAATTGGACAATCTTGCAAATACTCAAATCGAAATTTAACATTGTCGAACCTATTCGCATCGATTGCTATATCTAGCGTAGGCTGATGAATATCAATACCTAGTATTTCAGAATTAGGAATCAGGCCCAAAGGAATAGTTACATTTCCTGTTCCTGCTCCAACATCAAGCACATGCACGGTTTTATCTTTATGTCTGTCATTTTCTATAGTCTCGTAGATCCATCTTAATCTTTCATAATGACAAGGATAATCTACGTACTGAGTGTGTTTGTTTACTTCAGGATGCATTTCAGATTTTAATTCCAACTTTTTTAAATATGCGCTTTACATTGTTTTTTAACGTCTCTTTGACATCGGTCTTTATTTTCTTTGCTAGACCTTCTTCCGGACGGGCTTTGAAAATGGTATCATGATAACCTGCAGCTCCTTCTCTAATGTCGGTGTAAAAATAGGCATAAAAAGATTTTCGACTTTCACCTTCCGGCACATGAATGGTAGAGTAACCATGGTAAGAAATCTCATTCGTTTCGAATATCACACAGCGATTAAACGATGGAAGATAGGCCTTTTCACAAATTGTTACATTCTCATTCCACAGTTCGATTTTTCCGCCATAGCTTTCCTTCCAATTCTTGTTTAAAAAAACGAGCAGATTTACTCTTCGGTGTATGTTCCGATCATAGTGTATGTTGAAGTCGATATGCACATCGAGATAACTGCCATTGGAACCCTGATGCACACCGCAACCAAGCGCATCTTCTACCGAATAAAGGTTTTCGATACCTGTTACTTCTGACAAAGTCTCGCAAAACTCCGTGCTCATTAAGGCTTTACGTAATTTAGAAAAATCAGGATGAAACTTATCAAAGCCTGAGCCTTCAGATTTTCTTTCATTCAAGCCTTGATAATTTCGAGACATCAAGTCAAATCCGGGAAAATTAGCATAAAGACTTTCAGCAATTTCTGGGTCAAGAAAATCATCTATCACCACGTGCTTGTATGGTTTAGCGGAATCAAATTCGGATTTTAAATTTCGAATGAAATCAGGTTCAAAAACCTTTGATGAAATGGACATTGAGCTGGTTAATTTTGAATTACAAACCTAATAAAAAAGCAAATGCAGCGAAATCGAATCAAAAACAGCGATTAGTTGAAGTAAAAGCCAACCATTTCAAATTCATTTTCTTGTTGTTCTTGCCTTCCTGTGTTCGCAATTAATGGGACACATGGACGTTTATAAACGCAAAATCATTTTCTTTGCATCTGTGAAATACCTTTTTCTGCTATTCATTACCATTTTATACCACGGCGTATCTTTTGCTCAATTGGGAGGCAGTTCCATTTATCGTTTTATGAATCTTCCCAATTCGGCGCGCGTGCAAGCGATGGGAGGAGTGATAAACGCCATTCAGGATGAAGATGTGAATCTAGGTTACCTCAATCCGGCACTGTTTAATCCTAGCATGCATAATCGCTTGTCGATGAATTTTGTGGATTACTTTGGTGGCGTAAATTATGGATTTGCAGGCTATGCAAGAGATGTAGAAGGTCTTGGCACATTCGGTGGAGGTTTGCATTATGTAAACTATGGAAATTTCAAAAGAACGGACTTCACCGGTGAGGTACTCGGTGAGTTTACAGCAGGTGAGTATTGTCTCGCTATCGGAGGATCTCGCCGAATGGACTCCTTGTTTACGGTTGGAGCACAATTCAAAAGCATTTTCTCACATTTTGCCGAATACAACTCCTTTGGATTAGCCCTGGATCTTGGAGCGCATTACAGGAGTCTCGACAAGCTAACTCAATTGAGTATTGTCGTTAGAAATTTTGGCTATCAATTAGCAACTTACTCGCCAGATACCAGAGAGTCAATGCCACTCGAAATTCAGGCAGGTTTTGCAAAAAGCTTCGAGCACCTTCCGCTGAAAATTTCAATAGTTGCGCACAATTTGCAGCAACCAGATCTCACTTTTCGCGATCCTTCCGTGCCCATTCTCACCAACGATCCACTCACCGGAGACACCATTATTCAACGCAGACAAATTGGTGACAAAATTATGAGACACATCATTTTGGGTGCCGAGCTTAATCTGACCAAGAATATCGCCTTTAGAATAGGATATAACTATATGCGTCGACAAGAAATGAAAGTTGACACAAGAATAGGTACAGTTGGAATCTCCTGGGGGCTCGGGCTTAATCTCCGGAAATTTCGATTAGATTACGGTCGATCAGCCTACCACCTTGCCGGATCGCCCAACAATTTATCACTCACTTTCAACTTATCCGAATTTAATAGCAGAAACTAAATCAAATGGCAGAAAAGCGTATCACCATTGCCGTTGACGGTTATTCTTCGTGTGGAAAAAGCACCATAGCCAAAGCACTTGCAGCAAGATTGAATTATAGCTATGTAGATACTGGTGCCATGTACAGGGCTGTAACCTTGCATGCACTTAATAATGGACTAATTGATGGAAAAAATCTTGATGTTGCAGGTTTGATCGATGATCTAGACGAATTAGACATCAATTTTGTTTATAATCCTGAACTGCAGTATGCTGAAATCCTTCTTAATGGGGAAAATGTAGAGCCCTATATCAGAACCATGGATGTAAACGATTGGGTGAGTCAGGTGAGCGCAGTGCCGGAAGTAAGAAGACAAATGGTGCGCATACAGCAACAATTAGGCAAAAACAAAGGGGTGGTGATGGATGGAAGAGATATAGGAACTACCGTATTCCCTGATGCGGAACTCAAACTTTTCATGACAGCTGATATTCAAATTCGCGCGCAGCGTAGAATGGATGAATTGGTTTCAAAGAAAATCCCAGCTTCGATCGATGAAGTGAAACAAAACTTGCTCCAACGAGATCACTACGATATCAATAGAAGTGAGAGCCCTTTGAGAAAAGCAGATGATGCTATCATTATTGATAATACGAATCTCACGCGCAACGAACAATTAGATAAAGCCATGCAACTTGTTCGACATATCGTGGATAAGAAGAAGTAAGCTAAGGCTACTTTTATTTATATTCCTTAAATTTGCCCTATGGAAGTAACTATTGATGCCAATTCGGGATTTTGCTTTGGAGTAGTGTATGCCATACAAATGGCTGAAGATCAATTGGAACAATCAAAAGAGCTATATTGTCTGGGCGACATCGTTCACAATAATATGGAAGTTGAAAGACTGCAAGCCAAGGGATTGAAAATCATCAATCACGAGCAATTGAAAAATCTTCGAGATTGTACTGTGCTTATCAGGGCGCATGGCGAACCACCTGAAACATATCGTATTGCGATAGACAATAATATTGAATTAATCGATGCGTCTTGTCCAGTAGTGTTAAAACTGCAAAACCGTATTCGTTCCGGATTTGAGCAAGTCGGTCAGGGACAGATTGTGGTGTATGGAAAAGAAGGTCATGCCGAAGTGAATGGTCTTGTAGGTCAGACTTCAGGTAAAGCCATTATTGTTAACTCGCTCGACGACCTTGATAAAATAGATTTCTCGAAACCTATTCAGTTTTTTTCTCAAACTACACAGAGTACTGAAGGTTTCAAAATAATGGTTGATGACATCAACCGTAGAAGGAAAGAAGCAGGTTGCAATGAAGAGTTTAAATTTGAAGCCAACGATACGCTTTGCCGTCAGGTTTCTAATAGAGAACCACAGCTGAGAGAATTTGCCAAACAGCACGACGTAATTATTTTTGTAAGCGGCAAGAAAAGCGCTAATGGGAGAGTTCTATTCAATGTTTGCAAGGAAGAAAATCCAAACACCTACTTTATTTCAAACTTCGAAGAGTTAAACCCTGTCTGGCTTGATGGCTTTCAATCGGTTGGAATTTGTGGTGCAACATCCACCCCTATGTGGCTGATGGAAGATGTAGCCGAGAAGATCAAGGCTATCACATATGCATAAAAGCATTAAGATAAGGCTCTTCTTATTAAGAAACTGATTAGCTTGATTGATTAATTCATCAACTCTCCAAGCTTATTGTCAAAGGCTTGCTTAAATGATGCAATTGTACCCCAATTTTCACCATCCACTTCAATTTGGCCTGTTGTAACCTCCCCTAATAAATGAAATGCACAATCGGTCTGTGCCATAAATTCAACAAAACTTTCTTGCAACGACGCACTTACTGATACCACTACCCTGCCCTGCGCTTCACCAAACAAAAATGCATCGCGACGGTAATTTTCATCCGTTTCAATCGTGAAGCCTTTGTTATTTTCAAAACCACTTTCGCATAGCGCAACAAAAAGCCCTCCGTCAGCTACATCATGAGCCGAAGCAATCAAACCATTGCGGATAAGTCCTGCAACGCTGTTGTGCAAAAGCATTTCTTCGTCCATATTGAAATAAGGAGCCGGTGAAAGCTTCACTTGATGATAACTGTATAAATATTCTGAGCAATTAATATCATTTTGCGATGCGCCTATCAGGTAGATCAAATCTCCATTATTCTCAAACGCAATGCCGGTATGTAATTTTTTATCATCCAAAATTCCAAGCATACCAATAGTTGGCGTGGGGAATACCGGAACAGTTTTGTCCGGCATCACTGTCTGATTGTAAAAACTCACATTGCCACCTGTAACCGGTGTGCCCAATTTTTCGCAAGCAAAACCCATTCCTTTAATTGCATTTACAAATTGCCAATACACCTCCGGGTTATAAGGGTTACCAAAATTCAGACAATTGGTGATAGCGCGAGGTTGTCCACCGCTGCAGATGATATTTCGCGCCGCTTCACTCACTGCAATAGCTGTTCCTTTTTCCGGATCGGCATGAATATAACGTGAATTACAATCAACCGACATGGCCAACGCTTTATTAGACTCTTTGATATTTACTACACCTGCATCCGAAGGTTTATTGGTGCTCATATTCTTTGTGCCCACCATTGAGTCATATTGCTCATAAATCCATCGTTTTGATGCGATATTAGGATGAGATATTAAAAAGTCAGCTACCTTTTTCAGGTCATTGGGTTCTTCTATCTGATCGATTGAAAATTTGAATGTTTCAGCATAATAGGCAGGCTCTTTATATTCGCGTTGATAAACTGGTGCACCACCTCCCAAAACGAGCGATTCAGCCGGTATATCAGCCACCAGTTCGCCGTGCATGAAATAGCGCAAACGATCGCCTTCAGTCACTTCGCCGATGATTTCGCAATTCAGATCCCATTTCTCAAGTATGGCTTCCACTTCATTTTCACGTCCTTTTTTTACAACCATAAGCATACGCTCCTGTGATTCGGAGAGCAAAATCTCCCAATCGAGCATACCTTGCTGACGGGTCGGTACTTTATCCAACCAAATGTTCATGCCATGTTTGCCTTTAGCCGACATTTCTGATGTGGAACATGTAATTCCTGCTGCACCCATATCTTGCATGCCCACCACGGCTCCGGAACGAATCACTTCAAGCGTTGCTTCGAGCAACAATTTTTCCTGAAAGGGATCACCTACCTGAACGGCCGGTAAATCTTTGGCTGACTCTTCCGTTAAGTCGCCCGAAGCAAAAGTAGCTCCATGAATTCCATCCTTTCCTGTTGAAGATCCGATAATATAAACCGGATTGCCCACCCCATACGAAATCGCGGAAGCAGTAAAGCCCACTTCTACAATGCCCACTGACATAGCGTTTACGAGTGGATTTTCATTAAAGCATTCATCAAAAACAACTTCCCCGGCAACAATGGGCACGCCAAAGGCATTGCCATAGTCGCCAATGCCTTTCACCACGCCACGCACGAGCCATTTGGTCTTGTCCAACTCCGGATTGCCAAATCGTAATGAATTGAGCTGTGCAATCGGTCTTGCCCCCATTGTAAAAATATCGCGATTAATCCCACCAACCCCCGTAGCTGCTCCTTGATAGGGTTCGAGAGCAGAAGGGTGATTATGCGATTCTATTTTAAATGCACAAGCTAAACCATCACCAATATCGATAAGTCCTGCGTTCTCCTCACCTGCTTCTGCTAAAAGCCCCTCACCCTTTTTGGGAAGTGTTTTTAGCCATACAATGGAGTTTTTATAGGAGCAGTGTTCCGACCACATAACGGAGTAAATACTCAGTTCTGTGAAATTGGGTTTACGACCTAAAATCTCACAAATTTTGTCATATTCTTCGGGCAAAAGACCTAGTTTTCTTGCTGTTTCTATTCCCGGGAGACTTTCTGCAACTGATGACATGCGCTCAATCGATTTTATTGAATTATAAACTTTTGAATGATGATTTCTTCGCCAATCAACACGCGCGCAAAGTAAATACCTTTTGCTAAACGGATACCGTCTCTGTTGATACTTGTTTGTAACTTTCCTGGTGCTTGCTTACCAAGATCTAGGGTGTAATGTTCTCTGCCTTGAAGATCAAAAATTTGGAGCTGCACTTGGCTGCTTGCGCTTAAGTTTATTTCTAAAATAGCATCACCACTCGATGGATTAGGATAAATGCTAAGGTGGTTGCTTGAAAGCGTTTCAATGCCGGTCGGATTGCCATCAATTAATTCGCCCAAAATATACTGGTAATAGAAAACCATCATTTCATCTTCTGTTGTTAACCCGAAAGTTACTAGACTTGGGCCGGTATTTCTGAATGTGGCTTCATGTATGAGCCCATGACGGGGATTGATTGGATAGAAATCGTCCCATGTCCGAATCGGTGGATGTGAAAAGTCATAGAAACCTTGATTAAACGTGTAATTTACATTGTAGAAACCTTCATAAATCTGCTCACCCTTAGTTCCATCTGAATTTCTTACAAAAATATCATAGTCAATTCCGTACTTATGTGTGTGTGATGTGAGTTGCCACAATTTCCAATAATGATTGGCGGTGCTAAAAAACACCGGACGAGAGAAAGTGACCGGCTGCCCATTGTTTGGGATGAAAATCTGCAGATTGGTTACCAGATCGGAATACATTTCCACCGATGGACTGGTTTTGGGTTCAGTATATACATCCAGAAATGCTTCAACGGCAAGGACCGAATCGGTGCTATAATTTCGGATGTGATAGTTGAGATCGAGCACATCATTGGCTGCCCACACATAGGCCGTATTTTCAGGCAATTGCGTATCGTAAGAAATCTGCCAAGCATTCACAATCGTATTGTTTCCGGTTGAGCTTCCATTTCCGTTTTGTGGATTTTGAATACGCAATCCTTCCGGAAAAATGTTTGCAGTATTGGGATTTAGTTTATACAAAATGAAATGATGCGATTGTGGCGCCATAAATAAATTCAACCGATTCACTTTAACGGTGTCTGGCAAATCAAGTGCATATTTGATGAAATATTCTACTTCGTTTTGCGGAGCTAAAAACAATTTACCGAGATGAATGCGGAAAGCACCCGTCTCTGTTGGCATGGGAGGCTCTTCAGGGATGGCATTGATGCCACCGTTGGTGTAATACTCCTGAAGTACATTCGTATTCACCACATTGCCATTTTGCGGAGCGCCACGATAAATCCATTGACGGATCAATTCAATCTCCACATTGCTTAAGGGTGGTGTAGGAGCCGAAGGCATTGTATTACCTTCCTGTATGCCATCCAATCCAGCATGCGCATAAAGTCCGTTATTGACTTTACGGTACAGAAAACTGCGTTCAGGATAACCGGGACGTATCAGTTTGTGGTTTTTGGCGGCAGCAGCCGGATTGGTCGGATTCACATTCACGATTCGACTATACACCTGCGATTCGGTTCCTGAAAGATTCAGGTTGCCCTGATTATTTTGTGCATTATGACAGCCTTGGGTGCATTTGAGCTGAAAAATTTCATAAATCTGATTGAAGGTGCTTTGCGCCTTGAGTGAAACCAAACCAATCAATACGAAACTGATGGTAGTAAATGTTTTAATCATAAGATTCAAATTTAATATGGTTTTTGGCAATGCCCATCTGAGCCAAATTTTCACGGGCTTCGCGGAGCATATTACCAAATCCGCATAAATAAAAATAAGTATCGAGTTTTTCTTTAAATAGTTTTTGATACACTTGATGAACATACCCTTTCTCTCCATTCCAAATAGGAGCATCTTCGCGTGAGAGCACCGGGATGAACTTAAATTCCGGATGCTGCTGCTGTAATGCATCAAACTCTTGATAGTATGCAAGATCACATATTTTCCGTGCACCATAAATCAAAGTAATTTTCTGATGAGGAAGATTACGATTGAAAATATCAAAAATCATGGATCGGAAAGGTGCCACTCCTGTACCGGTGCAAACAAAACAAAGCTCACGATCAATATGCTCCGGAAGTGAAAATTTACCCAAAGGCATTGAACACAGGAGTATGTT
>JBKBKN010000017.1:60858-74902 GCA_046294625.1 Flavobacteriales bacterium
GCCTTCCATCACATTGGAAAACAAATGATTGGTTCCCATTCCATCCGGATTTAATACAATTAGAAACTCCAATATTCTTGTAGAATCGGGTGCAGATGCGATGGAGTAACTTCGGTTGGTAACCCTGCTATCGATTGGCAAATCAAACATCACAAATTGTCCTGCTTTGAAAATCGGGGGATGAGATTCCGGATATTCAACATGATAAATACGTATGCATTCAGTAACAGATTGCACCCGAACAACTTTGCATGGATAGTATTGGTAGGGCATTGGGGTAAAGATAAAAAAATATCATCAATAGCATCTGATAAGCTAATGATTTATTGCAGCTCTCCGCAAGCGATCATTGATAGCTGCACCTAGTCCCGATTCTTCAAAGGCTTCGGCAATAATGATATCTGTTCCGCTGTCGTCGGCTTTTCTCATTACATCAAATAGTCTGCTGGCTGCTTCTTTGATATTTCCTGTTGGGGAAAGTTCAAAAATTTCTGAAAACATATGGGCTTCTTTTGCTTTCATCGTAATGAGCGTGAGCTGCAAACCTTGATGCAATTCAGCTATTTCTTTAGGATTGTCTGTAAAAAATAGTCTTTTTCGTGGGGCATAATGCTGCAGAAGCATTCCCGGGGCAGCAGGATTGGAGCTTTGGTTGATTCTAAGGTGAACATCCCCCACCTGAGACCTGATTTGTTCGGGCGATAGACCTCCAAGTCTATACACAAATACTTTATCATCTTCCATTCCAACTATAGTAGATTCAATACCCACTTCGCATGGTCCTCCATCTAATATAAAATCGATCGCCGTGCCCAATTGTGCTTCCACATGCTCCGCTTTTGTAGGACTAATATAGCCAAACGGATTGGCACTTGGCGCAGCAAGTGGAAAATCAATTTGGTTAAGCAAAGCTAATGTGAGTGGATGTGAAGGCATGCGAATACCCACTTGACTCAGGCCAGATGTCACTATATCTGGTATCAAAGATGATTTAGGCAAAAGCAAGGTGAGCGGTCCAGGCCAAAACTGATTAGCCAATCGTTGTAAAGGTTCTGGAAACTCCAAAATTAGTTCGCTCAGTTGATCAAGTTTACCTATGTGCACAATAAGCGGATCGAATGAAGGTCGCTGTTTGATCTCAAAGATACGCGCTACCAGTTCCGGATTCAACGCATTGGCAGCGAGACCATAAACGGTTTCTGTTGGAATGGCAATTACTTCGCTTTTTAAACGTTGAGCTGCTTCCTCAATATTGTTGCTGATTTTGGCCATGCCCTGCAAAGATAAGTATCGATAGCAATCTTCAGGCAATTCAAAAAGCTATGATTAATTTTCTCTTGGAAGTATATCTTTCCTAAAATTGATTAAATACAAACTATCTGTTGCCCGGCTCAGAGCTGTGTAAAGCCAACGAAGATCTTCGCGCTGTGGAAATTCTTCCGGCATGTAGCCCATATCTACAAATACGCAAGGCCATTGACCACCCTGAGATTTATGACAGGTAACAGCATAAGAAAACTTGATTTGCAAGGCATTGAAATAAGGGTCTTTCTTAATCTGTTTCCATCGTTCGCGCTTCAATGCTATGTGCAAATAATCCTGTTCGATTTCTTCAGTCATTTGTTTTTGATCCTTATAGGACATGCTTGCTTGCGGTGCGTCAAGCACACTCAAATTGAGTTTAATCTCTGCTGTTATCTCTGATGAATAATCGCAAAACCTTACAGTAGCATCTGCAAACAAACAGCCATATCGCTCCACGATATTGCCTAACTTCATGATTTCCATCATTTCGCCATTGGCAATGAAGTCTATTTCACCATCGAATCCATCGAGCCAGAAATAATTATTTTTCACAGCCATGATCAGGTCTCCGACAGCGAGCTGGTCTTCAAGCCAAAACACACGGTTTCTGATTTGGCGATTGTATAAAACAGCGTTTTTGTTCGATCGGGTCACTACAATTACTCCTTCGCGCCCATATTTGCTATAAGCATCATTTAAACTATCGGCCAATTCGTAGCCATCGACCGGAATTACATCTCTGAATTGCTCAAACTCCAGCTTGGGCCAATGTAAATCTTCCCTTGTGAGCGCTTCTCTAACTAAAGTTGCATTATGCAGAATACCTGAATCTTCGCTTTGCCGAACCACTTCTGTCAGATTTTGCTGTTTCACCTGCACAAAGTAGCCGCTCTGGAGCACTTCTTGGTCTAAAGCAGGACTCAACTCCATGCCCACAGGAGGCAGCTGAGCTTCATCGCCAATTAACAGGAGTTTGCATCGCTCCCCTTCCTGCACAAACATGAGCAAATCTTCCAACAAATTTCTTTGATTGGGATCTTCCATATTTTCCTGACCAATCATGGAAGCTTCATCCGCCACAAATAAGGTGTTTTTAAACTTATTTTGTTTGAGGATCAACGATGTCTTATTCTCCACTTGACGCACCATATAAATCAACCGATGAATCGTGGATGCTGTTTTCCCGGAATAATTAGACATCACTTTGGCAGCCCTTCCGGTTGGTGCAAGCAATACCACTTTTAAGCTCGTGTGATTGAGTGTTTTCACTAACGCACTCACCACACTTGTCTTTCCTGTGCCGGCAAATCCTTTGAGCATAAAAACCTCCGAAAAATTGTCTGAAGCCAGGAAATCGCACACCTTCTCAAAAAAAACGACCTGTCCGTGAGTAGGCTCATGACCTAAATGAATGCCGAGCAAGTGAATGAACTCTTTTTTTGTCATGTGAGAAAACGGGGTCAAACATATGTTTTAAAGCGATGCCGAACTTCATTTATCATCCAATAAAAACGACAAAATTCAAAAAACTTAACAATTTCTTAAAATTGACTTGTACTTGCTTGGAAGAGTCGCCTTAACTTGCGTAAGTTTTCGGGATGAATCAATGTCCTGATATACAGGCATTTATGTCAAAAAAAATAAAACCTAATTTAAGGTCCAAGCTTGTTGACTCTTCTCGTTTTAGGGTCTATCGTCTTTTTCTGTTCAGAGAAAGAAAATTTCTTCGGTTTATTATTCTCATGTTTATTCTCACCGGAGTAATTTATCCTTATCCACAAATTGCGATGTGGGTTGGATTTGCTTTTGCTGGCTATTCTGCGATTGCCAATGATAGTATTCAGACCATCGGCACTTTTCTATCTTCCAACGCCAAACGTCCCTGGTGGGTGCTTTGGCTCTTCATCGGAAGCATTTTTGTGGTCACCATGTTGGTTAGTTGGCTCAAGTTTGGTGGCGATGTTTCTTACGAAAGGTTGACTTCTAAAGGTTTCGACAAAGCGCCGGAAAGCTTTTCATTCCTGCAAATAGCAGCCCCTTTGGTGCTTTTATTGCTCACCCGGTTTAAAATGCCAGTATCAACCACATTTTTGCTATTAAGTTCATTTTCAGCAGATTTCTCAGCTATTTTGAACGTATCTATAAAAAGTTTATCTGGATATATCATTGCATTTGTGAGTTCAATTACCATTTGGTTGCTGTTTTCGAAAGCCATCAAAAGATTAACTACCGGCCCTGCCCACAGCGCTTGGACTCTTGCGCAATGGATTACGAGCGGATGTCTTTGGTCGGTTTGGCTGATGCAAGATGCTGCAAATATTGCTGTGTTTTTACCTCGATCATTAAGTTTGGTTCAGTTTTTTGCCTTTGTAAGTTACATCTTTATTGGTCTTGGTCTTCTATTTTATCTTCGTGGCGATCGCATTCAGCAAATTGTAGAAGAAAAATCAGATGTTACAGATGTGAGAGGCGCTACGCTGATCGACTTTGTTTACACCTTCATCCTCTTCTTTTTCCAAAAACTGAGCAACATACCGATGAGCACTACTTGGGTATTCCTTGGTTTGCTTGCCGGAAGAGAAATAGCTATGACTATTAGTCGTGCTTATGAGACCAACCGGGATTTGAGTTTAACTATGCGCCTTATTAGCCGAGATGTTTTTTCTGCCCTATTTGGACTGGCAATATCCATTTTATTGGCCATATTGGTTAATCCGGTGATTCACAAAGAGATTATAGGATTTTTCTTAAATCTATTCTAATTATTTCTTCCAGCCAAACTATGGACACTTAATCAACTGGAGCATAACATAGTCTGCTAACATCATCCCTTTTCGACTTAGCGAGATGCTGTGTTGATTTGACCTATTCAATAGTTCTTTGAGTTGGGGTGAATCAATAGCTTGTTCTAAATAGCGCATCATCTCCATTCCAAAATGCAGCTCAATGGCTGATAAATCAAGACCGCTTCTTTTCCTTAAGGCTGTAATCACAAATTCATTGAATTGCTGAGTGGAGGTTAATTCTTCGCTTTTATAACTCACCAATCGAGCATTACAATTTTGAATGTATTTTTTAAGATTTCGGATATTGTGCTTTCTAATCCGATTGGTAAAGGAGTGTGCAGACGGCCCAAGTCCAAGATAAGGCTTATAATCCCAATAGCTGCTATTGTGCTTGCTTTCGAATCCGGGTTTGCAAAAATTGCTGATTTCGTAGTGTTCAAATCCTGTTTGCTCTGCAAAATCCATGAGCATTTGCATGTTAATAGCGCTTTGATCTTCGTTGGTATTGGCTGTTTTCCCTTTTTGTATGTCGAGTGCCAGTTTGGTACCTTCTTCTACGGTGAGGCTATAGCTCGATAGGTGCTTAATGCCCATTGATTCTGTTAGCTTTAGATTGTTAAGCCACTGATTATTATGGAGCATTGGAAAACCATAAATTAAATCTATAGAGATATTACTGATTCCAATGTCTTGCGCTTGTTTCACAGATGAAACAGCCTCTGAAGAAGTATGTGCCCTGTTCATCCAAATCAGATGCTCGTCCACAAACGATTGGATACCTATGCTTAATCGATTAAATCCTAATGCCTTAATTTCCTTCAATTTAGCTAGCGTCAAATCATCGGGATTAGCTTCCATAGTGATTTCAGCTAGTGGAGAAACAAGGAAATGCGAATGTAGCTCATTAAAAATCTTTTGAAGCTGAGCGTAATGGAGCAATGATGGTGTACCTCCGCCAAAATAAATGGTTTCAATGGTCTGATCTTTTAACTCCTCCTTTCGAAGCAGAATTTCAACACAAATAGCATCTACAAGAGCATCGGCATTTTGAAGATTTACAGAAAAATAAAAATCGCAATAATTACAAGCTTTTCTACAAAATGGGATATGCAAATAAATTCCGGCCAAAACTTACTGACGCTTTTTCATTTCGTCTCTGATTATTCCTGCCTTTTCATATGCTTCTTCTTCAATGGCTTGTGATAAAAGCTCTTGCAATTCTTCCATGGTCTTACCCGATAAATCGTCTTTGGGTTTGGGAGCTGATTTGGGTTTACTATCTGAAGTAACTTCTTCCTTGTCTTCTTCTTCGTCTATCACGATTCCTGCGGATGATAGAATAAACTCATAGGTGTAGATCGGGCAATCAAATCTTACTGCTAAAGCAATAGCATCGGACGTTCGCGCATCGATTTCCACATCATTTGCATCATTCTGCTGACACACAAGTTTTGCATAGAAGATTCCTTCAGAAAGATTGTAAATGATTACTTCCTTCAGATCAATGAGAAAAGAATCGCAGAAAGTCTTAAACAAATCATGCGTCAGCGGTCTTGAAGGAGACATTTTTTCAATATGAATGGCAATAGCTTGTGCTTCATAGCCACCAATAATGATTGGAAGTCTTCTGTTACCATGTTCTTCAGAAAGCACAAGCGCGTACGCCCCGCTTTGAGTTTGACTATAGGATAGACCTGTTATTGATAGGGCAATCTTCTTCATATAATGGAATCATGAAAATAAACAACTTTCATGAAGAAATCAAGCGATTTTGATTAGTTGTTTGATGCCTTAAATTTTTTGAATGCTTCTGTCAATTTTGGAACGACCTCAAATGCATCACCTACTACCCCATAATCAGCTGCTTTGAAGAAAGGTGCTTCCGGATCTTTATTGATCACCACAATCACTTTAGAGCCATTCACGCCGGCTAAATGCTGAATAGCACCTGAAATTCCTACAGCGATATAAAGATTTGGGCGAATAGCAATACCTGTTTGTCCCACATGCTCGTGGTGCGGACGCCAGCCTATGTCTGATACAGGTCTGGAGCAAGCCGTTGCAGCTCCCACTGCCTTGGCAAGATCCTCTATAATTCCCCAGTTTTCAGGTCCTTTTAAGCCCCTACCTGCAGAAACAACCAATTCCGCTTCAGTCAATGGAATCTCTCCATCAACTTCTTTCACTTTGAGCTCAGTTGAGAATGGTGATGTGTAGGATGCTGCAACATCATTAAAATTTTCAACTGACGCACTGCCCGATCCCATTTCTACCTGAACAGAATTAGGCAATAACGAGATAACCTTCTTTTCGGTCAGAATATTATATTCTGCAATTGCCTTTCCTGAGAATACATTCTTTTTCACGGAGAAACCGCCCGACAAATCAGGAAAATCAACCGCCCCCGAAACCAGTCCTGCTCTTAACCTTGCAGAAATTCTTGGAGCAATTGCTTTGCCTGAACGGTCGTGAGAAAAAATGATTACTTCAGGATTCACCTTTTCAATAGCCGAAAGACAAACCTTGGTAAATAATGCAGGGTCAAAATGATTCATTTTATCATGGTTAGCATGCAATACTTTGTTTGCGCCCGCCTTTCCGGCATTGGCAATACTTTCGTCATCTACTTTGCCTGCTACCAACACAGTGAGTTCTTTATTTAGCTTTCCGGCAATATTACTTCCGTAGTAAATTGCTTCTAATGCAGCTTTTTTAAGCTTTTGATGCGATGCTTCCGCAAATACAAGTACTGCCATGATTATATAACTTTTGCTTCTTTGTGTAACAATTCAACGAGTTGATCCATGTTTTCAGCCGGTATTAATTTTACGGCTTCTTTTGGTTTTGGTAAACTAAACTGCTTCACCGAAACCAAATTCTCGGCATTTCCGCTAATTACTTCGATTTGCTTGGTGCGAGCTGCCATTATGCCTCGCATATTCGGGATACGCTGTTCCGCCATTCCTTTTGCTGCGCTAACCGTCAAGGGAAGTGAAGCAGTTATAATCTCCACGCCACCTTCAATATCAATCTCGAGCTTGGCCTTTCCGTTGTCAATTTCCAGTTTATTGGCGAGTGAAACAAAAGGCATATCGAGCAACTCAGCAATCATACCCCCTACTTCAGAACCATTATAATCGATAGTTTCTTTTCCAGTGAGAATTAAATCAAATCCTTTACCTTTTGCATACTCAGCAATTGCGTTGGCCACACTGAATGCATCAGTTGCTCTCATGTCAATACGCACCGCATTATCTGCTCCAATTGATAAGGCTTTGCGAATAATTTGTTCCACATCGGCCTCTCCTACTGTGATGATCGTCACATTGCCACCCAATGTTTCTTTCAATTCTAGCGCTCTGACTAAAGCATACCATTCATCGTAAGGATTTACGATAAACTGAACCTTGTCTTCGTTAAATTTGGTATCGTTATCAATGAACGATATCTTGGTAGTGGTGTCGGGAACCTTGCTGATGCAAACTAAGATATTCATTATTAATGGTTTTTGTTGTTTATAAATCAATTATCAGAATGAGAGAACTGATTTTCGGAGTGCAAATTTAGCTTATTTTTCATACGCAAAATGGTATGCATTCATAACAATTTAAAAATATAAGATGTTCTGCCTGATGGCAATTCCTTTCCATGTTAATTATTGGGGTATGATTGATTTAATCACATTGAAAAATGGTTTTTCAAAAAGATAACTATTTGACATCAATGAAAGTCAATGTCCCTATATGGTTTGCTAATGATACGATTCAATCGAAAAATCCCCGTAAGCTTTGCCAAAACTCCGTTCATGCCCGCGCGCTCAATTGAGTTGGCTTATTGAATGAAGACTTTCTGCGAGCCTATTTTGAATGAAACGTTACATTCACATTAAAAATTAACTGATACTTTTGAGAATTCAAAAAATATTGATTTCCCTATGTTAAAAACCATCATTACTACTTGTCTCTTTGCAACCAACATCACACTTTTATGTGCTCAGGAAAAAGAAGAAAAACCCAAATGGAATGTTAATCAAGCATTTGACGATTATAAAGAAATAAGCTTCACCGTTGATGAAGGCACCTGGATGAATCTGGACGTGAGCCCCGATGGAAAACAAATCGTGTTTGATATCATGGGCGATATTTTCATAATGCCCATTACAGGTGGCAAAGCCAAAGTTTTGCGCGAAGGAGCGGCTTACGAAGTGCAGCCGCGGTTCAGCCCTGATGGTAAATGGATTTCCTTTACGAGCGATGCCGGTGGTGGAGACAATATCTGGGTAATACGCCCTGATGGCAGTGAGGCCAAACAAATTACCAAAGAAGATTTTCGTTTACTAAACAATGCCATTTGGACTCCTGATGGTCAGTACCTCATAGCTCGTAAACACTTTACATCTACGCGCTCTGCAGGTGCCGGCGAAATATGGATGTATCATATTAATGGTGGTGCTGGTCTTCAACTTACCAAAAAAAGAAACGACCAACAGGATGCCGGTGAGCCTTGCATTTCACCTGACGGTAAACATGTTTACTACAGCGAAGATCTGTATCCTGGAGGTTATTTTCAGTACAACAAAGACCCTAACTCGCAGATTTATGTCATCAAGCGACTCGATTTAGAAAGTGGAGAGATTGAAACCATAGTGAAAGGTCCGGGCGGAGCTGTGAGACCCGTGCTTTCAAGAGACGGTAGCAAGCTTGCATTCGTAAGAAGAGTTAGAACCCAATCCGTTTTGTTTATTCACGACCTGCAAACTGGAGAGGAATGGCCCATTTATGACCAATTGCATAAAGACCAACAGGAAGCCTGGGCCTTGTTTGGTGTATACACCAATTATAATTTTACTCCGGACAACAAGCATATCATTATTTGGGCAAAAGGAAAAATTCGAAAAATCAATGTCGAAAATTTAGAAAATCAGATCATCCCTTTTGAAGCAACTTTGAATGTAAAAATTAAAAATGCACTTCATTTTAAACAAGAAACCGCTCCTGAGAAGTTTGAAGCAAAAGTAATTCGCCATGCAGTTACATCGCCTGATTGCAAAACACTTGTATTTAACGCTATTGGTTATTTATGGAAAAAAGATTTGCCAAACGGAAAACCGGAAAGACTCACATCGAGCACACATTTTGAATACGAACCTGCATTCTCACGTGATGGAAAAACCTTGTATTACAGCACCTGGGACGATGTGGAGTCGGGGGGCATCTACAAATTAGACTGGAGAACCAAAGGGGCTAAACCAGTGAAACTGACAAAAGAAAAAGGCATATATCGCACTCCTGCAGTTTCGCCCGATGGAAAAACTGTAGTTTTCGTTCGCGAATCGGGCAACGATCATCAGGGATTTAGCCATACTAAAAATCCGGGGATCTACACCATCCCTTCTGCTGGTGGTGAAATGAAACGCATCACAAAGACCGGCGAGTTTCCGGTGTTTAATGCCGAAGGAGACCGCATATTCTACCAAGAAGGTGGATATTTGTTTGGTAGTTTGGAAAAATTCTTCCGTAGCTGCGACCTGAATGGCAAAGAAATTCGCACGCATTACACTTCGAAATATGCCAATAGGTATATGCCAAGTCCGGACAATCGCTGGATTGCATTTTCAGAATTGCATCAGGTTTATGTGGCACCTTTGATTTCCACCGGACAGGCAGTAGAATTAAGCCATCAGAACAAGAGTTATCCGATTATTAAAGTTACTCAGGATGCGGGCTACAACATTCATTGGTCAGAAGATTGCAAACGACTCAACTGGATGATAGGGGATAAATATTTTAGCAATGATATCAGTTCGTTTCTCGATTTTTTGGAAGGAAAAACCAAAAAAGTCAACGCGGTGGACACCAACGGTATCAAAATCAAACTTGAGCTAACGCACGATAAACCCAAAGGGCGCATCGCACTTATTAATGCGCGAATCATCACCATGCGCGGCGATGAAATAATTGAAAATGGCAGTGTACTTATCAAAGAAAATAAAATTGAAGCCATAGGGGAATCTATATCCATACCGCCCGATGCCAAAGTGATAGATTGCAGTGGAAAAACCATCATGCCAGGTATCGTAGATGTGCATGCTCATCTTGGCACATTTCGCTATGGACAAAGCCCTCAAAAAATGTGGACCTATTATGCCAATCTGGCTTATGGTGTAACCACTACTCATGATCCTTCATCTAATTCGGAAATGGTGTTTGCACAAAGTGAAATGGTAAAAGCGGGCACCATGGTAGGTCCAAGGATTTTCTCTACAGGTACCATTTTATACGGAGCTGATGGCGATTTCAAGGCGGTGATTAATAGTTTGGAAGATGCACTTTCAGCCTTGAAAAGAACCAAAGCCTTCGGCGCATTTTCTGTTAAAAGCTACAATCAACCACGCCGTGATCAACGTCAACAAGTAATTAAAGGTGCTGAAACACTCGGCATGCTCGTAGTACCTGAAGGGGGCTCGCATTTTTTGCACAATATGTCTATGATTCTTGATGGACACACCGGCATTGAACATAACATTCCGGTTGCACCGATTTACGATGACGTGGTGAAAGTATGGAGTGCCAGCAATACCGGCTATACCCCTACTCTTGTGGTCAACTATGGGGGAATCACCGGAGAATATTACTGGTATCAGAAAACCAATGTATGGGAAAAACAGCGTCTTCTCCGCTTCACGCCACGTGCTATATTAGATTCACGCTCGCGTCATCGAACTGCCATCCCCGACGAAGAATATGAAATTGGCCATATAGAAACTGCACGTGCGTGTAAAAAATTGGCCGATGCCGGCGTGAAAGTAAACTTAGGCGCACATGGACAGTTGCAAGGATTAGGTGCACATTGGGAATTGTGGATGCTGGCGCAAGGTGGGATGACTCCGCTAGAGGCCATCCGATGCGCAACTGTTAATGGCGCCTACTACATCGGCATGGAAGACCATATTGGTAGCTTAGAAACAGGTAAACTGGCTGATCTCATTGTCTTGGATGCCAATCCATTGGAAGACATTTACAATACAGAGAAGGTTAAATACACGATGGTAAATGGTCGCATTTACGATGCTGAATTGATGCATGAAATTGGAAACCACAATCGCAAGCCTACTGCCTTTTATTGGGAAAACATGAAAAACAGCAATGCTTTTGACTTTCACGAAGAAACGCGTAGCTTTCACCAACATAGCTGCAGCTGCAGGAAATAATGTCTCGGTATCTTCTCCATGAAATATTGCACAAAGTAAACTTGAAGTAGTTTGCGTTTTTTTATTTTAACAAATGATCGAGCTGTAATTTCGGTTAGCAGACTATGAAGAAGAAGAAGACAAGCGAAAGAAAGGTTCGGTTATAAATAAGTTATAGCCAATGGTAGGACGACCGTTCCAAAGACGACAGACCGACCAAAATTTAAACATAAATACACAGACAAACCATTTTGACAGGTGAACACAGACATAGAAACGATATAACAAACGGACAGCGAGTAAGCCGATACTCATTGCCTACCCTTCTGTGTTTTAATTTTTTCCCCACCGCACAAAATATTTTGAAATTCTATTGCCACCCGCAAACGGCACATTGGCTTTTGCCCCTCCTGCACAACACAACCCTTCAGGCAAAAGCCAAAGAGCCGTTTCTGCCAGCGCACTGGAAAATGATACCATCTGACAGAATAATTTTACCGATATTAGGAACCTTAATTTGAGACAAATAATAACATGAATTCGGAAAACCCGATATTAAATAGTCCTTATGATGAACCGCTATTGCATTATGCAACAGATGCAGACGGCTCATTAAATTATCAGGACATCAGACAAGGCAGACGGATTTTCACTCCTGACATACAGGTAATGCCGACAAAGCAAGGTCCGCAATCTTCAATTTTTGAAGTAAATGACTTTGCCGCGGAATATGGTGAACACCTGATAAATCTTTGCCGAAAAGAAATCGGAATTTGGCGAACAGCCAATTATCCCAACACAACAAGAGTAACAAAAGAACTTCTTCTGTTTTGGTTTGAAAACCCTGAACGACACGCAGTAAAAAAACTTTTCTTTGCGCAGCGGGAAGCGATTGAGACAGCCATATGGCTGAACGAAGTGGCGGGAAAATCAAACGCCGGACAAAACATCCTGAACAAAATTCGTGACGGACAAAAAACAGTAAGCGACCATTTGGAAGACCAATTGCCCCGACTTGCATTTAAAATGGCAACAGGAACGGGCAAGACCGTGGTAATGGGCTCCTTAATTCTGTATCACTACTTCAACCGACAGGAATACAGAAGCGATACACGGTTTGCCGACTACTTTTTAATTGTTGCACCAGGCGTTACCATTAAAGACCGTTTAGGAGTTTTGTTTGTGGACACCAAAAACAAACACAACCGAGAAGATTATTATTTCCAACGGGACTTGGTTCCGCAAAGTTTGGAACACCGTCTTGAAAATTTGAATGCAAGATTGGTCATTACAAACTACCACGCATTTGAACCCAAAATTTTGCAAGGCAACAAAAGAAGTCCGTTTGATGGCAAATTAAATGCAGACGGTAAAAAACAAGAAGCCAAAGAAGATTTCTCTCAGGTCATTCGCAGAATTTTAGGAAAATTCAAAAAAGACAGCCGACTACTTATTCTGAACGATGAAGCACATCACTGCTATTTACCCAAATCATCAGGGAAAACCAAAGACAATGAAGAAGCAGACGAGAATGCAAGAGCAGCCGTTTGGTTCACAGGACTAAAAGAAATTTCACTTCGTTATAAACTGCAATCCGTTTACGACCTTTCCGCAACGCCTTATTACTTGCAGGGTTCGGGTTACACCCCTTACAGTTTGTTTCCTTGGGTGGTTTCTGATTTTGGATTGATTGAAGCTATTGAAAGCGGACTGGTGAAAATTCCTTTCCTGCCCGAAAGCGACAATACACAAGAAATAACACAAGCCAAATTGCGTGACATCTATTCGTATGTGAAAGATGAATTGCCACGTAAAGGACAACGCAAGAAAAAATCGGAAGCGAAAGAAGAAGGAACAACGCTGAAAGAAGCTCCGCCAAAACTTCCTGCATTGGTGAAAGGTGCGTTAGACCAGTTTTACAACCACTACAAAGATTACTTTGACGGGCAACGTAAACAGAATGAAGAAAAACGCAATTTGTTTACTGCACCACCTGTTTTCATTGTGGTTTGTAACAACACTTCGGTTTCCAAAGAAGTGTATAAATACATTGCAGGTTATGAGTTTGAAGATGAAAACGGAAATCTTGTAACCGTTTCAGGAGCTAAAGACCTTTTCAGTAACTACGACCCTGTTACTAAAAAAGCATTGAAACGTCCGCCAACTCTGTTGATAGACAGTGATGCATTAGAAAACAGCGACCAAATCAATGAAGATTTCAAAAAGATTTTCGCTTCTGAAATTGAAGAGTTCAAAAAAGACTATGCCCGTGTGCACGGACAAGGTAGTGCCGAACTGATTACCGATGCTCAAATATTGCGTGAAGTAGTAAACACCGTTGGCAAACCAGGTAAATTAGGTGCTCACATTCGTTGTGTGGTTTCCGTTTCAATGCTCACCGAAGGTTGGGATGCTAACACTGTAACCCACATCATGGGTATTCGCAAATTCGGTTCTCAATTACTTTGCGAACAGGTGGCTGGTCGTGCCTTGCGTAGAATGAATTACTTTTTGCAGGGTTACGACAAAGACGGCAACCCCACCAACGACAAACGAAAAATAGTGGTGGAGAAATTCCCGCCCGAATATGCTCACATTATTGGCGTGCCGTTCAAAATGTTCAAGGGCGGTAAATCATCAACACTGCCCCAACCCGTTGACCTGACACACATTTACGCCATTCCTGAACGACAGGGAGAACATGAAATCACTTTTCCGAATGTGGTGGGCTATCGTGTGGAGAACGCAGATAATGAACTGAAAT
>JBKBKN010000018.1:0-33209 GCA_046294625.1 Flavobacteriales bacterium
TTGTTTATTCAAAACCTTATTATAGGTGGTGAATATCAATTCCAAGTGGCTTCAATCTGCGATCCTGCTGAAGAGCCGATTTTCTCTTCTTCATCATTCTTTAGAACGGTATGTTTCGAATGTCCTGAAGGTGCAAGTCCTGAGAATGAAGTTTGCGGTGGAACCAATAACAACGGTTGTAATGTAACGCCGAACTCATTCCAAGATATCAGTTGTAATGAAACAATATGTGGAACTGCTACCTGGGATGGTACTACACGCGATACAGACTGGTTCCAATTTACAGTAACCGCTCCAACCGTTTATACAATCACTGCTCAAGCAGAATTTGATTTCGTATTAATCTTTGTAAATCCAAACAACTGCGTAAATCCAACAGTGATTACATCGGGTGTATTCGATGCTTGTGAAGAAGGAGAATTGAGTGCTTTATTGGCACCAGGAACCTATGCAGCATTTATTGCACCAACATTTGAGCAACCTACTTTTGATTGCTCTACTGGAGGTAATACTTATTACCTAACACTAAGTGCAGATGTGCCTCCGGCCGTTATCTTCCCTGTTGCTGATCTTTGCGAAACTTCAGCTCCTGTGTTCTTACAAGGCACACCTTCAGGTGGTACATGGTCTGGTGTTGGAATCACTGATCCAAATTTTGGAGAGTTCGATCCTTCTATATCAGGAGCTGGTCAATTTGTGATCACTTATACTGTAGAAGTGAATAATTGTCCTTCTACAGCTAGCGTTACAATTAATGTTGGAAATGGAGCCGAAACCCCTGCTGTACCATCTGGTGATACTGAAATTTGTTCAGGAACATCACAGTCTGTTTATACTGTAGAACCTATTGCAGGAGCGTCTTCTTATGTTTGGGTGCTTACACCTACAGCGGCTGGTACCATCTCTGGTACGTCAACCACAGCCACAGTAACGTGGAATGCTGACTATTTCGGTGATGCATCCATCGTAGTAGCTGCAATTACGGGCTGTGGTATTGGCAACTTCTCCAATTCTTTAGATGTTGCTGTACTGCCGGTTCCGGTTGCCCCTATAAGCATTTTTGGACCTGTAGCTACTTGTGAAACAGAAACACAACTCATAGCTGTGGGTTCTCCATTTGCATCAAGCTTTAACTGGTCTGTAACTCCAGAAGAGGCCGGTACATTCAGTGGAAGTGATAATGCAGTTAACTTTATTACTGCTCCAGGCTTCTCAGGAAATGTGGTGATCAGTGTTACAGCTGAAAACGCTTGTGGTGTGAGTGAAGCTACCACTTTCAACATGCAAGTGCTACCGCTTCCTTTTGCTGATTTCGTTGGCTTGGCTGCGGAATACTGCGATGCTGATGGCGATGTAGCGCTTACTGGTATTCCTCTCGGTGGAACATTCAGTATAAGCGGAGGAAATGGAATGGTAAATAATATTTTCCAGCCTTCTGTAGCGGGTGCAGGTACTTATCAAATCACATACACTATCACAGTAGGAAACTGCACAAACACCAACACGCAAACTGTGGTGGTAAATGCAGGTCCTGTTGCTTCTTTCAATACTTTGCCTGAAACCATCTGTCGTCAGGAAGCACCTATTCAATTGGTAGGAGCTCCGGAAGGTGGTGCATTCAGCGGAAATGGTGTAGTAGGTAACGTGTTTAATCCAGCTGTTGCCGGAGCTGGTCTGCAAACGGTTACTTACACCTTTATTGAATCGGGTAATGCCTGTCCTGGAGTTGCTTCTCAAGTTATTGAGGTACTTCAAGGTCCAGTGGTTACTTTAGGGCCATTGAGCAGCTCATTCTGCTTGAACTCTGCTCCTGAAGTTTTAACCGGATCACCTGCACTTGGAACATTCACCATTAACGGTGTTGAAGCATCTGTATTCGATCCATTGGCACAAGGTTTAGGGCAGCATGTAGTTCGTTATGAAATTGATAACGGAACGTGTATCGGTTTTGCTGAAACTACCGTGACAGTGATTGAGAATATTCAAGTGGCAATCAATGGTTTGAATAACAATTATTGTACAAACGATTCTCCTGTAACACTTACAAGCACACCAGCCGGAGCTACATTTAGCGGAGCTGGTGTAGTGAACAATGTGTTTAATCCATCTTCATTGCCTGCAGGTACTTACACCATCACAGCTAGCTTCTCTGATGGCAACTGTACTGCAACAGTTACACAACAGGTGGTTATTAATGCTGAGCCAGTTGCTCTTTTCAGCTATAATGCAAATGGATTTAATGTGGCCTTCATAAACAATTCAACAAATGCCACAAGCTATTCATGGGATTTTGGTGATGGAAATACTAGTACCGAGCAGAACCCTACACATTTGTATGGACAGAATGGAAACTATCTTGTGACATTAACTGCCACTAGCGAAAATTGTGGCTCAGATACTTACACAGCACAAGTATTGTTGACAGTTGGTATCGGTGAGATTGAAGGTCTTGATGGCTTACAATTATATCCAAACCCAACACGTAATGTGTTTAATCTCACTTTCAATTCCTCGAGAAATGAAAACTATGAAATCAGATTAACTGATGCAGTAGGTCGTCTCATTCACTTAGAGAATGTAAGAGGTGCTGGCAACTTTAATAAGGTATATGACATGAGCGACAAAGCTGATGGCGTTTACTTCCTCACGATTTCTTCTAATAAAGGAGCTGTGAATTATAAAGTTGTGAAGCAATAAGTTCAATACACCATGAAACAACAAGGGCGGGTCGCTATGTGACCCGCCCTTGTTGTTTTAAAGTGCGTTCAATTTTATTGCGTTAATAAATCAGATTAGGGCTGGTAAGTGTTTATTGCTCCCCTTTACCAACTAGTGGATTAAGCTCAATGGAGAGCTGTGCTTCCAGATCGCGGATAATTCGTTTTCAAATGAAAAATAAAATTGTTGCTCAGGAGATGTAGTCATAGTTACGTCTTATTTTCAAGGATATAAGGTTGTATCATCGTTAATAGAACTGTCTAAGTATGACTTAAAGGTGTAACTTGCTCATAAAATTTTGTAATGCACTTATCAATTAGATATAGCAAGTTTTAAAACGGCATACAAAAAGAATGAAACACGGCAAAACAATAAAAATATTCCTAATGGACGGTGACCCAAATGGTCGAATGCTTTGTGAACTTTCTAATTGGTCAGGGAAAGCTTTTAAAATTCCATGAATAAAGGTAAAACACTGTTCAGATAGGGAATATCTTACATTGCGCACTGGCGTTTATTTGCTATTTGGAAAAAACGATGATGGGAAGGATTAGATTTGTATTAGAGAAGCAGACGTAATTCTTAAAAGACTTAATCAGCAATTGATATCTAAAGACTTTTGGAACGAAGCTATTGTTTTCATAAGCAAAGACGCCAATTTAAATAAAGCTCATGTAAAGTATTTGGAGAACAGATTTCATGCTATAGCTAAATCATTAACTAGATGTAGAGTTGAAAATTCCGTCGTACCGGCTCAATCTTCTATTTCTGAATCCGACAGAGCGGAAATGGAAGAATTTATTGAATATATTAAACTCTTAGTTAACAGTTTAGGACACAAGGTTTTTGAAGAGAAACGAGAATACAAGCCCAAACAAAAGCAAACGTTATTTTTCATTAAAGCCTCACGTGGTGTAGACGGCCAAAGAGAGCCAATTTCTGACGTTTTTGTAGTTCTAAAAGGCTCAAAAGCAGCAGCGACAATTGTCAACTCCATGACACCAAGTTTTATTACTTACAGGCAGAAACTAATTGACGAAGGCGTGTTTATTGACAGGGGAGAATTTTGTGAGTTTACGGACGATCATATTTTTAGCAGTCCATCGACAGCAGCAGTAATGGTAATGGGGCGAAATGCAAATGGGCTGACGGAATGGAAAACTTTAGAAGGGAAAACATTGAAGAATTTTGAAAAGAATGAAAGAACAGCGAAGCCTCAATAGCGATTTTGCAAAAAATGAAAACGTCGTGTTTCTGTAATAATGAATTGCAATTTCAAACCATTGAAAAAACACTAAAAACATAGGTTTTCTCAAAGCAGCTCATTATGCTGAAAATACTTTACCACAGCTTCTTTCATAAGTGCCAACTGCTGACCTGAAGTTAATGCTGGCAGTTTCTCATTGAGTGTCCAATGTGGGAATCCATCTTTATCTTTGCCTTGAAATTGATAATAGCCATAAGGCTCTAATAGGGTGCAAATAGCAATATGTATTACTTCCAACTTTTGGTCTTTGGAGTATTTTCTACGCCCTTTACCGAGCTCTTGAACACCAATTAGAAACAAGGCTGCCTGAATATCAATCTCTCCTCCAAATTGTTCTTCTAGTCTTTGACGCACTTGTTTCCAGCCTTCTTCAACTTCGGAAAGAAAAGTTTTCGGTTTTTCATTATACATACCTATTCAACTATGGAACGATCCACTTTAACGTAATGGCTTGCTGATTATGGATTAATCTAACAAAATAAACTCCACTACTGCGATTAGGAAGTAATTCTGAAAGCTGTATTTGATGCGTTCCTGGCGCAACCGTTCCTAATGATTTGTTGGATACTTGTCTTCCAATGGCATCAATCACACTTAGTTGCGTGATTCCAGCGGAATAAAGCTCAAAGCTAAGTATTTCATTACCATCACCGGGATTAGGGAAGATAATGGTATTTTCACGCATTAAACTCATCTCATCGATGCTTAAAGTGGAGTTGGCGATGTTTATATCATCGATAAATATTGCATTACCTCCACCGTCAGTAATTTCAAATTTGAGCATCACGCTTTCGTCGTTGGCAAATGCAGCAAGATTAACGGTCTCCAATCTCCACTGACTTTCACTGGTAGGGGTGAAACTTGAAAAGTTGCCGCTAACAGTGGCAAGCGATTCGCCGATTTTAGAGAAGCGAGGCGACCAGGTACGCCCACAGTTACGGGAAACATATACAATCAATCGGTCTTCAGATGTTGCAGTTCTTCTGGCGTAAGCTACTCTGAATGTGGCATTAATAGTGCCTGTAGCTGTTCTCATGTTGAGCGTGGGCGAAATGATTGAACTAACTGCTCCTGTAGGTAGAGCATCGTTATATCGCAAGCTTGCCGATCCTGTAAATGCTGCATTGGTAACTCTGGAAAAAGCATTGTTTCCCGTACTTTCAATGAGCCAATTTTCTGCAGTTGTTGCTGATAATTGCGGGAAGGCCGCATTTTCAAAACCTTCGAAAGCAGGTGCATTTATGGCACCTATTGATGGTGAAATGGTGATGATTTGCTGACGTGTTCGTTGATTGCTACCGACATTGTTAGATACGGTTAGTGTAACACTGTAAGTCCCCGGTTCGCTATAAACTACACTTGGGTTTTGAAGATTTGAACTTGCAGGATTTCCGCCAGGGAAGCTCCATTCCCAGTTGGTAATTTCTCCATTGAAACTTAAGTCGGTGAAGTTCACCGATTCTCCTGAGCAAGCATAAGAGATGCTAGGCCTGAAGTCAGCAATAGGGGCACACTCATTTACAAATCCATCGCTTGTACCGGTGAAGGTCAAATTGTTGGCACTCCAAAGGTTATTTCTTGATGCCACAGGGCTGCTCAGGGCAGCTTGCATGCGTGTGTTTTGTCCATTGGTGAACATAATGGCGCAAGAAGAATAGTCCATGTAGTTCTGAACATTGTCTAGACTTCCGCAGCTTACCTGAGCAAGATTACATGATTGATTGGCAACACCTATTGTATTTGGGGTATCCGCAACGCCATCGTCTTGATTGCAATTTGTCGCCAGACCGGGGTTATTTGATGGTCCCCAAGGGTGACGAAGATTGAGATAATGTCCAACTTCATGTGTGAGTGTTCTGGCTGCGAAATTTCCACCGGTGGAAGTACCAATGCTACCAAATTGCCTGTTGATAACCACGATGCCATCAAAGGATGCCTGTGGTGCAGATCCGGGTAGGTAGGCATACCCACCGGCTCCTATACCGATTGATTCTACCACCCAGATATTTAAGTAACGACTGGTGGTCCAAGATACTAATTGCTTAACGTTATCTCCTGCATTAAAGGTGAGTGGAGAAGCAGTGCGGGTGATACCCTCTGTACAGTTTCCCTGAGGATCTCTCCGTGCAAGACGAAATTCAATATTGCAATTGGCTAGTCTGTCCTGAAATTCGGGAATAACTGAAGTCTGATCCTGGTTTTGAAGCTTATAGTCTTCATTCAATATTCTGATAGCGTCCAACACCTGTGCTCTAGAGATATTTTCCGAACCATAGTTGTGGATGATATGAACAACAACGGGTATGATTCTTACATTGGCCCGTTCGGGATCACTTTCAAATTCAAACTGTGCAGTGAAGTCTTCCAATGCATTCATTTGCTCCCGAAGTTGGGGGTTGTTCAATAAGGCCTGTTCTACGAAATGGTCTGTGCCACAAGTCAGATTCTGCGCATGGCTAAACTTGAAGGCAAATGATAAAGCAAGGAGCGTTAAAAAGCGTGTAGTTGATGCTGTTATACCAATTAAAATTTTAATCATGCCGCAAATTAATAAATTATTAAATGTGCTGCATGCATACAATATGTTAAAGCAAGATAAAAACGATTTTAAATGAAAAGCGCCTTGAGCTCAGTGGCTTCATCAGGCTTCATTTTGCCTGCCAGAATAAGACTAAGTTGCCTTCTGCGAAGGGCCCCGTCATATCTTTTCTTTTCGAGTTCTGTCTCCGGAACTAACTCTGGTACGTGTATCGGATTACCTAACTGATCTACCGCAACAAAGGTGTAAATGGCTTCGTTGCATTTTTCTTTGATTCCTGTGGTGTGATTTTCGACCCACACATCAATAAATACTTCCATTGATGATGTGAATGCCCTCGAAACCTGTGCTTCTATAGTTACAATATCAGCTAGTCGAATAGGACGATCAAACGAAACGTGATTCACAGATGCTGTTACCACCACTCTGCGACAATGCCTATGCGCAGAGATGGCTGCAGTAATGTCCATCCAATGCAAAAGCCTGCCACCCATGAGGTTACCCAAGGTGTTTGTGTCATTAGGAAGAACAATTTCTGTAGAAACTGCATATGATTCTTTGGCAAATTTCTTTTTCATCTGTTGAGCTTGGTTATCTTGGTTGGTACAAAGAAACAAATAAAACCCTGATCATCATTGAAATATAGCTTTTGTCTATTTATATTATTTTGCTAGCTTTTAGTCACACCCCTACAAGCTCAATACAATCAATCGATTGATATGAGGTAGCCTTTGGGTAGCTGGAAGGCTGATGCTGGATATGACAGACATGTATTTGAAAGGTGGTGGTCCATTGATAAGGAGCGCATGGAGGGTGAAGCTTTTTTCCATCAACAATAAGGATACGGTCAGTCGAGAACGCTTACATATCTTCAAGATCGATAAATTTTACGTGTATATTCTTATCGTTTCAAGGCTAAATCCGGTTTTGTTCACTTTTTTTGGAGTGGGATACGGAGCATTTTGTAGTGGAAAACCCAGAACATGATTTTCCACAGCGCATAGCCTATTACAGAAAAACAGATGGAAGTATTCAGGCACGAGTGTCATCGTTAATTAATCAGGGTGGGGAAATTATGGAAAAGACTCAAGAGTTTCTTTTTAGAAGGATCGATGATAAGTAAACTCAGAAACGCAATTATCCGCATCTTTGTCGCATGTATTTATATATCAAAGCAATTCACATCATATTTGTGGTCACTTGGTTTGCTGCATTGTTTTACATGCCAAGGCTATTTGTTTACGACATTGAAAGCCGCAAGAAGGACGAACCCGAGCGCTCCATTCTGACTCGCCAGTTTGGTGTCATGCAAAAACGTTTGTGGTATGGAATTTCATGGCCTTCAATGATTATAACACTTATTCTTGGATCATGGCTGGTAATAGATGGTGGTTGGGACATCACTCAAGGATGGATGCTTTATAAATTGCTATTCGTGATTGCTCTTGTGGTATATCATATTGCTTGCCATGCTATTATGATTGACCTTAGACGGAATGTGGTAAAATTTTCATCTACCGGCATGCGTATCTGGAATGAGATTCCTACGGTGTTTCTATTTACTGTTGTGTTTTTAGTGGTATTGAAGAATGGACTGGCGATATGGTACGGGCTTGCCGGAATAGCTGCATTGATTGTTGCGCTTATGGCAGGCATTGGTATTTATAAAGCCTTAAGAGGCAAAAATTAAATGCGCATTAAGTCACAATAGTAGATGAAAATGGTGGTTAACATGTTGATAATACATTGGCACAATTCTCGCAACAAATCACATTATCAGTAATTTCGTGCAAAATACTTAATTATCTATGTCTGAAAACTCAGGAAACAACGAGCAAAAGAGAAAAATTACCCTAATTTTAGGAGCACTTTTATTCATTTCAGTAGCGCTGAATATTTATTTTCTCACCAGGGTAAACAAAGTAACTGCTGAAAAGAATGAGCAGCTTGCGAGGGTAGACGAACTGGCAAATTTCAAAAAAATGCTAGAGGACGATATTCAGGCTATTTCCTATGAATTGGATCAGTTTAAAGGGAAAAACAATGAGTTAGATAGCCTTTTAGCCAAGGCAAATGATGATATCGAACAACAGAAACTCCGCATTGAGAAACTCATGCGCGAGAACGGAAATATTGAGTCACTTCAACGCCAGCTGGTTGAGCTTCGCGCGATACGCGATCAGTATCGCATACAGATTGATCAATTGATTAAGGAGAATAAAGAGTTGAAGTTTGAAAACATCAATCTCTCGCAGGAAGTGCAATCGCTCGCCCGCGACAAGGACAATCTGTCTCAAAAGGTTGAAATAGCGTCAGCTCTTAAAGCGCAGAATATTGCAATTCAAACCTTTAGGGAAAAAGGAAAAGGTGCTTTGGTAGAGTCGGATCGGGCAAAACGTGTAACACGAATCAGCTCCACCCTTTCATTAGCCGAAAACAAAGTAGCACCGGCCGGAAACAGAGAAGTAATTCTGCGCATAATCAAGCCGGACGGTTATATTCTTACAGACCCTAATATGGGCTCCGGCACTTTTACATCGAAAGAAACCGGTCGCAACACAGAATACACCATGAAGAAAACAGTTAGTTACAGCAATGTGGCTACAGATGTAACTTTCGATTACGATCAGGTGGAGGAGTTTAAAGCCGGACTTTACATTGCCGAAATGTATGTGGATGGTAGACTGGTTGGTAGCAATAAGTTTAATCTGAAGTAATTCGAACTTATGCAACTGCCTACACTCAAAGATGATCTTTCAACGTTTGCGTCATTTGTTGATAGTGGGGCTCTTTATTCAGATTTTATTGCACAGCTTAATCGAGATATTTCCCGAGCTGGTGTGGCACTTCATGTCTCCGATTTTCCTGTTTTGAGTTTGAATGAAGTTGTCACAGAAATTGAATTGGCGCTCCAGTTGTCTATCCAGAAATCACATTTAAGCATACAACAATTACTCTATGTCATTGATATTGACGAAAATCAATCCAAACAATTGAGCATGACAGCCGACGATCCGGTTCAGGCAATTGCCTTGCTCATTGTAAAGCGCATTTTGCAAAAAGTAATCACACGAAAGCTTTACAGATAGTATCAGTTGTTCACCAATAATAAAGCACTTCATATTCAAAGCATGAATATGAAGTGCTTCTATCTTTTAGGCTTTTAATTCACCACTATTCGAATGGTATTTCTCTTGCTAGACTCTTCAAGTGATAAAATGTATACACCGGAAGCAAGATTCCGAATATTGAAAGGCTCAAAGTATTGACCATTTACAGTTACACTTTTATCTGAAACAGTCTGAGAAAGTGCATTCATAAGACGTATTCTGATTTGTTTTGGTTTGTTTGTTTCGAACTTGATCTGGAATGACCCTTGAGCAGGATTCGGAAATACTTCGAAATTGCTCAATCCATCAATCTCCCGAACACTTAGTTTTTCCACCACCACATTCACCGTCACACTTGCTGTTCCGCAGCTGTTGGTTACTGTTAAGGTCACGGGATATGTACCATCGAATGGGAAGGTGAAAGATGGATTTTCTTGTGTGCTGGTATTTCCACCACCAAAATTCCATACATAAGAGTTTCCAAATTGGGTAGTATTGGAGAACTGAACGGTGTATCCGGTGGTTTGGGAATAAGTAAAACTTGGAACAGGCGCATCGATTTCAATAACCACAATATCTTCAGATACAGCCACACAACCATCAGGAGTGATTGCAACGACTGAATAAGTGCCCGACTGTGACACTGTTAATGAGTTGGAAACCGTTCCGTCGGACCAGATGTATCCATTGAATCCGGTGGCTGCGGTCAGTGTAACATTTTCACCCTCACAAAAAGTAACCAAACCTGAAGGGGTTACCTCAATGGGAACAGTGTTCGAGTTGTCAATATTAACGATCACAGCCGCAGATGTGCTTTGACAGCCATTGGCATCTGTTGCTGTTACCGAGTAAGAGCCACTTGCAGTAGCGGAAAAGCTTGCTCCGGGATCAGTACCATTCCATACATAATTGCTGAAACCGCCTGCCGCTTCAATATTTACCGGTCCTGCACATACATTCACCGCCCCGGACGGATCGGTAGTTAGAGGTGTTGGTGTGGTTTGGATAATTTCTACCGGAGTTGCGTTTACAGCACAACCGGATGCATCGGTTCCCGAACCGCTATACGTGCCGGGAGTACTCACCGTAATAGATGTTCCTGACTGAGCATTTGACCACACAAAATTTGCTATTCCATTTGGAACACTAAGGGTGATAGGACCATTGCAGAGATTGTTCAGCGATGGATTGAGCGAAATCGTTACCGAACTGGTTTGTGCCACCGTGATGGCTATCGGCTCGCTGAACACTGTGCCACAGCTATTTGATGCACTTGCTCTGAACCATATATCACTATTAATAGGTGTGCTGCTAAAGTTTTGACCCTGCGCCCCTGAAATATCATTGAAGTTAGTTCCATCATTGGATTGTTGCCAGATAATGTTCGCACCACCGGCATTTGCTGCAATGCTCACCGAACCACCTGCACACACTGAATTAGCCGAAACAGATGTGATGGTAAGAACGGGAAGCGTGTTGATGGTAATATTGGCGCCATTATCCGTTCCGGTAATTTGGGGATCAGAACTAACAATTCTTATTCTATATCCTGCTCCAGCCGCAGTACCTTGTGGGATAGTAGCGTTGATGGTGCCAGCACTGGTGCCACTTAGTGTACCAATGTTAACAGGAGTAGTGAAGTTCCCATTGGCGTCGGAAAGCTGAGCTGTGAATACATTGCCAGCATTGAAAGTGCCCTGAAGACTAAAAGGAATTTGAACGCTTTGTTCAGGACAATAGTTCAATGGTGTTATTGCATTAGTAGTGATACTACTTGCTCCTCCGGGTATAATAATTCTGTAATCTTCGGTTTCACCATAGCTGTGATTTCCGCAAGGCTGTCCATTACTGATGTTAAAGAAAATTCTCACTCTGAGTCTTTTTGTCCCCGGGCTGGTACCTGCCGGAACGGTGAGGTTGCCGTTATGCACCACATTGGTGCATCCAACAAATCCACAGAGTGTGGCCATGTTTAAACTGGCAACCATTTCTCCTGCATCGTCGAAGGTGCCATTTTCATTCAAATCAATCCAAACCCTTACTGAATAGGGGCTGGCAAAATCTGCAGTAGCTCTTGTAACAGAAAATGGATAAGACGTACCTGGATTTAATGTAGCTTCGATGTTGGGAAATTGCACAGCATCAAAATAGTCGCCGTAGCTGTTGGGTGAGCATCCTGAAGGATTGTTGATGGTCGCAAGTGTAAAATTTACTATCCTGCTATTGGATTCGGCAGTGCAGGATGTTCCCACTGTAGGAATGCAGTGAGTTTGAGCACTTAATTTAAGTGATAAGGCAACAATGATAAAGAATGCTGCACTTTTGGAAATGAAATTAATAAGTCTCTTTGGTAGTCTTTTTTTCATAGTTTCTGGCTTAATGTTTTTCCGAATTTAAGAAATTATCATGCTTTTCGACGAATCGCGATTTAATAATCATCTGAAATTTAGGGCTAGATAATACAGAAATTCAGCGCACAGTTTTATGTATGAATAGGGCTTGTCTTGCATAATGCCCAAATAACCGTCTGAATACCAAAAAATAAGAAGAAAAAATCCCGACTGCCCGCAAGGGCAATCGGGATTATCCCACACAATTTATTGTTCAAATTAACTTCCGCACGCCTCACAACCTTCAGGGTTGTCGAGTGAGCAGGACACTTCCGACAAAGCATTCTCTGCCTGAATAACCGGAGTCATTTGTTTTTCGGCTTGCATTTCTACAGTAAACTTGATTGCGTCTGCAGCTGCTTTGGTGCGCAAATAATACATACCTGTTTTTAAGCCTTTTTCCCAAGCATAGAAGTGCATAGATGTAAGCTTGGCCATATTTGGATTCTGAATGAAGATATTCATCGATTGTGACTGACAAATGAATGCGCCGCGGTCTGCTGCCATATCGATAATGCTTCGCTGCTTAATTTCCCAAACGGTTTTGTAAAGCTCTTTAATGTTTTCCGGAATCTCGGCTATTTCTTGAATAGAACCATTGGCTAAAATGATTTTACTCTTCAAGTCTTCATCCCAAAGACCCAACTCAACCAGATCTCTAAGCAGGTGCTTATTAACGACCACAAATTCGCCGGACAATACACGACGGGTATAGATATTGGTGGTGTAGGGCTCAAAGCATTCGTTGTTTCCAAGAATCTGTGAGGTGGAAGCTGTTGGCATCGGAGCAAGGAGCAAAGAGTTACGCACACCATGCTTAATTACTTCTTCACGTAATACATCCCATTCCCATCTATTGCTCGGAGTCACATTCCACATGTCGAATTGGAAAATACCCTTGGAAATAGGCGAACCGGCAAAACTTGAATAAGGCCCGTCTTTAATGGCGAGATCTTTTGATGCTGTCATTGCTGCATAATAAATGGTTTCAAAGATTTCCGAGTTCAGTTTTCGGGCATCATCAGACTCAAATGGATAGCGAAGCATGATAAATGCATCGGCAAGACCCTGTACACCAATACCAATTGGACGGTGGCGCAAGTTGGAGTTCTCGGCTTCTTTGACCGGATAGAAATTGTGATCAATGATTTTGTTCAGATTTAACGTAATCTGATAGGTCACTTCGAATAGTTTGTTGTGGTCAAACTCGCCATCAATAACAAATCTTGGCAGTGCAATTGACGCTAGATTACACACCGCAACTTCGTCTTTCGAAGTGTATTCGATAATTTCTGTACAGAGATTGCTGGACTTGATGGTACCTAGATTCTGCTGATTTGATTTTCTGTTTGCAGCATCTTTATATAGCATGTACGGAGTGCCAGTTTCTACTTGTGAATCAAGAATGATTGTCCACAGGTCGCGTGCATTGATTGTTTTACGCGCTCTGCCTTCTGATTCATATTTCTCATAGAGTGCTTCAAATTCTTTACCCCAACATTCGCTCAATCCCGGTGCTTCGTTCGGACAAAATAGTGACCATTTACCTTCTTCTTTCACGCGTTTCATGAATAAGTCCGGCACCCAAAGGGCGTAGAAAAGGTCGCGTGCTCTTTGCTCTTCCTTCCCGTGATTTTTTCTGAGATTCAGGAAGTCAACGATATCTGCATGCCAAGGCTCAATATAAATGGCAAAAGAGCCTTTGCGCTTGCCACCTCCCTGATCTACATAACGCGCTGTATCGTTAAATACTCTCAACATAGGCACAATACCATTTGATGTTCCATTGGTTCCTCTTATGTAAGAACCTGTGGCTCTAACATCATGTATGCTAAGTCCGATCCCTCCGGCCGATTGGGAAATTTTGGCACATTGCTTTAATGTATCGTAAATGCCATCGATGCTATCGTCTTTCATAGTAAGTAGAAAGCATGAAGACATTTGAGGCTTTGGTGTGCCGGAGTTGAATAAAGTCGGTGTAGCGTGTGTAAACCAACGCTCTGACATCATTTCATAGGTTTTAATGGCAGACTCAATATCATTTTTATGGATACCAACTGATACGCGCATGAGCATATGCTGCGGGCGCTCCACAACCTTACCATTGATTTTGAGCAGGTATGATTTTTCTAAGGTTTTAAACCCAAAATAATCATAGCCAAAGTCTCGGTCATAAATAATATTAGAATCGAGCACATCAGCATTGTCCATAATCACTTGATACACATCATCGGCAATCAAAGGAGCCGGTTGATTGGTCTTTGGATCGATGTAGTGGTAAAGATCTTTGATCGTTTCTGAAAATGATTTCTTAGTAATCTTGTGTAGGTTGGAAACTGCAATGCGCGAAGCAAGCAAAGCATAGTCAGGATGCTTCACGGTGAGGGAAGCTGCGGTTTCGGCAGCCAAATTGTCTAACTCCACTGTGGTTACACCATTGTAGATTCCTTGAATCACCTTCATAGCAACTGCTACCGGATCTACATGCACCGGATTGAGTCCATAGCAGAGCTTCTGAATGCGTGCGGTTACTTTGTCAAACTTTACGGGCTCTTTGCGACCGTCTCTTTTAATTACGTATGTTGATGTCATATTTATATTGGTATAAGGCTGTAAACTCAATTAAAAATCCTCGTCGGTTGAAAAGACTTGTTCTTCTTTGTTTGCCATAACTCCGCTTTTCTGATACTCAGACACTCTGCCTTCGAAGAAATTTGTCTTACCTTGAAGTGAAATCATTTCCATGAAATCAAAAGGGTTTGCACTTTTATATACTTTGCTGTAACCGAGTGCCATCAACAGGCGGTCAGCCACGAACTCGATGTATTGACACATCAAATCAGCATTCATGCCAATGAGTTGTACAGGCAAAGAATGCGTAACAAATTCCTTTTCAATTTCCACTGCATTGGTGATAATGGCTTTTACCTTTTCTTCAGAGAGTTTATTGCGCAATTCTTGGTAAAGCAGGCAAGCAAAGTCGCAATGCAAACCTTCGTCGCGAGAGATTAATTCGTTCGAAAAGCTAAGACCTTTCATTAGTCCGCGCTTTTTTAACCAGAATATCGAACAAAAGCTTCCGGAGAAGAAAATACCTTCTACAGCGGCAAAAGCGACTAAACGTTCCGCAAACGACCCGTTTTCAATCCATCGCAAAGCCCATTCTGCTTTCTTCCCAACAGATGGAACGGTGTCGATTGCATGAAACAGGTGCTGTTTTTCAGCTTCATTCTTGATATAGGTATCAATCAGCAACGAATAGGTTTCAGAATGAATATTTTCCATCATAATTTGAAAACCATAAAAACATCTTGCTTCCGGATATTGCACTTCATTCATGAAGTTAACGGCAAGATTTTCATTCACAATACCATCACTTGCTGCAAAGAATGCAAGCACATTTTTAATGAAATAACGCTCATCGTCGTTTAGCTTATTTTCCCAATCGTTAATATCAGTTGATAAATCGATTTCTTCTGCGGTCCAGAAACTCGCTTCGGCTTGTTTATACATCTTCCAAATATCTTTATGTTTGATAGGGAAGAGCACGAAACGATCCTTGTTTTCTCTCAGAATGGGTTCATCGTGAACCACGTTGTTTTTTTCAATCATGTTCTCAATTTCTTTTGGTGTTGACGTGATAGTTGTTATAGACATATTTTTTAAATTATTGATAATCAGTGTTTTGCATTTTTCCATCAGGGTTAACCTTCCTTGAGCAGCTTATCTGCTCTTTATCAGTTCATTAACAAATCATTGATGGGAAAATTGTTCTTGAACAAAAATCGTTGGTCGAGCCTTTCCATGCAACTTGTAATTGTGAACAAAGGGGCAGTGTTTTTAACATCGCCCCGGAAACACCTGACAATAAAGCTTTTTATCAAATTTGAATTATGCCAGTCTTGGTTAAAGAAAACTGAAATTAACAATGGGTGTTTTGAATATCAGCTACTTATCACTTTGTTAACATCGCCTTATCATGTATTAAAAACTTGTTAATTAATTGTTGTCAAAAGGTATTGTGTTGAATGGTTTTCGGACACAGACTTTTCATCCTTTTGTTTCCTTGCTTCGTTGCAATCATTAAACGTTGGTGTTTTGAGAATGAATGTGTGATTAAAATCATGTTCTATGATGACCAAGGTCATAAAGTTTAGCAAGGCATTACAATAGCTTTGTACTACATCATTTCAACAAATACAAACTATGAAAAAAAGAGAACCGGTAAGTCATATTATGACAAAGGATGTTTTCACTGTTGCAGAGAAAGATAAACTACAAGATGCGGTTAATATCATTCGCAAAAATAAAATTCGCCACTTGCCTGTATTGAAAGGCAATGAAGTAAGCGGCATTATTAGTCGAACAGATTTGAACAGACTAACATTCGGAGCGCTCTTCGAAAATCAGGAAGGAGCTGATGAAGCTATTCTGGACATGCTAAGTATTCCGCAAGTAATGACATCAAAACTAAGAACTGTAAGCCCGAGCGACTCCATAAAGGAGGTTGCCGAAATCTTTTCTAAAGAAGAGTTTCATGCATTGCCTGTTGTAGAGAATGGCGTACTGAAAGGTATTGTCACTACTACAGATGTTATTGCATATATGCTTGATCAATATTGATTTTAGCCTAGAATCAAATGGTTTAAGTTTTAATCAAACAAACCCACACCGCTGAAAGACGAAAAACCCTGACACTTGAAAAAGTGTCAGGGTTTTTAATTTCTAAACCTTTATAAAGGACTGTTTAAGCTTGAAGTTTATTGTCTGGATTCGAGAAACATGTTAAGGTCACTTTTTGATGAAGAAAAGTTAAATGCATCATTCACCATGAAGTAATTTCCTTTATCCACACAGAAGTCATAGGCAAATTTGGCATAATCTAATTTGTTTTGTTCGAATGAGAATAAGCCCATAATGGTAATAATTTGATCTACATTCAAGCAATTGTTTCTAGTAAACTGTCGGGCTACACGCATTTGGTTGTCTGAGAATGATTCATTCTTTATGCTGTTTACACCTCTTTGGAACTGATCATTAGAAACGGCTCTAACACAAGAGCTGGACGGAGCAGGTGCCGGCGTGTTGGGTGAAGGGCTCACAACCGCTTGTTGCTCTGTAAGGTTATTGGAGCTGTTAGTCGATGATGATGATGTGGTCGTAGTGGTTGTTGTGGTTGTCATTCCGGGAAGCCCACTTAGGTTAATGTTCATGCCTACCTGTTGCCCATCTACAGTAACACTGGTTCCAAAATTTACATTCTCTGTCGAAGTCACGATGGTTTGCGTCTGAGTGGCAGGCACTTGTTGTTGTGTAGTTACATTTCTTGTAGTGGTAGTTGTGGTTGCCGGGACAGCCGGTTGTGTTGTAACAGGTGCAGATGTTTGTTGCACAGGAGCCGGAGCCGGAGGTGGGGTTGCTGCCGTAGCAGGCTCAAAGCTCGAGATACGCAGCACCATAGAACCTTTTCTTTCTCTAATGGCATATACCACATTCATTTTTTGATTATCTACATCCACTAATTGAATGTGCTGGCTTACATCTTTAAAACGCTCGTCTTCAAAAATGATTCTTGCTCTGTAGAAGTCTTTTGTCAAATTTGGAATTACTATACGGTGAGCAGCTTCTGCATTTTGTCTTTCACCGTCAATTATGACCCAGAATCTATGACCATCTTCTGAAAAGAATGTTGCTGTGGAAGGAGTCTGAGCATCAGCTTTGAAAGCTATGAGGCTAAGAAATACGAAAATAATGTTGAATGTTTTGAATGTCTTCATAATTTTAGATTGAAATTGATGTCGTTTACTTGGTTTATATTATCTAGGTGTGGTGTTTGTTCGTGCGGGGGTGCTTGTTGATTTTTTGGGTGCGGTGGTGTTCGCCGGTTTAGCTGTTGCATTTGATTTAACAGGCTGTTTGGTTTGATTGCTAGGTGATGTGTTTGTTGGTCTGTTGTTGGCCGGAGAGTTGTTGTTAGCAGGTGCAGCAGGCGATGATGTTGATGTTTCCTTCACCGGAGTAACCATGTTTGGTATCACAAAATCGCTTGGAGCAAAGTTGATTTGCCTGCCATAAATAAACTTCACATCAAGCCTTTTGGCTGCAAATGCTGGAATTTCATCTGCGATATCAAGTACCCTATCTGCTAATTCGTCAGATCTTTTTCTGAAGGTGCAATTCAGTCTGGTGTAATTGTTTACAGAAGTGATTTCCATTTGTCCGCCAAAAGCAGGTTCGTTACGCAGCCTGGTTCTTAGATCCCTGAAGTCCCTAAACGTGCCTGTCTGATAAAATCTTAGTTCAAACGGAGTTCCATTGTTCACCCAGTCGCCAATGTAGGCTGTGAACCTTTCCATGAGCGTCCCAACACTTCTTTCTACTGCTTCGCCTATGCCTACTCTACGTGCATCGGCAGAGATTCGGCTTGAGCGCCAATCGGAGTCGAGCGAAACTGTTCCAAGACCTTCCGCAGTGCAGTTGTCGTAAGCTTTGGTGACGATACTCACTCTTGATGATGTGCGTGTGTCGAATGCTTCGCTTCTGGAAGACACGTTTATGCCTGCCACTTGAATAATGAATTGCGCATCGGCCATGATACCTAATTGTTGGATATAGGAAACTTGCGATGTGTCTAATTCCTGCATCATGTTCATTGCTTCGCGACGCAATTGATCAAATCTTGATTTTTCAATATAGCGATAACGGCGAGCCGCGAGTTGCTCATTGATTTTTTCCACAGCAAGATCGTATTCAGCTATTTCTTCATTGCTGAGTTTTCGCGGATCATACATCACCAAAAATCTAACCCCTCCAACACTTTGAGCGAGCAATTGAAAATCGGCTTTGATGGCCTCAGTGGTCACCACTGCATTGATGGTTACTTCAAACCGATCTCTAAGAGGGGTCTCTCTCACGATATTGTAAGAACTGATATATCCCTTTGTGTTGGTTGAAATTGCATCGGATATGATGTTAAAATTCTCAACTCTGGTTTCGGAGCGGAGTGCCACACCGGCACCTTGGCTTACTGCTTGTCGAAGCGCATCCTGCAAGGCATCGTCTCTTCTTTGACCAACACCTGTGGTGGTTACATTTGTTGTTTGTGCCCACAGACTAATGCCTGAGAAGAAACTTAAAACACATATTAATATTCGCTTATTCATCTTGGCTTTGTATAAAATGTAAAATTATAACATCATAATGAATCTGCCAACCGTGCTGGCTATATTGGCGATTCTTCCCCAGTTGATTTTTCTTTTATTGTTTGGTGAAACTTGTAGCATTCCATTTTTACCGGTCACTAGTTCAATTACATCTGCCACATTACCTTCAGATATTTTTTTTATTACGTCTTCGGAAGCTTGAATGTATTTTGGCAAATTGCCATTTCCTGCAGAATTGTAAATGGCTGAAAGATCTATACCAAGATTGCCGGCCTCATCGAGAATTCTCGGAAACATGGAAGGTGAAATCTGTTGTCCGGCGATATTAAATACCAAGGGCTTGCTTCCATCAATCATGTCGGCTACATTACCTGCGATACCCGGTGTAGCAACTCTTGCATTTGCTGCGTTCATAGTTCGAGCACCATCAACAACTGCATCTGCCAGACTTTTGGTGCCGGAGAGGGGAACTCTCATGCGCACTTCCATGAATCCGTCTTTCTCTACAGCTTGACCTACTTGTTCTGCGCCTTTGATTACGCCATCCACTCTTGTGTAAATGTAGTCGAAAGAAGTAGCCATATCTTCAACAGTAGTCTCACCGGTAACATGCACCCCTTTAATAATTTCCAAAAGGTTTCGCTGAGCTACCACTACCGCCCCTCTTTGTGCCATAAGTCTAGCCTGAGCAGGGTTTTTGAATCGCTCATTGTCAATAATAGCCTGTCCTGTTGCCTCTACATATTGCTTGGTCCAGTTCACTTGCCCATTGGTTACATCCTGTACTACCGGTTTAGATTGTTCTTCGAGTTGTCGAATTAAATCTGCAGCAGCTTGCGTTTGTGATGCAGTGGGCTGTTGTGTAGTAGAAACATTTCTATCGGTGTTAGTAACCGGTTGAACATTTGTTCTACCCGGGCTTTCATTCCCTCTTTGCGGGGTTTGAGTTGTATTGGCAGGAGCTACATTTTGGTTAGCTCTTTCACTGTTGAGCTTTCTTGTAGCTCGCTTATTCGTTCGTTTGGGCTCATTTTGCTGAATTCCAGCCTGATTGTTTTGAGCATCTCTGCTTTGCGCTGTTAAATCGATATTGCTCAAACCTAACAATATGGTGGTTGACAGCAGATAGTTAATCATCGTTTTCATTTTATTCGGAGTTTGTTTTGGGTATTAGATGCTTGTTGTATTAAATTATATTGCTTTGATTTCCTAGTCTTAGCATGTGATTTTGCTAGCGTATTATTTTGATTTTTTCAGTTTTAATCATTTGATTGGAACTTAGTCGAATTAGATAAGTGCCATTGGCAAAATTATCTATGTTTAACTTATGCAATTCCCTTGCCAAAGTCGAAGTTTTATGGATTAAGCGACCGCTAAGATCAAACAATTCGCACACCATTGGGCTATTTACAGCGCTAAGGTCTATTAAAACTGCGTTTGATGCAGGATTAGGGTAAATATTTATGTCAACCTGATTGGCAAGTTGAGTGCCCACCGTAAAGGGTACTTCTATGGTTAAATCGAGCGTGCATCCTTGGCTGTCGGTGACCGTAACAAAATATAATCCTGCTAAAAGTCCGCTGATGTTTTGTGTCGTTTGTCCACTCATCCAATCGAAACTGTAAGGGGGAATACCACCCGACACATTGAGATTAATCGCACCATTGGGCATAAACCCACTGTGAGGCGTCACATCGACACTTGCTTGCAGTTCAATGTAAGGGTTGATCACATAATTTTCCATGCGGCTGCATCCGTTGGCATCTGTAACATTTACGCTGTAAGTACCCTGAGGCAGATTGTTGAGCGTTGGGGTGGTAGGGCCATGTGCCCAGTTGAAGGATAAGCTACCTGTTCCACCGCTGGCTGTAAGGATAATTCTTCCCGGATTGTCGCAAGATATCTGCACCACATTGGCATTGATTAGGATGGGCGTAGGCTCGTTTACAGTAGCTGTAACTGTTGTGCTACAACCATTAGCCGCTACGGCAGTGAGCGTGTAGCTACCCCCACTGAGTCCGGATAGATTGGGTGAATTGGCACCATTGCTCCAGCTGAAGCTGCTTGCACCCACAATATTGGTAATGATGCTTCCATTGGCATCGCCATGACAGCTCACATGGCTTACACTTTGAATAGCAGCCACCGGTGAAGGATTTACTGTGACTGTAATAGCTGTTCTAGTTGCGCTCACGCAAGCGCCTTGGGCGGCTTCCGCATAAAAAGTGGCAGTAGCATTGAGTATTCCGGTATTGAAGCTGCTGCCCGAGCCTATGGGTGTACCACCAGATGGGCTGCTAAACCAATTTACAGTGGCTGGGCTACTCACTTGGAGATTTACAGCATTGCCGGAACAAATCGCGGGTGCCTGTCCGCTGAAAGCAGGTGCTGCCGGTTGGGCATTCACACTAACCATTACGGCTTGCGAAACCGCACTGGTACAGGCCGATTGAATGACTTGTGCGGTGAAAGTACCGCTGCTGCTCACGGTGATGCTCTGTGTAGTGGCTCCATTGCTCCATAAATAAGCTTGTGAAGACGGGAGACTTAATACCACATTCTGCCCTTGACAAAAACTCAATGGCCCGTTGGCCGAAATGCTTGGTGTGGCCGGGGTAGGATTCACCGTGATGGTGATGCTGTTGCTGCTCGCTACGGTTCCGCAGTTGTTGGTGACTTCCACGGTGTAAACACCGCTTTGTGAAGCAGAGAATGAAGTGCTGTTGGTGCCCACATTCACTCCATTACGCTTCCATTGGTAGGTCACGCCTGGTTGTGCAGCAATGTTGAGCGTGGCCGCGCCCCCTTCGCAGAAAGTGGTATTTCCACTCACCGAAACAGTGGGTGCGATTGGTGCCTGACCTGATATGGTCACGGTGATGTTATTGGTGGAAGTGATGTTGCCGCAGGGGCTAATCAAATCTATGGTGTATAAGCCGGATTGATTGGCAATGAAGGTGGGGTTGTTGGTGCCTATGTTTACCCCATCACGTTTCCATTGATAAGTTACTCCGCTTTGTGCGGCCACGCTCAGGGTTACCGTTTGCCCCTGGCACACAGTGGTAGGCCCCGAAGCAGAGATGGTAGGCGCTGTGGGTGCAGTTCCGCTGATATTTATCACAATGGAGTTAACGCTGCTTACAGTTCCGCAGGTATTAATTACATCTACCGTGTATGTGCCGGCTTCGGTTGCATTGAAAATGGGGGCACTACTGCCTACATTATTGCCATTTCTACGCCATTGATAAGTGGCTCCTGGTGTGGCTGGTATGCTAAGCTCCACATTTTGCCCTGAGCAGAAAGTAGTAGGGCCTCCAGCCGTGATCGTGGGCTGCGCGGCAGGTCCGAATTGGATTGTTAAATTGGGCGAAAGCGTTTGCTGACAATTGGTGCCATTGGTAGTAGCAACAAAGGAAAATTGGGTAGTTTGATTAATCGTTCCGCTGCTGAAAGTCAGGTTGCCGCCATTGCCCCCTTGTGGACTACCCACATTGGTGGATGTAGTCATGTTGCGCAACTGATACGTCACACCGGGTTGGGAATTCACTAGGATTATATTGGCAGGATTGGCTGCGCAAAGAAATTCCGGACTAGCCGTTACTGCCACCGTGGAAGGCTGCTGCATGTGGAGGTTACGGATTTCAGCATTTGTTAAGCGACGATTATAGATGCGGAAATCGTCCATTGCGCCCTGAAAAAACGCATCAACCGCCCAATTGCTTCGTCCGATATAGCATAAGGTGCGTACAATGTCGGCGGGGCTTGACATGCCCCCACCGGCTACTCTTTGGCCATTAACAAACAATTCGCCAATACCATTCTCAAAAGTGAATGCAAAATGATGCCAAGTATTTAGTGACGTGGCATTAGGGGAAGTAAATTGCCCTGCGCTCACGGTACCATTGTAAATTTCTATGGCTGCTCTTCCGGTGGTAGCGGAACTCAGCCCCATCAATACATTGTTATTGGCTGGGCCATTGCCAAAATCGAACAGTCGGTTCCAGTTGGCATTGTTGGCCCGATTGGCCCAACCAGTGACGGTGAAGGAGCCACCATCGAAATACACTCCAGCAGGCAGTTGGATATGTCCATTGCTCCCATTGAATTGAAGTGCCTGTCCAGGATTGCCAAAACGATCGGCAGTGGGTGTAACACCGCCTTGTAGCGAGCCATTTAGGTTATTGCCGCTAATATCGTTGGCATTGCCATTCATGGGTAAATGCACAACTAAGCCGTTGCTGAGTGAAGGAAGCAACGGACTGCTTTGACCAAAATTGGCCGCACTCTGGTTTACAGTAACTTCGGTGATCACTGAGCCGGAGCATCCATTCCGGGAGTAGGTGAGTGTGTAAATGCCACTATTAGCAATGCTTGCGTTGTTAATGAGTGGGCTTTGTTGATTGGAGCTAAAGTTATTAGGACCCGACCAGGAGTAGGTCGCGTTTTGCAAGGGCGCGGCATTAAGTTGAATCGCTTGTCCGGTGCAGACGCTTTGCGGAATGCCCGCAGGGCGCAATTGGTAAAAAGATTGACGGGTAACGGCTACGCCAACATCGTTCCAAACGCCACCGCCTTGCATCACTACATAGTCTTCATTGCCTACATTGTTAGGTTCTCCGGTATTCCAATTTGTGTAGGATAATGGGCTATTGTCTACCCACACAAAAGTGCCTTCTGTTACTTCGTCGGTCAAACCTATCCAGGTGTCGGCAAGCATGTTTTGGGTAAGAAAGCCATTGGTTTGGGCGTCGGGCACTACAGCCAAATGACCACCATTGGCAACAGCCTGCGCCTGTGCATCGGACCATGTGAGCAGGGTGGGATTTCGGAAATAATGTCTGTTGCCCTGACTTCCTATATAGTTGTAGAGCAATGAATTAGGTATGTGACCTAACACACCGTTGATTGTGAGTGGCTGCGATTCATTACTCAAACCGCTTGTATTGGTACTTAACACCCTGATACGATAGCCTGTGCTTGTGAGCAGGGCTTCGGGAATTGTAATTTGAAAATTACCCGAAGTAGCGGTACTGCTAATAGTCGCCACTGATAATGGGTTGTTGAAATTGCCATTAGCATCGGACATTTGAATAAGATAGTTATTGCCCGGAGCGATTAAACCTGAAGTAACGTTGTAATTGATGTTTACTGTTGAACCCGCGCAGAACGTATTGCCAGCGATTGTAATATTGATTTGTGTTTGTTCTGTACCGCTCAACACATTGATTTCGTCTTGTGTGAGTTCACGGTTATAGACCCTGAAATCGTCCAAAGCACCATTGAATGGGTACCAGTTGGTGATGAAACGGCCAAAAGAAAGTACACGGTTGTTCATCACCGTAAAGTTTGGCGCGCCCAAGGAAGTATTGACCAATTGTCCATTGATATACATGCGGGTTTCAGTAGGTGCCATCACCAAGGCAAAGTGTACCCATTGTCCTAATGCATAAGGATTAAGCGCTCCGGTAAAAGCAGGTGTACCAACATTGCCCACAGAATTGTTGATGGTATTATTTGAAAAAGTAACCAAGTGCCAAAGTCCGCCTCCGGCATCGCCGTTTTTAGTCCAGGGGCATTGTGATCCGCCGTTGCCCGTATTGCCATTGCCAAAGGTGCCAAAAGCAGAATTCACCTGCATCCATCCGGCAAAGCTAGCTGCTGTGCTAAACTGTAAGGTAGGGTGATTCGCCACATCGACCCGTCCCGGCGTGCCCACCCCTTGAAAGCGAACAGCGCTATTGGCCACTCCAAATCGGTCGGTGGTATAAGTAACTGTTCCATTGGGCGTGCCATTGTTGTTGTTTACACTGGCATCCAGCAAGTTCCCATCGAAAGGGTAATAGGCGACTAGGCCATTTCCCAAATCTACTTGTGATAAGGCAGCGTTTGCGAAAATGCTTAAAAAACAGAATAGATGTAAAAGACGTTGCATAGTGTTCGATTTTTTAGATTTAACAAATTTAAGTTTCATTCACAGTAAGCGTTTCAAAATTCAATCCAACCTTTAATGTCAATCGTTCAGAAAAAATACGATTGAAATTGAATAAACAATAAAATCAAGCGTTTTTAACCGAAGATAGCTTAAATAAGATTGCTAGATTGGTCGGAAGATTGATTTTAAAAAAAGAGCAAAAACATCATCAATGCTTTTCTAACTTTGCCCAAAATATTTTAAGAAAATGTTAGAAGTTAATTTTCTGAGAGAAAAAACCGCAGATGCTATCGAAGGCTTAGCCAAAAGAAATATTGCCGCCGAAAATGTAATCAACCAAATCATAGCTGTCGATGACTTGAGAAAGCGCACCCAGGCCGAGTTAGATAGCTTAAGGGCTGACCTCAAAAAATTTTCCGATCAGATTGGGTCATTGATGAAAGAAGGCAAAAAAGATCTTGCCAATGATATGCGAAATCAAGTGTCAGCTCTTAAAGAAACAATTAAAACACTGGAAGATAAGCTTGAAGAATCAGAAAAGCAAGTAAAAACGTATTTATACACCTTGCCCAATGTGCCAGCAAAGGCTATTCCTGCCGGAAAAAGCGCTGCTGACAATGTGGAAGTTGATGCGCATGGAGAAATTCCTAAACTTGGTCAAAATGCTTTACCGCATTGGGAATTGGCCAAGAAGTACGACATCATTGACTTTGAGTTGGGTGTAAAAGTGTCGGGAGCAGGCTTTCCTTTTTACAAGGGAAGAGGTGCTCGACTGCAGCGCGCCATGATCGCCTATTTTCTTGATCAGGCCAATAAAGCTGGATATACAGAATATCAAGCTCCTTTGCTGATTAATGAAGAATCCGGTATTGGAACAGGCCAACTGCCAGATAAAGAAGGGCAGATGTATCATGTCACCATTGACAATCTTTTTTTAATACCAACGGCCGAAGTACCAATTACAAATATTTTCAGAGATGTGATTTTGAAAGCCGATGAGCTTCCGGTGAAATGTTGTGGCTACACCCCTTGTTTTCGTCGCGAAGCCGGTTCATACGGAAAGGATGTGAGAGGTTTGAATCGACTACACCAATTTGATAAAGTGGAAATTGTACAAATTGAGCATCCGAATAAATCTTATGAAGCTTTGGAAGAAATGCGTGCGCACGTTACAGGATTGATTCGTTCGTTAGGGTTACCATACAGAGTATTAAAATTATGCGGAGGCGACATGGGATTTGCTTCTGCATTTACATATGACATGGAAGTTTATTCTGCTGCTCAGGAAAAATGGCTTGAAGTGAGCTCTACGTCTAATTTTGAAACATTTCAGAGCAACCGATTGAAACTTAGATTCAAAGATGAAACCGGCAAAACAGTGCTTGCACACACTTTGAATGGTAGTGCTTTGGCATTGCCACGAATGGTTGCGGCTATTCTTGAAAATAACCAAACAGATCGTGGAATACGAATTCCCGAAGTATTGGTTCCGTACACCGGATTTGAGTGGATTGATTAAGTCTGACGGTTGATGTGTAGCTCATCCCATTTGCTTGCCAAATCCCTAATTTCTTTGTAATGACTGATCGTAAACTTATCAGCTTTCTCTGCTTGAATTGCCCGAAAAGCCAAAGCTTTTGCAACTTCTTTTGCATGGATTGCCTTGTAGGGCGACATTCTGCCAAACAGAAGTGGATTGAATAACGGGGTGAACAGTTTAGCAGCTGATTCGCCAAATCTAAATTCTTTTCTAGGGCCTAAAAGCAATGATGGTCTCATTATGTGCAGCTCCGGAAAATTAAGCGCTTGCAGTTTCATTTCCAAACTTCCTTTCACACGAAGGTAGAAATTATTACTATCTTTATTGGCTCCCACCGCCGACATCAAACAAAAACATGGAATCTTTTCTTCTCTGGCCAGCCGGGCAATTTGCATGGGCAATTCTAAATCAATATATCTGAAATTTTCTTGTGAACCTGCTTTTTTTATGGTAGTGCCAAGGCAGCAGATCACTGTATCCACATTTGTGAGCTCACATTGAAGTTCATTTCCAATTTCACTGTAGAATTTGGATTTGTTACCCAGTTCAGCCGGGGCTTTACGCCCCCAGATCACCAATGAATCGCAATATGAAGAAGCCTGAAGCAAATCTAATACATAAGCACCGGTAAGGCCGGTTGCTCCAATCAATAGAATCTTTTTGGAATTATTTGACATATCGCTGAAGCCCCCGGTTTTTCTTTGCTGCGTATTGATTGATTTTATAATACAATGCGGCGTTAATACCCAGCCAAAATCGTTTTGTTGGGGACTCTGAAAGACGTATTTCTGTTTTGGTTGCAATGTTATTAAAACAGTAACCGCCCCTAAAACCTGCGTTAAATGCTATGGTTTCGCTAAGGTGGTAAAATGTTCCCATTGCAATCACCCCGCTGATGGTATGTTGTCTAAACCAACTTTTGTCTAATTGCTCTATTTCACCATTTCCGGCAATAAATTTGTTTTTGGCCTTGAGTAAAATGGACCATTGCGGCCCCACTTCCACATACAAGCCTTGATTGTGCGACCTAGCAAAGGTGAATAAAATAGGGATATCGAGATAATTTAACACTGTTCGTTGCCGATTCATCAGTCTAATAATATTGGACTCATCATAGAAATAATTTTCGCGTTCCTGAGCATGTGTGGCATGGTTTACATTGATCCTAAATCCATAAAGTCGTTTGTGGTAGTACTCTAAACTTTTGAAAAAATAACCGAATGCTAATCCAAAATGTGGAGCCCAAGTAAAATATTGAATGGTGTCTCTGCTTGCCCAGTCTAGTGAAGGATTGTAAATGGTAGTGTTCCCATAGCTCGCATTTACGCCAAAATTAAATCCTTGAGAATAGGCATTCATTACACCAAAAAAGAGGAAAATAAAGCAGCCAACGCGATTCAATCCGAAAACCTTTATACTAGATACGAATTTACAAAAAATAAAGGTCTTGTACAAGGTGATGTAAGATTTTGAGAAATTACTGAAGTGCTCGTCTGTTGAAAAGCAAAAACCCTGCGGTGAAAATGACTGACCATGGCTTCTGTTCCCTCTCATAATAATTAACCGACAGGCACAGCGGAGCCACTGGAGTATTGAAGACGAGCGCTGCTGAGCCGATGTAATAGCGCCTTTCGAAAGGATTGCCATAAAAAGCTGTCTGGTTATCTGCTCTAATGATTTCACGATGTGGCTGAAAGATATATGCTTCCAGCCTAAGATCTAGTCGTGAAGTAAAGGCAAAAAGTGTTTTTAAACCTGCGCCGCCATAATTATGAGCTCTGTAATTCTCCAGAAATAAAGTGCGCATTTCTGGCACTGGAGAAAAAGCTGCAGATTGGAGTATGCTGGCCGTATAGTTTTGAAAAAATGGTTGATTAGAAGCTACCAATTCGCCATAAACACCAATTCTTAAGGCGCCTCGTTTGTTAAAGTAGTTATCATAAATCAAGTTGAACCGATAAAAATCATGCGATTTTCGAATATTGATGATGTCGGTGATGGATGTAGACCCGGGAATAGTCTCTTCCAGACCTGACAGATAACGAAACCGCATGGAAAAGTAAGTGCCTGCATTGGCATAGAATTTTCGGTTCAAGGTGCTGCGTTCAAAAAATATGTAGGTAGATGCGTGATTGAAAAATGTTCGGTCGGCTGTGTCGGCTTTGAGAAAAAAAGGGGTTTGATAATAATCATCGTACATGCGTGCAGCAACTGCTCCTATTTTTATTCTCGACTTACGCCCAAATGGAAAAGTAAGATTGGCATTAAACGATTGATCGCGTTGAATTAAATAAGATGGCTTCACATCTTCAAAAAATGCAGTGCTACTGTTAAAGTAGTCGAAAACATTGGCAGTGAAATCGGTTTCAATGAAAAACGGAATTGAAAAAGGGAAGTCGAATCGGGCCATAATCTGGCCTGAGCTGTAAAATTTTCCAAAGTAGGTGTTCAAATCGATCGATGTGCCGATGTTTCGGAATCTTTTATATCGAAGGGCGATAAAACCAGTATTGATAGGTCGGGAAGAAAAAATACCACCAAACTGCGCATCAAAGTCCTTGTCTTGTTTGATTTTTAGTTTTAGTACGAAATCTTGGTTCAGCGAGTCAGGTTCGGCCATCGGTTGTATGTGTTTGATTCGCTCATCAGTAACAAGCTTATGATAGCCAGGGCGAAGCCGGTCGATGTGTTCTGATTTTCTTTTTGACCCTAAAATACCATGAATATATTTTTTCTGTGATCGGTTAACACCATCCAATTCAACTTTCGAGATGTTCATTTCTTTCAAATCATGCACAAAGTTGTGACGACGTTCTTTAAGTTCTTCTGGATTGGTGCGTCTTGAAATAAGTTGTTTGATGTCGTCGATTCTGGATAAAGTGGTTTCGTAGCCTCCTTGCACCATATCGCGCGATCGTGAAAAGTCAAGAATCGATACAGATGGAATCTTCGGACGAATGATGATCATATTGTTATCGTCGCAAATTGACTCATAACTGGTATAATACATCAGCATGCTTTTGATTTGTGAGGTGATGTCATCTTCATCGGGCGGATTCATGGAAAATGCAACTGTGCTGCCGATAATTACATCAGGAAGAAAATCGTGATACATCACATCGGATGGGAAGTTGTTATAAAGTCCGCCATCATACAACAGACGATCGCCGAGTTTGAGCGGACGATAAACAAAAGGGTAGGAGGTGGAAGCTCGAAGGGCAATTCCGAGGTCTCCTTGGCGGAAAATTACGCTCGATTTGGTAAACACATCAGCCGCCACAGCTCGAAAAGGAACGAATAGACTGTCGAAATTTCTGTTGGCTTTGGCTGTAATAGGAGCGGTTCGCTCCATGAAGGCAAAATCCATGTAAGCGGTGCTGATGATATTGGTTGGCAAGGTGTATTGAAAAGCAGAATCAATTCTGAATTTCAGCCCAATCCATGATCCGTTGGGTTCTCTATCTCTGTAGTAAAAAACATAACGCTCATCGGGGCGACCAAATACCCAATTGTTAAACATAGGCGAGGTAATGATTTCTTCAATTTCTGAAGGAGAGTATCCCATGGCATACATTCCACCAACCAAGGCTCCCATCGATGTGCCGGTGATGTAATCAATCGGAATGTTGTTTTCTTCCAAAGCCTTTAGCACACCCACATGGGCAACACCACTAGATCCGCCACCGCTCAAGACTACGCCTACACGCTGACCATATGTTGGAAGAGTGAGGAGTATAATTTCCCAAACAATTATACATCTGATAAATTTTTTACTGTGAATGGACATCTTTGGTGTAGCTTCGTCAAAATTGCTGTTTTTAATTTAATCTGATGTTAAATCATGGAATAATTTTTAACGATTAGGTAAATCGAATTGCCTTGGCCGGAGATATGCGGCTGATAATCATCGCAGGCATTAGCATAGCCATGATGCAAATGGCAAAGACCCCGATATTTAAGACGAGAAGTCCAATAAAATCGAATTCCACTGGAACATAGGCCACATAATAGGTTTGCGGATTAAGTTTGAACAGTCGAAAGAAATATTGAACCGCTGCAAGAGACAGACCTGCAATATTTCCAATGAGCATACCTTTCAAAATCATACTTCCTGCTTGGTGAAGAAATATAGTCCTAATCAGACGATTATTGGCTCCCAGTGCTTTGAGAATGCCAATCATGGAGGTACGCTCAAGTATCATGATGAGCAAAGCACTGATCATATTGATAATCCCCACTAGCACCATTAGGGTAATGATGATGACCACATTGGTGTCCATCATTTCGAGCCAGTTAAATATTTGGGGATATCGCTCTGTGATCGATGTTGTTTCGAGATCAGGAGGAAGTGATTGATATACCAGGTCTGTGACCGGGTCAAGGTCTTTGAATGCTGATATGAGAATTTCGACCCCACCCACCATGTCACTGTCCCAGTTATTGAGCCTTTGGATCTGTCTCATATCGCCAATAATGACCAATTGATCGAACTCACTTTCCTGCAGTCCGGTGTCATATAATCCGGTGATGATAAACTTTCTTGATCTAGGTGGGTCTTGTACAAAATACATTACCATTCCTGAGTCAACATCGAGGTGAAGATTTGCTGCCAGTGCTTTTGAAATTAAAATTTCGTTTGAACGAACACTGTCGAGAAAAATCGGTAAGCGGCCCGAAATCAATTGACCACCAAAAAATGACCAATCGTAATCTGCATCTACACCTTTAAACACAACACCTTCTATGGCGTCATCGGCTTTAATTATGCCAGCCTTGGTAGAAAAAGGTTGAATTTTTCTGATGCCCTTGATAGATTTCAAGTCATCGAAGTGTGCAGACGGAAAGCGTATAGGGGAAGACTCAAAAGAATTGTTGGAACTAAATTTGCTCACCTGAATGTGACCGCCGAAACCGATAATCTTATTTCTGATTTCGGATTGAAAGCCTTGAACTATGAAAAGCGCAAGAATCATTACAGTCAAGCCCAAAGCGATGCCCGCTGTGGCAATATTTCGCATAGGACCGGAATATCCGCGATTACGATTATTTTCGCCGGAAAGTTTTTTTGAAATGAAGGATGCTGTACTCAACTTGAGTTTAAAATCGCCTAAAATTAATCAATGCCAACTTCCTACACAATACATCACACCAATCTTTATGAAACGACTTGCAATTCTCTTTCTGACAACACTAGCCTTGATTCTCCATACAGCCGATGCGCAACCTGTAGTGAAGGCTGCCGGGCGCACACTCACCGATGCTGATGTGGTGCTGGGTGCAGAGAAAGTGAATGATTGGTTGCCATTGCTGAGAAATAAACCTGTGGCTTTGGTGGCTAATCATACTTCGTTGATAGGTAAAACCCACCTAGTGGACACAATGCTAAGTTTGAAGCTGAATGTGAAGAAAGTATTTGCACCCGAGCATGGATTCAGAGGTATGGCCGATGCAGGGGAAAAGGTGTCGAGCAGCACTGACGAACGCACCGGGCTTCCTATTATTTCGCTATATGGCGCAAATAAGAAACCCACACAGGAGCAATTGCAGGATGTAAAGGCAGTAGTGTTTGATATACAAGACGTAGGGGCAAGGTTCTATACTTATATCTCCACTATGGCCTATGTGATGGATGTTTGCGCGATGATGAACATCGACTTTATTGTATTCGACAGACCCAACCCCAATGGACACTATGTGGATGGGCCGTTGCTAAAGCCTGCATTCAAATCATTTGTCGGTTTACATCCTGTTCCCATTGTTCATGGCATGACGGTAGGCGAGTATGCCCGCATGGTGAATGAGGAAGGCTGGCTAGAAAGTGGAAAAAAATGCAAACTTACCGTTATTACATGCGATAATTATACGCATGAAGACTATTATCAGATATCCGTACCCCCTTCTCCCAATCTCACTACCATGTCGTCGATTTATCTCTATCCTTCACTCTGTTTGTTCGAAGGCACGCCGGTTTCGGTCGGCAGAGGAACCGACAGACCATTTACCATGATTGGCATGCCTAATTTTCCGGTGGGTGATTTCACTTTTACGCCCAGAAGCGGACCGGGAAGCAAAAAACCAATGTATGAGAATAAAGAATGTCGCGGATTTGATTTGCAGTTTTTTGGCGACTCCTTTATTCGAAACTCCGGGAGTATTTACTTGTATTGGCTCATCAACTTTTACAGCAAAGCTCCGGATAAGGAAAAGTTCTTTAACAATTTCTTCGACAAGCTTGCCGGCAATGATGTATTGAAGCAACAAATAAAAAATGGACTATCTGAAGAAGAGATTCGTAAGACCTGGAAAGCGGATATAGACAAGTTCAAGGCCATTCGTAAGAAGTACCTGCTATACAAAGACTTCGGTTAATCAGTTAGCATAGGCTTGACCTGTAATCGACAATAACAGCTTAGAATGGAATTTTCACAGTAAATGCGGTGCCCTTGTCCACCTCACTTTCTACTTCGATTGTACCATGATGTTGCTCTATGATCATTTTCACAATACTCATACCTAATCCAAGTGACTTTTCTCCAGCTGTACCGTATCT
>JBKBKN010000018.1:33303-60834 GCA_046294625.1 Flavobacteriales bacterium
ATTGTACCATGATGTTGCTCTATGATCATTTTCACAATACTCATACCTAATCCAAGTGACTTTTCTCCAGCTGTACCATATCTTCCAGCTTTTGTAAATCGATCAAACAGCTTAGGCAGATATTCCGGCGGTATGCCAACTCCATTGTCTGATATTTTTAAGATGAAATGCAAATCATTTTTTGAAGCATCAATCTTCACTGTACCACCTTTGTATGTAAATTTTATTGCGTTGGAGACCAGGTTATCTAATAGGCGTTGAAATTTGGGTTTGTTAAGATTAACATGCAATGATCTGACGCCGTGGCTTTCTAACCCAAGATGAATATCCTTCTCTTTTGCAATTTTCTGAAAGGAGCCGAGGGTGTGCTCCAAAATAGGTATTACATCAGTGGGCACAAGTTTCAATTCAACATCAATTCCAAATCGGGCGATTTCCACCAAATCGTTAATGGTTTCTAGCGCCTTGTCGCAAGATTGATTGATGTATTCTACACTTTTTTTATTCAATTCACTGATTTGTTCTTCGTGTATCAGCAGGTCAGCAAACCCTTTGATAATATTCAAAGGGTTGCGAAGATCGTGTGCCACCATACCAAGTATCATCGTTTTTTCTTTATTCAACAGTTCAAGTTCCTTATTGACAAGTTCAAGTTTGCTCTTTTCCTCTTCAAGTTGTGCATTTAATAGCTGAAATTTCGACCTGATTTTCCGCTCCTTTATCAGGTAAAGTGCAATAAACACAAAGCTCAGAAAGATAAGAACAACCAAACTTAACAGGATTCTGTTTTGCCACGATTTCAGTTCAGCATCTTTTTCAAGTAGTTCCAGTGAGTTTGATCTTTTGAGCAGAAAATAAACCGTTGGTATGTCGGTAAACAAAATTTCTTTGGATGACTCATTTATGGAGTCATTAAGTTGGTTAAATTCATTTTGTTTTTCGAAAGCTAATTTATGGTTACCTATTTTGAAATAGTACTCCGACAGCAGTAGTTGAAGACGTGCATTTAGCGGGTTAAATCTATGTTTTTTGATTGTTTTTTCAGCTAAAGCAGATGTTTTGTTAAAAGCAGCGAAATCGGACTTAAGCAAGTAAACACGCATTAAATAAAGCAGCGATAGGGTTGCATCGTAAGGCTCGATGTTTTCCAGATTGACGCTTATGTTTTTATTAAAATATTTTTCTGCAGAGTCTAACTGATTGGTTTTTAAGAATATTCTGCCAATGTTTCCCCAAATGACACCTTCAGCAGCATTTGTCCAGGTTGATTTGAGGTTTTTCGATGCTGTTTCATTCAAAAACGGAACCTTGACTGCAGAGTCATTACGTAGCGAATTGATTTTTTGTAATCCTTCACGGAAATGTTCCATGGCCATTTGATAATCGCGCTGTTCGAGATAGGTGAGACCAATATTATTGATGAGTTCTTGAATTTTGAAGAAATCGTTGAAGTTGCTGGAGGTATGTTTATAAATATCAAGTGCTTTGGCAAAATATTCTCTTGATTGGGCATATTGCTTTTGATGAAACAACACTAAGCCAATTCGGGAGTAGACATGCCTTATGATTAGGTTATTATTGCTGGAGATGGCAATATCCAATCCTTCGAGATAATAGCCGTGAGCGAGGTAGGAATTGTTAATGCTACTGTAGATATCGCCGAGTGTAATAAATGCATCGGAATAGATAAATAGATTTTCTGATCGAGAATTCTCTACACAAAAGTTAAGATAACGAATAGCACTTTTGATGTCGCCTTCCTTATATGCTTTTAGTCCTTTGAAAAAATGGTACTTAAGCTTTCCATAGGTGTTGTTTAATCTTACAGACTGGACCAACAAATCTTCAAGCACCCGGTCGGCATCCGAATATTTGTAGGAATAAATTAAATCTTCACTCTGTCGGCAAAGACTATCAATCTGAGCCACCCCTGAGCTTGTTTGACGGTTGTTTCCAATAGAAGTCTTTTTAGTACAAGTTACTACTGCGCTAAACAATACAAGCAAACAGAAAATGTAGAGATATTTTTTCAAAGGTCTGTGAGATGACATACAAAGCTAATGCTCAAAACCGTTTACTGTAGGTACCATAGCCAAAATATATCAACAAACCAAGTAAAAGCCACAAGGAGAAACCAATCCAGTTGCTAAGTCCAAGTTCGGTCATGAGGTAGAAGTTGGTAATCAAACCGAGCACTGGAATAAGAGAAAGCCTTTTGATGAATGACCGATAGGTTAGATAAATACTCATCACAATAAAAGCCAGAATCGGGATTTTGTGCTTAAAAACTTCCCACACAAAACTATTTTGATCATCGCCAAAATGAAAAAAATTGACAATAGCATTAGGAGAAAGCCAGCTTATAACCATGATACCGGTCAAAAATAGTCCGGGCATAATATATTTGGCGTTTACGTAGGGAACCTTGAATCGCGCCAGTTTGGTGTCTCCTCTTCTGTCGAGTTCCAGCACGCCAGCGCAAACCAATACAAAGGCAAATAAGGTGCCTATACTCGTAAGATCAGTCACTTCTTGCAGATTCATGAATAATGCAGGAATGGCCACAAGAAAACCTGTAATTATTGTCGAGAACCAAGGGGTTCGGTATTTTGGATGTATTGCAGCAAACTTTTTTGGCAGCAATCCATCGCGACTCATGCTCATCCAGATACGGGGCTGTCCCAACTGAAACACCAGCAAAACTCCTGCAATAGCTATAATTGCAGAAACAGCTACTATACCTGAAATCCAGTGAATCTCGTGAAACTCAAAAACATAAGCCAGTGGGTCGCCAACCGCCAAGTTTTTGTAGTTAACCATTCCAGTGAGAACCAATGCAATGACGATATACAAAACCGTGCAAATGGCCAAAGCGTAAATCATGGATAAGGGTAAATCGCGTTGCGGATTTTTGCATTCTTCTGCAGTAGTGCTTATAGCATCGAATCCGATATAAGCAAAGAAAACCGCTGATACTCCCTTTAGCACACCCGAAAGTCCATTAGGGGCGAAGGGGCTCCAGTTTTCCGGATTCACATAAAAAGAACCAGCCACAATAACCAGAAAAATGACACAAAGTTTGAGAATTACCAACGCATTGGATGTGCGCTTTGATTCTTGTATGCCCACGAAGACAAGCCAGGTAATCAAAAATACAATCATGAGCGCCGGTACATCGGCAATGAATTTAAAACTGCCACTTCCAGGTGCGAGGCTCCATGCTGCGTGAGCATCTAACAGATAAGCAGGAATATCTGCCACAGCTGTTCCCTGTGCCAGCATTTGGCCTACTTCATTAAATCCTCGATAAGCCGAAAGATAGTCCATGGTAAGAAATTCCGGGATTTTTATTCCCTTATTGGCCAATAAGCCATTCATGAATCCGGTAAAATAGTCGGACCAGGAAATGGCTACGGCTATGTTGCCAATGGCATATTCCATAATCAGTGTCCAACCGATGATCCAGGCCATGAGTTCACCAAAAGCAACATAGGAGTACGTATATGCACTGCCACTTACCGGAACGGTTGATGCAAATTGCGCGTAGCACATGGCCGAAAAAACACATGCAATAGCCGTGAAAACAAACAGAAAGGAAACCGCCGGACCACCAGCTGCACTTGCATTGCCAATGGTGCTGAAAATACCTGCTCCAACAATAGCTGCTATACCAAAGAAGGTGAGGTCACGCAGTGTTAGGTTTTTGACCAGCCCATTTTCCTTCTGGTCTTCTACTTGCTGGAGAATGTCGCTGATTTGTTTCCGTTTGAATAGTTTTTCTTTCATTCCAATGGCTTAGGTTTTGCAATACTACTGTTTTTTATTATGATCTCATCCGGCCCAATTTTCACGGTCGAGGCTGCGCATTTGGATGGCTTCGGCAAGGTGGGCAGTTTTGATGTCTGCACTTGCATCCAAATCGGCAATGGTCCTGGCTACTTTTAAAATTCTGTCATATGCTCTGGCCGAAAGCGACAATCGTTCCATAGCTGTTTTGAGCAGTTGAATGCCGGTTTGATCGATTTTGCAATAAGTTTTAATGAGCTTGGAGCCCATTTGTGCGTTACAGTATATGCCTTCTTTTTCATTGAAGCGTGCTTCCTGTATATCTCTGGCCTTAACGACTCTGGCTCTGATAGACTCACTTTTTTCGGCAGGTCGTTGGCTCGAAAGTTCATCGAATTTAATCGGCGTAACTTCAATGTGTAGATCGATGCGGTCGAGCAGGGGACCTGAGATTTTGTTGAGGTATTTTTGTACAGTTCCCGGCGGACAGACGCACTCTTTTTCCGGATGGTTATAGTATCCACAAGGACATGGATTCATGGAAGCAATTAGCATAAAACTTGCAGGATAGTCAACCGAGAATTTTGCCCTTGATATGGTCACAACCCGATCTTCGAGAGGTTGACGCATCACTTCAAGCACAGTGCGTTTAAATTCAGGCAATTCGTCGAGAAATAGCACGCCATTGTGCGCTAGCGAAATTTCACCCGGCTGAGGGTGCGCTCCACCGCCTACCAATGCCACATCGCTGATGGTGTGGTGTGGCGCTCTGAAAGGACGTTGTGCCATTAGGGAGGCATGTTGCCCCATGCGACCTGCAACGGAGTGGATTTTTGTGGTTTCTAATGCTTCGTGTAAGGTAAATGGGGGTAAAATTGTCGGAAGCCGTTTGGCAAGCATGGTTTTGCCAGCTCCAGGCGGACCGATCAGAATCAGGTTGTGCCCACCGGCAGCAGCGATCTCCATGGCACGTTTAATGTTTTCCTGCCCTTTTACATCGGCAAAATCGACATCAGTCTCGGCTTGCCGGGTGGCAAATTCTTCGCGTGTGTTTACGGTAATTCTATCTAATTCCTTGTTGCCATTCAAAAATTCAGCCACATCGAAGATGTTGTCAGCGCCATAAACTTCCAGATCACTAACTATTGCAGCTTCACGCGCATTTTGCTTTGGCAAAATAAAACCTTTAAATTTTTCACTTCTCGCCTGAATGGCAATAGGAAGAGCACCTTTTATCGGTTGCAATCCTCCATCGAGCGAAAGCTCACCCATAATGATAAATTCTTCGAGTCGATCTGCTTTGATTTGTTCTGAAGCTGCAAGAATGCCAATAGCAATCGTGAGATCATAGGCAGAGCCTTCTTTGCGTATGTCTGCCGGAGCCATATTGATGACAATTTTGCGTCCCGGCATTCGGTATCCTGAGCTGTTCAATGCCGATTCGATCCGTTGTTGACTCTCCTTGACAGCATTGTCAGGTAAACCAACTAAGAAAAACTTTACGCCTTGTGCTATATTCACCTCTACCGTTATGGTAGTGGCTTTAATGCCAAATACTGCACTTCCAAAGGTTTTTACGAGCATGTTGCAAATATTGCTTATTTTACCTAAAAATCATCCTTAAGAATCGATTTTTGGCAAATTTGATGCATGCAGACTAAACTATTAATAGACAAATGGCATGTCGAGTAGATAGTAGCCACACTGAAGTGCTTAGATAGGAGCAGTTAAATAAAAATGTTTTGAAAATTTTATTGCAGGTGTTTTATTTGGAAAGCTTAGCGATTAATTCTTCCAATTTTGATTGGGAAAGCGGTTTGGAAATAAAATCAATCACATTGCTATAAAGCGACGATTTCTTTTTGTCTGCCGGATCGATTGAAGATGTTAAAATAACTATGGGGACTTGAGTAATCAGATGCTCATCTTTCAATAGATCAAGAAATTCCCACCCGTCCATGATGGGCATATTGAGATCAAGCAGAATAATATCGGGAAGTGCAACTGTTCCATTTTTCAAATCATTGTATGCTTCTTCGGGTTTGGTGTAGCTGTCAATATTTTTGATACTGCTAAATTGATTGATCACGAGCTTAGCCAGAAAAATCACAACTTCATCATCGTCGATAATCATTAAACGGTCAATTTGCTTCATACAAGTTTATTTTGAAAGTAGTTCCTACTTCGATTTCGCTCTCTACTTCAATGGTGCCGCCCATTGCTTCCACTTGTGCTTTTGTGATAAACAAGCCCATTCCTTTGGCATCTTTATTTCCATGAAAGGTTTTGAACATGCCGAAGATTTTATCTTTCACACGGTTCATATCGATGCCTCGGCCATTGTCACTTACTGTAATTGTTTTTACACCATTATTACTTTTGAGACCAAATGTAATTTTTATAGGTCTTGATTCGGCGCGATACTTGATAGCATTGGTCATGAGATTGAGCAAAATGCTTTCCAAATACGCTATATTAGCATAAACGGTTTCTTCATCACCAATTTCTATATTGCATTCAGCTTCCGCCTTGTCGAAAAGCAACTGAATGCCTGACTTAATGCGTTCAATCTCGTTTTTTAATGGGATGTTTGAATAGACCAATTCTTTGTTTTCTTGTATATCGAGAATCAAGCTAAGATTTTGAATCGTGTCATCGAGGCTTTCTGCCGTTTCTTTAATCATATTCAAGAAATGATTCCTTTGTGCTACATTGTTTAGGTCGATATAGCTTGTCAAACCAAGCAAATTGGCTACATGTGAACGGATGTTGTGTGAAACGATGTAATTGAAATTGAGCAGTTTTTTGTTTTGATTGTCGGTGATTTCAAGCAACTTTTCGAGGTGCTCCTGCTTTTTGATGAGCTCTGTGAAGTCAACCCCTACACAAAGCATTTCTGTGAAATTTCCTTCTGCATCAAACAGCGCCTTGAACTCCCACTTCGAAGTGTACACCTCTCCATGGTTAGATGGTTTTCTTATAACTACCGGAATTGAGCGTCCTGGATTAGCCACACAAATATTTACTGCTTCTGCACACGCTTTGTGATCTTCTTGAATGATGCTATGAAGTATATTCTTGCCAATCGCATCATCTCCTTTCAGGAAGGTTTTTTTAAAAAATTCATTCACAAAAGTGTAGTTTCCATGAACATCTGTTTTGATAATGAATATCGATTGATTTTCTACCAGCGTTTTATAAAAATCTGCTAACAATTTAGCCTGCAATTCGGAATCTTTCAGTTTTTGTTGCGCTTCTTTTTCTTTGGTGATGTCGTGCGATATGCCGACCACGCTATGGATATTTCCTGATTCATCAAAAACCGGCACATTGACCACGCCAACTGTAAATGTTTCTCCAAGTTTGTTGGCCACCAATGATTCTCCTATATATTTTTCCCCCTTTTGAAGCTTTGCAATAATTTTCGATGCTTCATTTCTATAATCGGGCGAAGGAGTAACTTCCAACAGATCTTTCCCGAGCACTTCTTCTTGTTTCCATAAGTAAAGATCTTCCGCAGCTTTATTCCAGTATATAATCTTATTTTCTGGATTGATGGCAATTACCGCCTGACCAATTTGGTCGAGCATGTAGGAGTGAAATTTTAATTGCTCTTGATAAATTTTTCTAACGTTAATATCTTGAATTGCTCCGAATAGCCTGACGCATTTACCATCGCGCATTTCTGCTTTACCAATCGAACGAACCCAGATTTCTCTTCCTGTTGCAGTAATTAGCTTTGATTCTACTTGCCAGGCTTGCCCGGTCTTCATTCCCTCTTCAACCGAAGCCCTGATTAGCTCTCTGTCTGGCCCTTCTTTGTAAAAATTAATGGCCGTTTCTAGTTGAGGTTCAAATTCAGCAGGCAAATCGTGAATCGTTTTTGTTACCTCGGTCCAGCTCAATTTATTTTTTATCAGATCTAATTCCCATCCACCTACTTTGGCAAGTTTACTACTCGATTCTATTAATTCTTTGTATTGTTTAAGCTTAGCTTCTGACAATTTTTTCTCTGTGATATCATTAGCAATGGTTCCCACCCAAACTCTGTCCGGAAGCGGTATAGGAAATTTGCGTACATGAATAAATTTATCATTCAATTCGTAAACACTTTCAGTATTCAATTTGCCGCTCAATATTTCCTTATCTCTTTTATGAAATTCAAGGCACAATTCGGCATCAAAAAAATCTGAATCAGACTTTCCAATCAACCCTTGTTTATCGGCTGCATAAAATCGGCAGAAGGCATCATTTACTTCGACATACTTAAGATTTTCGTCTTTAATAGAAATGAGCTCACCTGATGCATTCATAAAGTCTTGTAGTAATCGGTTGGTTTTGTCGATTTCTGCTTCTGAGCTGATGAGCGCGTCAATATTGCGGATTACACACAAATAGCCTTTATGCGCTTTATTGGATTGTTCAATTTTAGAAACCGCGATTTCAAAATAGCTTGTTTTGTTATTCAGGATTATAGGGAGTCTTTCCGTTGTCTGACCGGGTGCTTTAGCCTCCTCCAGATTTTTAATTACATGCTGTATTCTTACTGAAATGTTTCCCGGAAGTCCAATGTCGGCTATGTTCTGTGGAATTTCCTTTTGATAATTAATTGAGAATTTATCGTCCAGATTTTCGCCAAAGAGTTCTTCAACAAACAAATCATTATCCAACACAACCACATAGTCGCCATATTGCGCGATGATATTCTTAAATCTTTTGTTCGATTCTTGTAAGGCGCTTTCACGCTCTCTTTCTTTTGTAATATAAGTATGCGCACCAATGATTTTTTGGGGATTTCCCTGTTCATCATCAATCACCAGTCCCTTGCACCTAATCCAGGTAGGATTTCCATTGGCATGTTTATAGCGAACTTCGTATGTAAAGTTTTTTCTTTTGCCCGAGGCAATATCCTGAAATAGTTGATTGACTACTTGCCTATCCTCCGGGAATAAGAGGTTTTGCCATGGGTTTTTATCGTTTGCAAGTTCGGATTCCTGATATCCTAGGGTGTCCCAAAATCGTGAACTGACAAATGATTGTTGCGTATTGATATCCATACACCACAATCCATCTAAAACATCGGCTTGAATAAAATTAAAAATAGCTTCATTGCCCATCCAGAAAGTCTGAAATTCTGATTGGTTTGGCTTGGTCTCCATATTCAAAAAATATTGAATTTCTGATGATTACCTGGATGTTGTCTCTCTCTTCACACTAACTATCAAAGATACATTTTTAAACATATCAAACAGTTGACCGCGATAAATTTAAAATTGAACAGCTTTGTTTTACTTTTTGCCAGCATTAGTTCAATAATCAAGCATTCGGATAAGTCAGATTAGGCAATTAACATATCATCACTCACGGTAACTTAGTACTTTAGAAATGGATTGTATAATCGTTCATGCCCAATGGTGGTAGATGGGCCATGCCCTGAATAAACAATGTAATCGTCTGATAAACAAAGAAGTTTATCGTGAATACTCTTTAGTAGCGTATCCATATTCCCTCCCGGCAGATCGGTACGGCCTACGCTTTCTCTAAAAATGACGTCTCCTGCAATCACAAATTTCTGTGCATGCGATATGATGGAAAGCTCGCCAGGAGCATGCCCGGGGGTTAATACCAGCTCTAGTTTTTCATCTCCAAGGCTTAATTCATCCTTTTCGTTCAGAAAATGAGTTGGTTCTGGTTGAGTTTCGGAATGGATGCCCCACATGTGCCCATAGTTCTCCACAGCTTGAAGCAGCGGTAATTCTAAAAGATGAAATTCGGGCAAAAGCCCATATTGACGATGCACGTAGGGATTACCCAATACATGGTCAATATGACAATGGGTATTAATCAATCTAATAGGCTTCAGCTTGCGTTCTTCAATGAAGGCAGAAAGTGCTTGCTTTTCCAATGGAGCATAGCAACCCGGATCTATGATGAAGGCATCGCCATTGTCGTGATAGATGATATAGGTATTTTCGTGAAAGGGGTTAAACGTAAAAGCTTCGATATGCAACATGGTGCAGCAAAAATAGCTAAGGCAGTTTGAATAACCTGCCTTAGCTATTGAAAATAAGCAAATGGGCTTATTAGTGTATAATTAGCTTTTTGGTATATGGACTTTGATCTACAATCATTCGCAGCGTGTAGATGCCCGCTGCAATTTCACCCTGATAAAAGTCTTTGGTGTATTTGCCACGCAAACTACCCAACTGCTCATTGTAAATTATTCTGCCAAGGCCATCAATGATTTGAAGCTGTATGCGGTGCTCGTTTTTGGTTTCGAATTTTAGTTGAAAATTGCCATTGTTAGGGTTAGGGAAGAGTTGTAAGCCAGGTTTATCTGCATCAAGACCGGCAATATTGACAGATGTTTCAACCATCACGGTCGTTTCCACAACATTGTTGCAGCCATTGGCATCGGTAAATGAATAGGTGATGGTGTAAGGTCCGCCAACTCCGGCTAATGCAGGGTCGAACACCCCATCAATCACACCCGTACCGCTGAATGTACCGCCTGCGGGTGTGCCAACCAATGTAATTGGGGCATCGGTTTCGTCAACTGTTGGAGGTAAATTGTTGATGCTGCCATTTTCAATAACATTCACCACTGCCACCACAGGTGTCCGGTTACCTACACAAAGACTGTTTTCAAGCTGAACCTCCCAATCGTAGAAATAGTAGTAGAAACGATTGCCCCCTGATGAGTTTTTGATACTAAGCACACCGGGTACTTCATAAGGGAAGGTGGCACAATCCTGATTTCGGAATAGACCCGGGTTGGAATTAGCCTCGATAGTAAAGTTTTGTCCTGCAGGAATATTAAAGTTTAATTCAACACGACTAATTCCCTGCGGAATGAATACTGTTGCGCTTGCCACAACAGCCTGAAAATCATTTTTCACGGTGATGGTTCGGTTGCCATCGCTATTGGCATTCACCAATACTGATTTTAAGGTAAATGGTGTTTCCACATCAAAGATCAACCATTGATTGTTGGATGAAAAATTACCACTGCAAATATTGGTATTGGGCGGCCCTACTCTGTAGTTTGGTCCTTCAATTTCGGTGGAATATTGAACATAATAAGTTGTTGTGCTTGCAATCGTTGGTGTGTTGTATGTATTGCCTACATTAAGCAACGTGCCACCAACTGGAGCGCTGTACCACTCTAGTCGTTCGGGGTCGCCTTCTGCAAAAAGCGTAGCTGAACCACTTCCACATATCGTATCACCCGAAGTAATTGGCGCATCACTTAGTCCCCCAACGATAACCGTGAAGGGCTCAGATGTGGCAGTGCCACAATAATCAACGATGGTAACAGAATATTCACCTGGTTCGTGCACAACGATTTTTTGTGTGGTAGCACCAGTTGACCAAAGATAGCTAAGTCCAGCTTTTGCAGTTAGTTCAATGCTGTCTCCGAAACAAATTTGATTGGGTTTATTAGAATAAATTTTTGCAGACGCGTTGCCGGGCTCATTTTGTTGCGTTAGGGTAAAAGGCACGGCGGTGTAGTTATTGTCTTCATTGCTTTCTAAGAAGTGGTTTAAAGGGTCTACTTCCACCACTATCCAGTAATCGCCATTACAAATGTCGGGGGGAATGTCAATCCACATCATATCGAGAGATTCACTATAAATATCCGTATAACCTGAAGAAATTCCCTGAATAACAGGCGAGCAATTGTAGGAGCCCCCACCAAGCCCAAAGTTGGGAAAATTGGCATTGAGTAGTCCTGTACCTCCAAGATAAACCGTATTGTCTGTTCTGCAATGATTAGGATAGGTTGAACAGCTTCCATAATCCATTAAACAAAAGCCGATTTTTGCGCCTTTACCAACGATGTCCCATTTTCTGGGATCCGGCTCATTATCATCTTTAATGCGAAGCGTAAAAACACACCAATCATCCACATGGTTGTGATTGTGCGTAGGGTGATAGGTCATGGCTCCTGACCAGCGGTCGTAAAAGCCCATCAAATCACCACTTTTCTGATAAATTCTTTGTTTAATCAAATTTCTTGGAGGCGTTCCATTGGGGCAGTTTCCGGGATTGGTGGACTGAAAAGTGTCGGTTCCACACACATAATAATTGCTGCCCAATACTGTAAAGGGACCAAAACCAATATTAGGTGTTGAACCTGTAACACGCAGGCGCGCATCGTTTCCACTGCAAGGTGGGTTGCAAACCTGTGGGTATTCGTTGGGGCCTCCTGCATAGTTCAGAATTGCCCACCAAGAAATATCAATATCCGGTAATAAATCGCAGTCCGTAGATCCATCTTCACATACACATCCAGCGGCATTGTTGGTGTTGCACGGCTGGGCAACAAGTTGAAATGCTGAAAATGTAGAAAGTATTCCGAGTAAAAGTTTACGCATAAATTAAATTCAAATTAAAGGCTAAGTTAGTTTTTTTGTAATTCAATTACCATACCATCATATTATTTTCAGGCTGTATCTTCGTGGCCTATGTAACTCTATTGTGCGTCTCATTTACCACCTTATCAATTACCTTAGTTTTGCGTTTCTCTTGCTAGGAATTTCAGCCCGGTGGATAAGCCCTAACAGCTTTTGGCCACTTGCATTTTTAGCATTGGGTTTGCCTTATTTGATTATCGTCAACCTTATTTTATTTGCGTTTCATCTGTTTCGGTTTAGTAAGCAAATGATAGTACCTTTCATGGGATTGCTAATTTCATTGAGCTCAATTCTAATGTTTTACAGACCTTTTGGGAATAACTCCATCCAAGAAAGAGAGGCTCTGCCAAATCATCTTCGGCTGATGAGCTTCAATGTTCGTCTCTTTGATGTGTATAAATGGAGCAAAAATGCAGAAGCAAAAGCTGAGATTTTTAAACTGATTCAATCTTATAATCCCGATATTCTCTGCTTGCAGGAAATTTATTACGAGCGAAAACCAGGATACATTACGTTAAAGGAATTGAAACAAAAAACAGGGTTGAATCATCTACATGTGGAAAACAGTTCCGAGCTGCATGGCAATTTCTGCTTTGGTATAGCCACCTTGTCTCGCTTTCCCATTCTTTCCAAGTCCGTCATTGAATTTGGCAATCATACGGACAATCTCGCAATATACACTGATATTAAATTTGCTGATGTTACCGTTCGGGTTTTCAATATGCATTTAGAGTCCATTCGGTTTAGAAACGAAGATTATGAAACCATGAAAAACCTAACCGGCGTGGAAGATAAAGTGAATTTAGATGGGGAGCGGAAGATTGCCGGAAGAATGAAGAGAGCCTATAAGGAGAGGGCGCGACAAGCTGTTTTGGTTCGAAACACTATTCAGAAAACGCATCACAGCGTATTAGTGGCGGGTGACTTTAATGATACACCCGGAAGCTATGCCTACCATCAGGTAAAAGGCGACTTGTCCGATGCATTTGTTGCTAAAGGGAAGAATTCAGGCTCCACCTATGTGAGTAAATTACCCTTTATGCGGATTGATTATATTATGTATGACAAAAGTTTTGACTGCACCGGCTTTGAACGAGTGAACAAAGTTTTGTCTGATCATTATCCTATCGTGGCCGATTTTAAACATCAGGCCAAAGACTAAGCTCTGGGATGTGCTTGCTTATAAGCTTCTTTGAGTTTTTCTATGGTGTTGTGGGTATATACTTGCGTGGCAGCCAAATTTGCATGACCAAGTATTTCTTTTATGGCGTTGAGGTCAGCGCCGCGGTTGAGCATTTCTGTGGCAAAGCTATGCCGGAGCACATGCGGACTTCTTTTTTCGTGTGTAGAAATTTGAGACAAGGCTGCCTTGACTACACGATAGATCAGTCCGCGATAAGCCTGCTCTCCGGATTCTAGGATAAATACAAATTCATGAGCGGGATTTAAGATCGCTCTTTGTTCAAGATATTTTTTAATTAATTCAATCAGCGAAGGCACTAAGGGAATGATTCGTTCTTTATTTCTTTTTCCCAAAACTCGCACTTGCTTTTCGTAATAGTTTATATCGCTTGTCTTCAGCTGATGAAGCTCGGCCAGACGCATGCCGGTGCCATAAAAAAGCTCAATTATAAGTTTATCTCTGCATGTAGAGAACTCATTTTCATCTCTTTCGATGTGGTCGAGCAGCAGATCCATTTTATTTCCTTCCACAAACACCGGCAGTCTCTTTGGTACTTTAGGTGAAGTAATCTTTAGCATTGGATTTTTTTCGCAAAGCCCTTGTCTGAGCAAAAATCGATAAAAAGATTTTATTGTGGTGATTTTACGGTTTACACTTCTCGCACTCACCCCGCTTTCCATCAAATGCATCAGCCAGGTGCGAATCATTGCCGTATTGATTTGATTGACATTTTCAATCTCGAAATCGCTCAGGAGAAAAGTGCGTAATTGTTCCAGATCACTTTTATAGGCATCGACCGTGTGAGCTGAATAGCGCTTTTCAAATGCAATATAGGCGACGAATTTTTCTATTTCTTGCTCCATGTGATAAAGAAACAACGACAATGCAGTCAATATGGTATGTAGAGCTGAAAGTTATTGAAAGGCTTATAAACAAAAAAAGCCGTCATAAGAATGACAGCCTGAATACTTTATAGAATATGAAATATTAGTCTTGCTGAGCAGAGCGAATCTGATTGCTGTAGATCGCTTTTTTGATCTCTTCACGACGTCTTACAGAAGGTTTAGTAAACTTTTGACGCTCACGAAGCTCTTTTACCAAGCCGGTTTTTTCAACTTTACGCTTGAATTTTTTTAAAGCTTTCTCAATTGATTCGCCTTCTTTTACAGGAATGATAAGCATAATATCTTCTTCGTTTTTTAATTAGGGAGCGCAAAGATAAGTAAATAGGCTTTTCGCGCAAGTGTTTTTGTGAAAAAAAAGTGGAGAACTTTTTCTCTGTATTATTCCTGCCATCTGTAGCCGCTAACAACTATACCAGCCAATGCCAATGCGCGGTCGGTGACTGTCGCCGCCAAGCTTTCAAAATCTTTTGGTTTACTGTAAAATGATGGACTGGCGGGGCAAATGATAGCGCCGGCTTCGGTAAGTGAAGTCATGTTGCGAAGCTGCACAAGATTGTAAGGAGTTTCTCTAACCACCAGCACCAATTTTCTACGTTCTTTGAGCATCACATCGGCTGCACGCGTGGTTAGGTCGTCAGACATTCCTGTTGCTACTCGACCCAAGGTTCCCATTGAGCATGGACAAACAATCAAGGCTTGATAAGTTGATGATCCCGATGCGAAAGGAGCAAAGAAGTTTTTTTTGTCAAAAAATCGAAAGGGGTAGTTTTCAAAATCACGGTTTCCTAATTCATACTCCCACACATCTTTAGCATTGTCTGACATCACAACCCCGACTTCTTCGATCTTATTACCAAGGGACAACAAACGATCTAAGAGTGTTTTTGCATATATGGAACCACTTGCTCCTGTAATGGCAACAGCTATTTTCATTTCCTTTTTTGGATTAGCTTAATGAGTTGATGAATAAGACTGGGTATTAAATGACCAAACGTGGCCATTTGTTTTACTTGAAATAATAATGCAGTCGAAAAGCCAGTCCGGTGTGATACTGTCCTCTGTTAAGTCTGAACTTGGTTTGTCCGTCATGGTCTCTCACCGGCAAGAGCGAATTGACCAATCGTAAATTGAAATGGAGATTAGCATTGATGATGTAGTTTAAGCCTAAAGCGGCAGACAAGTCTAATCTTCTAAATTGCTCATTGGGCGCAAATTGCCCGTCCATATCTCCAAACTCATCTTTTTCGCGGTGCGTAATCAGATAGCCAAATGATGGGCCAAATTCCACCGCAATTTTACCGCCGGTATTGTATTTGGCAAGCACAGGGATTTCGGCATAGTGCATATTGAGCCGATACAAGGTGAAGTCATTTCTCGCTGTGTCGATATTTTTTCGGCTTCCCTTACCCATGTAGGTAAGTTCCATTTGTGCCGACCAGTTATCATTGAATACGCGTTCCACAAATAAGCCCAGAATTGGACTTGGTTTGTTGAACCCACTGAGATTGTCTCCCGAAATTTGGCTGGTGTTAATACCGGCAACCGCACCTGCCCGGAAGGCTTGTGCTTGAATTTTAGCGCTAGATAGGTAGCTTAAGGTGATAATTATAAAAATCGCAAGTTTCTTCAAAACATTTACTGGATACTAAGTTTCTTTTCAATGACTTCTATCACTTCGCGTGTATCTTCACGATAGACAACGGCTACAACAGCCACTTTGTTTTGATTCCAGTTGTTAGGAATGGTAAAGCTTCTAGCGTGATTGATTGTTTGGCCATTTGACAATGTAGCCGAAGGCAGGCTTTCGCCCCACGTCCCATTCATTGAGCCGCGAAGCATATGGCGGTGATAATACTCTGGTATGTCGCTTGGCGAAAGACTATAGTCCTTTTGTGCGCCTAAAACAGAGTCTTCTGTTAAATAATAAACCACACGAAGCTGCTCCTGAATATTGTCTAAGGATTGTATTTGCAAACTGGCATCGGCTTGTCGATTCGATGTGTTGAATGTTGCCTGAAGACTGAGTCTCAAACGGGGCGGAAGAGTAAGCAAGTTAACCACTTTAGGTGCCCATGCATTCACATCGATAATGGCATTTCCGTTAGCCAAGGAACGGTTTACCAGCCCATTAGGAAGACCTGCCACGGAGTTGCCATAAAATTGATCTAACTCATTGCCTACCGGTGTGCGATAATCTGCAGTGAATAAACCGGATGCCGTAGGCGATGCGAAAAAACCAACGTGCACGGCAATGGCCACTACGCGGTCACCATACAGATTTTGAAGCTCATCTATTCGTTCAGTTGCACGCGGGCAATTACCACATCGATGTCCGGTAAAATCCTCAATTAATACTCTCGAAACCGCCTGTCCTGTATCTGTTTGGCCACCTCCGGTAAAAGATGTGCCGTAAGGCTCTTCAACATAATCGCATGAACTAAGGAGCAAAGCGGCAGTTAGCCCTAAGAAGAGACTTCCGAGTATGTGTTTCTTCATCTTGATGCTCTAAATGATTAATGCAAATGTATTGACTTTTAGCGATATTTTCAACATTGGATAGATGGTGCAAATGTTAAAAACTGCTTGTGATAGATAGGGTTACTCCGTTGGATGCAGGCATGTTTCTGCAAACCCCACCTACACAGAATATACCTTCACGCTGACGTCCCACCATGAGCATTATTCTATTTGCTTTGTTGGTATAGCCCAGAGATGCAATAGGATAGTGAAGGCGTTTTTCTTCCACCGGGTTGCCATAATTATATTGATTAATTAGGGCTACAAACCAATGCGGTGCAACGGTATATTCCAAAAGCGCCATTGCCCAGGAGCCATCGTCTTGCTGGGTGGTGAGGATCTGAACTTCGCCCCGTAAGGCCTTTTGTTCTGTAAATTTATAGGTTAGGTCAACCACGCCCATGTGCGCATATATGGTTCCGAAACCGGTAAGCCCTTGCACCACATCTTTATTATATACCCAGTAGAGATACATAAAGGTGCCTTTTACCTTTTTAGAGAAGCGCTTGAATACCTCAATGTGGTAGTCGCGGAAATAAACTTCTCTGCCAATCTTAAAGAAATCCGAAGTATAGCCTAAAGTGTCATTATCTGTGGGCTGGCGATCAATGCCATTGGCTCCGGCAAGGTTGATGGTAATATCCGTTCCATATTTTCCACCGAGTGCCGTTCCTTTTTTGATTTTGTAATTCAACTCACCTTGAAAACCCATTTCGCCATTAGGCTGCGTGGCATAAGGATAAATTGTGGCCGGGAGGTTATAGGTATGCTGACGTGTGAGTGCAGGTAAAAAATTGATGTTCAAATTATTGCCTGTTGCAGTTCGATCGGATCGAAAGTCCATATTGTCGAGTCGCTTGGCAGAAAGAATGAGTCCTAAGCCTTTTTTAGAATAAGTGGTGGTTAGCAGGAGCGCTTGCCCAGGTCTGTAAATAAGCCCGTTTACCGCATTCGGGTCATTGATTTTATAGGCATACTCTGCGAGAATGTTCCATTTGCCGGCAATTACATTGATTCGGTATTCATGCGCACCGACATTTTCCGGAAGGTTGAAGAAGGGGTCTTCGTCGCGCTGGAAACGGCTCACAAAGCTGCTACCAAAAATGAATTGTGTCTTCATCTCTTCCAATGCAGGAAAAGCTTCGTTGATGTTTATCTCTCCATCCAAACCTCGCACAATGCCCGGACCTTGTGTGAAAAAAGAACGTTGACGACCGATCATTCCCTTAAGGTAGATTCCTTTGGCTGGCGCGTAGCGTACACGCACACCATCAAAAACATTGTCAAAGCCCAGTCCGCGCTCTTCATAAGCCCGAAGGATGAGTCCGGAGCCAAATTGTTCATAATAGTTTCCCGCCGTTACTTCCAAGCCTTCAATGGTGTAGGTGGCATAACGAAATTGAATGCCCGTGCCTCTAAAGCGCGGATCGAAACCTTGCATCACATTGAGGTAGCTTTCGTAGCGCACACCAGCATTGAATGCGCCTCGGGTGTAAACCAGGTTCATGAAACCATTGCTCAATACCTTTTCAGGAACAATAGGTGCACCAATCAAGGTATCAATTCTGTAATATTGAACATCGGCCTGAAAGTTGCCGTGGATTTCACCTAAATCGGTATTGGTTTGAGCTTTTGTAAGAGAGGAAAACAACAGCAAACAAAATGCTATTGCCAATAATTGGGTTAATCTCATTATTCAGTAATCGCTTCGCCTGTAGCTAATTTTTTAATTTTATCATACAGCTTCAATTCATCGCCTTCGGCATAGCTATTGTGCTGATAAACAACCTGAAGATCTTTGTTAACCAAGAAGGTATGCGGTACCATGTTTACATTCATGGCACGCTTGAAATCGCCATTGGGGTCAAGATAGACATCATAGTCCCATCCTTTGCCGTTGACAAAAGGAGCTACTTTACTTAGATTTCGAGCATCATCAATAGAGATAGCTACCAGCTTTACACCAGTTTCTTCCTGCCAGTCTTCATAGCGCATGGCAATATTATTTAATTCATTTACACAGGGTTTGCACCAGGTAGCCCAGAAAGAAATAATGAGGGGTTTTCCTTCATTGTTGATGCCGGAAGTGCTGAAGTTTTTTCCATCGAGTGTTTTAATATCCACAGCAGGTATGGTTCGGACTTTATCCTGCGCATTTGCTTGAAGACCTATGACCAGAAGGGTTAAAAAAACAAATTTCTTCATGTGGAGAAAATGGATTTTTATGTTTTTAAAAGGCGAGCCGAAGGCGCAAAGCGCCTTCGGCTCGCTTTAATTATCTAAAAATTATTTTACAATGCTCACTCTTCTGGTTGCTACTGCATCACCCTTAATGATTTGAAACAAGTACAAACCATTTTGCAAGTTATTGTTATCAATTTGCAACAACTGAACACCTTGATGCATTCTGCCAAAATCTTCTTCTTTCACGAGTTTTCCTTCAAGATTGAAAACGCGGATCATCACGCGCTCACTAGCTTGCGTTTCAAAGCTCAAAAAGGTTTGATCCGAAGATGGGTTGGGGAACAACATTAAAGGGAAAGACTCACCATCGGCGGCAAGCAATACAGCTCCTTTGGAGTTAGCCTGATACACTTCGCGTGTTATGTTATTTTGTACAAATGCTACCACTGAAATTCCATTCATCGAAGAAAAAACATTGCTTAGCGTATGTGTAAAAGTGAAGCTTTGTGTTTGGTTTGGTGCCATATTGGGAACGGCTGAGCCTGATTGGTTGGGCAGCATTTTTCTGTTCACTTCAGTGAAAATGGTTTGACTGGTTGTTCCACCTGGTAAATTCTGAATTCTGTCTTCAATAATAGCTACATGAAGACGGGTATTAGGTATATTGAATTCAACAAGCGAGGTTAAATCTACTTCCACATTCACCGTATTGTTAACATAACTTGAGCGCACGTCGATATTAAAAATAGTTGGTCTTGCATAAACTTGATCTACCATAGCTTGAGTCATATTAGCAGGGTGACCATTATATGCATTTCCGGCAATAGATACTGCGGGAATACCTCCAAAGCCATAAAAAGTTCTTCTGGCATTGCTTTCAGCAGTATAGGCAGCATCAGTTCCCGGCGAAGGAAAATTTTGATGGTATTTTATAGAAACGATTTTTCCTGACTCTGTATTCACTCCATTGGTGTTCAAAAAGGTAGATACTGTAGGAGCAATCGATGCGCAAGGTCCACAGGTGTTGCTGGTAAATTGTTCAAACATCACCTTACGAATGGCAAGCTGATTGGAAACATAGACAATAGTAGTGAGTGTATCATTTGCAGGAACCTGATCGTTGTTGCCATTTAGTTCATCGGCCCAAACTTTTATGGTGTAGAAGCCTTCGGCACTGGGCGTCCATGTTTGTGGATGCGTGAAATTAAAACTGGCTGCTGCAGCTACATTTAAATTACTTAAAGGAGCACTCACTACGTTTCCATTGTTTACCTTGTAGTTAAGTACAAGAGAATTAATGGTTGTGGCTCCTAAGTTGCGCAGAGTGCCAGATAATGTTAATGGTTGGTTGTTCAGTGCATATTCAGGTATATTCAAACTAATTCCTGCCATGTCAAAATTAGGTGCTTGATATACTCTGAAATTATCTACTGCGAAACCATATAACCAACCATTGTTATCTCTGTAACGTATTCTGGCTTGAAATTGTCCTGATCCGGCAAATTGGGAAATGTTTTGTAAGTAATTTCTCCAATCATCTGCTCCGGTAAATTCATGGACTATAGTCCAGTTTGCGCCATCGGTTGAAGATTCTAAAAACGCTTCTTCAGTCTTGCCTTGATAAGTTCCTTTAATGAAGAAATAATCGAAAGAAATGAAAACATTGCTTGCGGAAGATAAATCAACAGTTGGACTAACTAGGCGGTCATTGAGTTTATTGCAATTGCATCCATCATCATTGGTGGCGGCAATATTTCCGCCAGTCCACGTAGGGATGGACCAAAATTCACTTTGTAATGTATTAGGCGGTCCTACTCTAAATCCACCGTCAGTTGAGTCAGGGTTTTGAACCAGACTGGTCCATCCGGCAGGAAGGCTTGTGCCATTAAATGATTCGTTAATAAAATCAACTTGAGCATTTAGTTGATTTAGAGCTAGATATAGCCAAATTGATTTGAATGAAAGTAAATTTTTGATCATGTGTGGTTTCTTAATAATTTGAAAATATTAATAAATTAATTGAATAAGTTTTTGTCTATTGACGCTTAAAATGACACATTTGCCATCATTACTTGCCAACAAAGCCTGAACATATTTAAAACATCAAAGTTAAAATATTTTAAATCAAATTTGCAACCTTAAAAAAGTTATATATGGATATCACACCATATCATTGGTATTTTGCACTCTTTTTTGTGATCGCATTCTCTATTGGGCTCACTTGGGCATATCGAAACGACCTTAAAAGGATTGGTAAGTCTTATGGCCGCGTAAGAATCGTTTTTTTGGTCGTTTTTGGTGGCTTGCTTGTTCTGCTCTTGGTGAAATTTCTTACTAGAAATCTGTAAGTAATCATATCAAAATGAATTGGTTTAAGCTTATTTACCGATACAAAACTTCGAGAAAATGGCACCCAAAACTTCGTCACTACTGATTTCTCCGGTTATACTGCCTAAATGATCTAGCGCGATTCGGATATCCAGTGCAAGTAGTTCGCCGGAAATGCCTTCTTCTAAACCTTTTAAAACCAAATCAAGCGCATTGTTGGTGCTGATAAGTGCTTCGTAATGCCGATGATTGGTGAGCATCACATCATTGCTGTCCAATTTCTCTCCTCCGGCAGCTTCCCAAATTTTATCTTTCAAAAGTTCTATCCCGTGTTGCTGTTTAGCCGAAATTTTAATTTCCTTATCCAGTATATTGCTGTTGTTTAAATCAGACTTGTTGTGAACTGCGAGCCATCGTTTATCGCCCAGATTGAGTTCATCCATTAATCGATTAAAGTCTTCCGTTTTTTCGCTGCCATCATACACAAATAGTACTAAGGCTGCATTACGTATGGCTTGTCGCGAACGTTCAATGCCAATGCTTTCAACCACATCATTTGTTTCGCGAATACCGGCTGTGTCGATGAAGCGGAAACTCATACCACGAATAAGCATTTCATCTTCAATAATATCTCGAGTAGTACCGGCAATGTCGGTTACGATGGCTTTTTCTTCTTGCAGCAAGGTATTTAGTAAGGTTGACTTACCCACATTGGGCATGCCAATAATCGCCACAGGGTAGCCTTCTTTCACCGCATTGCCAATTTTAAAAGAAGCAATCAGCGGATTGATTCGTTCCTGAATGGTTTGAATTAGTGCAATCAATTCGCTGCGATCAGCAAATTCTACATCTTCGGTCGAAAAGTCAAGCTCAAGCTCTATCAGTGCAGCAAAACGTAATAATTGTTCTCTTAAGTCCGCAATTTCAGACGACACAGCTCCCTTTAATTGCTTCAATGCCAATTTATGTGCAGTCGCATTCCCTGAAGCAATCAGGTCGGCAACAGCCTCGGCCTGGCTGAGATCGAGCTTTCCATTGAGAAATGCCCTTTGTGTAAATTCTCCGGGCTTAGCTAATCTAACACCCTTATCAATGAATAATTCAAGTATGCGTTTAGTAATATAATTTGAGCCATGGCAGGAAATTTCGACGGTGTCTTCTCCGGTAAAGGAATGTGGGCCGCGGAAAAGGCTTAGCATCACTTCATCTATTGTCTGGCTGCCATCTTTAAGTGTGCCGTAATGCAGGCTGTAGCCGGGCGAAGTGTTTAGTGGTTTTTTACCTGTAAATATTAAATCTGAAATATCAATGGCTTTGTTGCCGGTGATTCTGATGACAGCTAATGCTGATTGTCCCGTAGGTGTTGACAAGGCAATAATCGTATCTTGCATTAAGAAGGTGGACATGCGCTAATCGATAATTTGTAAATGTGGTATTGACAATAATTGATGCTTGAAGTGGTCATGTTTGTGATAGGAAACATGAAGTGTTACATTACAAAACAAACCGATATCAGGTGGATCGTATTTTATCCCATTGCTTTTAATCCAACTCATTAAATAGTTAAACTCGCTGTGGTTGCATTGAAGTTTAATGGACTTAAGTATTTCTTTACTGATGATTTTATTTGCTTTAATGGCATCGGAAGCTGATGTTTTATATGCATTGATGAGCCCTGGAATGCCCAATTGCGTGCCACCAAAATAGCGCACCACAGCGACTAAAACGTTCATCAGATTGGCCGATCTAATTTGCCCGAGAATGGGTTTGCCTGCCGAAGAAGATGGTTCGCCATCGTCATTGGCTCTGTGATAGGGTAGGAGCGGATTGATGATAAATGCATAACACACATGGTTGGCTCCGGTATGGTTTTTTCTAATTTGTTCTAGATGCCCCTTAATCTGTTGCTCATTTTCCACCGGCATAGCCAAAGCTATAAACTTGCTTCCTCGGTCTTTGAAGGTGGAAGTGCTTATTTCATCAAGGCTTAAGTAGTAATCTGATAAAGCATCCATGCATTATTTCTTAAATGCATCGGCTATGTAACGTGCTTTTATAGGAATTTCAATTACCACCTCGGAACGATAAGCTGTTCCACCTTGTGTGGCCGGCACAAATTCCAAAGTCTTCAGTATGTCTTGTATTTGTTCATCTATACCATGCCCAACTTTAGATATGCTTGTTGGGTCGAGCACTTTTCCATTAAAGTTTACTTTAAAAGAGATCATAGACATTGCATCTAATGCAGCATCAATGGCTGATTGTGGAATTTTAAGATTTTTATATATTTCCATAAACAGGGCTTCTTCGCCATCGAGATAGAAGGCGTCATGATTATCAATATCAAAATTGACATCATAATTTCTACCTTTCTCTAAAATTTTTTGGTTTACATCCGATTGTTCAGCTTTGAAGCCTGTTGTTTTCGATTGCGAAAAACTGATGCCTGAAAAAAGAATGGATAGAATAATAAAAATGGCTTTCATCTTATATGCTTTTAGGTTGAGTTTGGTTATGCTGGGCAATAAATTTATTCAATAATTAATTTGCTCAGTACAAATATATTTAATTCTTTGAGATACGTCCCTGATACACAAACCTGCTACTGAAAACTCTGTAATAATAGTGCCCTGTTCTGCAGTCACTGAAATCGATATTAATTTCCCCTGTTTTTGTTTTCCCCATTTGAACAGTTTTGCCTTGATTGTCGAAGATTTCATAATCAAACCATTCGTTTGTGGCATTGGGAAAGTAGATGGTTGTGTATCGGTCAAAAGGATTTGGGGCAACTAATGCTTTTTCTCCAGAAAGTCTGATAAACTTTAGTGAGATGGGTTCACTCACAATATTCCCGTATATCACTATTCGATAATTAATCAAACCTGATGGCGCGTCTTTATCGATGAAGTGATAATGTGCTTCGCGGTCAGTGAAACCGCATAAACCAAAATGTCTGTAAACTTCTGTAAATTCTTCATTGTTTACCGATCGTTCAATTACTAAATCGTTGCAAATGGCTCCGGAACGTATGGTGTAGCGAATGATTACATTTTCACCAATTGCATCTGCCTGAAACCGTGCTAGGAAAAAGTCAATCTGATCTTGTCCATGAAGGTTTAATGAGATTAAAATCAAGATTAATAATCGAAAGCCCATCACTTGAATTTTGTAATCCGGCCAAAAACACCTAGTGGAAGCTTCTGGCCTGATTGCGAAGGTAAAAATAATTCTCCGGTTTCGCACTTTTGGCCTTTGTCAAGCTGAATCAAATTATCAATAATTAACGAAGAAAAGCCAAGGGAATATGTGTTTAGAATCAGAAAATGCTCATCGGGATGAAGCAATTTCATTACTTCATTCATCATCGGGTTTAGCTGTTTTTCGAGTTTCCAGCTTTCACCGCTTGCACCATGACCGTAAGCGGGCGGGTCTAAAATAATTCCATGATATCTATTTCCCCGCTTTACTTCTCGCTGTACAAACTTCATCGCATCTTCAACCACCCATCTGATATCTTTCAAACCCGAATGATTTTGGTTTTCGTTTGCCCAGGTCACCACTTGCTTCACAGAGTCAACGTGGGTTACATCAGCGCCGGCTGATTTTGCGGCCAAAGATGCTGCACCTGTGTAGGCAAAGAGATTCAAAAATTTTTTGTCAGATGCTTTTATTTTCTTCAGAGAGTCAGCAATAAAGTCCCAATTAACTGCCTGCTCGGGAAATACGCCAACGTGCTTGAACGATGTTAAGGCTAAGCGAAGTTTAAATTGTATGTGTTTGTTTTGATAATGAATAACCCAACGATCCGGCATTTCTTTTAATTTTTGCCAAACACCTGAAGAACTCGATTTGCTTACAAAGCGAACATGTGCTTTTTTTTGCCATTCTTTTTCAGGAATTTTTTTATCCCACAAAGCTTGTGGCTCGGGTCTAATAGTTACGTAAGGACCAAATCGTTCAAGTTTTTCGAAATTGCCACTGTCGATAAGTTCATAATCTTTAAAGTTATTTGGCGAAAGTAAAAGCATGTATTATGTATTGAGGGTCATTTCTCGAAGTTCTTCCATACTCAAATGAACCGGTTTCTTGTTTTTGATGGATGATTGTCTGCTACCTTTGATGAGTTCGCAAAAAGCTGATTGGAAAGCGGCAAGTGTTTCTCTTCCATAAATGGTAAAGCCCCCTTCGTACATTTGTTTATCATATTCTTCAGGCGTGCAAATGTAACCGCAATAATCATTGGCATAAGAATTTATAATTACATCAATAAATTCATGATCTGATGCATCTAATATGCTCTGTTTCAGTCTAAAGGCTGCCTGTGTGGTAATGTCGCCGGGGATACCAATAATCAGTAAGCTTCCAATTTGAAAATATTGTAACTCAAGTATGGTTGGCCACCATTCGTATTTTAGCGTAATTCGGTTTTGATAGGCTTTTTTTAATACACCAAGAAGATCGTGAAAGGGTTCGATGTGTGGAATCAGATTTACATTCCGGAGCCCAATGAATCTTTTCTTGAACAGATCAGCTACGATTTCTTTATTACCTTGAATTTTATCCCTTCTTTCGAGATAGATGATTTTTTTCCTTCTATTAATCCAAGGGATGCTGTTTGCTAATTTTCTGAACTTAATCCAAATGGACACGAAAAACGCAGTCGTGTTTCCAATACCCGGCGTATCGATGGCAGTTCCTTTTACAGCCGAAATTCCCACACACGGATAGCCGACTCTTAGCTCGTTAGTGGAAGCAAATTTTTCATTGATCGTGTAATTGGAGAAATCGAAATAGGCGTGTTCGGATTTGATAACTCCTTTGATAGGAATGTCAACATCTGATTTGTTGAGCATTTCAGAAGCCTTTTCATATTGAAGATATCCATTGAAATAGGCGCTTTTAAATTGATCTTCGTATTTTCCTCTTGGCCACCTGAATGCGTTCCCGTGATAATTGGGAGAAACATCAGCACAGGCTTCTTGTGCAAAAATGGCGGTAAAATTGGGGATATGTGAATTTTCTTTTTCAAAGATGGCAGAAGCATATCCTTTGTTATCTGCACAAATCGACTTATTTTCCCACCCCACACTATTTCCATGCACGCCAAACCAGTTAATGATTCCAAGTGTTGTACCATCTATAGAAACAATCTTGAGTTGCTTAACCCAGCGACTTATTGCTTCATTTGTTTGTGATTCCGAAAACGGATTAACATCTTTGTTTTCATTATACGCTTTTAGGCTTCTATTGAATGCCACATGTTTATCTTTCTCAAATTCACTTACGTTTAGTATTATTTTTGCTTCCTGTATATTATCTAAGGCTTGTTTTATAGAGTCAATGCAGGCAAAAAGCAGATTTTGGTAGAACCCTTCGTTGAATCCACCTGAGAAAAGGTTTTGAAATAGATAGGAAGAAAAACCACCTGGAGCAGAATGTGTATTCTGTGCATGAAGCATAAGGTTTTTACAAGTGGGTTTGTAAGGGTGATTTGATTTTTCGAAATGTGCTGCGATATCGAGCTTGAGCTGAGCACTTGCAAAACAAGTTTCAATGCAAAGTGAAAATACCGGATTGTTCAATTCGCCAATCATCAATATGCAACGCGAATGCAAATCTGATTCGATTTGTGAAGCTTTATTTTGGAAATTCATGTAGCCAAGCAGAATGCTGCCTTTCTTGCCCGGTGAATAGTTTATCTTTGATTTTCCGAATCCAGCTTTCATAAATAACGCGCTCAAAATTAATGGTTTAAAGTTATTTTACGACTTCACTTAAAAAATTGTTTGCATCAATAAAAATTAATGTTACTTTTGCACTCCCATTATCCACGGATAAAAGGAAGTTCTTAAAGAATATTTGGTTCGGTAGTTCAGTCGGTTAGAATACATGCCTTTCATCCCTACTGCCAGAGTAGGGACGGGTTCGAGTTCTATCCGTCAGAAAAATCAGACGAGTTCTTAAAAATAAATGGTTCGGTAGTTCAGTCGGTTAGAATACATGCCTGTCATCCCTACTGTCAGAGTAGGGACGGGTTCGAGTTCTTTCCGTCGGAAAAATCAGACGAGTTCTTAAAAATAAATGGTTCGGTAGTTCAGTCGGTTAGAATACATGCCTGTCACGCATGGGGTCGCGGGTTCGAGTCCCGTCCGGACCGCTTTTAAAGCTTCATACCTTTATGAGGCTTTTTTTGTTTATAGCCAATAATAAT
>JBKBKN010000018.1:60934-71835 GCA_046294625.1 Flavobacteriales bacterium
GGGTTCGAGTCCCGTCCGGACCGCTTTTAAAGCTTCATACCTTTATGAGGCTTTTTTTGTTTATAGCCAATAATAATTTTTTCGGTTAGATTACATGCCTGTCATCCCTTTAGCGCGTGTAGGGATGGGTTCGAGTCCCGTCTGATTAAAAAGTTTCGTAGTTTTATGAAGCTTTATTGTTTATGGCTTATTATGTTTACATCATTCGCAGTATTAGCGATGGTTCTTATTACAAGGGCTACACAGAATATCCAGCATTACGTCTTCATGATCATAACGAAGGTTTTTCTAGCTATACATCGAAAAAAGGTCCATGGCAAATGGTTTACTTGCAATTATTTGAGACCAAACGCGAAGCTTTGATTCGGGAGAAGAATCTGAAGAAGTATTCCAAGGAAAGGCTTGATGCTTTGATAAAGTCTCCCATAAACATTGTTTCAAGTTTTAATTTCAGGTAGCCTACATGCCTGTTTTCATGAAGTAGAGCACTTTACCGTCGTGAATTTTGGGAGCACGACTTTACATCAGTTTTGAGTGCAATTAGGGTCAGATTTTAATAACCGGATAATAATTTAAAGGAAGATGCCACAAAAATGCTTGCTGTTTCGGAACGGAGTCGATTATTGCCAAGGTCAATGGGGAGAAAGTTGTTTTTGAGAGCTTCAACAACTTCCTGATTAGTAAAATCTCCTTCAGGCCCAATTAAAACAATTGTGTCGCTCGTTCTGTGGCTTTGTAAGATGTCAATGAGCCGGTGTTTCTTATCTTTTATGCAATGGGCAATCAGTTTAAAATCGTCGCTTTTGCAAGAGCCAATAAATTCTTCAAAATCGATAGCGGGATTGATGATTGGTAACCAGGGATTCATGCTCTGCTTTGCTGCAGACAAAATAATCTTATGAATGCGTTCCTGTTTAATCTTATGCCTAATGGTGCGATTGCTGATTATAGGCGTTAACATACTTACCCCGAGTTCAGTGATTTTTTCTAGCATCCATTCAAATCGATCTGCGGTTTTATTGGGCGCAACAGCCAGGTGTAAACGGTGTTTTAGGGGTTCATGCAGATTAATGGAATGAACATTAACTGTAGTGTGTTTATCATGAACCTGATCTATTGTCGCAAGGGCGATGCATCCCTTTCCATTTATGAGGGTGATATCGTCACCTGTCTTTAGGCGCAGCACTTTAGTGGCATGCAGCGATTCTTCGTTGTTAAGTTCAACGACACCTTCATTGATTATTTCGCAAAAAAATACATGCATAGCTAAGAAGACAAAGCTACGGTGCTTTTAGCATTTTCTTGCAGATGAGTTAAAAATCCCAAGGCTTCAGAAATATTTGATACACCGGGCACAACCAAAGAAAGTCTTCCGGATTTATCTTTCATTCGGGCATTTCGTCCTGCGGGGGTTTGCAGGAATTTAATCACTCCGGCAAACAATGGGCTTTGATAATAAGCCGATTGTGAATTGGAAGGAAAATAACAAATCAGCATTTGTTGTTTGAGTGTCATTTTTTCTATTCCCAACTCTTTAGCCAGTTTGCGCAGACGAATGGTGTCAAGGAGTTGCAAGGTAGGTTTAGGTATTTTCCCAAATCTATCTTTCAGTTTTTCTGTGAATCGGCCGAGCTCCAGTTCATCTTCAATGTTATCCAATTCGCGGTAAAGTAAGAGTCGCTCGGCGGTACTGCTTACATAAGTAGCAGGGATGAGTATCTCCAGATCGGTATCTATCTGGCAATCCTGCACAAATTGTTGCGATGCAGCTTTTTGTTTCAGCTCTTCTGAAAATAGATCTTTGAAGTCCGTTTCTTTTAATTCCTGAATGGCTTCATCCAGAATTTTATGATACATCTCAAAACCGATTTCGGCAATGAACCCACTTTGCTCTGCGCCGAGCAAATTACCTGCACCTCGAATATCAAGGTCGCGCAATGCAATATTGAATCCACTACCCAAGTCGGAGAATTCTTCGATGGCTTTCAATCGTTTTCTTGCATCTGTAGGCAATAAGTAAATGGGTTGGGTGAGCAGATAACAAAACGCTTTTTTGTTACTTCGCCCCACACGTCCGCGCATCTGATGTAAATCGCTCAAGCCAAAAAGGTGTGCATTGTTAATAATGATGGTATTGGCATTGGGGATATCTAAGCCGGATTCAATAATGGTAGTGGCTACCAGCACATCGTAAGTCCCTTCGATGAATTTCATCATCACGTTTTCTAAGTCGTGCGGGTCCATTTGACCATGGCCGACTCCGACAGTCACGCCTGGGCATAATTTCATTATCAAGTCTGCAATGTCATTGATATTTTGCACTCTATTGTGAACGAAAAATACTTGCCCGCCACGTTGAATTTCAAAGCCTATTGCATCTCGAATTATTTCTTCATTGAAGGTGTGGATTTCTGTTTGAACGGGGTAGCGATTGGGGGGGGGAGTGTTGATAACTGAAAAGTCTCTAGCACCCATCAGAGAAAAATGTAATGTTCGCGGAATAGGCGTTGCGGTGAGCGTAAGGGTATCTACATTTACTCTTAAGGTTTTTAATCGCTCTTTTGCTGCCACTCCAAATTTTTGCTCTTCATCTACGATAATCAGGCCTAAATCTTTGAATTTAACGTCCTTGCTGAGCAATCGATGTGTACCGACAATAATATCTATTTTCCCTTCTTCTAACTTTTTAATGGTTTCTTTTTGTTGGGCGGCCGATTTGAATCGATTTAGGTAATCTACTTTACAAGGAAAATCTTTCAAACGATCGCGAAAAGTTTTATAATGCTGTAAAGCGAGAATGGTGGTGGGAACTAACACAACCACCTGCTTGCTATCGGTCACTGCTTTAAATGCGGCTCTTATCGCAACTTCGGTTTTACCAAAACCTACGTCACCGCAAACCAATCGATCCATTGGGATGTGTTTTTCCATATCTTTTTTCACATCCTGAGTTGCTTTCAATTGATCAGGTGTATCTTCGTAAATGAACGAAGCTTCAAGTTCATACTGAAGGTAAGTGTCCGGAGAAAAGGCAAACCCCTTTTTAGATCGACGCTCCGCATAGAGTTTTATGAGGTCTTTGGCAATGTCTTTGACCTTTGACTTGGTCTTTTGTTTTAGATTAGACCAAGCATTTGATCCAAGTTTATTCAGTTTTGGTTCTGTTCCTTCTTTGCCTGAATATTTTGAAATGCGATGGAGTGAATGAACAGAAACATACAAAATATCATTGTCCTTGTAAATTAACTTTACCGTTTCTTGCATTTTGCCATTCACTTCAATGCGTTCCAGTCCGGCAAACTTTCCCACTCCGTGATCCACATGCGTGACAAAATCGCCGTGTTGAAGTCCCTTCAATTCTCTCAGTGTGATGGCTGCTTTCCTGTCGCCCCCATCTTTCAGTTTGTAACGATGGTATCGGTCGAAGAGTTGATGGTCAGCATAGCATACTAAACTCAATTCGGGGATTATAAATCCTTCATGAATAGAAAAATGTATGGGTGTAAAATTGGCTTGTGCACCGATGTCATCAAAAATATGGTGAATCCGCTCAATTTGTTTAGGATTGTCGGAAAACACGAATATTTGATTACCTTGTTTATTAAGTGCCCCAATATTTTCAGCTATCAGGTTAAAGTTTTTGCTGAATGATGGTTGTGGAGAAGAAAGGATCTCGAGCTTTTGATCAAACCTTAATTTTGAGTTTTTCCCAACACTAATTACTTTTTTCGAAGTGAGTTCAGCCACCATTTCCCGACCTGAGCAGTAACGATCTTCAGGTTTTAAGTGTTTTTGTTCTTCTTCAGCTGTTTCAAATGCTTCAAGCGCCGTTTCAAAGTAGGCTTGCTGTGAGTCTACAAAGAGGTCGGCATCTTTAAGCCAAATGGTGGTGGTAGCAGGGAGAAAAGAGAGTAAACTTTCGCGGCTTTCCTTCAGAATTTTACCTTGCACATCGGGTATGATATGAAAGAAGTCATGATTTCGCTTCGATAGCTGGTCCACCGGATCGAAGGCGCGTATAGTATCTACTTCGCTTCCGAATAACTCTATACGCACAGGAAGTTCATCCGAATATGAAAATACATCAATGATGCCTCCGCGAATGGCATACTGCCCTGGTTCGGTAACAAAATCCACTCTTTCGAAATCATACTCTTGCATGAATTCGTTCAAAAAATCCAAACTCAACGAATCGCCTACAGATACCTTAAATGTGTTTTTCAACAAGTTTTTTCTGGTTATTACTTTTTCGGCCAGCGCTTCGGGATAGGTAATGAGTATAAATGGCTTTTTAGAAACGCTGATGGTATTGAGCGTTTCGGCTCTGAGCAAATTCTGTTGTTGGTTAGAACTGTCGGGTGTATATGGCTTTTTTTGTGTAGAAGGAAAATATAGCACATTGAATTTGGGCAATAACTGCTGAAAGTCATTGTAGCAATATGCGGCATCTTCTCGCTGTGGAATAAGAATCAGGTGTGATGAACGCTGAGACTCTGCTAAAGCAGCAATAAAGAAATTGAGGCCACTTCCGGCAAGACCATCTAAAGCAAATTTCTTGTCGGAAATCTGTGCAGCATCTTCCATTAATGCTATCCAGGCTTTAGATTGCCTGAATGACTGAAATATGTTTTCTAAATTCAAATCTATGTTTGGTCTAATAAAAAAGCTTGCTGACCAAATGTTTAAACAAAAGAGAAATATCGATTGATATTATCCTGCAACAAGCTTCTTGTATCTAATTCGTTTAGGCTCCATATCGCCAAGGCGTTTCTTTTTATTTTCTTCATATTCAGAATAGCCACCTTCGAAATAATAAACCTGCGAATCGCCTTCGAACGCCAATATATGCGTGCAGACGCGATCGAGAAACCAGCGATCGTGACTAATAATCACTGCACATCCTGCAAAGTTTTCTAAACCCTCTTCTAATGCTCGCAGTGTGTTTACGTCAATATCGTTAGTAGGCTCATCGAGAAGTAATACGTTACCTTCGGCTTTTAGTGCCATAGCCAAGTGAAGACGGTTTCTTTCACCACCGGAAAGCACGCCAACTTTTTTTCCCTGATCGGCTCCGGAAAAATTAAATCGGCTCACATAAGCCCTTGAATTAATGGATCGACCACCCATATCGATGGTTTCGTGACCCCCTGAAATTACTTCCCATACGGTTTTGTTGGGGTCAATGGCTTCGTGGGTTTGATCTACATAGCTGATTTTTACTGTTGGTCCAATTTTAAACTCGCCTTTATCGGGCTTTTCTTGACCCATAATCATTTTGAAAATGGTGGTTTTACCTGCTCCATTAGGGCCGATGATTCCCACGATGCCTGCAGGTGGAAGTTTAAAATTGAGGTGTTCGTATAATAATTTATCGCCAAAAGCTTTAGAAACATCAATAGCTTCAATAACTTCATTACCTAATCGAGATCCATTCGGGATAAAAATTTCCAGTTTTTCTTCCTTTTGTTTTACATCTTCATTCAACAATCGGTCGTAGGCCTGTAAACGTGCTTTTTGCTTTGCCTGACGGCCTTTTGCGCCTTGACGAACCCATTCCAACTCTCGTGCTAAGGTTTTCTGACGCTTGCTTTCCGTCTTTTCTTCCTGAGCTAAACGCTTACCTTTTTGCTCCAACCAGCTTGAATAATTGCCTTTCCAAGGAATACCTTCACCTCGGTCGAGTTCTAGAATCCACCCTGCAACATTGTCTAAAAAATAACGGTCGTGGGTAATAGCAATCACCGTACCAGGATATTGTTGTAAATGTTGCTCAAGCCAGTCTATCGATTCTGCATCGAGGTGGTTGGTAGGCTCATCGAGCAATAAGATTTCAGGTTGTTGTAAAAGCAAACGACAGAGTGCCACTCGTCTTCTTTCACCACCTGATAAAGTGCCAATAATTCGGTCGGGTTCAGGGCAACGTAGCGCGTCCATAGCACGATCGAGTGTGGAATCAATCTCCCAGGCATTCTTGGCATCTATCTCATCTTGTAACTGTCCTTGACGGGTGAGCAATTTGTCCATCTTGTCCATGTCAGAATAGTATTCTTCCTGACCCATTTTCTCATTAATCTCATTGTATTCGTTGAGCAAATCCATGATGGGTTGAACGCCTTCTCTCACAATATCAATTACGGTTTTGCTATCGTCAAGTTGTGGCTCTTGTTCAAGATATCCCACACGGTAGCCCGGTGAAAATACCACTTCGCCATCAAAAGATTTTTCTACACCGGCAATGATTTTGAGCAAAGTAGATTTACCGGAGCCATTCAAACCGATGATGCCAATTTTAGCACCATAGTAAAAGGAAAGATAGATATCTTTTAATACCTGTTTTTGGGGAGGGAAGGTTTTACTTACCTTCACCATAGAAAAAATGACTTTTTTGTCGTCGCTCATGATTTCAAAATTGTAGCGCAAAAATAAGAAACTTAGGCTGTATCTTCATATAATTTATGTGAAGTAGACTTCGGGCTGCTTCAAACAGGAAATGCTTTTGTCAGCCGGGCTATTTATGATTAGAAAATAAAGTGGGATATGTAATTTATTCGACATCTTCCATACTCATGAACATATTCCCAATCAAATTCTGACACAAAGCAGTATCTTTGCCCGGCTTACAAATAATTCGAAATGCAAAAAAAATCCCTTGTTCTTCTCATAGTCTTGTCATTTTTTGTGGCAAGTAATTTCATTTCCTGTAAAACAAAGAAAGTAAAGACAACTGACCTTGCCATTGCCGCTCCTGCCGAAGAAGAGGTGTCGGAGGATGATATGGAATGGATGCGAAAATTGCTTGCCGGCCAATCCGAAGAAGAACAACCAAGCGAAAAGAAAGAAAGACCAAGATATAATCCATCCGCTACTTTGCTTACGGATATTATCCACACCGAGCTTCATGTAAGCTTTGATATACCAAAGGCACAATTGATGGGGAAAGCCACTATTGTAGCAAAGCCATATTTCTATGCCACAGATTCCCTTATTCTGGATGCCAAAGGCTTCGATATACATGAAGTGTCATTGCTAGGAAATAAGAATTCAAAACTGCCACTTAAATACAAATACGATAGCAGACAAATAAGAATCGGACTCGATAAACAATATAAGCGAGATGAGCGATTTAAAGTATTCATCGATTACACGGCTAAACCCAATGAATTAAATGAAAAGGGGAGTGCAGCTATTTCGGCAGCAAAGGGCTTATATTTTATTGACCCTTTGGATGAAGATCCGGAGAAGCCAACCCAAATTTGGACTCAAGGAGAGACAGAAGCCAATTCGTGCTGGTTTCCAACTTTTGATAAGCCAAACGAAAAAATGTTTCATGACTTGCATATCACGGTTGATGACAAGTTTAAAACCCTTTCCAATGGGTTGCTGGTTAGCTCTAAAAAAAACAAAGATGGCACACGCACCGATCATTGGAAAATGGATATGCCCAACACACCCTATTTGGTGATGATGGCCATTGGTGAATTTGCTGTGGTAAAGGATAAGTGGCGCAACATTGTAGTAGATTACTATGTGGAACCAGAGTATGGGTCTTATGCAAAATATATTTTTGGTAGTACTCCGGAAATGTTAGAGTTCTTCTCCAATATTTTAGGCGTTGACTACCCCTGGCAAAAGTATTCGCAAGTAGTGGTACGCGACTATGTTTCCGGCGCTATGGAAAACACTTCGGCATCACTATTTGGGGAGTTTATGCATCAAACCCCACGCGAAATGCTTGATGGAAATTATGAAGACGTGATTGCTCATGAGCTTTTTCATCAATGGTTTGGCGATTTGGTTACTTGCGAGTCATGGGCCAATCTGCCGTTGAATGAATCATTTGCAACTTACAGCGAATATCTTTGGAAAGAATACAAACATGGTCGCGACGAAGCAGACCTTCATCTGCAAAGAGCTTTCGATGCCTACAAAGCAGAATATGCGCAGAAAAAGGTAAACCTTATTCGTTTCGATTATGTTGACAAAGAAGACATGTTTGACCGCCATTCCTACCAAAAGGGCGGTACCATTTTGCACATGTTAAGAAAATATTTAGGGGATGATGCCTTCTTTTCGGGTTTGAAAGTGTATCTCCACGACAATCGTTTTCAACCGGTGGAGATACATCATCTTCGACTGGCTTATGAAAAAGTGATAGGCGAAGACTTAAACTGGTTTTTCAATCAGTGGTTTCTCGATCAAGGGCATGCCATTATTGAATCAAGCTTTGTCTATGAGAATGGCAAATTAACCTGGAACACAAAGCAAACTCAGAACTTAAATAAAACACCTATTTTTAAAATTCCGGTTGAAGTAGAATTTCACCTTACTGACGGAAAAGTTCGCAGAGAAAGAGTCACTATTGATAAGGCAGAACAAAGCTTTGAGTTTTCAGGATTTTCAACTGAGCCGGTGCTGATTATTCCGGATCCTGAGAAAGCGATTGTAGCTGATTGGATACAAGAATATAATAAAGAGCAGCAGATTGCGCGGTATAATCGCAGCAGTAATTTCCGTGATAGAATGGAAGCTGTTCGTTCTTTTGAAGAAGGTCAAGACGATAAGGCAGTTCAAAATGCACTGCGTTTGGCGATGAATGATAAGTTTTGGTACATCCGTAAAGAAGCAGTTCGAACTTTTAATACGGGCAATGAATTGGCCTTAGCCGAAATTCAACCAGTACTGATCAATCTTGCCAAAAATGATCCGAAGCCAGCGGTTCGCGCTGCTTCGATCAGTAAATTATCAGATCTCTACAACGAAGATGCTTCATTGTTCTCAATATATGAAAGAGCCTTGCGCGATTCGTCTGAAAATGTGATATCATCGGCCTTGAATTCGCTGTACAGAAGCAACCCTGAGAAAGCAGTGAAAATTATTGAAGGCTTAGAGCCCACTGCTTCGAGTGGAATGCTATCTACCATGGCTACTATTTACTCAGCATCATCTACCCCGGGCAAATGGAAGTTTTTGAAAGAAGCCTACAGCCGTGTGAAAGAGCCTAATGAAAAGTATATGTTTATTCAGATGCTTGGTGTGTATGTACTCACGCAGGATGAAGCTACCCGCGATGAAGCGCTACCAATGTTCCGAAATATTGCTTCCAAGGAAAGTGCCTGGTGGCTCAGGTTGGCGGGCATTCAAGTGCTGAGCGAAATGGTTGGATTCTATGAAGAGAAGGCCGAGAATGCACAGTACGAAGCAGATGGCCTGAGATCATCCGGCAATGGATCGCAGGCAGCAAGCCTCGACAAAGATGCTGCCGATTTTACAGCTAAAGCCCGTTATATCATTGGATTAATTCAGGATATTGCTTCGAACGAAAAAGACCCTACGCTCTTAAGATTACTTAGGATGGGGGGTAATTAGCATTACTTGTCGATGCTTTTTCCTTCTTTCACAAAGTAGTCAAAGATAATTTTTGAGACATCTGCAATAAAATCTTCAAGAGCTTTTACATCTTTACCTTTGGTCATGATGCCTACGAGATAAGTTTGTTCGCCTAAATATACGATACCCATCTCGTGAAGTTGCTGGATGCCTTCTAGGTTTCTTTCTCCGAACTTATAGGCTACTTTAATTGTGTCAGGCAAATAACGTTTTAATCCATTACTGTAAGTACACTTACTAAGCAGATCAAGCGCATATTCAGACATGTCCCAGCTTAAATAGCTCGCATTGTAAAGACAACGAAAAAATCTGGAATAATCTTTCAATGAGATAGCATAATCTTGATATCCGGCAATGATAGGAGGCAAGGCAAGGTCTTCAAATACACGCGACAATTTTTCAAAGTCAATATTATTGCCCAATAGCGCTGTTGCATTGTTGTCGGAATATACAATCATGTAATGAAGCAATTCACGGAAACTATATGATTTACCCACTTCGATATTTTTTCCTTTTATATTTTGGTTAGGAAGATTAGAAAAAGGAGCATCAAAGCTAATGCTTTTATCTAAGTAGGCCGGATTCGATTCGGCTTCTTTCAAAAAGCTAATCAGCATGGGTACTTTCATCAGACTTCCGGGGAAATATATTTCTGAAGGATTTATCCTAACATCCTGATGATGGTTAAGTAAACGAAGATAGGCCGAGGCGTTTCGGATAACCCCAGCATCTTGTTTTTGCTTGATGAAATCCATGATGTCTTTTTTGATTTTCAAGAGCAGGGTATCTTCTCGTTTATATTCAACAAACAACAAGGGACGAATATGCTTGTAGCGCTCTCTTGGTAATAGACGCTGCGACACGTGGTCAATCTTTGACAATGCTTCTTTTACCGCCTTCTTTTTTTCCTGATTAAGATGTTGAACAGCATAATAATTGACTACGGCAATAGAAATAACTAAAGCCAAAAGCACGATCAGCGGAATGCTGACCTTTGCTTTAAATAGGTTGCGCATAAAATTTATAGAATGAAAAAATAATCCAGTATTTCGAACTCAAATTTAGCCTTTTATTAACTCTCTTGTCATTCGCTCACCGGTGAAAATCCATCCAAATGGATCTTCAACCCGACCATGTTTCAAGTCATTTAGATAAACCGCAACTCTTTTCCCAAAAGAATCTTCTTTCAGTTTTGGTAATTCATAATCTCTTCCCTGATAGCCAATCACATGGATCGGAGCTACATTGGCAGCCGTGCCAGTGCCAAAAGCTTCCTGCATGCTTCCGTTATCGAATGCTTCCATGACTTCGGTGAGTTTCACATTTCGCTCTTCCACTTCCATTCCCCAATGTTTAGCAATTTGAATAATGCTATCGCGGGTTACACCGGCAAGCTTGCTGGCACTCAAGGAAGGAGTAATCAGTACATTGTTGATGACAAACATCAAGTTCATAGTGCCCGACTCTTCTACCATGCTATTAGTAGCTGCATCAGTCCAGATGACCTGTTGATA
>JBKBKN010000019.1:0-61577 GCA_046294625.1 Flavobacteriales bacterium
TAATTTGAAATACCGGCAATGTCGTATCCTCTGTTGGTGTAAGCATCGAAGACATCTTTTTCATCATTATGCCCATCGGTCAAACCTTTCCATTCCACTGAGTGAGCATGAAAATGGGCTCTGAATGAATGTTCAGGCAGATTTTCGTACGGATTATAAATGAAATTTCCTGAAAATTGCTTAGCTTCCGGAAAATGATAAATGGTGGTTGCAAAGTAAAACAAACTAATCACTACCAAAAGGAAACTAATCAGCGCAAGCAGCAGCCTTGAAATCCAAAGTAACATCTTTTTAATAGCATTTATCATCTGGAATAAAAAATTTCAGATTTTAAAATTCCTAACTTGTTTAGCCTATATTGCAAAGACACTCCTAAAACACCTATACCATACTTGATGCTTCTCTTCAAGTTAATGGATGAAGCTTCATCAAAATATTTTGTTGGGCAGGTTACCTCAGCAACTTCATAACCCGCATAAAAAATCTGGGCTAACATTTGATTATCAAAGATGAAATCATCGGAGTTTTTCTCAAAGTCTATCGACCGCAAAACTTCGGCTGAAAACATTCGATAACCTGTGTGATATTCGGAAAGTTTCTGATTCATTAACCAGTTTTGCATGAAAGTCAAGAAGCGATTAGAAATGTATTTATACAATGGCATTCCACCTTTTAGAGCGCCTTTACCCAAAATACGAGAGGCAATCACCACAGGATAAACCTCACGAGCAATGATATAGGCCATACTTTCAATCAACTTTGGAGTATATTGATAGTCAGGATGTAGCATCACTACAATATCTGCCCCCAGTTCCAAAGCTTTTTTGTAGCAAGTTTTTTGGTTACCGCCATAGCCCCGGTTTTTCTCATGCACTATCACATGCTTGATACCGATTTTGCGTGCCAAGTCAGCGGTTTGATCTTTACTTTGATCGTCAACCAGCACTACATCATCGACAATGTCAAAAGGAATTTCTTGATATGTTTTCGCCAGGGTTTTTTCAGCATTGTATGCCGGTAGGATTACGATTAGCTTTTTGCCTAAAATCATGGAAGCATTGTGAATTGCGGACAAAAGTAAACATAATCATTGCGTTGGAAAATAGAAACTTGATGCATCAAATCTAATTTGCAGAAAGCTGTTCAAATTAATAAAAACTAAAAGGACGGTTCGATGCGAACCGTCCTTTATTCATGACCTTCAAAGCTTACTGAATAACAAAATTTACATCCACCTCTGTGGTATTATTAACATGATCGATTGCTATCACTTCAAGTTTATAATTTCCGGCAGCTAATCCGGTTAAATTAGCTGAATGATTCAAATCATAGGTATTCGCGTGAATATGATCGCTCACCCATTCAAAAACTTTATTTCCAGTAGCATTTTTGATTTTGATTTTTACTTCTTCAATTTCTTCATTGTCGGCTATAGAAGCTTGAACCTGCAATGAGCCGTTTAATGGAACAACCTGACCATTGACTGGTACAGATAAATTAATAACCGGAGGAATTAAATCTGTAGAATTTCTAATGAAGATATCGCGTTCTACAATGTCGGAAAGATTACCAGCTTCATCCACCACGCTCACTATCACATGGTATTTGCCTGCTAAGGTATTGACAGGAATATTAATATCTTCATGAAATTTGGCTTCTTTGCCGCTTAAGTTTACAATTCGAACTATAGAGAAGGCAGTGGCACCACTGGCCAAGCGGCCGTGTGAGTGCCCGTCAAAAGCGTCATGTATATCAATTTTAAGTTGAGACAATCCTACATTGTCCTTAGCTTTTCCTTCAACATGCAGGGTTGTACCGGAATTTACGATTTGTCCATCTTCGGGCTCTTCCAAAATGAGAGTAGGTTTCTCTTCGTCATTCTTTTTGCATGAGTTAATAAGCACAGTGCTTGTTAGTAATACTGTGCTCAACATGAATAAGGTGATTTTTTTCATAATTTTTAGTTTTTGTTTTAATATTTATTTTTGGTTAATCGAATGCTTAACTGGTATGACAATACTGACCATATAATTGCGCCCCGGCTCAGGCAAATTGAGCAGCCGGTATCGATTTAAGTGTACATAATAGCGTGTGTTCAAAATATTTTGAACAGCGAAAGCTAATTTCACCATTTGTTTTCCTATTTGAAAATTGAAAAGAGTGGATAGGTTTAACACCTTAAATCCTTGCGTAGCGGGCTCATTTCTGGCTACTCGGTTTTGTGCCAATGCCCATTGCACATTTGTTCCTAAGGTAAAATCAGGCAAAAATGCCATTGCTGTTTTTAAGTCGTACTCGAATTCAACTCTACCTGATGCGGGTGGTGTGAATGGCATGGCATAGCCTGTTTCAATATTGAGCGCAAAAACATATTGGGCGGTCGCACTCAAGTGTATTTGCTCGGTGAAATGATAATCGCCAAAAAACTCTGCACCTGTATGCAAAGCATTTGCCTGATTGAAAAGATAGATGAGTCCGGCATCTGGAAGCAAGGAAAACTGACTGGTAGGGTCGAGAAAAATAAACTTATCGAAATAATTAAAAAAGGGTGTGAATGAAGCAATCAAGTTCTTTTTCTCATGCTTTACGGTTACATCCATTTGGTAACCTCTCTCGGATGTGAGCAAACTATCGCCCATTTCATGCCGGAATGAGCCATGGTGCACTCCATTGGCGGTGAGCTCTGGTGCGGTGGGAAATCGGAAGCTGGTTCCGACATTTAACTTAATGTTCCAATTCTGAGTTGGAAACCAACTCAAACCAGCTGTACCGGAAAAATTACTGAAAAAACGGTCAAGCGCCGGGCTTCGCTGTGTTTGACCCACTATGCTGCCTGAAGCATCATAAACTGGCATCAGATAGCGTTCAGTTCTCACGTTTCCATAGTCATATCGGATGCCTACATTTGCAAACAGGCTATCTTTTAGGGTAATCTTCTGATAAACAAAAGCACCCGCATTCTTCGCATTAAAATTTGGAATTAGAAAAGAAAATCCACCAATCTCATTATCTTGATAGTTACCTGAAATTCCAATAACCCTGCTTAATCGCCGGCTCTTGTCGTTGTGAAGACGTAAATTAGCGCTGTATGTTTGCAATAAAAACTGGTGCTCCAGATCAGTATCCGGCATAGGCACAAAACCATGAACATGCGGAAGAGAAAACTCCTGCCTTAGATTATTCTGATATCCCAAATCTATTTCAAGCCATGAATCACCCAAGATCAGGTTGGTATTGGAAATAACTTTATGGTGTTGCACTCGCTGAAAGGGTAAATCAATATTTCGAAAATCGCCATCATCGACTAATTGCCAAGCTCGGGGGATGCCATGAGCACCGGAAAAGAATCCGGCATTCTGGTTGAAATAGCTGTAGGTAATGGTGCTGAATCCCCATGTTTTATTGATTCCTCCTATCAGTGAAAAATTACGTTCGTTGCCTGCTGTATTTTTGAGCCGATTATTATTCAAATCGAGTACAAAGTTGTTATAAACAAAACTGCTGGCAGGAACTCTGTAGTCAGCATAGTCTTGTGCTGACAGTCTAATCCGAAAAAATCTGTTATTCTTATTGATGCCCGCCATAGCACTTACACCAACAAAATCATTAACCGATCTGTAGGTCATTAATGCAGAACCAATTATTGTATTATTTTCAGGAAATGCCGGTGGACGAATATTTACCACACCGCCTATACCATCCGAGCCGTACATTATCGATGAAGGACCTTTGATCACCTCTACCCGCTCTACATTAAACTGGTCTATTTCTAAACCATGATCGCCTCCCCATTGCTGACCCTCTTGTTTAATGCCATTCTCAGCCACTACCACCCTATTGAATCCCATACCACGGATCACAGGTTTAGATACCCCCATTCCGGTGTTAATGGAACTTACCCCCGGCACTATTTCAAGCATACGTGCAAATGAAGCATTTGCATTTTTAAGCATCATCTCTTGGGTGATAACACTCACTGGCTGTGTCTGCTGTGCCTGTCCGGCTTTCATTAAACTCTCTTCGACCAAAACGCTGTTAAGTTCAATAGAACTTGTCCGGATTCTCAGATTGAGCTGCAAATCTTCATTTTGCACTTTAATATCTATAGTTTTGGATTTGTAACCCATCGATTGTATGTGAAGATGATAGTTACCGTTCTTTACCGGCCCCAATACGAATTTGCCTTCTGTACTGGTCTGTGTGCCAATGTTGAGCTCATGTAAGTATATAATAGCCCCAATCACATCATTCCCTTGTTCATCCTTAACTGAACCCTGTATCATGAATTGCTGCGCACAGGCGCTTACGGTGAAAACTATCAACAGCACACATGCAAAAGCATTTCGGATATCGATATTATGCAACACTCTCATTTATGCAACAAGGTTGCAAATATAGTATATTTTTAATTCCCACTATCGTTAATTCAATAATCCGAAAAAAAAGCGCCGGATTTTCATCACGGCGCTTTAAGACAAATTAATAACCAATCCTTATGCTACGGCTGCTTTTTTCTTTGATTTTGCAGCAGTTGAAGTCTTGTTTGTTTTTGCATTGGCGTTGATGCCAAAGGATTTTTGAAAGTCTGCTACCAGATCAAGCTCTTCCCAAGGGAACAATTTAACTTTTACTTTCTTTTCATCTTTCTTCCCTTTGTGAAACACCTTAACCACTTCTTTCGGTTCACGACCCATGTGACCATAGGCAGCGGTTTCCTGATATATTGGCGTTCGCAACTTAAATCTTTGCTCAATGGCATATGGACGCATATCAACCAATTTACTTACAATCTGGGCGATTTCGCCATCACTTTTGTTTACTTTTGCAGTACCGTATGTATTAACATAAAGCCCTACCGGCTCCGCTACGCCTATGGCATAAGCAACTTGCACCAATACCTCATCGCAAATACCGGCTGCTACCATATTTTTAGCAATGTGGCGAGTGGCATAAGCTGCTGAACGATCCACTTTGCTGGGATCTTTTCCTGAAAATGCACCACCGCCGTGTGCTCCTTTTCCTCCGTAGGTATCAACAATAATTTTACGACCGGTAAGACCTGTATCACCATGCGGGCCTCCAATCACAAACTTGCCAGTTGGATTGATGTGGTACTTAATTTTATCATTGAAAAGTGCCTGAACACGCTTAGGCAATTTCTTCATTATGCGCGGAATCAAAATATTGATGATATCTTTCTTGATTTGCTCTTGCATTTTTTTCTCCGTGTCGAAATCGTCATGTTGCGTAGAAACCACAATAGCGTCGATGCGGATGGGCTCGTGGTTGTCGTTATATTCGATCGTTACTTGGCTTTTAGAGTCAGGACGCAGATACTTCATCTGTTTGCCTTCTTTGCGAATAGCAGCCAACTCTTTGAGCAACAAATGTGAAAGCTCAAGTGGAAGCGGCATATAATTATCTGTTTCTCGCGAAGCATAACCAAACATCATTCCCTGATCTCCAGCTCCTTGCTTCATCGGGTCTTTTTTCTCTACACCTTGATTGATATCGGGTGATTGCTCATGAATGGCAGAAAATACCCCGCATGAGTTGGCCTCGAACATGTATTCTGACTTGGTGTAGCCAATCTGACGAATCACTTCTCGAGCAATCTCTTGCACATCGAGATAAGCTTCTGACTTAACTTCTCCGGCGAGGACTACCTGTCCGGTAGTGACTAAGGTCTCACAAGCTACTTTTGAATTAGGGTCGTAGGCTAAAAAATGATCTATTAGCGCATCTGAAATCTGATCTGCTACTTTGTCCGGATGACCTTCTGACACGGACTCTGATGTGAATAAATAGGGCATATTGTTAAATTAAAGTTTTGCAAAAATATACAGAATTAATGCACAGGCAAATTATCTTGATGAATTATTGCCAGTTAACTGACGGAAAATTTCTTCTAAAGATTCTTCCTTGCGACTGATGGTGAGCACAGTGAGTTGGTTATCCACTGCAAATCGAAAAACTGAAGGCCTAATATCAATTTCTGCACGGCTAAAAAGCTCGTATTGGGTGTCTTTCTTTTTATTTATCTTTATCACTCCTTCGATAGCCATTAAGTGCTTTTCACTAACTTTTTTATCAAATTCAACTTGGATGATCGAACGAGAATCGCTGGTGGACAAAATGTTGCCTACATAATCATCGGCTACAATATTTCCTTTATGAATGATGATTACCCGGCTACACATGGCTTCCACTTCCTGCATGATGTGTGTGCTAAGCATTACAGTTTTAGCTTTACCCAAGTTTTTGATCAGATTTCTGATTCCTACCAATTGATTGGGATCAAGTCCGGTGGTGGGTTCATCTAATATCAATACTTCCGGATCATGAATCATCGCTTGTGCGAGACCTACTCGCTGACGATAGCCTTTCGATAGTGCGCCGATAATTTTATGCTGTTCATCGCCCAGGCCTGTGGTATCAATCATTTCCGAAACGCGCTTTGCCGTTTTTTTTATTCCTGACAAGCCCGCCGCGAAAGCTAAATATTCGCGAACATACATGTCTAAGTAAAGTGAATTGTGCTCGGTTAAATATCCTACTTTTCTTCTCACTTCGAGTGATTGTTCAAGCACATCGAAGCCGCAAACTTTCACACTGCCCGAAGTCTGTGGCAAAAAGCAAGTGATAATTTTCATCATCGTTGATTTTCCGGCACCATTAGGTCCAAGAAATCCAATAATTTCTCCCGGTTTCACCTGAAAGTTTACTTGATTAAGCGCTTTCTGCGTTCCGTAAACTTTCGTAATCTGACTAACTTCTATTGACACGTATTTGTAATATTTATGTTGTAAAATTAAGGTTTAATCGCCAATCCTAAGAAACAAATAAGGAACTTCAACGCTCAATTAACTGAATAAGCGTGTGTATCGCTTTGATATGAAGCTCCTGAGCCCTGTCAGCAAAATCAGTGTAAGGCGCACGAATCTCTACATCACAAAGCTCAGCCAGCTTTCCGCCACCCTTACCTGTGAGTCCTACCACTTTCAAACCTTTGGATTTAGCGGTTTCTGCTGCAAGAATCACATTTCTAGAATTTCCGCTTGTGCTGATAGCCAACAAAATATCGCCTTCATTGCCCAATCCTTCAAGATATCGGCTAAACACATAATCAAAACCATAGTCATTGCCCACGCAGGTGATATGCGATGGGTCAGAAATGGAGATTGCTGCTAATGGTTTACGGTCATTTCTGAATCTCCCTGAAAGTTCTTCTGCAAAATGCATGGCATCGCACATAGATCCTCCATTTCCACATGAAATTATTTTATGACCAGCTTCTATGGACTTTCTCATAAGGTTAGCCGCATCAGCGATTGAAGATATCAGCTTTTCATCAGAAAGCCATTCTTCCAAAACCTGTTGAGCTTGCTTCAGATTATGCTGAATTAATGACTTCGCATCAGTAAATTGTTCAAAACTTGAGTCTTGCATGATTAAACCTAAATTAAACAATTAATCGGCTTCGTAAGGATGAAAAATGAAATGCGCTCCATTTTCATGAATAACAAACAAACACATGTAGTGCTTCGGATCTTTGAATGTGCGAATAAACTGTTGAAGTTTTTCTCCTTGGAAAATTTTCCTTGCCACAAACTCTTCTATAGTTGATGCATTCACATGCCAATCGAGCGCAAGATCTTCTTTGTTGATAATCATCTTCCCCAGATTAGCAAAATCCTTATAAACCACAAAAATCGGATAATCTGAAACTTTAGCCTTAATTACTTCAATTGCCACTTCTCTTATGCTTTCGGAATAAAAAGGGATATGCTGTTCAATGCTTTTGAGAATATCTTCCGGTGCCTGACTACTCATGTTGATTGCTAATATTTTTGATGTAAGTGTAGATCTCTATGGGTTGAATATCATTGATACATGCACAACTCGTTTGATTTCTGCAAAGATTGCATGTTTTATTCAAACAAAAAACCTTTGTCTTTTCACCAATCGGCGCCCATCTTCCCGGATGCATTGGTCTTATGGGAGGGTAAATTCCCATAGCATCTTTCCCAAAGGCTGCTGCAATATGAAGCGGACCTGTGCTGCAGGCAAGTAATCCATCGGCTTCTCCAATCAAGCTGACCAAATCAGACAGGTTGAGTCTTCCAAAGCTTGTTTTTACATGAGATGGCAAATTTCCAATTGATGACAAAAACGCTTTACCCTCAGCTAGTGTACCAGTGAGTATGATGTTAACCTTTTCATTTTGCAGCAAGTCAACTAGCTTCAAATAATGCTTTGCAGGCCATTCTCTCGCACTGCCTTTTGATTTCGGATGAATGACTAAATTGTATTTTCCTTCAACGAGATAATCTTTCCTGAATTGACTAGACAATTTATCAGACTTCATGCGAAGATATTGCCCTAAAGGTTTTTCAGGCTTTTTGTCTATGATGACTTCTAACAATTTAAAATTTAACTCTGTTTCGTGTAAATCAGAATTTTTCCGGCCGAGATTGACCAATTTGTTGCATGTGAACCAATGAAACACTCGATGCGAAGTACCTACTCGATTTTTGATTCCGGCTTTTTGGGCCAATCCTGCTAAAATTTTATTGGGAAAAACATGCAAAATCGTATCGGCAGCTTTCTGTTTTACAATGGATAGGGCAGCTTCCCGGCTCATGTTCAATAGTTCATCCAAGTCAATAAACTCATCCACATCAGCGCACGCCGCAATCACGGCTCGGGTGTAGGTTCTTCCTATAAAAATAATGTAATTATCGGCATTGACTTTTTTCAGGAAGCCTGCAAGCGGCAATGTGAGTATGACATCACCAATAGCATCGGTTCGGCTTATCATGATTCTCATTTCGTTCCTTTATTAAGCATTCTTAGCTTGACATACTTTGAAAATGTAGCCATTGCAGATAAACGACAAATTACAAAGCCTTCAAATCCATCTAAAAAGCCAAGTTTAATAAAATAGTCGCGAATGAATTTATGCAAGGGAGCAATCACAATTTTCAAAAGGCTTGACTTTTTACCATTTTGAAAAGCTGCATGGGCTGCTATGGTTGTGAATTTTTCGATTTGCATTAAATGATCAGAAATCGAATAATAAGAGTAATGTAATATGTCGCCTTTAAGTTTTACAGCTTTCAATCCACTGCGAAGCATGATTTTGTCGTGTGGATTCTCACCACCCCAGGAAGCAATTCTTCGATCAAAAAACCTAACCTTCTCATCGGGATACCAACCACAATGCTTGATCCATTTGCCACAATAATTGGTAAGCCGATTCATGGAATATGCTTGAGTTATGGATTTCGATGTCTTAATGTCAAGAATAGACTTTTTTAAATCTTCTGAAAGACATTCGTCTGCATCTAACGATAATACAAAATCATGACTTGCCTTAGTCAATGCAAAATTCTTCTGTTGAATATGTCCTTGAAAAGCATGAAAGATAACTTTCACATCGTAGCTTTTCAAAATTTCAAGCGTGCGATCGTTCGAACCGGAATCAACAACCACAATCTCGTCAACCACCTGCAGAAGCGATTCTATGCATCTAGCGATGTTCCTTTCTTCGTTGTAGCTAATGATTACTGCAGATACTTCAAGCATAAAAAAGCCCGTCAATATGAACTGACGGGCTGCAAAATAAAGTTTATTCCTGATTAGTTGATGAGATCAAGTACTTTTTCAATTCCTTTTTTGTAATTAGTCAAAGCATTGCCATCCATTTTCTTAGAAACTAAAGATAAGGATTCTTTCAAAACTTCTGCAAATGCATGTGTGTTTACTCCTGCACCTTCAAACATATGTTTAACCACAGATTTGGTGTTGAGCTCTTTACTTTCCTCATAAAGGTTAACAAGCTTTTTCAAAAGTTGAACCTCTGGATCGCTAAGTGTTGAACCAGAACTACCTGAACCACCAACCGGAATATTCAGCTTACTATCAAGACTTTCTTGCTCGCCATTCAGATAACGAATAAAATCGTTTAATTCTAAATCGAAAATATTTGCCAAATCAGCAAGTCTATTGAGGCTTAATTTAGTAACTCCGCGCTCAATTTTTGAATATGCACCTACTGTAATATCAAGTGCTTTTGCGACATTTTCCTGACTCATTCCTTTAGAAACCCTTACTAGTCTGAGTCTTTCTGCTTGTTTTTTCATTGTGTGTAATTGATGAGTTTAATTTGACAGCAAACGTACAATTATTTTTTAATTATCAAAATGATTTTTTCACATAGTTTTAATAAGATTAATTGTATATGCATTTTTTGAAGACTTTTTTGTGAATTAATAAGCACTTTGACGCCAATTTGGTCGATTTTAAGAATCTAAACTTATAAATTTATTTGCACTATTTTTGAAAATAAGATTTTACCAAAAAGTTTCATGTAGCCTAAATTATAATTATTTTCAATTGATCAAATAATGATGGAGCCGTAAAATGATATTAACTATCATTACGACAAGCAACCTTGCGATGTATATCTTAATTAAATACATTAAAACAAATGCTTTAGTTTTCTTTTTATGCTTGATTTTTAATTTATCAATTTCTGTTGCGCAGATTAATATTGACTAACTTAAAGTTGTAGCTGTTAAGTTTTCAAATGATACCAATGGAATAGAAGCCATGTTGGAAATTGCAACACATTATAACACCATTGATTATGAAGTTATGCTTGAGTATGCAAAAAGAGCGGACAGTTGTATTAAAAATATTGCCCCGAAACATGTTGGCAATGAGCCTTACAACCGAATACTAAATAATCAGCAGGCCAGAGCTTATAATCTTATTGACTTTAGTCAGCATGGGCTTGGTAATTTGACTACAGCAAAATTGTTTTACGAAAAATCTTTGCAAAGATTCGAACTTAATGACGACCTTAAAAGACAAGCCAGTTCACTCAACAATTTGGGTTACCTGCTCAACGATATGAGTAAAACCGAAGAAGCCATCCGATATTATCAAAAGGCTGTGGAGATAAGGGAAAAAATAAATGATAAAATCGGTTTATCGAATACGATTAACAACATCGGACTAATTTACCTATCAAAGAAGGACTATGATTTCGCACTTAAATACTTTAAGCAAACGTTAAATTTAAGAACAGAAGTTAACGATTAAAAAGGGCTTGGACTTTCACACCACAATATTTCACAGACCTATGATTACTTGGGTGATAAAAAATTGCAGTTGAAACATCAATTGATGTCGCTCAAACTAAGAGAACAAAACAATGATTTTATTAGGATTGCATCTTTGCTACGGGAACTCGGGTTTATTTATTTAGAAAATAAGGATTATGAATCAGCTGTGGAGCATTTCGAGAGAGCGTTTCAAATATACAGGCAGGTTGGAGATAAGCGGGGAATTATTTTGAGTACAAATTATATGTCAGAGTTGCACTTAAAGCAAAATCGCTTTAAAGAAGCATTAAACAATGCTTTGTTTAGCCATTCCAAGACATTGGAACTTGGATTAAAGGAACTCATTAAACGAACATCTCTAACACTTTTCCATATCTACAAGACAATAGGCTCGGCTGAAAATGCACTTAAGTTTTATAAGCAATATGTGGCGATTAAGGATAGTCTGAATGATGAGAGTTACAACAAACTACTCATTAAAATGAAAGTACAGAAAAAATTGGATGAGCTAATTGCAAAGGAAAGAGAAACCATAGCTGCACAAAACGAACAATTAAAACTGGAGGATTTTCAAAACAAAATGATGTATGGTGGCCTTGGGATTCTTATTCTTTTTAGAGGTTTTGCTTTCAACCGACTTTACATTACTAGGAAACAAAAAAGGGTGATTGAAAAGCAAAAGAAAGAAGTTGAAACCAAAGGTAATGAAGCTGAAAAGCAAAGAAAAATTGCTGAACTCAAAAACCTTGAAATTTTAGATTCTATTCATTATGCTCGCAAAGTGCAATCGGCCATACTACCTCCCGAACATCTCATAAAATCTAATTTTCCTAATTCTTTTATATTTTACAAACCTAAGGATATTATAGCTGGTGACTTCTACTGGCTATCCGAAAAGGATTCCTATGTTTATCTGGCCGTAGCAGATTGCACCGATCATGGGGTGCTGGGCGTATTAGTCAGTGTGGATTGCCATAGTGCACTCGATAAGGTAATCAACATTTTTAACTGCAACACCCCTTCCGCGATATTAAACAAATCACGCTCGATTATAATGGAATAGTTTTCGAAAACAGTAGAAAATGAAATAAGTGATGGTATGGATATCTCACTAATACGCATCGACAAATCAAACAAAGAAATTCTATGGCAGGGGCTAACAACTCGCTCATTTATTTTAATGCCGAAGGCATCAACGAAATGAAAGGAAACGAACAACCGATAGGAAAATATTTATCAGATGAAGCCTATAATGATCACCGTTTAGATGGCACCAAAATAAGCTAACGCTATTTTTTTACGGATGGTAATAAAGACCACTTTGGCGGTCAAAATGTTAAAAAACTTAAGAAAAGTATTGTGTTTAACTTTCTAGTAGAAAATCATAAATTACCAATGGAACTTCAAAAAATGAACCTGATTGAATTCTTTGATAAGTGGAAAGGTGATCATGTTCAAGTTGACGATGTATGCATTGTAGGATTGTCTTTGCAATAGACTTACAGAGAATTTAAAAAAATCCCTGCTCGAGAATCAAGCAGGGAATCATTCGGATCTTAGGTAATCTAGTGCTTAAAACTTATAGGAAAGACCGATACCAAAAACTTCTTTAAACTGAGTTTTAGGTCCTCTGCCGACTTCGGTTCTCACGCCATTGATTGTTTCGAATGTGGGCAATTGAATATCATCATCATAAATCAAGTGGGTGAAAATGCTCGTAGTGAGCCATTTATTTGCCTTTATATTGATCATGGTTTCCCAATTCACATCGATATTTCTTCTGTTGTCTTTTCGCACATCGGTGTAGTTGTTGAATAGCTGCAAGGTGGTAAGTAGGCTAACGTTCTTTATCACTTCTTTTTGAAAACGTGCCCGCAACATGGAACCAAACTCAAGACGATATAGTGCACCATCCTTTATTTTATTCCCATTAGCATCAAACTCGGCGGCAAAAGTACCAAATTGACCCTGATCAGCTAAGCGCTGATCTCTTACTAACAATAGACGACCTGTAGCCGGCGATACAAACACAGAGAAAAAATCATTGGGTTTGTAATCAATACCGGCAGCAACTGAAAGATAACCGGGAGCAAGAAATCGCGAAATCACCGTGCTATCATCGGGAAAATTAAAGCCCGGAGCGAACTGCGTTCTGAAATTCATGAGCAAAGCGTAATAAATCTTATTACCCTTTGTAGCCCTATGCCCATACTTCATGTTCAGATCCAGCTTGTCTTCATTTTTTCTGAAACCATTGGTCTCATTGGTGATCCAACCATAGCCCATGTCAAGGGTAGTTTCAAAATAGCTTTTTACATTTCGTTTCTTGATAAAACCACTGAAAATAGCAGTAGCTGAAAGCGCATTTTCGCCACCTGCGGCCCAGTTGATGAGCGCGACTTGATTAAAATTAAAAGCCATGAACGCTCCCTTCCGCCAAACGATAAATGAAGTGTCTTCTTTAAGATCGATTTGACCATAACTAGTCAATCTCGCCAAAATCATGGCGAGAATAAAATATTTCTTCATTGTTGCCGGGTTTTATTTTTTCAGTAAATCTCTGATTTCAGATAGAAGTTGCTCTTCTTTTGATGGAGCAGGCGGTGCTGCAGGGGCTGCTTCTTCTTTCTTCTTCATAGAATTCATCCCTTTAATCACCATGAAAATAGCAAACGCCACGATCAAAAAATCGAAAACTGTTTGAATGAAATTACCATATGAAATAGTAACTGCTGCTGCTCCTTCAGATGCTTCTTTAATTACAATTGCAAGATCTTTAAAGTCGACACCACCAATCAGCACACCTATCGGGGGCATGATTAAATCGTTTACCAATGATGATACAATCTTACCGAAGGCTCCGCCGATGATAATACCTACTGCCATGTCAACCACATTTCCGCGCATAGCAAAGGTTTTAAACTCTTGTAATAGTCCCATATTTTTTGTGTTTTTCACTGGCAAATATAAGTGATTCTCACAAAAAGATTAAAAAATGTTAAAAAAACACATTACAACAAGCTAAAAGCCTTCTTCTGAACCAAGGTTGCTCAGTAAAATCATCAATTAAATCTTAGCTTTCTCCACCAAAACAAAGTCTGTAAGTGATTTTACATATTCTGATGAGAAATTAAACTCCACACCAGCGATTCTGTAGAGTTCGGGCAGTGTTTTTGTGTAACCTGCAGTTAATGCATCTTTGTATTGTCTCAATGCTCTTTGCGGATTTTCCTTATAATTCTTCCAAATACCGATTGCCCCTAATTGCGCGATGGCATATTCAATGTAATAAAAAGGCACTTCAAAAATGTGTAATTGCTTGTGCCATCCACTGCCCTGATATAGCGCATAATCGCTACGATCTACTGCAATCCCTTGTGTTTGATTGGTTATGGTAGTCCAGGCTTTTTCTCTTTCAGCAATCGTGTGATCCGGATTTTCATAAACCCAATGTTGAAATGCATCTACACAGGCAATCCAAGGAAAAACACTAAGAATCTTCTCTAATTGAATATGTTTGGCTCGCTTTAACTCATCTTGGTCTGAAAATATCGTATCCCAATGTTCCATCGCAATCAATTCCATGGCCATAGATGCAACTTCTGCAATTTCAGAAGGGGTGTGTTTGAAAGCGCTTAATTCTAATTTATCGCATAAAACTGCGTGCACAGCGTGACCACCTTCATGCGCCATCGTAACCACATCTCGCAGATCGCCTGCCGCATTCATAAAGATAAAAGGTAATCCTGACTCATATAATGGATAATTGTACCCCCCAGGTGCTTTGCCTATTCTCGATTCCAAATCGAGGTGTCCCAGCTGATTCATGCGCGCTATGACTTCTGCAAATTCAGGATCTATGGCTTTGAAATTTTTGATGGTAAGCGCTAGGAGTTGTTCACCGTTTTCAAATACTTTCAGTGGCGGGTTCCCATCGGGATCCACATCAAGGTCATAAGGTTTAAGTATGTCATAACCAAGCCTGCGTTTTCTGTCCTCTTCTATAGCTTGAACAGCCGGAACCACATGTTTGATTATTGATTGATGAAACTGCTTACAGTCTTCAGGCGAATAGTCGAATCTACCCAATTCCGCGAACATGTAATCTCGGAAATTTTTAAATCCCGCATTCAATGCCATCTTATGTCTTTTCTGAAGCAAGTCATCAAATAGCTTATTGAGCTTATCCTTGTCCTGAAAACGACGGTGCATGATCTTATCCAAAATCTCCTTTCGCAGATTCCGATCTCTTTCTTTTAGAAAATTGGCGGCTTGATTAAAAGTGTATTCCTTATCGTTGTAAAATATGGTCATTGCACCAGAAATTTTTCCATACTCGCTCGATAAAGTTTGTATTTCTGAAATGAGCTGTAGGTTTTCTTCGCGGAATATTTCGGTTGATTTACGCAGTGACCTGAAATAAATCTGAAATTTTTGTTCTTGCTCCAATTCATTTAATACGGCCGAAGCTAATATCTTCCGATTAAACTTATCGAAGAACTTTTGAGTATGCGGTTCGATTTCCTGATAATAAAAATGCAGTGCATCAGACAAACTCTGATCTTTAGTATTACACGTGTGGCGAATATAGCGCCATGCGAGCTCTTCCTGCATTACTGCTTCCAACTCGCTCAATTTTTTCAACCAAGCTAAGAGCTGCTCTTTATTGTCAATATCTTCTTGGTCTAGTGTCTCAAATAGTTTCCTCACATCAGCCCATGATGTAATCATCAATCGCTGTGGAACGAAAAACCGCGGTTTCTTTGCCGCGGTTTGATTTTGTGTTAATTCCATTCTAAATGTTTTTATCCACCTGTTTTTCTAACCGTGGTCGGTTTAGACATCCCTTTGGTTGATGCTTTGGGTGCTGCCGTTTTAGGCTGTGCAGCTGCATTTGTCTTTGGCTTAGCAACCGGCTTTTCAGCAATCACTTCTGCCGTTTTATCCTGCTTGCCTTCAGGTTCTTTATCGAGAAAACCTTTCTCAAGCAAAATATTATACCAAGTGAAGACCTTCTTCATATCAGATACAAAAACCCGCTCTTCGTCATGCTCAGGAAAAGATTCCTTGAAAAGTGATTTCACTTCCTTGTTATCAGTCTTTGCATTAACCGCAATTGCAGAGCTGTTTTGCTTTTCTTTAATTTTTTTCAACACTTCGGTGAGCGGCACATCATCGCCAACAGAGTAGATGCTAATATCTTCCAGTGCACTCACTTTATGAGATGCGTAGATCGGCATTCTTTTATTATCAGCGAGCGATTCCACAATAATTCCGTTTCTCGACTGAGCTACCACTTTGTATAACCCGCTCATGCCTGACACTGATATGATTCCACTTATGTCCATACGTATTTTATATATTGCTGCAAACCTATTGAATTTGTCTCAAAATACAAGTGTGTTTCACCTTTCTATCACAATTTTGTGAAAGGACCTCCATTGCGAACCTGCATCCGTGACTTGTAAGATGTACATTCCTGATTTTAATCCTGTATGTAAGGTGTGATATTCTTGAGCACCATCAGCTATAGCTGTATAAACTTCTTTTCCTTGCAAATCGACGATGCGTATATTTAACTTTTGATTGGGGATATACTTAATTTTGAGTATTCCATCTGCCGAAGGATTAGGATAAATGTTTATTGGATTGATACTCGTAGTTAAAATAGAAGTCGGTTGATTTATTGATTCATAAAACTCTTGCGCGGCATCGGCTATCATTAAAAGTGAATCTAAACTCGAAGCACCGATAAGTGCAAATACAATGATGGTTTCTTCATTATTAAATAGTTGATAAGGCCCCGACGATATCACAGATGCTACATCTGCCCCGGTATTACTCAAACCGGCAACAAGGCGGGTATTGCTCAACGCAAAATATTTTTCATCAACAGTGAAATTATCGCTGACATTGATTTGTTGACCACTTTCCTGCTCATTGAGATTAATGGCATAGGTGTTAAAATTGTTTCCTTTTATCAGCATGGCACCGACAAATAAAGTATCTGCATTGGGATTATAAGTAAAACTTAATTTTTTATCCGGATATGATGCTATTCTGTTATTAAAAAACTCAGGCAAATCCCAATCTAGAAAAAGACCAACATACATCGGATTAAGCTGCAAAGCAGGTCCATCATTTTTAATGGTATACTCCAAAATAACCGAATTTTTTGCCAGTCCGGTTTGCGGCACATAGCCCTTTAAATCAGCTGTGAGCTGCAAATAAGGCTCAGTAAAACGATTGTCAAAAGAACCTTGAAACAAATCATAAAAACCATCAGACGGAATAGCACTAATTCGTTCCAGCAGCTGAAAATCTCGATCGGTTTGCGAGCCGCTGGTTCTAGCCATATTAAAAACTCTTTGCGGATTAAGCCCTACCATAAAGTTGCCTTCAAACAGAAGATTGTTGTTTGACCTGAAACGAAAACCGCGTGTATTGATCAAAGGGTTATTCACCTTTCCTATTTCGCTCACACTGTTAAGCGTAGTGGATATGCTGTTTTGCAAACGAACAAAATCAGCATTTACTGTAAACTGATAATATTGAGTGCTAACCTGAGCATCGGCCCATATATCGAATCGAATCACAATAGTGTCATTGATTTGGGCATTGTCATTCACATGAATTCTAAAAGGTTGTTGGTGATTGCTGGTAAAAGCCAAAGTGGCCATGCTGCCTAACGGTTTGAAAGGATTGAGTAAAGTTGCACCTCCCCTAACCACTGATGCATTGCATACCGCAAATTGTGTGGGCTCAAGCAAATTGGTAAAGGTTCCTGATAGCAAAACTGTGTCGCCCGATAGAAACAAATTGTTTTTCTCATCACGAATTTGAATGTCATGCAATAAGACCGATTTTTTGTCATCTTCGGTCAACGCCCTAAACATATTGACCCTACCATACCCCATTTTATTGATGTAGTCTGCATTATCAGGCAAATTGTCAACACGATCTGCTGTTACTTTAAGTAATTGCAAAATCTGAATGCCGGTCAGGTGCGGGAATTTTGATTTTACAACAGCTGCACAACCCGCTGCTACAGGCGAAGACATTGATGTTCCGTTAGAATAAATGTAGCTATTGTCAGGCCATGTGGATAATACATTTTCGCCGGGAGCATACAAGTCCATGTGATATCCATAATTAGAAAAATCCGATTTTGCGTCGTTTGGTCCTGTTGACCCCACTGCTGCAGTAAAATCGTAGGATGCTGGATAAAATAGTCTTTGATTACTATTGTTGCCCGCACCGCAAAATATTGCTGCGCCTTTGTTGATCGCCGAATAGCGTACGATTTCTTGATTAATCAAGCTTGGCTGAAAGCTTCCCCATGAACAGTTAATCACCTGACAGCCTTGGTCGGCTGCAAATATGATTGACTCGTAAGCCGCAATTAATGCTCCTGAAGCATTGGTAATTTTAATCGGTAAAAATCGAGTACGAAAGCCACTCCCGGCAATGCCAATCTGATTATTTGTCATTGCTGAAGAAAGGCCGTTAACATGAACTCCATGGCCACTCGTATTCACCTGCGGATTGTTGTCACCTTCTCCTAAATCCCATCCATAAAAATTATCCACAAAGCCATCCATATCATCATCTATTCCATTGATCGGGTCTGCATAATTAAAGGCAATGTTGGGGTAAAGGTCAGGGTGGTCCAGATCGGTGCCGGTATCAGAAATCCCGATCACTACATTGGTGTCGCCCTGTTCCACTGCCCATGCTTCAAAAGCTCGAATACGCTCAAGCGCATATTGATTCTGCACACTATCGTCGTTGGGGGTAAAGCATAGTTCAGGAATAAAATGAGGTTCAATCGCCGAAAATACCTTGACTTTGTTTACCAGTTTTATGGCTTCTTCAACTGAGAAATTGCTTTGAAATAATAAGCGTCCATGTCGGCTTAGGTCAGCAAGTCGAAATCCGGCTTCGTCATGCGTCATCTCCGGCTTTTTTGCCAATGGAAATCGATACACAAAGGATAAGTCAGGAATAAAATTCTGAAGCTGTAAAAGGGCATCTTGAAATTCAGCTTGCGGAACATTCGCATCGATAATCACATTAACCACACCTGCTGCAATTGCTGTTCCTTCGTCTCTTGTTTTAACTATTCGCGTGTTAGGGTCGAGTAAATGAATGGATTGGGAAGATAATATGCCAGCTAATAAAAGACATTTGCCAAAAACAGCGACATGAAAAATAAACTTCAATCTACTCATTTCTACAAAGGTATGTTTTTGAATCAACAATTATTAGTTGTGCATGTTGATCAAAATAAAAAAAGACGGCCTCTACAAAGAGAAGCCGCCTGCTAACCTACCTAAACCAATCAAAAAACCACATCGGTTATGCAAGATGTGGGTATCGTTATACCGCCTTTAAGGCAGACATATTCTTGAGATGCGAACCAGATAGTCGTGTGAACTACATTTATCCCTTCACTGGTGTTGAAATAAATGCTTACTTTGGTTTTCATTAGATTGCCCAATGATTCAGCCTTTTTCAGTTTGCAAATTAAATCATTTTTTTTATTCCTCGCAGGCTGAAGTATCATCCAAGGAATGTTTTCTTTTTCGATTAAATTAGCTGCAAGTGTATTCATAATATTAGATTTTAATTTAACAACAACATAAGATTTAACGAGCATCTTGTTCGTTTGTGTTTGACTTAGGATTATTTAACCTATTCGGTCATTTTTTCTAAAATTTGTTAACCACAGAAAGATCATCAACACACTGTTCACAAGATATTATGACAAAATAAGGCAACGACTATTAATTTGACCTTATACCGGAATTAAAAGCCAGTTAAACTTGATTTTTGGGAATTCTTACCTTGAAATGAGTGTATTCATTCGGCACGGAATCGAGCGAGATTTCGCCGCCATGAATCTTAATTATTTTTTCAATGAGTGGCAATCCAAGTCCATGACCGGGAATGCTAATTGCATCTTTCGACCTGTAAAAGGGCTGAAATATCATTTTAAAATCTTCTTTTCTTATTCCAATGCCTTGATCAAGAAAGCTCACTAGAATGTTCTTCTCATCGAAATCCAGCTCGACATCAACGGAGCGATTTTTGGAGAACTTACAACCGTTTTCAGCAAAGTTGGTAAGAGCAGTTTTCAGCAAATGCGGGTTACCTTCCACTACAAAATCATTTTCATTCTCCGGCAATGATTTAAAATTGACATGGACAGTGTAAGTGGGATTGAATTTACGAATATCTGATTGTACCTGCCACAGCAAGTCATCTACTCTAACCGATACAAAGTTGAAGTCTTTACGATCAGTGTTAGTCTGTGCCAGCAACAAAAGTCGATTGCAAATTATATTTAGGTTTCTGATATCATCCAAAACGCTTTGAATCGTTCGCATGTAATCTTCCTTTTCTCGCTCTTTGAGCAAAACCACTTCGAGTTGTCCGGTCATTGCAGTGAGTGGTGTTCTGAGTTCATGCGATGCATTTGCCACAAAGTTTTTTTGCATAATGAATGCTAACTCAAGTCGTTCGAGCATGCGATTAAAGGTTAATGCAAGTTTCTCAATTTCATCTTGCCCTTTACCTTCATCTAATCTCAGATTAAGCGAAGTCTCGGTGATGTTCTCCACCTTTTGAATAATTCCGGTAATAGGTGATAAAGCTTTACTTGAAAAAATCCAGCCACCAATAGCGATGATAACCAAAACAACAGCATAATTGATTACCAGAATATTTCTTAGATTCTTTAGCTTACTGTATCCGAATCGGTCGGTTGCTGCTGCGAACACTAAATAGGGTTGGCCATTAGTCTCATATCGCAATCCATAGATTTCATAGATGTCTTTGGTAACCTTTATTTCCCCTTCGAAAAATAATTTCTTCTTGAGGTTATCGGATATTTCAATGAGGTCATCATTAATTGATTTGTAAATGCTTTCCCCTTTGCTGTTGAAAATATAAATATGTTCTTCGGGCAATGTGGATGGCGCTGTATTCTCTATTATTCTGAGCAAATTGGCATCAACTTCATCTACATCAATGAATAGTTTAGCCATTGAATGCGCTTTATTAGCCAGTCGCTCATAAAACTCTGTGGAACGATAAGTTGAAGAGAATGCATAAATAAAAACAGAAGAAGCGAGAATCGTTAAGGCGACTATGGCTATGAAGAGCAATGTAAGCCTTGTGCGAATCTGCATTAGTCTTCTTTAAGAATATATCCCATTCCTATTTGTGTGTGAATAAGTTTAGGTTCAAAATCCTTATCTACTTTCTTTCTAAGAAAATTCACATACACATCAACTACATTGGTACCTGTATCGAAATGCACATCCCAAACCTTTTCTGCAATCTGAGCTCTCGAAAGCACTTTGCCCTTATTGCGCATGAAATATTCTAACAGCGCATATTCTTTTGCTGTGAGGTCGATGATTTTGTCTCCGCGCTTGGCATTTTTACGGTCTAGGTTCAGTTCCAAATCCGCAACTTTAATCGTATTGCTGGTTTCTAAAATTCCCGATGAACGCTTTGTTAATGCTTTAATTCGAGCTAGTAATTCTTTAAATTCAAAAGGTTTCACAAGATAATCGTCAGCTCCGGCGTCAAATCCACTTACCTTGTCATCTGTGGTACCTAATGCAGTGAGCATTAATATGGGTGTTGATGCATTTTGATTTCTAACTTCCTTGCACAACTCCATGCCGTTCATGTAAGGAATGATTACATCAAAAATCATTAGATCGTAACTGTTTCGTTTAGCAAGTTGAAGACCCATCTGCCCGTCATAAGCAATATCAACATCATACTTGTTTTCTTCCAACCCTTGCTTGATGAATGAAGAAACCTTCGGCTCGTCTTCTACTAATAATATATGCATCGTATTATTTTTTATGCAAAAATAAATCCAACCTGCAAGTCCTTAATTAAACCGAAATTAAAATAACTATCGATTGTGCAGGAGCTGAATCTACAGACTTGATAATAGTTCTTCGCTCATGGGTTTCACTCCCGGACCGAAAAATTTGAGCAATTTTCCATCTTCACTGATCAAATACTTACAAAAGTTCCAGTTGGGTGCTTGATCGTTCCATCCATTTTGGTCTTTGTTACTAAGCCATTGATAGAGCGGATGGATATCATTTCCTTTAACAGAAATTTTCTCAAACATCTGAAAGGTAACACCGTAATTTTTAGCACAAAATCCGCTGATCTGCTCGTTGCTGCCAGGTTCTTGCCCACCGAAATTGTTGGCCGGAAATCCTAAAATTATCAATTTGTCGCCATGCTGCTCATGTAGTTTCTGAAGATCGGCATATTGCGGGGTATAGCCACATTGGGAAGCAGTGTTAACGATAAGCACTTTCTTGCCCTTGAAGTCGGCAAATGAAACAGGAGTTCCATCAATTGCATTCAATTTAAAATCATAAAAGTTCATTGCGTTCACAGTTTCTTTAACGTTTTCCGGTCTAGTACTTACTTTGTTGCATGCTAGCAGGAAAATACTTAAAATAAAGGCGTAATATATCATGGTTGTTTCAATTTTAAAAATAGAACAAATGAACAGTGTTAAAGTTTCTGAATAGATGAAGTTCCAACTAGATTAATTCAAGAAGAACAATATTCTCCACATGGTTGGTATGCGGAAACATGTCTACAGGTTGCACCTTCGAAACTTTATAACGGTCAGCTAGCATAGCCACATCTCTTGCCTGAGTAGCCGGATTGCAGCTCACATAGACTATTTTCCGGGCATCAGATTTTAACAACACCTCAACCACCGATTCATGCATGCCTGCACGCGGCGGATCGGTGATGATTACGTCCGGTTTGCCATGTTTCTCAATGAAGGTGAGATTAATCACATTTTTCATATCGCCAGCATAAAAATCCACATTTTCAATGTTGTTTTCAGATGCATTGATGAATGCATCTTTTACCGCATCTTCAACATATTCAACACCAATGACCTTTTTGCAATAGCGCGCAAGGTAACAAGCTATGGTACCAGTGCCGGTGTATAAATCATAAACAACTTCATCGCCCGATAAGTCAGCAAATTCTTTGGTTGCTCTGTAAAGTTTGAGTGTCTGATGAGAATTTGTTTGAAAAAATGATTTCGGGCCAATTCTAAACTTTAAACCATCAAGATCTTCTGTAATATATGGTTTACCTGCAAAACATTTTACATTCAGATCATGAATGGTATCATTTTTCTTTTTGTTTTCGACATACATTATTGCGGTCAATTCTTCAAACTGAGTTCTCAATGCTTCTAACAGATCCATTACCTGTTCATCAGCGGTATGCACTGATAAAATTAACATCCACTCCCCCAAAGATGTGTTGCGAAGAATTAATGAACGCATGTTGCCGGTGTGTCTTCTTACATCATAATAAGGCATATTATGCTTCACGGAATACTCATGCACAAAGGTTCTGATGGCATTTGATGGATCAGCCTGCAAATGGCACTGATTGATGGCTATCACTTTATCAAACTTTCCGGGTGCATGAAAGCCTAAGGCAGATTGACCTTTGAAATCATTGCCTGATGAAATTTCTTGTTTAGTCAGCCAACGTGAAGGTGAAAAAGAAAAATCAAGTTTATTTCTGTAAAAATAAATTTCATCGGCTTGTATTATTGGATCAAATGCAGGTGTAGGAATACGGGCGATTCGGTCAAAAGCGTCTTTCACCACCTTCACTTTAAGGCGCAGCTGCATATCATAGCCGACATGCTGTCTAAGGCAGCCTCCACATTCTCCAAAATGCGCACACTCCGGAGTCACTCTGTGGCTGCTATACTGATGAAAATGAATGGCTTCACATTCCCTGTAAGATGATTTTGCACGGTAAACTTTAGCATCTACCACATCGCCCGGCACAGTTTTGTCCACAAAAAGCACAAGCTGCTCAAATTTGCCCACTCCGGCCCCATCAGTTGTAATATCCGTGATCTCAACATTTTCATAAACAATACCTTGCGCTTTGTTGTGTGCCATTTTATTTTTTCTTCAAACCTAAATATTTTAACAATGCGCTATTTAAGATAAGATACAGTTTGATTGCTATATTTTTTATTAACTTGTGCACGTTTTAATTAAATCTCATGCGTTCTGTAAATTTACTATTCACCATCACACTTTCACTCGCTACAACATTTTACTCAAAAGCACAATCAGAACTTAACGAACCCTATATTCAGGAAGAATACATCGCCCAATTGAAGTTTGGAACTCCGATTGAGCAATTTATTAAAGAAGTCGAATCACTTCAATTAGGAATTCAAATAAGTGATTTCAAACAACTTGGTCCAGGCTTTTATTATTATTGGCTAAAAGCGGAACTTGGTCAGCAAAGCCAAAATCTATTACTAAGGGAAGCTCACCGCTTACCCTCATTACTTGTTATTCAAAACAACCACCGATTGACCTTGCGTGAAACCATACCCAATGACCCAAGTTTTAATCAACAATACTCTTTGAAAAACACCGGGCAAAATGGCGGTACGCCGGGTGCCGATATCAAAGCAACCGAAGCCTGGGATATTACCACAGGAGGCGTCACTTCATTGGGCGATACTATTGTTGTGGCAGTCATCGACGGCGGTTGCCAGGTAAGTCATCCCGACCTTTCTGCAAATGTTTTCAGAAATCGTCAGGAAATTCCCGGCAATGGAATTGATGATGATGGAAATGGATACACAGATGACATCAATGGTTGGAATCCCATAGGTGGCAATGGTAATATTGCAAACAACCAACACGGCACGCACGTGTCCGGTATCATTGGCGCCGTGGGCAACAATGGTGTGGGTGTGAGTGGCGTTAACTGGGCTGTAAAAATATTGCCCATACAAGGCTCATCAGGCAATGAATCTGTTGTGGTTGCTTCTTATCTATATGCAACCAATATGCGCAAACTTTACAATCAAACCAATGGAGAAAAAGGTGCATTTGTGGTGGCGACCAATTCTTCTTTTGGTGTGGACAATGGTAATCCTGCGGATTTCCCAATCTGGTGTGCAATGTATGATACCCTTGGGAAATATGGAATTTTGAGTGCTGGTGCCACCATCAATGCCAATGTGAATGTAGATAATGTGGGTGATATTCCCACTACCTGTCCAAGTGATTTTCTGGTGTGTGTAACCAATACCAATAATCAGGATAATAAGTTTTCGGGAGCTGGATTTGGTTTAAACAACATCAACATAGGCGCTCCAGGCACTAATGTTCTAAACACGGTGAACAATAGCGGATATTCCAGTCTAACCGGCACGTCAATGGCTACGCCGCATGTAGCCGGTGTAATAGCATTAATGTATGCCGCAGCTTGCCCCGAATTAATGCAACAATATAAAGCAAACCCCGAAGCTACTGCCCTACTGATGAAGTCATTTCTTTATAATGGCGCAGATAATTTGCCTTCATTGGCCAATTTTGTTCAAGAAGGCCGCCGACTCAATGCCTTTGGAGCATTGCAGCAAGTTCAATCCTTCCCCTGCAATTCGGAAGCCCCACCGGTGGCCAATTTTTCGGCAGGAAATCGTTCAGGTTGCCCCGGACTTACTGTGCAATTTAACAATACTACCATTGGCAGCACAGATAGCTTTCAGTGGTTTTTTCCAGGAGGCGAGCCATCGCAATCATCAGACCCAAGTCCTTTGATTGTTTACAACACATTCGGCGATTATGATGTAACGCTGATCACCATTAATGAATACGGCGCCGACACACTGATTAGACAAGGTTTTGTGAGCGTTAATAATTTAGGGTTTATTGATATTTATGCTGAAAACTTCGAAAATGGAACTTTCGACGACATGGGTTATGAAGTGGAAAATCCTGATGGGCAAAACACATGGTCACTTTTCACAGTGCAAGGAACTACTCCGGGCAACAGAGCTGCCGGAATCAACATTTTCAACAATCAAAGCAGAGCAGGGCAGCGAGACGGATTGATTACCCCAAGCCTTGATTTTAGTGGAAACACCAATCATCAATTGCAATTCACACATGCGCATCGCCGCCGAGTGCAAAGCCAAAGAGATTCGCTCATTATCAAAGTATCAATTGACAATGGACAAACTTTTCCCTTTAGAGTCTTTGCAAGAGCAGAAAATGGCAATGGCACCTTTGCAACCGGAGGGCTGCTTAACTCAAACTTTGTCCCACAGAATGCATCAGACTGGTGCTTATCGGGTACTATTGGCACTTCTTGTTATACGATAGATTTATCTCAATTTGATGGTCAGCCTCAAGTAAAACTATTGTTTGAAGCATTCAATGATGCAGGCAACAATATTTTCTTGGACAATATCTTGATTAGAGCCAATTGCAATACCCCAATATTTAATGTTCCGGGGGCTGCGTACAATGTGAGCAACAATTCGATCTGCGCCGGAACTACTGTCCAGTTCAATGATCAGAGTACCAATAATCCTAATACTTGGAATTGGACATTTGAAGGTGGTTCGCCGGCTATAAGCACCATTCAGAATCCATCGATTACCTATAATGAGATCGGAGTATTTGATGTGAGTCTGATTGTTGCAAATCCAGGTGGTGCCGACACTATAGTAAACCCAAATGCGATTACAGTAAATCCTAATCCACCTGCCCCACTCATTGATCAGCAAAACGATCTTCAGCTTTCTACTAATGCAAGTGGAAACATACAGTGGTTTGTGGACGGAAACATGATTCTTGGTGCAAATACCAATGAATTGACTGCACCCCAAAATGGTAACTACACTGTGGTAGTGACCAATGAATTTGGATGCAGCAGCACTTCAGCACCTATTTCGGTTACCAAAGTTGGCATACAACATTTGATTCAGGGTATGGTGAATGTTTACCCAAGTCCGGCAAAGGAATTCATCAACATAGATTTATCTTTGATTGGCAACCAAAGAAGCGCCATTCAAAACCTGCGTTTGATTGATCTTTCGGGCAAAACATTGATGGTTCAGACTTATCAGGGCGATATGATTTGGACACTTAACATATCAAAATTGTCAGCAGGAGCTTATAATTTATTGATAGATGGTAAGGATTTCAGCGCAACATTTCCGATTATTGTAGCCAAATAAATCAGTCAACCTGTTTTGAAAAAAATACTTATTGCCAATCGCGGAGAAATTGCCCTAAGGGTGATGCGCTCTGCAAAAGAAATGGGATTAAAAACCGTTGCCGTATTCTCCGAAGCTGATCGCGATGCGCCTCATGTACGATATGCAGATGAGGCGGTTTGTATTGGTCCACCAGCTTCATCAGCGTCATATCTAAGAATGGACAAAATCTTAGAAGTTTGCAAAAATTTGGAGGTGGATGGCATCCATCCGGGCTATGGTTTTCTTTCTGAAAATGCCGAATTTGCTGACAGAGTTACTGAAGCAGGGATTACATTTATTGGTCCATCTGCCCATTCTATGCGCATGATGGGAAGCAAACTCGCAGCCAAAGCTGCGGCAAAAAAATTTAACATCCCATTGGTTCCCGGAACTGATCAAGCCATCACAGATACAAGTGAAGCTAAGAAAGTGGCTGAACAAGTCGGTTTTCCTATTTTGATTAAGGCTTCAGCCGGTGGCGGTGGAAAAGGCATGCGCATCGTAAATCACAGTGGCGAATTCAATGAACAACTTCAATTGGCTATTTCTGAAGCGCAATCTGCATTTGGCGATGGTTCTGTATTTATTGAGCGCTATGTAGCTTCACCACGACATGTGGAAATACAGGTGATGGCCGACAAGCATGGCAATGTGGTTTATTTGTTTGAACGAGAGTGTTCTATTCAAAGACGACATCAGAAAGTTATTGAAGAAGCTCCTTCGGTAGTGCTTACTGAGGAGTTACGCAAAGCGATGGGCGAATGTGCCGTGAGTGTTGCCAAAGCATGCGACTATGTGGGTGCTGGCACTGTCGAATTTTTGGTCGATGAAAATCTAAACTTCTACTTCCTCGAAATGAATACCCGTCTTCAGGTAGAACACCCGGTGACTGAAATGATCACTGGAATAGATCTGGTGAAGGAGCAAATCTCGGTGGCTATGGGCAATAAGCTTTCCTTTACCCAATCTGAACTTCGAATAGACGGTCATGCCATCGAAATAAGAGTATATGCCGAAGATCCTGAAAACAATTTTCTCCCCGATGTAGGCCAATTAAAAAGCTACCGCTTACCATCAGGAAACGGAGTGAGAGTGGATGGTGGATTCGAAGAAGGTATGGAAGTTCCTATTTACTACGACCCGATGCTGGCCAAGTTGATTGTGCATGCAGAGAATCGTGAAGCTGCCATTCAAAAAATGTTAAGAGCCATAGCTGATTATGAAGTTGCCGGTGTGATTACTACACTTGATTTCTGTCGATTTGCACTTGAGCACGAAGCGTTTCGTTCGGGAAAATTTGATACTCACTTCGTGAAAAATCATTTCGACATTGCGCAGCTCGAACCAAAACTGAATGAAAAGGAATCAGAAGCAGCTGCCATATTTATGCAGTGGCTAAAAAACAATTATAAAACGGCAGGCAGCACAACTCCAAACGAAGAATACATCTCGAGCACTTGGCAAAAAAACAGATCGGTATTGCGTTAATTGTATCATGCCACGAATTGATAAATATTTATGGGCTATAAGGGCCTTTAAGACAAGATCACTGGCTACCGATGCCATTAAAGGAGGTAAAATAAAATTCGAAAAAGAAAATGTAAAACCTTCGAAAGATGTAAAAGTGGGCGATGTATATACAATTCAAATTGGCATGCTCCAAAAAACCATTCGGGTGACCGGACTTTTGGAAAAAAGACTCTCGGCGAAAGAAGCTGTTGCCTATTACGAAGACATTACCCCTCCTGAAGAATATCAGAAAATAGCGCTTTTAAAAGATTTCCCATTTGTGCAGCGTGATCGCGGCACTGGTCGACCTACCAAGAAAGAAAGACGCGAGCTCGACGATTGGTTTGGTGATGAATAAATGTCAAAAGGGCGGAAATAACCGCCCTAATGACAACATAAAACCACAATAAACATGAAAAAGTCTTTTGCTTAAAAGCTTTGTTTGTTTATACAGGATGTCATAAAAAAAGTTTCATTTTAGAATCGTTTTTTATGCGTTTTTACGTCCTACTAGACTTGAAAGGATGGATTAATTAGTCCTGTTGCCATTCCTAAGCCTTGATTCTTTGCTTGTTCTTGCAATGAACACATTGGTCAGCAAAAATGTAGGTAAGATTTTTTCTTAGGTTTGCCAAATGGATTTCAGCATTACCCTAATCATCATTATCGTCACAGCAGCTATTTCGATTTCGGCCTTCTCTAAACCAGAGCTGATGTATCGATACCAATTCAACCCTTACATGGTAGCCCACCGCAAAGAGTGGTACCGTTTCTTCACACATGGCTTTCTGCATGCAGATTGGTTGCACCTGATCATTAACATGCTCGTGCTATATTTCTTCGGTTCAGTAGTTGAAAATTACTTCACGCATATCTTTGGTGTTTTCAAAGGAAGCATATTCTTTATTCTGCTTTATTCTTCTTCGCTCTTGGCGGCTTCAATCACTACTTTTGAAAAACACAAAAACAATCACTATTACAATGCTGTAGGTGCATCCGGTGCAATTTCAGCGATACTCTTTTCCAGTGTGGTGTTCAACCCCTGGATGAAAATTTACTTGTATGGAATCATCGGACTGCCCGGAATAGTTTGGGCTTTTATTTACGTAGGATATAGTTTTTACATGGGTAGAAAGGCACAAGACAACATCAATCATGAAGCACATTTGTGGGGAGCAATCTTTGGATTTGTATTTACTATTTTGATCAAGCCTTCCATATTCCTGCATTTCATTAACCAGCTTCTCAGTTTTTCATAATGATTAATCACAGCTCCTCGTTGGTGAGTCTTTCAAAACACAAAACTATTTACTATTGAACAAGGCAGTTTTTTATGATCGGGATGGAATTGTAAATTTCGAGGTTGGCGATTACATCACCCGTGTAGAAGATTTTAAGCTATTGCCCTCCTTTATCAGTTTTCTGAAGCAAATGCAGGAAGCAGGCTATTTAGCTGTGATTATAACCAACCAAGCCGGAATAGCGAAAGGAAGGTATAACAGTGATACGCTCAAACAAATGCATGCCAAGTTAGAGATCGAGTTAAAAACTGAAAATCTGAAGGTAGATGCGATTTATTATTGTCCCCACCACGATGAATATGGAAAATGCCTATGTCGCAAACCTCATTCTTTGTTGGTAGAAAAAGCTTTGGCCCGATTTCAGATCGACCCCAAGCAATCGTTTATGATCGGAGATAAACTTCGCGACAAGCAGTGTGCCGAAGCGGCTGGTGTAAAAGGATATGTGATTCACCCAAATCCTGAGCTTGAAGACTTGATGAACATTTATCAATCCTTTCTGTATGATAAAGCGTGAGTTGATTTGCTATAATGGTTCTTATGTCGACGCAGGAGTACCGCTATTTGATGAAAACAATCGCGCATTTCGCTTCGGCGACGGACTTTTTGAAACGATGCTTTGGAAAGATGGAGAAATACGTTTTTTTGATGCACACTTAGCCAGACTTCATGAAGGAATGCAAGTATTAGGTTTGGACGCCTATGAAAGACTGGATGAAATATTTCAAAAAAGTATCAGCAACCTGATAAAATTAAGCCAAGTGGACACAACAGCAAGAGTAAGACTGAGTGTTTATCGTGGATCAAATGGTGCCTATTGTCCTGAATCAAATAAAATACAATGGGTGATCAGTGTGAAAGAGTTACCTAACAAACCGCAAGGAACTCCTAAATCGCTCATCATTTACGACGAAATCAAAAAGCCGATTAATAAGCTCTCCGGAATCAAATCGGCAAACGGTTTGCTTTATGTATTAGCTGCTAAATACGCCACGGAGCGTGGATATGATGAGGCCATACTTTTGAACGAAAAAGGAGAAGTTTGCGAAGCAAGCTCCAGTAATATCTTCATTATGCACAATGACCTGATCTACACCCCTCCTATTTCATCGGGTTGTTTAAATGGGGTGTTTCGACATAAATTAGTTGAAGCATTGCGAATCAACCTAAAAGATAAATTTCGAGAAGAAGCGATCACTACTGATCTGATGAATGGCGCTACCGGCATTTGGCTAACAAATGCTATTCAAGGTCTTATCCCTGCGTATTTTCACCGTAATCATGCGCAAATAGAGAGAACTATAGTAGATGAAATTGCTGATAATCTGGTTTAAATTTTCACAACAAAAAACAAGTTGAACGCAATCTGACAACCTTCAATTATCTACTATTCATAAGACATCGAATTTTCGAAATTAATACCGAACAAGAAATATCCGATTGATTAACAAAGAGAAGGCTCCTTAGTCAGCGGCAAACAAGTTGAATGGCTTGGTTTTTGCTAATTTTCGGCGAGAGAAATGAAATACTTCATCTTTACGATATCATTGTTGGTTGCCCTAAGCACTACTGCATTGCCCTATCGAGATATTGGCAGTGAGATTGCATCTGCTATCAGAATTGGAAGTGCTAAAGAATTGTCGAAGTTTTTTAATACCAATGTAGATTTAACCTTGCTAGGCAAAGAAGATGTTTACAGTCGGGCGCAGGCTGAGCAATTGCTCCATGATTTTTTTGTGAGAAATCCGCCTAGAAACTTTCAGTTGATGCACGAGAGTGCTTCTCAAAGCTCTTCTCAGTATGGCATTGGTAAATATGAAAGTCGAACCGGTGCAAAATTCAGGATATATTTTCTTGTAAGGCGAATTGGAAATCAATCATTTATTCAGCAGTTTAGCATCGAGAAAGAACACAACTAAGTATGCAGCATTTCGATCCGCTTTTTGACCACCCTTTTATCAATACTTTAATCACTTTAGCGCTTCAGGAAGATATTGGCTCAGGCGATCACAGTTCTTTGGCTTGTGTACCTTCGGATGCGCGCGGGAAAGCAAGATTATTGGTGAAAGACAATGGCATCATTTGTGGTTTGCCTCTGGCTCAAAAAGTATTTCATCAAGTAGATCCAACTATAGAAGTCAACTGCATGATTAAAGATGGTGATGCCATACAATACGGCGATATCCCCATGACGGTAGAAGGGCCATCACGCTCCCTGCTGACCGCCGAAAGATTGATTTTGAATTTCATGCAGCGGCTCTCAGGCGTTGCTACGCAAACAAACGAATTAGTAAAACTAATTGCACACACCAAAGCCCGGTTGCTCGATACCCGAAAAACCACACCTGGAATGCGTATTTTAGAAAAATATGCCGTGAAAACCGGTGGAGGACAAAATCATCGAATGGGATTGTATGATATGATTATGATAAAAGATAATCATATCGACTTTGCAGGTGGCATTGCCCAAGCAATAAAAAAAACTTGGGAATACCTTCAAACCAATCAACTTGACTTGAAGATAGAAATTGAAGCACGCGATATCGATGCAGTAAAGCAAATTCTTGACTTTGGTTCTGTAGATTTTATCATGCTTGACAATTTTACTCCTTCACAAATCAAAGATGCCTTGCAATTGATTGGTGGAAGATATCAAACCGAAGCATCAGGTGGTATCAATGCAAATAATTTGGTGGAATATGCTGAAACCGGCGTAGATTTTATAAGCATTGGCGCAATCACCCATCAAATCAAAAGCCTTGACCTGAGTTTGAAAGCTTTTTAGTTTCTTTATGCCGTGATTAAGAAGTTACTGAAGTGGTTCAATGGGCTTTTTCCTGTAGTTTTCATCGTTGAGCTTTTGTCACGACTAAAACTGCCGGGCTATCGGGAGATTTCATTATACGATATACTTAAATACTTCATCAATGGCTTGATGAATGCTAATCTTTCGCTAAGAGCAGCAGCTATTTCCTACAATTTTTTCGTAGCCTTATTTCCTGCTGTTATTTTCTTTTTTACACTCATCGCCTATTTACCCATCGAAAATGTTGATGTAATAATCCTTGACGGAATGAGCCGTGTGATTCCATCAGTAGCTTATGAAGCTGTGCAGGATACAATACTCGACATCGTTGGCCGTCAAAGAGGAGGATTACTGTCGATTGGCTTTTTGATTGCCCTGTTTTTCTCCACCAATGGAATATTGTCGATCATTGAAGCCTTCAACACATCGCTTAGAAAGAAAGAAATCCGCTCAGCTTTTACGATGAGAGTTGTCTCTCTGGTACTCACTGTTTTCATTGTATTGATGCTATTGGTTGCAGCCTCAATACTTATTTTTTCATCCGGTCTGTTGAGCAAATATTTGCACTTCGAAATATTCGGAAACACCTTAAACTATTACCTCATCAAGACGGGTCGCTGGATATTTTTCTATCTCATATTGCTCTTCACCGTTGCCTCGCTCTATTATTGGGGTCCGGGCAAGAATGTTAAAATCAAATTCTTTTCGATAGGTGCTTTGGTGACAAGTTTTCTGATGATGTGGCTCATCATTGGTTTTTCTTATGTGATTTCTAATTTTGGACAATACAATAAGATTTATGGCTCAATTGGTGCCATATTAATCATCCTTTTGTTGATCAACCTCAATGCCTTTCTGTTGCTGATTGGCTTTGAATTTAATCTAATTGTATATCGACTTAAACAAATACATGCCAGCAGGCGAAAAATCATTCCTTCAAATAAAGATCAAGCATGAAAAAAAGTGTACTGATTCTGTTTAGCCTTATCATATCTGTTCAATGCGTGTGGGCACAAAGCTACAATCCCCTTTTGCCTCCTAACACCTATCGCAATGCCGACAATCCAAATTATTGGAAAAACAAGATGCCATTTCCGGGTTATTGGCAGCAGGATGTTCATTACACCATGAAAGCCAATGTGGATGAACGAACCGACATTGTCACTGCCACCATGCAGCTTGAATACTGGAACAATTCGCCTGACACTTTATATTTTGTGTTTTTCCATCTTTATCAAAACGCTTTTCAGCCAAAATCTTACTGCCACATGCTGCATGAAGCGAATAAATATCCCATTGTTTATGGTAGATATGAATCGCAAGGCTTAGGTACGAAGGTGGAAAAAATGCAAATCAATGGGCAGGATTGCAAGACTGAATTGGATAATACCATTTTGAAAGTTTGGCTTCATCAACCGCTTCTGCCCGGTGCTAACGTAACATTTGATGTAGATTTTAAAACCTATTTCGATATGGGCGGCAGCATTCGCCGAAGGATGAAAATGTTTAATGCTTACGGCAACAAGCACTATGACGGTGTGCACTGGTATCCGCGACTTGCCGCATATGACCGCAAATTTGGCTGGAGCACCGATCAGCATTTGGGCAAAGAATTTTATGGGAATTTCGGCACATATGATGTAGAACTCACCTTTGCCGCCAACTATGTGCTGGAAGCAACCGGATATTTGATGAATCGAGACGAGGTACTGCCCAAAGAATTGCGCGAAAAACTCGACATCAAAAATTTTGCAGAAAAACCTTGGGGAAGCGCGCCCTCCATTGTCACTCCTTATGATCCAAGACAGCGAAAAACATGGAAATTTCATGCTGAAAATGTGCATGATTTTGCTTGGACAGCCGATCCTACCTATCGTATCGGCGAAACCTGGTGGGAAGATGTGCAAATCGTTTCACTTGTACAGGAACCACATGCTTCACGCTGGCTGAATGCTGCTGATTTTACTTCCAAAGTGATTGAAACCTATTCCAGAGATTTTGGTCGCTACATTTATAATAAAATGGTGGTGGCCGATGCCAGAGATGGCATGGAATACCCAATGATTACACTCAATGGTGGCGGAGATCCCGGTTATCGTGGCTTGTTGGCTCATGAAGTTGGCCACAACTGGTTTTTCGGAATGGTGGGTAGCAACGAAACTTACCGTGCAGCCTTAGACGAAGGATTTACTCAATTTCTCACTGCCTGGGCTTTAGAAAAAATAGATGGTCCCTATCTGGTAAAAGGAAAGTTTGTCAATAAGTACACCGAGCGGCATTCTCATCCTGAATTATCGCGTGATGCAAGAATTTATAATGGCTATTTGCGGGATGCCGTTCGATTGGACCAGAGCACACTCAACACCCACAGCGACGATTTCGGCGGCGCACTCCGTCATGGAGGCGGATATGGAAATGTGTATTACAAGACGGCCACCATGCTGCACAATTTGCAATACACGCTTGGCGATACGCTTTTTCAAAATGCCATGAAGCACTATTTCAATACATGGAAAATTGCACATCCGTATTGGGAAGATTTTAAAAACAGCATCATACAATTCACCAAAGTTGATTTGAACTGGTTTTTCGACCAGTGGTTCGAAACATCGAAAACCATTGACTATAAGCTTGGTAAAGTGAAGAGGGTGAAAGGAGAAAATGAAACGTATCGAATCGACTTCATTAGAAAAGGAGAAATGCAAATGCCCATCGACTTTTCAGTGAAAGCAAAAGATGGAAAATGGCACAGCTTTCACATCCCCAATAACTGGTTCGAAAAAGAAACCAATGCGCAGGTTTTACCGCGCTGGATTGGCTGGGGTAAGCTTCAACCCACTTATACTGCTCAAGTAAATATCCCCAGCGGAATAGATTTGGTGCAGATAGATACAACCAATCGTCTGGCAGATCGCTACATGCTTAATAACGGAACTAAATTTCCGATGAAAACCTATTTCGATGCTAAAATTTTCAACCCACCATCATGGAAAAATTATGAGCTATATGTGAGGCCAGACCTTTGGTACAATGCCTATGATGGTGTGAAGTTAGGATTTCACACCAATGGCAGCTTTATGAACTATTTGCATCGGCTCGATTTCAATTTCTGGATCAATACAGGATTTGGCAAACAGATGAATTTTCCTGAAAGAGATATTAATCTCAATGAACCTGTAAGCTTCAGATTTAGATATGAACAGCCTATTGATAAAGTAATTCGCGGTTTGAGTTACCATGTTGCAGCACGTTCTTTGGATGGACTTCGCATGGCGCAAGCCGGATTTAATTACAATTCCAACTCCGGTAATACCAATTATCACTTGTATTACAAAGCCATGATACGCCCCGACTCAAGCGGACTCAATTACCTCCTCTACACTGATGAATGGGCACATGGATTGTTTAACAATACAATGAATGTGGGCTTAACACATAATTACTACTACAAACGTGGGCGTGGTGAGATTTACTTAAACATCCGAAGCTCAGCATTAGGCAGTGATTATGATTATGCACAGGCTACACTCCAGGTGGTGAATTACAATCGTTTGGGTAAATTCAATCTGAATACGCGTGCTTTTGCTCAGTGGAGCAGCGGGCTCAATTTACCTTTCGAGTCTTCGCTGTTCGCAGCCATGGGCAATCCCGAAGCTATGATGGATGATAAATTTTACCGTGCTACCGGATTCTTCCCGAATGACTGGCGAGGTTTTGGACCTAACTCTAACAACCTTCACTTTGGTGGTGGACTTGGTTTGCGAGGCTACAGTGGTTATTTCATCCCGTATGAAACATCGGATGGAACCATTTTACAAGCCTATCGTGGACATTCAGGTGCAGCATTTAATGCTGAACTCGAATTTGACCGATTAATGAAATTTCGCCCAAGAGGACTTCGCGATTACTTAAAACTCAATACTTATTTGTTTGGTGATGCAGGATTTTTGCGTTCCGGATATAACTTTCAACTATTAAGTTTCTCGAATTTCAGAATGAATGCTGGTGTTGGGACAGCTCTAACCATTAAAAAGTTTGGCCCTTTACAAGGAGTTAAACCCCTGATTTTGCGATTTGATATGCCTCTATTCCTGAATAGAACACCCGAAGTTTCGCCCGAATTTGTCCAATTCAGGTGGGTATTTGGTATAGGCAGGGCTTTTTAATAGACCATCGCACAACTTATCAACTTAATGTTAGTAAGTGATTCGAAAAACTTCATCACGATTGGCTAATTTTGCCTTAGAATATAAAGGAACATGGAAAACTTTATTGTATCGGCGCGTAAATACAGACCTGCAACCTTTCACACTGTGGTGGGACAGGAATCAATTACCGGCACTCTAAAAAATTCCATTCGCAATAATCACCTCGCACAGGCTTTTTTGTTTTGCGGTCCACGTGGAGTAGGTAAAACTACCTGTGCGCGAATTCTGGCCAAAACCATTAACTGTTTTAACATTACCCCGGAGACTGAAGCATGTAATGAATGTGAGAGCTGTCGATCTTTCAATGAAAATCATTCATTTAACATTCACGAACTTGATGCTGCTTCTAATAACTCAGTGGATGACATTCGTTCCCTAGTAGAACAAGTTAGATTTGCACCACAAGTTGGCAAATACAGCATCTATATCATTGATGAAGTTCACATGCTCTCTTCTCAGGCTTTCAATGCTTTCTTGAAAACGTTGGAAGAACCACCTAAGCATGCCATTTTTATATTAGCAACAACTGAAAAACACAAAATTCTTCCAACCATTTTATCGCGTTGTCAAGTATTTACCTTCAACCGCATCAAAGTGGATGATATTGCCAATCACCTTGCGTATGTGGCTTCGAAAGAAAATATAGAAGCCGATCCGGAAGCACTGCACGTAATAGCCCAAAAAGCAGACGGAGCGCTTAGAGACGCCCTATCTATGTTTGATCAGATTGTGAGCTATTCCGGCGGCAATAAGGTAGAATATGTGCACGCCATCGAAAATTTGAATGTGCTCGATTACGATTACTATTTCAAAGTGATAGATGCGATATTGAAATCTAGCTACAGCGATGTATTGCTGATTTATGACAAGGTGTTATCCAAAGGGTTTGACGGCGGCAATTTCATCGCGGGGCTGGGTGATCATTTACGTAATCTGCTCGTTTGTAAAGACTCCGCTACACTCAATTTGCTCGAAGTGAGTGCTTCTTTGAGCAGTAAATATCAGACACAGGCGCAACAGTTAAGTCCATTGTATCTGGTGATGATGCTGGAGTTGATTAACAAATTTGATGTGCAGTATAAATCGAGCCGCAATCAAAGACTCACTGCCGAATTGATGCTACTCCAACTTTGCAAATTGATCAACGATTTCGAAGAAAAAAAAAAGCAGTTAAATAAGTCCGCAGCTCAAGTTCAGCCACCGACAGCCCCTACTCAGCCCCAAGCTGCCGCAGCGATTCCATCAACAATTGAGCGTAATAGCACTCCTGAAAATACGGAAAAAAAGACCGTTTACAGCTACAAGAATAATCCAGGAATACAGAAGATTCCGAAAATCACCATCAGTCAGGCCTTAAAAGAACCACCTTCAGCCAAGTCTGTTGAACCAAAAAAAGAAGAAATAACAAGACCAAAGCTAAACGAATTAGCCGAAGATGCTTTTTCGCAAGAAATACTTGTGAAAGTATGGAACAAATATGCCGAGAACTGCAAGAAGGAAATGCGTGGAACTATCTACGGGAATATGACACATGGAAAGCCAGAACTGATGGGAGATTTCAAAATCAGGTTTGAGCTTTACAATCAGAGTCAATTCATCGAAATGGAGCGAGAAAAAATGAACTTGCTTCAATATTTGCGGGATGAACTCAATAACTTCAAAATAGAATTGGAGTTCCACATCAACGAAACAGAAGATTCAAAGCCAAATAACCTGAGTATGGAGCAGAAAATCAAACTGCTCGAAGAACAATACCCTACCTTCAAACTGCTCAAAGATAAGCTTGGACTCAGGCCTAGTTAATTCACTTTAGGGAAGTGTCCTAAAATTCTGAAAAAATCGGGATAAGCTCAATTCGATTTGTATTTTTGCGCTCATCAAAAATATTAAACATGAGTAATTATCAGGTTATCATTATAGGCTCCGGACCAGGTGGATACGTTGCTGCTATTCGTTGTGCTCAGCTCGGAATGAAAACGGCAATTATTGAAAAATATAACGTGTTGGGTGGAACATGCTTGAATGTGGGCTGCATTCCTTCAAAAGCTCTTCTCGATTCATCAGAGCACTTTCACAATGCAATCCACAATTTCAAAGAGCATGGTATCGATATTAAAGAAGCTAAGCCTAACCTGAAGCAAATGATTGCCCGCAAAAATCAAGTAGTGGAGCAAACCACCGGTGGGCTAAATTTCCTAATGAAGAAGAATAAAATTGATGTTTACACCGGCCATGGAAGTTTTAAAGATAGAAACACCGTTTCTATTATAGCATCGGATAGCAAGGTAACTGAAATAAAAGGTGAAAAAATCATTATTGCAACTGGTTCGAAGCCATCATCAATTCCGGGAGTAACAATAGATAAGAAAAAAATTATAACATCTACTGAAGCACTCAACCTGCAAGAAATTCCAAAATCCATGGTAATCATAGGAGGCGGCGTGATTGGTATGGAATTGGGGTCTGTATATGGAAGATTAGGAACAAAAGTAACTGTAATCGAATTTACTGATTCCATTATTGGAGTGATGGACAGATCAATGGGTAAGGAATTGCAAAAATCGCTTGCAAAACTTGGTTTTGAATTTATGCTTAAACATAAAGTAGTTTCGGCCGAAGTGAAAGGCAAGCAGGTAATTGTAAAAGCCGAATCACTTGCCGATACGAAAGTTACTGAAATTAAAACAGATATATGCCTTGTTTCGGTTGGTCGAAGACCATATACCGATCAACTAGGATTAGAAAATATTGGCTTAACAACAGACGAACGTGGTCGAATTCCGGTCAATGACCATTGCGAAACAGCCATTCCGGGCATATATGCCATTGGGGATGTGGTGCGTGGTGCCATGCTTGCCCACAAAGCTGAAGATGAAGGTACTTTTGTAGCCGAAATCATTGCCGGACAAAAACCGCATATTGATTATAAGCTCATCCCCAATGTAGTTTACACCTGGCCCGAAGTGGCCGGAGTAGGCTACACAGAAGAAGAACTGAAAGCCGAAAAACGAGCATATAAATCAGGCTCTTTCCCTTTCAAAGCACTCGGAAGAGCTAGAGCAAGTATGGACACCGATGGTTTAGTAAAAGTGCTTGCCGATAAGGAAACTGACGAAATTTTGGGCGTGCACATCATTGGTCCACGAGCAGCCGATGTGATCGCAGAAGCTGTGGTGGCTATGGAATTTAGAGCATCAGCCGAAGACATTACCAGAATCAGTCATGCGCACCCCACTTACACAGAAGCTCTCAAAGAAGCAGCCTTAGCAGCCACCGACAATAGAGCCTTGCACATTTAGTCGCCAGTAATGGATTATGGTGATGATGGGTAAAGAATGTTTATTTCTTTTTTGAAATAATAAACATCAAATCTGGTGCAAATCTGAGCTTTTTAAAACCAAGTAATCGTTCCATCTTGCCGATGTAAAAAAAGGTATTACGAAGCATAATCCGTTTCCAATCCAGAATAAATGGGGATGGATACTGGTAATAATGACCTACATGCTGCGCCCAAACAGGAGAGTGAATAGGCAATGGAATAAAAAATTTCTTCAACTCAAAACCACATTCAGCTATCATTTTTTTGAAAGTGGTGGGGGTGTAATGAATCACGTGTTCATAACAATCCCAAATGTCAAGATTTTGCTCCTTACCAAGTAACTTGGATAGGTATTGTTTGAAATTATTATAATCACCATTCGGAACTTTTACTACCACAATTCCGTCATCTTTTAGAACTTTAGCACAACTTGTTAGTACTTCTTTTGGGTTTACCACATGCTCCAATACATCAATCAAAGTTACGATATCAAAAGATTTTTCGGGAAGATTTGCTTCTTCGAGCAAACTGTTATGAATCGTAAGACCCCAACTTTCGCGGGCAATTTTAGACAATGATGGACTAGGTTCTACACCCTCTACTTCATATCCAAATTGCTTAGCTTTTCTAGCAAAAAAGCCCATATTCGGCCCAATATCGAGCAATTTACCAGTGGGCTTTACTTTTTTAATTTCTTCGAGCTCATACTCGTAATTTCTGTCGCGATGATGCGGCTTCTTACCTTTAAATATGAGTCTTGCTTCACTTTTGTAAATTTCTTCTGCACCATGGTAATTCTCATGGGCATTTTTCACGCGTGGATTGGTGTAAATAAGTTCACATGAATTACAGCGAACCACCTTCAATCCCCTGTCTTCTCCTAGAATTTTGAAATCATTAGCACCACAGAGCGGACAAACAATGTACTCTACTTCATCAGGTCCGTAAAAGTCTTTTTGTGTACCTCCTCTAATGTAATCGTCGCTTGCTAGCCTTGCCATTTAATTTTTTTTGGCAAATGTAGTTTTTTCTGAGAATTATACTAATACGTCTTATTCATTGGTTAAGACCAAACTGCGGCAATTAACTTGGTCATAAGACTTCATTTTTAATAATTCTTCACTTTCCTGCTGATATTTAATGATATTTGCCACATAAAGTTTTATGCAAAATACAAGAATTGAATCCATAATAAGATATGCCGAAAGACACGGATACGGAAAAGCTGCAAAAGTTTTCGTTCAAATGAATTTGATTAAACTTGGTTTAACAAAAAAAATTAAGCTATCAGGGTTCCTGCCCGTTACTATTCGGAGAAACTCGACTGATCTACCTACCTTTAGGCAAATATTTCTTGATGAAGAATATAGGTTTGATTTAAAAAACCCCAAAAACATTGTTGACCTTGGTGCTAACGTCGGTTTTGCAAGCATATATTTTTACAAATTTTGCCCTGATTCATTGTTCATAGCAGTAGAACCTGATTCTGAAAACTTTAACCAATTACTTAAAAATACTGCAGCACTAAAAAATATTACGTGCATAAATAAAGCCGTATGGAGTTCAAAGTGCACATTATATCTTACTAAATCAAAAGCATTGGGAGACTGGGGTGTGCAAACCAATGAACAACAAACTGAATTTCCAGTAGAAACCATCACAATTGAGCAAATCATATCACAATTTGGGCTTGAGTCCATTGATGTGCTCAAAATGGATATTGAAACCGCAGAAGAAGAAGTTTTCAGAGATGCAAAATGGCTAAATAAAGTGAAGGTACTTATTGTTGAAACACATGATCGGTTTAAGCCAGCAAGCTCTAATAACTTTATCAAAGCAATAGCCAAATTAGATAAATTCAATATTCATCTTAGTGGCGAAAATATAGTGATTTACAATCTTTCTCTGCTCGATAACTAAAGAGAAATTCTAAACCCTACATTGCTTTTTCATTCGTCAACACGATTTGATTTCTTAGCTTGTTAGCTACTCTGCGACGATAGAGTTTAAAAAACCAATTCAGCAAAGGTGTTTTGTCTTGGATAAAATTTACGATCTTTTTAATCTTTGGCTTGTCTCTCAAATATCCAATTTCGCTTCTGAAATCTGCAGCTCTTGACACCAGTGGATAAATGGTTTTGTATCGCTTCACCAGGCCTTTTTCATAAAACAGAGACCAATCATCTGCATAGGTGCTCATCGGCAAAAGCCCTTCATACATTTTTTTTGCTGTGTTCTTGGTTAAGAGATAAGCCCCTGTGGCCAAAGCACGGTGATAATCTACAAAGGATTTTATACTGTATCGACCTTCAAGTTTAACTTCTCCATCAGAAGTTAACTTGCAGTTAGGTTTAGGAATAAAATAGGGAAATACAATATCGCCATCCTGAACATGCTGAGCTGCTTGTTGCACTATCCGGGCAAAATCTTTGGAAAGCTTCATATCATCTTCTAGAATTAAAGCCACTTCATCATTACGTTCTGCGATTAATTTATAGATAAAAATATGGCTAAACGAACAACCTATTGCTCCCGGAGGCATCTGTCTCAGAACGATTGCTTCTCGGTCGGCATGCTTATCGATAAAATCTTCTGGAATTAATTTCCCATCGTAAGCCTCAAACAACTCAAAATTAAGCCCCTGTGCATCCAGTTGCTTTTTCATGAAATCATATCTGTCTTTCGACCTTTTCAAGTTGATTAGGTAAACCTTTAGCATGCTTATATGATATAAAACCCGATTGCAAGAATAATAAAAAATGTTGACCCGACTTTTTCATCATTCAGAAATAGCTATCGATGATCTTATTTCCAGGAGCTAAATCTTAATGCATACGCAAATCAAAAACTTTTTCATGTGCGAATGAATGAAGCCACTATTTTAGTCGCTTCAAAATAATTACTCAAAATGAAGTCAAAACTCCGTGGAATAATCCCCCATTTGATTGCTGCACTTATTTTTATTGCTGCGATTTTCGCCTACTTCCCTGAATTGCTGGATGGAAAAGGCTTAAGAATGGACGATATCGAACAGCATAAAGGCATGTCAAATGAATTGGCCGACTACAGAGAACGAACAGGAGAAGAAGCCATCTGGACTAATGCCATGTTTGGCGGCATGCCGGGGTATTTGATATCTGTAGTTTATAAGGGAAATTTAACCCGCTTCGTGGACAAAATCATCAAGGTTGGACTTCCACGTCCTGCAGATTACATGTTTGTAATGATGCTAGGCTTTTATTTCCTGCTCATTAGTTTAGGTGTTAAACCAGCATTTAGCATTGTGGGGGCTTTGGCTTATGGATTTACTACCTACAATTTATTAATAATTGAAGCCGGGCACATGTCAAAAGTAGATGCAATCTCTTACATGCCTTGGGTGTTTATGGGAGTGGTTGTGGCTTTTTCGCATCATCGAATTTGGGGGGCTATACTTACTGCCTTGTTTCTGAGCCTTCAAATCAAAGCAAGTCACTTTCAGATTACTTATTACTTTGCTTTCATTGTTGGGTTTTATGGGTTGTTTTTGTTGGTGAAGGCCATCAAACAAAAAGAAATTGCATCATTTTCAAAAACGATTGGTTTGTTATTCGTCGCTGCTGGTCTTGCAGTGGCTGCTAACATTTCATCGCTTTATACGATTTATGATTATGGAAAAGATTCTATCCGTGGCAAATCTGAACTCACTCCGAAAGATGGCGATAAGACTTCCGGACTCGATAAATCATATGCTACGCAATACAGTTACGCTCCTGGTGAGACATTCTCTTATTTAATCCCCAATGTTTATGGTGGTGCATCCAACATTGCCCTTGGAGAAAACAAAAAATATATTGAAGATGTAGATCCACGATACAAAAACCTGATTGCTCAATTGCCCCAATATTGGGGGGAGTTTGGCACCACAGGACCTTTCTATGCAGGTGCGATTATCTTGTTTTTATTTCTGCTGGGGTTGCTTATTTACCATGATCAAAAAAAATGGGCATTCCTCGCAGTTGCGCTATTAGCAATGATGTTGGCCTGGGGTAAATACTTCATGCCGCTTACCGATTTCATGTTGGATCATTTTCCGGGCTACAACAAATTTAGAGCTGTGAAAATGACCTTGGTCATGCTTGATTTTGTGCTTCCATTGCTAGGTATTCTCGCCCTCTATCAAATTGTGAAAAACAAGGACGAATTTGCTCAAAAATACAAGAAGCGCTTCTTTATAGCCTATGGGATCTGTGCTGGACTCTGCTTGTTATTTTATTTATTCCCTGATAGCTTCTTTACTTTAGATAATCTTGGTGAAATGCTGGAAGACAATATCCGAAGCACTTTCACCAGACAAGGAGCAGATGAAGCAGAAATTGTAAACTATTTACAAGGACTGAGTGAAAATCTTGCTGTGGCTCGTGCAAGCATTATTCAATCAGAAGCTTTAAGAAGCTTGGGGTTGATCACACTTGCAGCGGGATTGATTTTTGCTTACGCTAAATTTCGATTTAATGAAATTATCCTCGCCGTGGCTGTAGGTTTTCTGATCGTTGGCGACCTATTTGTAGTCAACAAACGCTATGTAAATAAATCTGATTTTGTGAGCATTGACAAGGTAAAGATTCCCTTTTCACCTTCAAAAGCTGATATTGCTATTTACACCAGTGAAGTGAAAGCAAATCCGGAATTAAACACAAAAATTGCGCAACATCTTGAAGAAGGGCTCAAGCGCGAAGACAGCAGAAAAAGAAATGATGGCAATGTGAAAGCCAAATATCAGTTCAGAGGGCTATTAGCTAATACCAATTATCGTGTGCTTAATCTCACCACCAGCACCTTCAATGATGCAGCAACTTCATTTTTTCACAAAAGTGTTGGGGGCTATAGTGCAGCCAAACTTCAGCGATATCAGGAATTTATCGAAGAACATCTTTCGGTTAATATCCAATCATTTATCCAAGCCTTAAACACCGGGCTGAATGATTCTACATTAAAAGCAAATCTGGTGAGAAAATATGCTTTTAATATGCTCAATGTAAAGTATATCATTATCAGCAAAGACAATGCGCCGATTATTAATCAGCAGGCACTTGGTAATGCTTGGTTTGTAAATGAGCTGGCATTTGTAGCCTCCCCTGATGAAGAGATCGAAAGCTTGGGAAGTTTCGACCCGGCTGTGAAAGCTATTGCTGACAAGCGTTTTGAGAATATAGTGAAAAGTCAAAGTTTTGAAGTGGACGAAAATGCTACAGTTAAACTACTAAGCTATGCTCCCAATCACCTCGTTTACAATTCAAACAATAAGCATGACGGGCTTGCCGTCTTCTCTGAAATCTACTATGCAAAAGGATGGAACGCCTACATCGATGGACAGAAAGCAGAACATATTCGCGTAAATTATATTCTGAGAGCACTGCCGATTCCAGCCGGTGAACATCAGATCGAATTTCGATTCGAGCCTGCCATTTATTACACCACCGAAAAAATTGCCATGGCGAGTTCAGGTATCATTTTATTGCTTTTGCTGGGTTTTGGATTGTTTTCGATGAAACGTATTTTGAAAAAAGAAGACTAAGACAATGTGTGGAATTAGCGGTTTTGTTTCGATCAAACCCAATCAGTTTTCCCTAGAGCAGCTCAAAGCAAGCACTGATGTTATTGCGCATCGAGGTCCTGATGCTGATGGTTTTTACTACGATTCTCATGTAGGCCTGGGACACCGACGACTATCTATTCTCGACCTTTCGCATGCGGCTAATCAGCCTATGACTTCTGCCTGCGGCAATTATGTGATTATTTACAACGGCGAAGTGTATAATTACAAAGAAATCGCTCAAGGCTTAGATGTAAAACTGAGAACAACATCCGATACGGAAGTGATTCTTGAAGCTTTTATCAAATATGGGAAAGATTGTGTCCAGTTATTTAACGGAATGTTCGCTTTTGCCATATATGACAAAAGAAAAGGTGAGCTCTTTATTTGTCGCGATCGGATGGGTATCAAGCCAATTTTTTACTTCTTTGATGGCAAAACCTTTGCATTTTCTTCGGAACTCAAATCCCTCATCTCCTTAATGCCTGACAAAAAAACATTAAATCATCAGGCTATTTATCGTTTTCTTCACTTAAATTATATTCCTGCACCTGACACCATTTATCAAGAATTCAAAAAATTCCCTTCCGGCCACTATGCAACGTTTAGCAATGGCAATCTGACTATTGAACCATTTTGGACTCTTGAAGAGAAAATCAACCAAGAAACCATACAAGATGAACAAACGGCAAAGAAACAATTGAAACAGTTGTTAGAACAGTCTGTTGCCTATCGCATGATTAGCGATGTTCCATTTGGAACTTTCCTAAGTGGCGGCATCGATTCCAGTACAATTACTGCTATTGCACAATCATTGTCTGATGTGCCGGTGAATACGTTTAGCATTGCCTATGAAAATTCAAAATATGATGAATCTGCTTTTTCTAAAGAAGTGGCGAAAAAATTAGGCACAAGTCATCATACCTTGCAGCTGAAGGAACAAGACGCTTTAGATTTGTTCAGCAAAATTTTCGAGGCTTATGATGAACCCTTTGGTGATGCCAGCGCCATCTCCACCATGTTAGTTTCCAAATTTGCTCGAGAGAAAGTCACCATGACGCTCTCAGGAGACGGAGGCGATGAACTCTTCATGGGCTATGGTTTTTATAAATGGCGGGAACGACTAGAAAATCCATTGGTTAAGTCTGGCAAACCATTTATTAAGTCGATACTTAACTTAGGAAATGAAAGAATGAAAAGGGTGGCATGGCTCTTTGAAAATGTTCAACACCATCATTTGGCAGGTCATATATTCTCCCAGGAATCTTTGAATTATAGTGAACATGATTTAATTAAGCTTTTGAAAAATCAGAGAGGTTCTTCACCCCTTGCCGAACAAAGAGAAGCCTTCAGGAGAGCACTAACGCCAATGGAAAGACAAGCAATGTTCGACTTGAGATATTACATTCAAGATGATCTGCTTGTGAAAGTTGACAGAGCTACGATGCAATTTAGCCTTGAAACACGTGTACCGCTTTTGGACTACAATATTGTTGAATTTGCACTTAACCTTCATGAAAGTTTGAAAATCAAAAACGGCGAAACCAAATACCTTCTGAAACAGGTACTTTATGATTATCTCCCAAAAGAAATCTTCAACAGACCGAAATGGGGATTTGGTGTTCCGCTTAATAAATGGCTGCGCAAAGAATTATTCTATTTGCAAGAAAAATACCTGAGCAAAGAAATAACCGAAAAACATGGGCTATTGAACTACGAAGCGCTTAAAATTTATCAAGACAAATACAATTCAGGATTGGACACTTTTGTCGGCCGTGTATGGCTGCCTATTGTTCTTCACGCCTTTTTGGAAAAACAACATACTTGACCCTTCTTCAATTGCTTCTATGTAGATCAACCAAAAGCTTTTCAATAGCAACTTTCACCTGTGCGTTTCTCGATGTGAAATTGTTCACTATGATAGAAAAAGCCAATTGCTCACCTGATTTTGCATCAAAATAGCCACAATAAGCTAATACTCCGCTCATGCTGCCTGATTTTCCTTTTAAATTACCAGCCAACTTGGTTGAATAACCAAAGTTTTTGAGCGTGCCTGATTTTCCGGCAATAGCCAAAGTCTGAACAAAGCTTGGATATGCAGCCATCAGTCTTAGAATGGCCGTTTGAAATACAGGCGTTTGCAAATTGAGTCTTGATAGGCCACTTCCATCGGCAATTCTGCATCCCGACAAATTAATCCCCTGACTAAACCAGAAATCTTGTAGCGCTTTGCAGCTTGACTTCAAATCGCTTTTACTTGATTGCGCAAAACCAAAAGCTCTTAACACTCCTTCTGCATAAAGATTGTTGCTTTCTTCATTAATCTCTTTCAATAGGTTTAAAAGTCCGGGAGAATGATACGTTAAGACCGTTTTCTTTGCCTGCTCGAGCGAAGTCTTCGCCACTTTTACTGAGTCAATGGTGATGCCATTGTTTTTTAATGCTTTGAGCAAATATTGCGCTGCAAAAGCAGGTGGATCGGCAATGCTCCCTTTTACTGTAAAGGTTCCTGTTCCCGGTGGAATCGTTCCTTGCACAAGTATCTCACCATCCATCATATGCGGACTGATATAGGTCAAATCTCCTGAACCTTTCGGTCCTGCTGCCACACGAATTTTCAATATCTTCTGCAAATCTGATGGAAAAACACTTTCGACTTGAACAGAATCACCCGATTTGGCCTTTTGCCTGAATTGAATTTCGAAACGATTTTGAAAAATATTCAAGCCATAGATGCCTGTAGCATAATAATTTCCAATGTCTTCCCATATCACACCACCTGAGATATTATCATGCACCAATTCCCTGTATGGCAAATGATATGGATCGATCCAAATTCCTTTGCTGAAACTTTTAATGCCTGATTTTTTAATAATCTGCACAAGTTCATCCACCAATTGCGAAATCGATTGATAATTTGCAATTCCAGAACCAAGTCCAGGGTCGCCTGCACCTTTTATAATAAGCCAACCATCAAAATTGTCCCCCCGTCTTACTCCATCCAAATAAACACTTGTACTGAATGTAAACTTTTCGCCCAATGCAAGATAAGCCGCTGCAGTGGTTGAGACCTTGTTGGTGGAAGCCGGTAGAAAAGCCTTGGTAGATTGAAAATCTATAACCGTTTGGCCGTTATTCACCTTGATCACATGCACCCCTACATGCGCTGATGCAAGTGCTTCATGAGCAATAAAATCCTGAAAAGATTTTTGTGGATTGATTTGCGAATCTGCATCGAAGGCAATAACAAATAAAATACAAACAAAAAGAAAAAACAATTTTTTCATGGCAAACTTGTGCAATACTAATGCATTAACGCGCGTAAAGGGAAGGATATATTATATTTTTGCGAACACAAATCAAGTAAAAATGGCTGGTAGTAATTTCGGACAACTGTTAAAACTTAGCACTTTCGGTGAATCGCATGGACCTGCCATTGGTGGTGTAATAGATGGCTTTCCGCCGGGAATTTCCATTGATATTGCTCAAGTGCAGCATCAACTGAGGCGACGTCGTCCCGGCCAATCTGCAATCACCACCGATCGAAATGAAGAAGATGAAGTTGAGATCCTTTCCGGTATCTATGAACAGAAAAGCACAGGGACTCCCATTGCTTTTCTGATCAGAAATAAAGACAAAAAATCAAGCGATTATGACCATTTAAAATCTGTTTATCGTCCATCGCATGCAGATTATACCTATGAAATGAAGTATGGTATTCGCGATCACCGAGGTGGCGGACGCTCTTCTGCGCGCGAAACCGCAGCAAGAGTAGCCGCAGGATCTATTATCGCACAATGGCTTAATTCCAATGGAATTGAAATAAGTGCCTACGTTAGCCGTGTCGGTTCAATTGGAATGAAAGATGATTTTGTTTTTTACGACGAAGCAACCATAGATCAGAATGTGGTTAGATGCCCAGATACTTCTTCAGCTCGAGAGATGATTAGTTTGATTGCCAAGCTAAAAGAAGAAGGCGACAGTGTTGGCGGAATTATCACTTGTGTGATTAAGGGCTGTCCGGCCGGACTTGGTGAACCTGTTTTTGATAAGTTACATGCAGATTTAGGCAAAGCCATGCTCAGCATCAATGCAGTAAAAGGATTTGAGATTGGCTCCGGATTTTCGGGTGCTTTGATGCTCGGCTCACAGCACAATGATGCATTTGTCAAAGAAGGCGGACAAGTAAAAACTTTAAGCAACCATTCCGGTGGCATCCAAGGTGGTATAAGTAATGGAATGGACATCGTTTTTCATACAGCCTTTAAACCTGTGGCTACGATTAAAAAAGTACAACAGACTGTTGATGATTCCGGAGGACAAATTCTATTAGAAGCCAAAGGACGACACGACCCTTGTGTAGTGCCAAGAGCAGTTCCTATTGTGGCTTCAATGGCTGCACTTGTCATTGGCGATCACTTGCTACGGCAATCTGCAATTCGTTAGCAATCAAGTTATTAAAGCTATTCATTATCATCCCCCAAATTCACAATAGTTGTGAATTAAATTTCAATGAAAATCATTTCCTTTGCAGCCGATTTGAAAACTAAATAAAGAATGAGGATACACAAGGAAGGCAGGGGGATACTCATAAAACTTTTAGCAATACTCACTGCATTGAATGTAGTCACATTCACTTTTTCAGCAGGAGAACTCCTACAAACGCTTACACTAGTTGCATCACTAATTATCTTTATTCTGGTGCTTCAATTTTTCAGACATCCTAGTCGCAAAATCAGGAAAAACGATGATATCGCGCTTGCACCAGCCGACGGAACCATAGTTGCTATTGAGGAGATTCACGAAAATGAATTTTACCATGACAGCAGGTTGTTGATTTCCATATTCATGTCCCCTCTTAATGTGCATGTTAATAGATTTGCCATCAGCGGTGAAGTGAAATATTTTAAATATCATGAAGGCCTTTATCTCGTGGCAAGTCACCCTAAATCATCTACTGAAAACGAACGAACTACCGTAGTGGTTCAAGGCAATAAAAACCAAAGTGTGCTGATGCGTCAGATTTCCGGATATGTTGCAAGACGAATTGTGACTTACTGCAGAGTTGGTGATAAGGCAGAGCAAGGTAGTGAATTCGGCTTTATCAAATTCGGCTCACGTGTAGATGTCATTTTACCTAAGGATGTTAAACCATTAGTATCTATGCAACAGAAAGTTAAGGGTGGAATTACTGCTTTAGCAAAATTTGCATAATATTTGTTAATATGCATTAAACAACTACATTTGTATTTATTAAACACTCCACGATCACTATGAAAAAAATTGTTTTATCATTAGCCGTAGTTTTTGGATTAAGTCTGACAGCTACATCATTTGCTTCAATCTCATCAAATTCAATTGCAAAGATTGAACACAACGAGAAAGAGAACGGAAAGAAAAAAGACAAGAAAAAAGCAGCCAAAGGAAATTGTTGCAGCACAGCTGATGCCAAGTCATGCAGCACTGCTGAAGCAAAATCTTGCTCAGATGCCAAGTCTGCTTCTGCTGAGCAAACACCAAGCAATGCCACCGCTACTCCGGCTGTAAAAGCAGGTTGTTGCAGCTCATCGCAAGCAAAAAGTTGCGGTGGAGATAAAAAAGCTGCCAACTAAATACGTTTAAAACAAGTTTTAAAGAGGCTTTCAGCCTCTTTTTTTGTGTCCTATTTCCAAGATCTAAGCTAACAAGCATAAAAAATTATTACGTTTGACAGCTCAATTATCCAAGGTTCAACGATGAGAATTACCAAAGAAGAAATACAAAAAATCTATCATAAGCCACTACTCGAACTCATTTATGAAGCGGCTTCAATTCACAGACAATATCATGATAGCACTAAAGTGCAAGTAAGCTCGCTGGTGTCGATTAAAACAGGTGGCTGCCCTGAGGATTGCAGCTATTGTCCACAGGCTGCACGCTACCAAACCAATGTGAACACTCATAAATTGATGGAAGTAGAAGAAGTAGTTAGTCTTGCACAAAATGCAAAAGCCGGAGGTGCTTCAAGACTTTGCATGGGGGCAGCATGGAGAGAAGTTCGAGACAACAGAGATTTCGATAAGGTATTATCTATGGTTCGTGAAGTAAATGCGCTTGGCATGGAAGTTTGCTGCACGCTTGGTATGCTCAATGCCAATCAGGCTCAAAAACTTGCTGATGCCGGACTATATGCCTATAATCATAATATTGATACGTCAGAAGAGCATTATGGCAATATCATCTCAACCAGAAATTACGAAGATCGTTTGAAAACTCTTGAGAATGTGCGTAGTGCCAACCTCACCGTATGCTCAGGCGGTATTGTAGGTTTAGGTGAGAAAGATCAGGACAGAATCGATATGTTGCATGTACTTGCCAATTTACCAACACCTCCAGAATCTGTTCCAATCAATGCTTTAGTGCCAGTGGAAGGCACACCACTGGAAAATAGCAAACCGGTGAGCACATGGGAAATGGTCAGAATGATAGCTACAACGAGAATCGTTATTCCCACCACCAAAGTTCGACTTTCGGCCGGTAGAGTGAATATGAGTCATGAAGCTCAGGCACTTTGTTTTTTGGCAGGAGCAAATTCTATTTTTGCCGGAGACAAACTCCTTACCACCCCTAACCCGGATTTTAATGAGGACAAGTATCTTTTCGATTTGCTTGGTCTAAAACCGTCCGAAGCTTTTGAAGATAAAAAGGTCACTGCTTGATCGTATTTTTTATATTTCGATCGCATTGAATGCTTTGCGAAGAGTATTTAATGTACGTTAAATTTTTAACCTGCTTGGGTTAGATCACCTATTTTTTATTATTGTTGCGAAATGGATGAAAGTCAGGAAAAACATATTTGTTTTCTGAGGCATGCCAAATCGAGCTGGAAATACCCTGATTTGCATGACTATGACCGTCCATTGAACGACCGTGGACTCGAAGATGCGCCACTAATGGGTAAAAAACTCAAAAAACTGGGTTACCATCCTGACCTTATCATTAGCAGCCCGGCAAACAGAGCGATTTCAACCGCACGAATAGTTTGTGAAAAACTGGATTATCAACTGCATAAACTCAAACTAGATGAAAAAATTTATCTGGCTTCAGCATGGCAACTCATTGATATGATTAAACAACTCGACCATAAATTGAGTCGTGTGATGTTCATAGGGCATGAGCCTGCATTTTCTCAGACTATTCGAATTTTATGTGACATCAATATTGAAAAATTTCCAACCTGTTCAGCAATGAATATTGGATTAAATGTTTCAAACTGGGCGCAGCTAAAAGAGCAGCAAGGCCGGATTTTATTTTTTGAATATCCAAAGAAAAAATAACTTAATCTATGTCACAGCGGTATTTCAATAGGGATTTGAGCTGGCTCTCTTTCAATTATAGAGTGCTTCAGGAAGCAAAGGACTTGCGGGTTCCGCTATATGAACGCATGAAATTCCTTGCAATCTTTTCTTCAAACTTAGATGAATTTTACCGAATCAGAGTTGCTGAATGGAAAAGACTTGAAAAGCTTACCAAAAAAACAAAGAAAGAACTAAAGGAAGATCCCGCTGTTGTTTTGAAAAAAATCAACAAAACTGTCCTAAAATATCAGGAAGAGTTTCAAACAATTTTTTGGGGGCAAATTGTCAAAGAGCTTGAAGCCAACAATGTGTACATTGTTAACGAAAAAATGCTCGACGATGAACAAGAGAAATTTGCAATAAACTTTTTTAAGGAGAAAGTAGGACCAATTATCAAGCCTATCTTTTTGCAAAACAAAAAGAATCCACCGGTACTTGATGATCACTCTATATACCTTGCTGTGAAGCTTTGTGACTTTGACCGACCGGGTCCTAGAGTATTTGAATATGCGGTGGTGGAAATTCCATCAAAAAGGCTGAGTCGTTTTTTAGTGCTCCCCGAAAAGGAAGGCCAAAAATTTGTCATGTTTCTTGGAGACGTTATCAGACTCAATATGCAGGAGCTCTTCCCGGAGTATGAATTGATAGAATGCTACAGTATCAAACTTACCCGCGACGCTGAGTTGGTGCTTGAAGATGAATTCTCCGGAAGCTTGCTCAAAAAAATCAAAAAGAGCCTTAACAACAGAGAAAAAGGTCTACCAACGAGATTGTCATATGACAAAAGTATGCCAACCGACTTTTTGCGCTATCTCCGAAAAGCATTTGGTATCGGTCGACTTGATATGCTTCCCGGCGGAAGATACCACAACTTTTCTGACTTATTTACTTTCCCAAAACTCATCAAAGGAAATATTTACTACGATAGTCTGCCAAGCATACGAATAAAGTCATTGGATGAAGCTCAATCCATTTTCGATGCCATCAGAAAAAAAGATTACCTGTTGCATTTCCCATACATGAGCTACGATTATGTCATCCGATTTTTGGAAGAAGCAGCAACAGACGAAAATATCAAAAGCATTAAAATAACCCTTTATCGTGTTGCCAACAACTCAAAAGTGGTGTCTGCATTAATCAAAGCCGCAAGAAATGGTAAAAAAGTATTGGCATTTATAGAACTAAAAGCCCGATTCGACGAAGAAAGCAATATCGAAAACGCAAAAGCGCTCGAAGAAGCCGGTGTAACTGTGCTATACAGCTTCCCTATTCTAAAGGTACATGCAAAAATGATTCTGGTAGAAAGGGTAAACGGGGAAAAACTAGAGCGTTACACTTATTTAAGTACCGGGAATTTCAATGAATCAACGTCAAAGTTATATGTAGATTCCTCACTGTTTACAAACCACAAATATATGTGTCGTGAAGTTGCTTCGGTGTTTGATATTTTGGCAGATACCCGCATCAAAAGAGAGTTTTCTCACCTACTTGTGGCACCTGACCACATGCGCCACGACCTTTATACATTGATTGATCGAGAGATCAAAAACTCCTTGAAAGGCAAAAATGCATGGATGATTTTGAAAATGAACAGCCTGCAAGATCCACAAATCATCGAAAAGCTCTATGAGGCCAGCTGCGAAGGGGTTAAAATTAGCCTGATCGTAAGAGGTATTTGCTGTTTAGTACCCGGAGTAAAAGACCAGAGCGAGAACATACGTGTAATTAGTATTGTAGACAGATTGCTGGAGCATTCTAGAGTTTTCATTTTTTGCAATGATGGCGATACGAGAGTGTTTCTCTCATCGGCTGATTGGATGACAAGAAACTTAAGCAGACGATTCGAAGTGGGTTTTCCTATTTATGATGAATCATTGAAACAGGAAGTGATCGATATCATTGATTTGCAACTTCGCGACAATACAAAAGCAAGAATAATCAATAAAATTCAAAACAACGCTTACCGAAAAAGTACTGCGCGTAAAAGAATTAGAGCACAAATTGATATCCATAAGTATCTCAAAGACAAGTATAAATTAATTGAAGATAAGCAGGCTGCTGAGTTTTTCATCCCTGAGATTGTGAACCCGACAAGTTTTAGTTAATTCGTTATTGCTGATAATCACTATCGCTTAGCATTCAAGCGAAATAGTTGTTTAATTCCTGCAAATTCATCAACATCGAAAAATTGATAAATCGAATCAAACCACCTGCGAAAATCCGCATTTCAGATGTAACTTTGTAACACCATGTGGTCAAGGCTTTTCCTGTTATTTATTCTAAGTGCAACTTCTCCCGCATTGCTAAGTCCATCAAGACTTGCAATGCAATTCGAAAAGCCTGCAGATAATAATCTCCCCGATACCATCTACTGGTCACCGGACATCCGCTTGCATTGGGTTGATTTTCGCGGAGATATTAACCATAACTCACCCTATTCCGCTTACACCAGCACCATCATTTCCTTAAAGTACTCTTTTCGAATACAAGACAAGAAAGTAATTCCTGATTTTCAGGTTCATGCGATGTTCAACTGCAATAAATCATGGGCAAGAAAAGATTTGCCGGATCGGCTCACGGATGACCTTCTGCAGCACGAACAGTTACATTTCGATCTGGCAGAACTTGTGGCCCGAAAACTAAAAAAAGCGTTGCTCGAACAAGATTACACCCAAAAAAATTATGAGTTTAAAATTAGCGCCATTCGAAAACGAATCATTACAGACGGTGACCGAATGCAGGAACGCTATGATATAGAGACGGGTCACGGAAGCAATAAGAAAGAGCAGCAGCTATGGATTGCTAAAGTGGAATCTGAACTTAATCGATACAGCAAATGGAGGTAAGCGAACAAAATACAAATTCGGGTCAGGAAGAAAGACCTCCTATACTTAAAACCTGGAAAAACCTTTATCTATTTGTGTTTTTCAGCTTGCTTTTTTATATCCTATCATTTTACATAATTACAAATTACCTTTCATGAGCATTGCTGACTGGATCGTTCTCATTATCACGCTCACAGCCATTGCCATTTATGGAATGTGGAAAAGCCGCGACAGTAGCAAAAATGTGAATGCCTATTTACTTGCCGGCAAAAACATGCCCTGGCACACGGTGGCTTTTTCTATCATGGCAACACAAGCCAGTGCTATCACTTTTTTATCTGCTCCCGGCTTGGCTTATGAAAGTGGATTGAGTTTTGTTCAATTTTATTTCGGCATGCCGCTAGCCATGATTTTTATTGCAGCATTTATTGTTCCGATTTACCACAGGCTTAATGTATATACTGCATATGAATTTCTGGAATCAAGATTTGATATTCGGGTTAGAAGCCTTGCCGCCCTGCTTTTTCTCATTCAGCGGGGGCTTGCTGCAGGAATCACCATTTATGCACCAGCTATTATCCTTTCAAGTTTGCTGGGCTGGAATATCTACATCACCAATCTCGCGATAGGGCTATTTGTGATTGTCTATACCGTGACCGGTGGCAGCAAAGCCGTTAGCTACACACAGCTTTGGCAAATGACTGTAATATTATCCGGAATGTTCATTGCCGGATTCATGGTTGTGAAACTAATGCCTGATGATTTTAGCTTTTCGGATGCGGTACGCATTGCAGGAAAATTAGGAAAAATGAATGCCGTAAATTATGAGTTTGATCTTCAAAACCGCTATACTATTTGGTCTGGTTTATTGGGAGGCTTCTTCTTATCTCTTTCCTATTTTGGCACCGATCAATCGCAGGTAGCAAGGTATCTTACGGCTAAATCAACTGTGCAAAGTCGATTAGGCTTACTTTTTAATGGGGTAATCAAAATCCCGATGCAATTTCTAATTCTTTTTATCGGTTCTCTTCTCTTCGTGTTTTACCAGTTTTGCACCCCACCGGTATTTTTCAACAAGAATGAATTGATAAGACTTGAGCAGAGCGAATTTAAAAATGAACTTGCCGACTTGAATGAAAGACATCAGGCACTTTACGATAACCGTAAAGAAAAAATACTATCGCTTCGTGATGCCATTAAAAATGAACAGCACGCTGAAACAGAATTATTGCTTTCAGAAATAAATCAGAAACTGCATGAAGAAAAGCTGATTAGAAAAGATCTGAAAGAGCTGATGGTTACCAATAGCACTCTTGCCGAGACAAATGATACGAATTATATCTTTCTTGATTTTGTTACTAATTATCTTCCTGTTGGTTTGATCGGGCTATTGATTGCAGTAATTCTGGCGGCAGCAATGTCTTCCACTTCATCTGAATTAAATGCATTGGCAAGCACTTCGGTGATTGATATTTACAAACGAAGTATCAAAAAAGACGAAACAGACCAACATTATCTTAAGGCTTCAAAAAAGGGGACCTTCCTATGGGGAATTTATGCAATAGGCGTATCTATTCTTGCAAGTAAACTAGGAAGCCTGATTGAAGCCGTAAACATTCTGGGCTCATTGTTTTACGGAACTATTTTGGGCATTTTCCTCACTGCATTTTTTATTAAACACGTGAAAAGTACTGCCGTTTTGATTGCTGCAGCGATTGCACAAAGCACTGTGGTAGTGCTCTATTTCTGCAGCGATATTGGTTACCTATGGTTCAATCTTATCGCTTGTGCCATCGTGATGATGGGAGCTCTTATTTTGGAAAAGAGTAAGAAAAAGTTTGCAAATCGTATTTAAACCAGGGATATGCAATCTGCATTAATTCACCGCAAGATTGCGTTAACATCACGAGTCTGAGCTGCACCTTCTCAAACAATGAGCTAGAAGTTTCTAGTTTTACCTTTACTCTTTTGTGGGTCTTCGTGAAAGAAGTATCGAAAATCAATTGTAAGATAGGTGCCGCGCAGTTGGGTACGAAAAATGGCATCACTTTGATTTCTCACATAATCAATAGCCGATAAATAAATCGCCGAAAAAGGTCTGTTAAGTGAAGCTCCAATGTAAAAATAGCCAGACTGATAAGTCCTGTATTCAAAGCCTATATTGGCCAAAAGGCTGGGATTAAAAATGTTGTACCTACCGGAATAATGGGCATAGTCTAAATTGAATGTCTGCACATCTGATGGAAACATATTTAGACATAAGCCAAGAGATGTGTTCATAAACATTCTTTCCCCAAGCTGGATAAATACCAGCGTACTAAAAGGAATTTCATAGCCTACTATTCGAAATTGATCACGAATTGAAAAATCGCGATCCTGAATATCAATTTTAAAGTTTCTTCGAACGAAATTAATCCCGGTTTCAAAGGAGATTCGTTGAGAGTAACCTCGGCGAATCATCATTCCTCCACTGTAACCTCCCACAGGGGTTAGCTTAAAATCTACTCCACTTTCGGTGCCGGAAACCGGACCTGTGCCAAAAAAACCTGCCGAAAAAAATGGTTTAAACTGAATGCCAAATGTTGTCACACGCTCCTGCGCTTTAACTATGTTCGCGAGTGGGAAACATAATACGATGATGATTACTATGCGCATGTAGTTAGCTATCATGAAGCAGCCTTGAAATGTCTTCAAATATTTTGGCAGTGGCGCCTTGATTATCTCTTACAAATTTACCACAAATTAGCCCCTGTTCGTTTCTTAAATTTTCATCATTCAACAATCGATTTAAAATAGAACGAAGCTCATCAGCATTATTCACTACATTTAATCCCCCTTCATCCTTCAATCGTACGGCTTCACTAAACTTTGTGTAATTAGGGCCTATCACTACAGGAATGTAATAAACAGCTGCTTCCAGCACATTATGTATGCCGGAACCAAAACCCCCACCGACATAGGCCAGTGAAGCATAAGCATAAATAGAAGAAAGCAATCCGATAGAGTCAATCAAAAGGATTTGTGCTGAAGTTTTCGCATTTAGCGCACCATCTGTCCATTTTACAGTTTTTAAATTAGGATAAATTTTGCTTTTCGACAAAAAGGCTTCACTGTGAATTTGATGCTGAGCCACAATCAAACAGACTTGCTCACTTTGAGCATTAATCCAAGCGATGAGCATTTCATCATCAACAGGCCAGGTGCTTCCGGCCACTAAACAAAGTCTGCCTCCTATCCACTCCCTTATCCCTGTTATTTCTGTTCTGCTTTTTGCTATTGCCACCACTCTATCGAAACGCGTATCGCCGGAAAGTTTGTAATTATGTATGCCTTTCGTTTTCAATATTTCTGCAGAAGCCTGATTTTGAACATGAACGACTTGTGCATTAAATATGAGCTTCGATGCCCATTTCCCATACCACTTGAAAAAAAACTGATCTTCTCTGAAAATGGCGGAAATAAACATGTAATTAATTTTTCTCTTGTTGAGCTGATAAAGTAAGTTAAACCAAAAATCATACTTTACAAATAGGACTAACTCAAGAGCAACGAGCTCGCAAAAAACATTTGCATTATGCGCGGTGTCTAATGGCAGATAAAACTTAAGATCAACAATCTCTTTGTTTTTCATGTTCACGAAGCCGGAAGGAGAAAAAAAAGTAAGCAATATAAAATGATTCGGAAATTGCTTGCGAATTTGTTCCAGCACAGGTCTCCCCTGCTCATACTCCCCCAATGATGCCACATGCATCCAAATAATCCTCTTACCGGCAGGCAGTGCCTTGCTTAATCTTTTTGCCCAATTTCTGCGCCCCTTTATCCATAATGTTGCCTTCTTATTAAAAGGTGTCAGAATAAAAATAATGAACCCATATAGATGAATGGCTATGTTGTAAAGAAATCGGGCCATTAGAAGAAATAAAAGTCAGGAGGCAATTTTTTGTACAAAGGAATGACCCATCCAAATCGAAAACTCAACATTTGATCAAGTCTCTGCCCTGTTTCGGGCGCCATTAAGTCGAATTGATAAGAGCGCCTGCCTTCTGTGATGGCGTGGTTAAATTCCAATCCAAAATAATAATTCCATAAGTTTCTGTTGCTTAAATGAAAGAATCCTATAAACTGTTGCAAATTCAATCCATTGGCTAAACGATCATACCCTTTGCGATATTCAGGAGTAAGCTGTGGAAGCTCATTTCGCTCAAATTCAAATCTCACTTTATGCTGCAATAGACCTGCACCGGTATGCAACATAATACCTGAGTTTTTATTCGGGCCAAATACCGGAAAAATCTTGCCGATTCGTCCATTGAAAAGCCAACCACGCATCATCATGCGAACATCGTAGAGTGTGCCATCATTGCCAATGATAAAAGCATCGCCGGTGTAAAGTCCGTCTAGCATATTGCTTTCCTTCACATTGGAACCGGTAATGAAGCCTGCATCAAGGCCCCATATATAATTTTTCTTTGTCTTTCGGCTAAAGGAGGCTCCTAAAGAAAAAGAGTTACCAAAGCGCTTTGATAGGTCTGCCATGCTCAAATTATATGTAGCATGCATTTTTATCATCGACAAACCCATAATGCTGTCTTTCAGGTCCTTTTTAGCCTGTGCTTTTAGTCTACTGTCTGAAAAGATCAGTAGGAAGAAAGCTCCAACAATGGGTATTATGAATTTCTTTTTCAAAGACATATTATTGGCAAAATTAATCATGATAAGGGTCTTTTCGGCGAGTCATGCATTAAATTGTACTCAATACTCGTGGAAAATTGACTGCAGCAATGCATTTATGTCTGACCTAGAGCAAATCAGCAATGCTTTTTGGTCTATCTAGAAGTCTAGTGCTTCCGCAAAATTCCGATTGGGAGTCTATACAAATAATGATACGCAACCAAAAGCATGCCTATGGTAAAGAATATCAATGCAAAAGGCCTTGTGCCATCATCAAAAAAGAATTCTCCCACCATCCATATCACATTAGCGATGATCCAGCAACAAACTGCCAGGTTATGCAGAAGTTCTGTCAGATCTTTTCTATGCAGCCAAGTGATGATGCAGGCCAAAAGCACAGCAGGAATCGCCATGATTAAGCCTGCAATTTTAAAATCTGCAATCCAGCAAACATCCTTTAACAACCAAAGAAATATATGAAAATTTTCGAAAGGCCGGATGCGCTCCAGATTAATGCGGGTAGGTGATGATATCAATCCGGGCATGTATTATTTCTCTTCTTCGCAATTAAACGAACCTCCTATATTGATGGCATTGATCTGTGAGCGGGTTTTCTGATTATCGAGCTGCTGTTGATTGCCACAAAGCTTGGTGTTATCAATTTCATTTCCTTGACTATCTTTCACAATACATCTTTGGCACTTTTTGCATGAATAAGCATTCAGGCACAAAAAAACGATGATGAGTAAGGGGGTAATTTTGCTTTTTCTATAATTCATGGTATTA
>JBKBKN010000019.1:61672-68261 GCA_046294625.1 Flavobacteriales bacterium
ATTGAGTTAAGCGGTTGAACAAAGAAACAGATTTCAACATCTGAATCTTGATGTAATATACGTTTTTTTTGAAATAATTAAGGCTTAGACCACTTGTGCCTTATGCTATCTTTGCAGACCTTAATATTGCTTGAATTACATGAATAAATACATTTATCTTTCTCTTGCTTTCGCTTCGCTTAGCCTACTCCATGCACAAGAAAAATCAGTTACCAAAACATTTCTCTACGACGAAAAATCCGTTCCTCGTGAACATTTGGTCGACTTTGAGCATCTCCGTCTGGAAGTGAGCTTCAATCCCCAATTAGGCGAAATAAATGGGAAAGTAACGCATATCTTCACCCCGAAACAAAATCTGATTGATAGTATTTTTGTAGACGGACCGGGAATCAGGATCAAGTCTGTGACGCAACGAAACAAGCCGCTTCGGTTTAAATCTTATGCCGAAACCCACTCTATCTTCTTCGACCAACCTCTCAAATGGGAAGCTCGCGACAGCATCACTATCGAATATGCGGCACGTCCTACAAAAGGTCTTTATTTTATCGGTTGGAATGACAAAACCAATAGAGCTCGGAAACAAATCTGGTCGCAAGGACAAGGTATAGACAACCGCTATTGGATTCCAATGTATGATGAAATGAATGACAAGATCGTGTCAGAAATGATTGTTAAAATGACCAAACCCTATAAAGTTTTGTCAAATGGCGTGTTGCTGAACAGCAAAGACAATCAAGATGGTACCATCACCTGGCATTATCGAATGTCCAAGCCGCATGCTCCTTATTTGATTATGCTAGGAATAGGTGAATATAGCACACGCGAAGTTTTTTCTAAATCTGGTGTTAAATCTACACTCTACTACTATCCAGACCACGAAAACAGATTTGAACCTACATATCGTTACAGCGCTGAAATGATTGACTTTTTTGAGCAGGAAATAGGTGTACCTTATCCTTGGGAAACCTACGCTCAAATTCCAGTTTCCGATTTTTTGTATGGTGCAATGGAAAATACCACCGCTACTGTTTTTGGCGACTTTTTCTGTGTGGACGCTCGCGGTTACTTGGATAGAAATTATGTTGCTGTCAATGCACATGAACTTGCACATCAGTGGTTTGGCGATTTGGTCACAGCACGTTCGTCCACCCATCACTGGCTGCAAGAAAGCTTCGCAACACATTATAATTGGTTATTCGAACGGGTGGCTTTTGGCGACGAACATTTTGACATGGCCCGAAGAAATGCCAACAATTCAGCTTTGCAGGCATCTCAACGCGATAACTATCCTGTAGGACATTCAAAAGGTGGCAGCACACGTCACTATCCCAAAGGTGCTTATGTGCTCGAAATGCTCAAATATGTAACCGGAAGAGAAGCCTATAACCGGGCTGTGAAAAACTATCTTGAACGTCACGCCTACAGAAATGTAAACACACAAGACCTGTTGGTTGCCTTCCATGAAACACTTGGTCTCTCTTTAGATTGGTTTTGGGAACAATGGATATTGCGTGGTGGAGAACCTGAATACAAAGTGCAGACTACGTTTGAAAAAGATATCCTCAGATTTTCCGTTACTCAGGTGCACGACACTTCCGATTTGATTAAACTTTTCAAAATGCCAATCGACTTTGAAGTACATTACACAGATGGAACCGTAGACCGAAAAAAAGAATGGATTGAGAAGCATAACACAATAGTAGAAATACCTTTGGCAAAAGGTAAAAAAGTAGCCTTTTTCTTATTCGATCCCAATAGTCAGTTACTAAAAAAAGTGAGCTTCGACAAGTCATTTGATGTGTTAGTTGCGCAGGCTGGAGCTGCTCCATTCATGCTCGACCGATTAGATGCTGTAGAAGCCTTAAATTCATTCCCTTTAAAAGATAAACTTAAGGCGCTTCACGAATTATATAAAAAAGAAAAAAGCCATTATGTGAAGGCGGCAATTTTAAAGCAATTGTCATCAGATGGCGGCAAGCAAACCAGAACCGCATTCGCAGAAGCTATACAGTCGTCTCAAGTGCAAATGAGAAAAGCTGCTTTAAATGCGTTTGATAAAATCCCTTTGGACCTTAAAACTGATTTCGAAAGATTGCTTTCAGACTCATCCTATGCAGTGATTGACCAAGCACTTACCAAATTGAGTATCAGCTTCCCCGACGATACGGATCGCTATCTTGAACTGACCAAAAATGAAAAAGGAATCAACGGATTAGACTTGCGCATGACCTGGCTCGAGATTGCTGCCTATCGAGGTAATGCTCAGGCGCTAAAAGAATTGACAGACTATTGCAGTATGTCTTTTGACTTCAACGTTCGAAGAAATGCCATGAGTACACTCCGAAGGCTTAAAGTGTTCAATCAAGAAATATTTGACCATGCACTTGATGCAGCCATGAGCTACAATGGACGCTTGGCTTCAGGTGCCATAGGATTTATTAATCACTTCTTTAAACAACCGGAATACACGTCAATGATTAACGTTCGCTATACCAAGGGACAGTGGAACGAGCGCGAAGAATCTATCTGGAAAAGAATCAGAGATTAATTTTAATCTTCGCGTCAAACGATATGATCGTTTGTTTCACTTTGGTGAGTAATTGATTTGCTGCTTTATCCAAGGTTTTCCATTGTTGAGTGGGAAGTTTATGATGCGCTTTGAGATAAGCATTAAGCCTGAGTTGATCATGCCATGAACCAATAATTTCCTGAAGCTCGTCTATAAATGCCGCATTAATTTGGATTGCCCGAAATATTTTGGGTGACAAAGATTCTCTGAGGTAGAGCAGTCGCTTCAAATCTTTTCGCACCTCATGAAGATCTGCATTAGACTGAATGGCTTTTGAAATCTTCCTTATTTTTTTCTTGAGCCATTTGTTTAACTCGGCAATGGAAATAGACTCCAATAAAGAAACAAGCTTTTGGTGTTGTTCATTCGCAAGCAAACAATGCCTGATCAAACCCGCTTTGAAAGAATGAGCTAATGATTGTTCTAACCACAAAAATTGTTGATCTAGGTGTTCAGTTGACAAGCTAAGTTTTTGTAGATTTATACGGTTTACCTGCAATTCTCTGATTTTTCCGGCTTCAGCGAAAATGATTTTCAGGGATGATAGCAAATTTTTGTATTCCTTATTTTTATGCAAAGCAGAAAGCACAGCAACAAATGCCCTATATTTCTTAATCGATACCCTCAAGGCATGCAACACATTAGCATTTTCTTCTTGAAGAAAGGATAAAGCATGCGTCTGAATGCGCAACATCATCTGATCGAGATACGATTGCTGACTGGATTGAGAAATCTTCATATGAATTAAGACTGCGAAAATGTCAATGCAAGCTAATCAATTGCAAAAATCCGATTCGCCATTTCAATAGGTAACTAAATATTTTTTACTTAGGCGTTTTGTGAAACAAAAAAAAACTAATTTTGCAACCCATTTCGGAGAGTAAGTGATGAATGCGGATGTGGCGTAATTGGTAGCCGCACCAGACTTAGGATCTGGCGCCGCGAGGCGTGTGGGTTCGAGTCCCTCCATCCGCACTAAGCTCTCCGAAATTTTTATTTAAACACCCAGCTATATTCAGCTATGCAAATAGAAAAACACGCAAACGACGAATTAACTGCCGAAATCAGCATCCAAATCAGCCCGGAAGATTATGTTTCAAAATTTCAAAAAGGACTGAAAGAGTATGCCAAAAAAGTAAGAATGCCCGGATTCAGACCTGGAATGGTGCCGGTCGGAATGGTGAAAAAAATGGTGGGTAAATCATTACTTGCCGATGAGTTGAACAACATCACTTCTGATGCAATCTTCAACTATATTAAAGACAATAAAATCGAAATAATCGGTAATCCACTCCCTGTGCTTTCTGAACAAGGTGAACTTGAGATTGATACTTTAAAGGACTATACCTTTAAGTTTGAAATTGCCTATGCACCCGATTTCGATGTAGATATTAGCGCTAATGTAAAAGTTGATTTTCATCGATTTAAACCCGATGATGCATATATTAACGAAAGGGTAGAAGAATTCAGAAAGCGTCTTGGACAACCTCAGGAAGTCGAAGTTTCTGAAAAGGACGATGAAATATATGGAGCAATAGCTGAGCTTGACGAAAATGGCGAAGTAAAAGAAGGTGGCTTTAGTAATGAAAATGTTCACCTAACATTCTTGGATGTTAAAAACGAAAGTCATCAAGCCCAGTTCATCGGATTAAAATCCGGATCAAGCGTTGAATTTGTGCCTTCTGAACTTGTAGAAAACGAAACAGCCAGAAAAAAAATATTTGGTGATGTGAATGAATCAGCCAAAGTGCGTTTTACTGTATTAAAAATTGAACGCATTCAACCGGCTGAAATTAATCAGGAATTTTTCGATCAGCTATTTGGAGAAGGAGTCGTAAGCTCTGAGCAGGAAATGCGCGACAAAATTGCAAATGACGCTATCCAAACTTACGAAAAAAACGCCGAAAACAGATTTTTCAACCAAGCCGTTGAGCATATTTTAAATACTACCAACTTTATTTTACCCGAAGATTTCCTGAAAAGATGGCTAATTTCAGTCAATCGCGAGCAAGTAAAAGCCGACGATATCCTTCAGAACTTCGATAAATATGAGCGCGGTATTCGCTGGCAGCTCATAGAAGCAAAAATCATCAGAAATCATAATATTTCCGTTAGCGAAGAAGAAGTCATCAACCTGTTTTATCAGGACTATATGAACTATTTCGGCGGAATGGGAATTAATGAAGATTTTTCTGATCGCATCATGGAAATGGCGAAAGGAATGCTGAAAAATGAAGCCGAAACAAACAAGGCATACGATCGTCTCTACATCGAGAAACTTACAAGACTATTTAAAGAAAATCTTTCACTCAATGTGATAGAAAACACCTTTGAAAAATGGCTTGAAGAAATGAATAAGCCAATAGGTAATCAAGCATAAATAGCTCGATATTGCGCTTAAAATAAAGGCTAGAATTTGCCCAAACACATTTCTACATCCAAGCAAAGAGAAACAGCAGTGCTGGTAGGGCTGATCATGCGCAATCAGTCCGAAGAGCAACTCAAAGAGTATTTAGATGAGTTGGAGTTTCTGGCCGATACAGCCGGGGCACAAACATTGAAGCGCTTTACACAAAAACTCGATCACCCTGACAGAAAATACTTTGTCGGTTCCGGAAAGTTGGAAGAAATCAATAGCTATGTGAAAGAGCATGAAGTGGATATGGTCATCTTCGATGATGAGCTTAGTCCCTCGCAACTACGCAACATTGAACAATATCTGAATTGTAAAATTCTCGATCGCAACAACCTCATACTCGACATTTTTGCCAAACGCGCACGTACATCGCACGCTAAAACTCAAGTTGAGCTTGCGCAATATCAGTATCTCCTCCCCCGCCTAACCCGTATGTGGACACACCTTGAAAGGCAAAAAGGGGGAATTGGAATGCGGGGACCAGGTGAAACACAGATGGAAAGTGACCGCAGGGTGATCTTAGACAAAATATCGCTTCTAAAAGACAAGTTGAAAGCTATCGACAAAACCATGGCGGTGCAACGAAAAAGTCGTGGCGAAATGGTGAGAGTGGCGCTTGTTGGCTACACCAATGTTGGCAAATCGACGATTATGAACTTATTAACCAAGTCTGATGTTTTTGCCGAAAACAAATTATTCGCAACCTTAGATACTACTGTAAGAAAAGTAGTTTTAGAAAATATTCCTTTCCTAATCAGCGACACTGTTGGTTTTATTAGAAAACTTCCTACGCAGCTCATCGAGTCATTCAAATCGACCTTAGACGAAGTACGCGAAGCTGACATACTGATTCATGTGGTAGATATTTCTCACGCCAGCTTCGAAGATCATCTGAATACGGTTAACGAGACACTCAAAGAGATCAATAGTCTGAACAAGCCAACTGTTGTGGTATTCAATAAGATTGATGCATTTAGCTATGTAAAAAAAGAAGAAGATGATTTGTTGCCTATCGTGAAGCAAAATCTTTCTCTTGAGGATTGGAAAAGAAGCTGGATGGCGCAACATAATGCACCGGCTGTTTTCATTTCAGCAACTGACAAACAAAATATTGAAGAGCTGAGAAACCGGATGGTAGAAGAAGTGCGAAAAATCCACATGGTTCGCTATCCAAATTTTCTAAATTAATCATTCCTTGTTTTTGGCGAATAGTCTATCATTTGATGTGATTTCAACATCAGTATGATGCTAAATTATCTGAACATTTTATGCGAAATTTGTTTTACAATCGTTTTTATGGATAATCATGTGTTAAAAGAAATTGTTAGTACCTTTGTAAGTGAGTGGAAATTAACATAGTATTGTAAAGTTTATAGCCTGCGGATTTAATCTATGCAAAAGAAAAACCATCATTCAAGAGTCATATCTAAATCAGAATCAGGATTCCTGATTTTATGCTTATTTTTATTTCTCCCTTACAGGTTTTATGCGCAAGTTCCTACAACCAGCGATTGCCTTGGTGCTTTCACGGTTTGCAATCTCACTTATGAGCAGTCGCTTTCATTTTCCGGCACAGGGAATTATCCGAATGAGATCAATAATGC
>JBKBKN010000020.1:0-64021 GCA_046294625.1 Flavobacteriales bacterium
GAAGCGAAAACTACATTCTTTGCTAATAGGAGCCAGCCTGTTATGGTCTATTACATTTTTACAAGCACAAGTACCACAGGCAATCAATTACCAAGCCATAGCGCGCACCGGTAATGGTAGTTTGCTGCCAAATCAATCTTTACAAATTAGAATTTCAATTTTAGGCGGATCGCCTCAGGGGCCACTGCAGTATCAGGAAACACAGAATGTTACAACCAATCAGTTTGGCTTGTTCACAGCGAAAATTGGTCAGGGTACAGTTGTTTCCGGAGTTTTTCAGGATATTCCGTGGAATCAGGGGAATCAGTGGGTAAGAGTAGAATTAAATCAAAACAACAATTTCGTGCAAATAGGCGAAGTCGAATTACTATCTGTTCCTTATGCACTTTTTGCTCAGTTTGCTGCCAATGGCGGTGGCGGAGGAGGTGAGCCTGGTCCTCCAGGACCAGCAGGTCCACAGGGGCCACAAGGGCCGCCAGGTACTGATGGTGCCCAAGGTCCTCCTGGACCACAAGGACCGGCAGGTCCACAAGGTCCGCAAGGAGAAACAGGACCGCAAGGTCCACAAGGGCCTCCCGGAAGTGGTGGTACCGGAGAGCCTTCATGGGAATTGTTAGGCAACACTGCAACCAATCCAAGCACCAATTTCCTAGGCACAACGGATAATCAGCCATTAAATATCAGAACCAATAACCAAAACAGAGTGCATGTTGCCGCAGATGGAAGAGTTGGAATAAACAATCCAGCTCCAGATCAAACAGCGATGCTCGATATAGTATCCAGCAATCGTGGTATCATGATTCCCCGTGTAGCATTAACAGCAAGAAATAATCCCGCTCCAGTAACTAATCCGGCAAACTCACTTCTTATTTACAACACAGAAACATCAGGAACAGAACCTAATGTTGTTTTTCCGGGGTATTATTACTGGGATGTTGATCGTTGGAGACGATTGGCCTCTGCTAGAATCGACCGATACTTTTATCCACCAACAAATATCAATGCTAACACCACATACACGGTAACAGGACTAGTCGATGGAATATTGCCTAGCAGCTCTGTTTTTGTCACTGTTATTGGTGAATGGCCAACCATGCCGCTCGTAGAAATAGACTATGTGGAAGCTAGAACCAATGAAGTGCGTTTCAGAGTAAGAAACACTTCTCTTACAGTTACTTATCAGCAAATGGAATTCATGATCACCGTAATCAGACCTTAAGTTATGATGAGATACAGTTTAATGTCGCTATTTTTGTTTGTTTTTGCCATGCTCAATGCACAGCAAGAGGTTAGCAGAAATACAAATGCTTCCAGCATCATCCACGAAGACAAGTCGGTGGTATTGCCTGCAATAAAGTTAGAAATGGCAGATGAAGAAGCTATAGATGCTGCTCGTGCACGCAAGGGAAACTATGTTTTCTCTGCCCAAGCTATTAGAGAACAGGAAACATCTGTGGTTCAAATTTCTTCTAAACTTATATCGGCAGAACATTATCAGTCCAATGCCAAACCAGCTTTTAAAGTTGATGAAAGCGCCAAAGTGTCCTTTAATGATTTGAAGGTAATAGAACTCAAGGCCAGGCTTATTCCCTTTGATTAATATTTTTTAAATAATATCGTTCTGCATGACGTTCAATCCTTAACATTGGCGAAGTCAATAATTTTTTTATCATTGCCTCCATAAATTAACTGTATGCCTTGGGTAAAGATTTATGAAGATAGAATGATGCAGAACATAGCCATGGTGCGACACACGCTTGATGAAGCGGAGATAGAACACAATACTATCAATAACATCAGTAATTTATATCCTACTTTAGGAGAGATTGAAATTTATGTTCAGGATAGGGATGTGATTAAGGCCAAGCAATTAATCGATAAATTAATGGATGACCATGAGTAATTTGAACACAAGAATCATCACGGCCATTATTTTTGGAACTGTATTAATCGGGAGTATATTTCTCAGCCCTTATTCACTCATTATCCTTTGTTTAGTAATCAGCACTTATTCATCATTTGAGTTTAATAGTTTGTTGGTAAAGCACAAAGGCTCATCACTTGATCCCTTTTTTCAAAGTGCCATTGTTGCTTCTTTTTTTCTGATAGCCCTCTTTAGTTATTGGGATATCATTGATCCTAATGATGCTTTCATCATTTTTCCAATCATGATGGTGAACATAACCTTCGTGCTTTTCAACAGAAATGCTAAACCCTTGCTTGATATCGGAAGCTTGAGCATACAGCTTTTCTATCTTGCCGCTCCATTACTAATGCTTTGTGTCACCGCTCTCCCCAAGGGTCTTGATGGTGATTACAGACCTTGGATGGTCATGAGTTTTTTCATTTTCATATGGGCTTCTGATGTAGGTGCTTATTTTGTAGGCAAGTATTTTGGTAAACGCAAGCTTTTTGAACGAATATCGCCCAAAAAAACTATTGAAGGGTTTATAGGGGGGGCTGTTTTAGCCGCTATTTGTGGTATTGTGTTGGCTGAATACATGCATGAGTTCTCCTACACCAAAGGAATTATACTTGGTGTATTGCTGTCTTTTATGGGTACAATGGGCGATTTGGTGGAGTCGATGATCAAAAGAGAATTAGACATCAAAGATTCTGGTTCAATTCTCCCCGGGCATGGCGGCTTTTTAGACCGTTTCGATTCTACCTATTTTGCTGCACCGTTTTATTTCTTCATTGTAATGTTCAGATAGCAGTGGCTGTGGCGTGCATGCTTCTAAATATTTCCGTTATTTTCTCAAGTAATGAATCATTGATTTTTTGCTTTAAGTCTTCAAGTCCCGCAAAGTCGTCCTGATCCCATTTGTAAGTCTGCTCATAAGGTCCGGCTTCAAATTTCACCAGATACTTGTTGTTCATCACAAAAAAAGATATTTTAAAAGCGGGGTGACTGATTTGGTCAACAATTCTCATGTTTCAGTTGATTTTTTGCCAAAGTTAATTGAGAATTATGGAGAATGAATTGAAGGCGCTTCTAAATTCGCAGATAATGTCATTTCTTTGGCTCATGTTTGAATGTGAAATATCGAGTTAGCGTTGGAGAACCATCAAATTAAAATAGCCATATTTGGTCCTGGACCTGCATTTAAAGGAGGTATTGCTCATTTCAGCATGTCATTGGCCGCTGCTTTTAGCGAATTAGCCAATACGCAGGTCTATTTCTTTAGCTGGAAAAATCAGTACCCATCGATTATTCCCAGAGATTTTAAAGATAAGACCAGTAAGGATAATCCGCTTGATCAACATCATATCCGACCAGCCTATTTGCTTGATTTTAATAATCCGCTCAGTTGGAAGTACACTGCTTTAAAAATTGCTGAAGTGAAACCCAACTTATTAATTGTGCAATGGGCAATCGCTATTCAAGGATTACCCTTGAGTGCAATGTTGAAGCGATTCAAAAAACTTATGCCTGATTGTCAAATCATATTTGATGTGCACAATGTGGTTCAAAAAGAAAACAGTAGAATAGACAGATATTTTACAAGAAAAGCCTTTGCATTAGCGAACAAATTCATTGTTCATGGCGATTTAACGGTAACGGAATTTCAATCTTTCTTTCCTGATTGGGAAGTAAAAGTGGGGTCGGAAGGTTTTAATTATACTGAACCAACGCGTCAGATTTTAAAACTCTACCATCCAAATTATGAACTTTTTGATGGCTATCAGGAATTCGATGTGACTGAATTTAAAAATAAACTGGGACTTAAAGGATTTGTGTTTTTATTTTTCGGTTTCATAAGACCATACAAAGGGTTGCACCATGTTTTAAGGGCTTTTGCAGAATTCAGTAAGAAATATCCCGATTGCACCTTATTGATAGCGGGTGAATCGTTTTGGGCCAAAGCCCAATCGGGTTCATGGCCCCAAAAATTGCAAAACTTTGTTTTTGGTTTTATTAAGCGTCTGTTAATGGGCAAGGGGAATAATGATGCTGATTATCAACCACTGAAATTAGTCGCGGAACTCGGTATTGAAGATCGGGTGGTGACGGTGAATACTTTTATACCCAACGAAGCAGTGCATCAGTACTTTAAAGCATCGGATGCTGTACTTAATTTTTATGAATATGCAACGCCAAGTGGAATAGAATCGATTGCCTATCAGTTTGGTGTACAAATCGTTGCTACTCCCGTTGGTCATTTCAGGTATGCCATTAAGTCCGGAATAAACGGCTATCTCTCCGAAGGATTTGAAACAGCCCAATTGCTTAAGGCCATGGAAGCAGCGTGTCATCAACCCATAGCTAAAGAAAAAGTAAAAGACTATGCATGCCAGTTTTCTTGGAAAAATTATGTTTCGGCTATTTTAAATGGTTGGAATAAATGATGCTGAATAAAAATCAATCAGAAAACCATTTTCCAAATTTTGCCAAGTCCACATTTCCGCCGCTTAAAATAATCCCAACTCTTTTTCCTTCAAAAAGCTTTTGATGTTTGATGGCTGCTGCCAAAGGGACTGCGCAGCTTGGTTCAATTACTATTTTCATGCGCTCATACACCAACCGCAAAGCGGATAAAATTTCCTGGTCATTGACCAGTAATATGTCAGACACATGATTTCGAATGTGAAACAAGGTTCGTTCGCTTAGAGAGGTTAGAAGCCCGTCGGCAATTGTATCCACATAAGGCGCTTTTTCTACTGTTCCTGAATGAAAGGAGCGAATTGCATCTGCTGCACCTTCAGGCTCAGCACCTAAAACATTTCCTTTGGGAAGCCAGTGAGCTACGCTAAGGGCTGTGCCTGACAATAGTCCACCTCCACCCACAGGAGCCATCACGATATCAAGATGATCCATATCTTCAATCAACTCTTTAGCAACCGTGGCCTGACCGGCAATTACATGATCATGATCGTAAGGCGGTATGAATGTTGCACCTGTTTCAGCATGCAATTTTTTTGCCGCTTGTTCTCGCGCTGCTTGGTTGGGTTCGCAAAAAATTACTTTGGCTCCATAACCTTTCACAGCATTCACCTTCACTTTGGGCGAGGTGCTTGGCATAACAATGTAGGCAGCAGTTCCTAAAATTTTAGCAGCATAGGCAATGGCCTGAGCATGGTTACCCGAAGAGTGCGTTAAAAGCCCATGTTTCAGTTGACCTTTATCAATTTGCAAGACAGCATTCATTGCACCTCTGATTTTGAAGGCACCAATTTTTTGAAAATTTTCGCACTTGAAAAAAACTTCAGCCTTCAATAGTTTATCTACTGTTGCAGAAGTGAAAACTGGGGTTCGGTGTACATATTGAACAATGCGTTGATGCGCATCTGCAATATCATTCTTAGATATGGGATTAATCATTTTTTGAACTGTTGTCTGCTTTGGATTGAATCACTTCTGTTTTGCGGTTAAACATCCACCAGGCCATGTAGCAGAAAAACATACCAAGAATCAATGTGTAAAGGCCAACAAGCGTCAGAAAATCCAATGAACCCATTTCGGGGTTGAAAAAAAGCATTAACCCAAAACCTGCTGATACAGCTGCATTGATGCCTATGAGCACTTTAAATTTTACCGCTTTGAAGGCTACATAAGCTAAACTAAAACCAGTTGCAATGGCAAAAACTGAGATAAGTTTAACAAAAATGATGGTTGTACCTTGGGTATTTATCAGGATGTAAATTCCAATCAGTAAATCAATGATGGCTAAGGCACTGATTTGCCACCAGTTTGGGCTTCTTTTTCGTTGTGCAATTCCAAACAACAATCCGATAGCCCCTAAAAGAATGAGTAGTATGGCAAACAATGTTAACGGTGCTTGAAGACTCGTGGACTTTGAAGTGAGTAGGTTGTAGCCAAGTATGAGAAAAACGATACCATGAGAAGCGGCAAGCCAAGCATTTGATTTTAAAAAACGATTCATTGGGTGAAAATTTCATGCACAAGTTTAAGGATTTTTTGGATATGGCTTATTTCAGGTCTAATGACCCTACCGATGTTTCGGGGTGATGACAAATCGTTGTTATTTTTTTGCTTTTTTTTAAGTTCGTTGAATGCCAATGATGCCTTATAATTGCAAGCTGATATCATGCGCACCGTAATTCTCAAAACAGCCACTAAATACATGCTACATTTGCTGCTGCTGTTTTCTATTTTCATACTGCTTCGAGGGCATTATCTACCGGGAGGTGGTTTTGTAGGTGGACTTGTAGCATCCATAGCATTCATATTGCATGCTTTTGCCTTTGGGAAAGAAGAAACCAAAGATTTTTTAAGGGTCCACCCCGGATTTCTAATTCCTGTCGGATTGAGTGTTTCGCTCATTAGTGGAGCTTTGCCACTTTTAGTAGGTTCACCCTTTATGACGGGCTTGTGGTATCCGGATGCATTCCCGGTGATTGGCATGGTGGGAACAGCATTGTTTTTCGATATCGGTGTTTACATTGTAGTAATCGGGGTAAGTCTAACTATTATTTTTACCATAGCAGAAGCAGTTTAAGGAATGGAATTACTCTTAGCCATCATGATTGGAATTTTGTATGCTTCTGGGCTGTATATGATCATGCGGCGAAGTTTGGTTAAAATTATTATTGGTTTGATTCTGTTGGGAAATGGAGCTAATATTTTAATTTTTCTTTTGGGTAGAATAGCCAAAGGCAAACCGCCAATCATTCCAGAAGCATCGAAAGTTTTCACAGATGTGTATGCCGATCCGTTGCCTCAAGCACTGATTCTCACTGCCATTGTAATTAGTTTTGGCCTTCAGGCTTTTGCCATAGTACTCATCAAGCGGGTGTATAGAGTCGTTGGAACCGATGATCTTGACCAGATTAATCAGAAAGGGGAGGAAATATGACGGAGAATCTCATCATCCTTCCTGTGATTTTTCAATTGGCATTGGCTGTGCTATTGATTTTCTTTTGGAATAGAGTCAATACTCAAAAGTACATCTCTGTTATTGGAAGCGCGATTGCTTTGGGCATTTCGATATGGTTGTTTCATACTTTATGGAATGGACCAATCCTGATCATGCAAGCCGCAGGTTGGAAAGCCCCTTTTGGAATCTCTTTTGTCGTCGATGCCTTAGCTGCGACATTGGTGCTGCTTACTTCGATAGCCGGTTTTGCGGTGAGCATTTTTTCAACGGTTACCATTAGCAAACTCAGAATGCAGTTTGGCTATTTTCCTATACTACATTTCCTTTTGATGGGTTTAATGGGAGCTTTCCTCACGGGTGATATTTTTAATCTCTATGTTTGGTTTGAGATTATCATCATAGCATCCTTTGTCATGATGACATTAGGAGGAGAAAAACCTCAGATCGAAGGTGCGATTAATTATGTTACGATGAACTTGCTGGCATCAGCCATTTTCTTAACAGCAATAGGGGTATTGTATGGCTTAGCCGGTACTTTGAACATGGCAGACCTCGCCATTCAAGTGGCAAAAATCGAAAATCGCGGTTTGGTAAATGTAACTGCAATTTTGTTTCTGGTAGGTTTTGGGATTAAATCAGCCGTTTTTCCGCTTTATTTCTGGCTCCCGGCATCTTATCATACTCCACCATCAGCTGTTGCGGCTATCTTCGGTGGTTTATTGACTAAAGTTGGGGTATATGCACTACTTCGTGTATTCTGTCTTATTTTTATTCCTGATAACTTCATGCTGAATTTGATGTTGTCTATTGCTGTTTTCACAATGATTTCAGGAGCATTAGGCGCTTTGATTCAGCAAAACATTCGCAAGCTGTTTTCTTATCTGATTATTTGTCATATAGGTTTCATGATTGCAGGTCTTGGCATGTTTACGGAATGGGCAATTGTTGGATCTGTATTTTATCTCATTCATGATGTTATTGCCAAAACCAATGTATTCCTAATTTTAGGAGTTATTTTCAAAATAAAGGGAAGCTACAAACTCAAAGAATTGGGCGGACTTTACAAATCCTATCCCACACTTTCCTTATTAATGGCTTTGGCTTTGTTTTCCTTGGTAGGAATCCCTCCTTTATCTGGTTTTTGGCCGAAACTCTATTTGTTTGAAGCCGGATTTACGAATGAACAGTATTGGATCATCGGCAGTGTATTATTTGCCAGCTTTATCACTTTATGGGTGGTAGCAAAGTTTTGGGCGGAAGCTTTCTGGAAACCCTACACCGACAGGCATGAGTTGGTAGATGAATTTATTTATTACAACGAGCTGAGACCTTCCAAGAAAATATTGATGATTGCCCCTGTAGTTATGCTTACTGCAGTGTCACTCTATATTGGACTTGGAGCAGAAAATATCATTGTATTATCAAAGAAAATAGCACATGAACTCATGCATACTGAAATTTATATTGATGCTGTACTGAGTGGACGACAATAATTTTGAATATGGTCAAAAAACTGTTAATGAACATTTTGCTCACCCTTGTTTGGATGGCGCTCACCGGCAAATTCTCCGGAGCCAATTTCCTGTTTGGGCTTGTTCTGAGTTTCTCCATCATGTGGATTATAAGCAGAAATGATGAAGATCAACGGTATTTCAGAAGACTTCCCGCCATTATTAATTTGATCTTCTTTTTCATCTATGAGTTAATCAAGGCCAATATTCAGGTCGCTTATGATGTGATTACCCCTAAGTTTTATATGCAACCGGGTATAGTGGCGATACCGCTTACAGTGGAAACCGATTTGGAAATTACCCTGCTCGCTAATATGATCACACTTACCCCGGGCACTTGCAGTCTGGATGTGTCGCCTGATAAAAAGATATTGTACGTACATGCTATGTATATCAACGATAAGGAGTCCTTTATTGAAAGTATAAAAAACGGATTTGAGCAAAAAATTTTACGAATCATGCGATAAACTCTGTAAACATAATTTGACAGCGAATGAATCTCTATGACTTTCTTTATTACATTATCTTACCGGCATTAAGCATATCCATAATGCTGGTGTTCGTTCGTTTTATCAAAGGTCCTGATATTGTAGATCGGGTATTAGCGCTCGACCTAATCATCACCATTGGTTTAGGTCTGATAACATGCTACAGCATCATTTATGATCAACCTACCTTTTTGGATATTGGACTGATATTAGCTTTGATTGCCTTTCTCGGCACCATTGCATTTTCTTATTATCTTGAAAAACGTGCTAAAAAATGAGAGATCTGTTAATCATGATACTATGTGGCTCCGGCACCTTATTTATTTTATTGGCCGCAATTGGCATGTTAAGAATGCCTGATTTTTACACTCGCACATCGGTAACCACCAAGGCTGTTACTTTAGGTTTAGGATTAATTCTAGCTGGTGCAGCTGTTTATTTTTCACAGATAGATGTTACATCAAGAGTGTTAGCCATTATTCTCTTTTTGATTTTAACTGCGCCGGTTGGCGCCCATATGATTGGGAGGGCAGCTTATCGCACCGGCAGTAAAATGTGGGAAAAGTCCGTTATGGATGATATGAAAGATGTGTATCAAGACAATCAGTCAAAGGAGAAATAACAAATTCTTCTCGCACAAAATTTCTTTTAACGTTTCAAAGTCACCGTTCCTGTTCGGGTAAAGAATTGTCCGCTTTCCCAGGTGAGTTCAATCAAATAGGCATAAACGTCAATCATGGCAGGTCTGCCATCGGGTCTTTTTCCATCCCAAACATCGCCCAGTTCGGTGGCATGTGCAAGCAGAATGCCTCTACGGTCATAAACATATACGTCTATTTTACGTATTCCTGTACCAAAAACCTGCAATACATCATTTAAGCCATCAGCGTTTGGTGTGAAAGTATTTGGGATATAAACAGCCCTTTTATCTAAAATACAAATCCTTTCGGTGTGGTCACTTTTGCAGCCATTTGCGTCGAAAATCAAAAGGTTAACATTAAACTCGCCTGGTTCGGTAAATTCATGGGAAGGAGTAAAAAAAGGTTCGTAAGAGTAGGTGGTTTGATCTCCCATATCCCAACTTCCTGTCAAACCACCGGAGCTTTGATCTATCAGGCTAATAAATCGCTGATCGAACTCAAGACATTGGGCTGAATTTGGGTTAATTAAAAAGTTTGCAATCACCGGAGGATGAGCAGGTAGAGTGAAGATAGTATCTTTTTTACAACCTGAAACCGGATCTGAGATTTCTAAGCCATAAGGGGTGCCAGCTTGTCCATTCAAGGTGTTACCTGTGAATGTTTGATTGCCTCTTCGCCAGATGATATTGAGATTGGGATCGCTTATTTCAATACTGGCCGTTGAAGGATCGCCAAAACACTTGATATCGTTAACAGTGAGCGTATATTCGATTGCATTGGCTACAAATATGGCGAAGGTATCGTTCACTACGGTGCAACCATCACTAATGGTGACAATGTAATTTGTGCTTGTTGACGGATTAACGATTTGTTGCGAAACCGCAGGAAGTTCGTTGTTCCACTGAAAGGTGATTAAGCTTCCATTGCCGCCAAAAGCATTGACTTGAATATTGGCAAAATCACCTGCACATAGTGTGTCTCTGCTAATTACAGATGTAAAGTTAACACGCGGGAATACCAGAACATCTGTGGTACTTGTAGCCTGACAGAATCCTTCGCCTATTATATACTGTATTGTATGTAATCCGGCATCAGCAAGCAATGGATTGAAGCTATTTGCTATCACTCCCGGCCCACTAAATATCCCGCCCGGAGGCTGAGCGGAGAGAGCAATCAATGTATCTCTAAAACACTGCGGATCAACAGGAGAAATGATGGCTGCTGCAAAATTACCTACTTCTATAGCGATTTGGTCTGTGCACCCGTTTGGGCTAGTATAGGTGATGATATGGCTCCCTACTCCGGCAACCGTTGGTGCGAAAATTCCCAAATCTGAGTTAGTAATTCCTGTCCCGCTGAACTGCCCACCTGCTGCATAATCTAGTAATGGGAGCTCAAAAGGGGGATTTAACTCACAAACATTTTCTACCGCAATCAGCATTTCATCATACACGATCACTTGCATAGTGTCAGAACAAGTATTGGCTGAGTAGGTTAAAGTGAAAACCCCTTGACCGGCTATTTCAGGATTAAAAAGAAAGGTGTTTTGCGGACCTGTTAGAGTACCTGCCCCTGTCCATACTCCGTTTGGAGGGACTATACTTGTATTATCATTGTTTAAATTCAAAGCATCATCACCTACACAAAAGCGTAGCAGATCTTCTCCAATTACAGTTTGGCGCACTCTGGCTATAATCTGGTCTTCGCAACCATTGGGTAGGGTATAGGTCAAAGTAGCATTTGCATTGCCATTGTTAAAGGCTGGATTAAATAATCCATTGATAGGATCAATAATACCATTGCCTGACCAGACTCCGCCTGTTGGTGAAAACCCAGTAATTTGGATGAACTCTTGAGAAGGGCAAGCAAAGAAATTACTTCCGGCATCAATGGCTTTTACAAAAATGTCAAATTGGGCATTGCATCCGTTTATGGCATATGTAATCAGGTGCAAGCCACCACCAGCTTCATCGGCCGAAAATATTCCTGAAAAAGGATCTGTGATACCGTTGCCAGTCCAAACGCCTCCTGGTGGTTGAAGTGCAAAAGCAAACTCCTGTTCTGATTGACAAATGCTATCTGTCTGAGCAGGAACATTGGTAATGAAATCCACAAATACCATTTTTACATCGCTACAACCATTGAACGTGTAGGTGATTTCATAAGCGCCCTGAGCCTGTGGGTCAAACAAACCAGTGCTATTGGTAAATAGGCCACTCCATGTTCCGCCTTCGGGAATGTTTCCAGTCAGTTGAAAAGGGTCAGATCCGGGGCAAGCCGCTTCATCAAACCCTGCTGAGATAGGCCTAAGATCAATAAACATAGTATCTGCGCAAAAAAAGTTGCTGCTGTAGAAGTAGGCATATTGAATGAGGTTCAAGCCAGGGTTGGCGCTATCTGGGTCAAAGATTCCTTGCACTTGGTCTATTATGCCGCTCCCCGACCAAAAGCCATCCAATGGGGAGCCGTTGAGTTGAAGGGGATCGTCTGACTGGCATAGCGTAAGGTCATTTCCTGCAATTGTTTTTGGGAATAGGGTGATACTTTTTGAAGCCGAAGCCGGAAGGGCGGGAGATGTGTCATCAACAGTTACAGTGTAGGTGGTGTTGGAAACTGGACAAACCAAATGTGGACCAAATGTGGGTGGAAGGCCGTTACTCCATGAAAAGGTATATTGCCCATTGCCTCCGGACGCCAAAGCACTGAGATAGGTGCATTGATCAGCGCATAAACTGTCCTGCTCAGCAATTATGATAACTTCAATTGGACAGTCGAATATATCGATTTGAAAAGTTCTTTGAAATAACCATAAACTATCACAGGCATCAAGGTGTCGGTAAGTGTAAACCACCTGATAGCTTCCACCTACTGTCAAGCCCGGATTTAGCGTGAGCGAAGCTCCTGATGTTAAGCCCTGATTGCAAGATAATGCTTGTGCATTCACCACTGTTGCATTGGCGGGTCCGCTAATCGAAAAAACGCCTGCATAAACGGAATCGCATTTTACAGGATTGCTGAAATTGACATTGATCACCGTCTGATTGCATGCAGGCAAGGCTGTGGAGGCAGTAATATTAGGTGGTATGGGTGGAATGATTTCTGTGCTCCAATCGGCTATCCAACCAAAACAGGCCACATTGGCATCGCTCCTGAAATTCAAGGTCATGCAGCCACTCAACGCGGTCACGGGAGCAGGAATGCTATTGCCGGTGAGCGTTGGTCCTAGTTGTGGCGAGTTCATGTTAGGACCGTCAAATATCCTGAGCGAGTCAAAGCCGGCTTCTACACAAAAACTAAGGAAATTTAAGGTGATTGGGGCTGTTTGATTTACACAAATGGTAAAAGTGAGATTGGCATTATGGGAGTAATTTGCTCCAGGACCGCCATTGTCAAATAATCGACCTTTGCACTCAGTCACAATGGTATCGCGCATGTTGAAGCTCATTTGCGAAAAACCCATTGATATGCTCCAAGATGAAATGAGCAAAAGCAGCAATAAACGATATCGAATGCAATGGCTCATTCTCTAATGATAAGTATAGGCGTGGTTTGTATGGTTTGACTCCAATTGTTGGCGCGGTCGCGCAATTTGATCGAAAAGGTGGTTTGCTCCTGATTGCCGTTGCCAAAGAGAAAAGTCGGCTTCATTCTTATAAAAAGTTCTCCTTGTATGGATAAATTCTGCAAATCAGGAGTTAATGGCTGCACATGAAACAGATCGGCTTGCTGCAGCCTTGCATCTTGCACCCAAATAGCAGGTTCATCAGGGTCTTCAAAGCCAATGTCTCCATCCTGATCTTCATAGCGTATGCGAATTATCACGGAATCGCGAAATTGAACAACCGTGTCAGGCGTGATGGAAATAAAGTTGATAACCGGTGCAGTGCCTGCAGCCGTTTCTTCTTTTTTACAAGATGAAATCATTGTGATAAGCATAATGAATAGTGAAGATAATGCGAAATGTTTCACAAGTTGGTACATCAATTTCTTTCTAGGGAATAATATTGTTTTACGTGAGCTGCACTTCCATTATTAGGCATTTCAATTGTAGCGTCATTTTCATTTACTTTAATTTGAAGCCGGACATAAGAAAGATTCGAAGGAAGCTGATTGACATTCACCGTTATTTTAAAGGAGTAGGGCATGGGATTGCCTGAGAAACCAGGCCAGTTTTGAGTGCTTGCAATTTGAAGAGATTGACCCGCGCTTTGCGGAAAATTATTAATATCGCTCGAAAAATAGGCTTGATTGAAAGCTAAATCGGACGCAGAAGAATTTCCGCTAACTATCGCAAACCATAAATCAATCGAGCTCACTCCTGTAGGTATTTGAATGGCGCTATTTTGAGTTGATCGGGAAAGTGCTTGATTGCTTCCGGGCAAGGTAGCCACCATTCCCGTTAATTGGATGGGTGCGGCTGCTTGTTGCGGGGTGTTGCCAAAAATATCACGTGCTCCATTTTGAATCCAGTTGTAGATATTACTGATGTATTCCTGATTTTTCGCTTCCCAGTCTGAATCCGGCTCTATCGATAGGGGCATAATACCCGATTGGCCGTCAATATCTTCAATTAAGCGTTTATAGAATTGCGACAATTGAACATTTCCCGGAATGACTCTGTAGGTGTAAATACCCTGCGGATTGTTTTTAATCACGGGATGATAAACTAAAGTATTGTATGATGATTCCACGGTGCGAAAGTCAGGCTCAAAGGTTCCATCGTGGCAACCTGAATTGGCACAGGTAGGTTTTAAAATTCTTTGATGGATTCCTGCAATGGAGTTTGGATCAATCGTTGGCTCTCCATTGTTTCCGTTGCCATTGTTATTGTTTGATAGACTATATGGATTAATATATTCTTCCTTTTTACAGGAAGTAATTACTATCAATAAGATCAGACCTATGGATGCAATGATTTTCATATTCTGTCAAATAATGATTGAGAGCCACCTTGCAGAAATCCCGATGATAATACTTCTTGTTTAACACCCAGGATTTCTGAAATAGTTGGCACGCCATCAGATGTAAGTCCAATAGGATTATTTTCACTACCTATTGAAAGATTTGAAGGCACATTTGGTCCTGCCATGATTCCAAAAACTCTTTCCGCATTAGCATCGCTATGATCATAGGCAAACCAGTCATTTTGATCGCGAATGGGATTATGATTCAAGTTTCTTCCACACTCAGGCATGGCAATGATGATGGTATTTCCTGCCATCTCGGGCACCTGAGTTTGAATGAAATTCCAAAGGTGACCAACCGCATGATCGGCACGGTGCAATGCCCTTAAATAGCTTGTAAAATTGCTGTGACAACCATCAACGTCGTTCATGTTGATTACAGTTAGATTGGGCTTAAACCAACGAAGCAGCTCACAAGCAAAACCGACTGTTCGCGTGTCGTTTGTATCGTTGACCCCGGGGAAAGGGATAGCTTGCTGTTGCACCCTGGTAAATACTGAATTCATGAATTGTTTGATATTGTATTTCTCCTCGTCAGTGTTACCTAATGCATCTAATCCTGTTCCCATTCTATCGAAACTATTGTCGAGAAAAAGTTTCATCTTATAAACCGGATCAAGTTCATATTCCGGGTGATAGGCTTTTGCATTGGCAAGGTGCATTTGTCCGAGTTGGCCGAATGTGATTCCCGGTGCAAAAAAATTAGCCCCAAACCTAGCTCCATAATCTGGGTGACTGCTGTGATTGAGCAATGGAACTGAATTGTTGATGCCATTCCCCACAAACCAAACTTTAGAAGCCGGATAGCCACCATGTCGACGTATGTATTCAAAAATAGTTGGATTTACAGGCTTTTGTTTCAATCCCTGAGTGGTTACCATACTCCCTTGGAGCAGCTGATTAAGCCCTCCATAATGACCGGTGGATCCAGAACGAACTTCTCTAAATAGCGTGCCTTGTGTTTGCAGAGTTTGATTGAGTATTTTTGGAATAGGTGTTCCTCCTTCAGCGCCGCCACCTTGATTGGTGCCGAACACTATCTTTTGTGAAGGAGATGGACCATTGAGCATGTTATGCATGAGGTTCCCTTCGTAGGGCTCTCCTTGACTATCGGCCAAATAGCGCTGTAAAATAGATTCCTGTTGCCTTACACCTCCTGCAAAAAGTACATAAACAACATGCTCGGCCAATTGACTTCCTGTAGCGGCAAACAATCTCCCACTGGGCAGAATGTAGGGCAGGGTAAATGCACCGGCTGTGGCAGCAGCTCCTGTTTTGATGAATTTCCTTCTGTTCATGGCTTTTGGTGTAAATGTATCAGTAGAAAAGATATTCGTCAGACAGTGCAAAGGAGTAATATACCAATTCAGCTGTCACTTGAGGGTTGGATTGAAGAAAATTTTTGAACCACTGTCGTTCAGCTTCTGTTGGTTTTCTCACAAAAAAACGTTCATAAGTCTCATCCAAAAAGGAATCGGTTTCGTTACGCATATAATCATTAGAAGGCAATATCACCCCTGGTTGGTTCATAAAGTTGCTGATAATGACTTCACGAGCCAATTCTTTGTCTCCAATTGATTCCATGCTGTTGATGATTTGCACCAATTGATTACCTGAAAGGGCGGTTTGAAAAAGATTGGTGTACAGAATAGAAATGTATTGTTCTTTCGTCTTGGGTTTGGTTTTGTTGCCGGAAAAGCCTCTTGCATCCACAGCATTCAGCTCATAAATTCGTTCCGGCTCTTTCTTGCAAGACATAATTGCTAGCATGAAAAGCCCCACCCCCAATATTTTAAAAGTTTGCATACTCATCGCTCATCATCATTTGGGTTTGAATGTGTTGTAGATTTTTATTGACAAAAAATGCATTCAGGTATTGATCAATCTCCGCTGTACTTGGTTGTCGCGCCAATAAGGTGGTGTAAAGCCAAATGATGACACCTTGATGGGCTTCACGTGCATTAATCATGATTTGAATGAAATCTGATTTATTGATTCCAGGCATTTGAAAGAGTGTCCCGGCTTGGTCATTTTCAACCATTTCATAAGCAATTAAAAACTCAGTTTGTGTGGGAAAACGAAACAGCAAGTCATTAAAGGCTGCATTCACAAAGTTGAAGGCATTCATGTTAATAAAATCATAAATACTATTTTGGAGCATGTAGGCATACATTTGCATGATATTGATTTCACCTTGCTGATAACGCAGCCTCGATTCAACAACATTTTTAAGGTTATTAGCTTCAAGTAGTGCTTCCGACGCTGAAACCATATTTCCGCCCAGTGAGTCACTTAGATAGCGCTGGAGAAAAATATTTCTTTCGTCTTGTATATATTGATCTGATGCTCCTTCAAGAAATCGAATTTTACTCAACTCATAAATTCTTTTGAAGTAAGCCAATTGATATGAACTGTCTCCTTCCACATATTCTGTGGAGGACATCAACATTTCGATAAGCGACTTTCGGCTTTCATTGCTCAAATTTGCACTTCGCAAACGAGCCACTTCCTGATCCATTTCTATATTATTAGGCTCTCTTCCGATGAGATCTATAAATATACGGTTCACATAATTTCTGATTTTCACTGTAGGCACCTTGCTGTAATCAGGTATTTGATTATCGGGCATTACAACAATTTCTTCCTGACATGAAGAGAAAAGAATCAAACAACCAACCAACACATAGAAAAAGCGCTTCATTTTTTATGAGTTCTTCTTTGCTAAATTAAGCATTATCGTATTGATAATGTAGCTGTTTGCAGAAACTGTAAGAAAACTGTAAAATTAGGCTTCCAAGTGGTGCTAATCTCTAAAGGCAAAATAGACCGCCAAAATCAGAAACATAAATGAAATGGCATAATTCCAAGTGAGTTTTTCGGATTTAAAAAAGTAAACTGCAATCACAGTAAATACACTGAGCGAAATCACTTCCTGCAGTACCTTAAGCTGAAAAAGATTAAAAGGACCACCGTGTCCTTCATGGCCAAGCCTATTGGCAGGTACTTGAAATATGTACTCAAAAAGAGCCAAACCCCAACTAAATAAAATGACCCCAAGCATCCCCCATTTGTGCAGCCAAGTACTTTCTTTCATTTGCAAATGACCATACCATGCCAATGTCATAAAGATATTAGAAATTATTAATAATGCAATTGACCAAATCCCCTTCATTTATTCCCGTATTATGAATTCACGTTACTATGTCTTGCATGCGTATCATACCAGCCAGGAGTGGCATTTCGTGTTAGGAATTGCACCATTCTTCTCAATATCTTTAGTAAGATAAATCGCTTTATTTTACTGTGGTCACCCCAAAGTTTATATCCAATAAATATGGATTCGTATTTGCTGATAGCTTGATTTTTATTTAGCCATTTTCTGCCAAGGTCTTTACCAAAAGGCCCGGTTGATCCATGTTCAAAATAATGCCCAAGAAATTTTCCTTCCCCATTTTCTCTTTTCTCTTTCTGTCGCGTAATATTGCCTTGATTCACAATTTGGAATGCATTATAGCCCAAGGCATCAAAGAGTTGAAATTCGGCCTTAATGTTATCCATGCTCACTTTATCAGACTCGATTGAAATGTAATCAGGTTTATTGTCGAAATGCAACAAACTTTTTAGACAAACAGTATCCATTCCTTCAATGTCAATTTTCATGTAATAAGGGATACCATATAATCTTAGACATTCGGCAAAATCAATCGCTTTTACTTCAATGACTTCACTCTGTGCTCCAAGTTTTACATTACGTTCTGACCAGTCCTGCACTACTGTGCCCCAAACAGTATTTTTATTGTTTTTGTAAAATCTAACTACATCCCCTGCCTTTATATTTTCAACTATTGCACCTTCTACTATCCTGAGTTGACCTGACGAGATTTCTTTTGCAAATTTTTGTTTACAGCTCTTTATTAAATCAGGATCTGCTTCGAAGGCCACCACTTTAAATCCTTTTCTTAAGTAGTATCCGGTATCTTCTCCTTTATGCAGACCAACATCAAATATCAAATCCTTGTGTTTTGTCATCGTACTTTCTTTGACGCCAAATGTAAGTGTTAATTCGTAAAAACATGTGTCCAACGAATATGCAAAAAGCAAATTCGACCTTAGTAGTAAAAAATATTGATAACGGGTAACGCTACTTGAAATTTCAGGTTTTTTCATTTTCTTTGAAACAAAATAATTAACCATGATCGATGCTTTTTGGGAAAGCCTTGACTTATTTGAGAAATTTCTCTGGGCAACAGCAGTTCTCTTCACGACTATGTTTGTCATTCAAACTTTATTCACCTTCGCATCAGGTGGAGAAGATAGTGCTGTAGGTGAATCTGATGCTTATGTAGAAGGTGATAGCGGCATAGGATATCAGCTTTTTACGGTACGTAACTTTTTTATTTTTTTCACTATTTTCGGTTGGGTTACACTTGGTTGTTACAAGGAAGGTTTATCATCCTTGATATCATCATTTATTGGAATTCTGAGTGGTGTGGTTGTGGTGTATCTTATGCTTTGGCTTATGCGTCGAATTTCTACCTTGAAGCAAGATGGAACCTTGCAATTAAACAATGCTATTCATAAAAATGGAACGGTATACATCCCTGTTCCTCCATCGGGCAAAGGTTTGGGCAAGATTCAAATTATCATTCAAGGATCAACAAGGGAACTGGATGCGATTACTTACGAGGATGAAAGCATTTCCACAGGATCACTCGTTACTGTAACCGGGATAAAAGATAACTTATTAATCGTAAAACCCTTCAATTCCTAACTTATGGATTTTATCATTTTAGCCATACTACTGACCATCATATTTGGTTTTGTAGTCATTTTTTCGCTCATCAAAAGATACAAACGATGCCCAAGTGACAGAGTGCTTGTTGTGTTTGGTAAAGTTGGAGCAAATGCCGATGGAACGAGAGCCGCAAAATGTATTCATGGTGGAGCTGCATTCATTTGGCCTATTATTCAGGATTATGCATTTATGGATCTTACCCCACTTTCACTGGAAGTAAATCTCACCAATGCTCTGAGCCGTCAAAATATCCGGGTTGATGTTCCTTCTCGATTTACAGTTGCCATCTCCACTGAGCCTGGTGTGATGAATAATGCAGCAGAGCGACTCCTTGGATTGCAACGACAACAAATTCATGACCTCGCAAAAGATATCATCTTCGGACAGCTCCGTTTGGTAGTTGCCACGATGGACATTGAAGAAATCAACAACAATCGTGATAAGTTCCTGTCTAATGTTGCGTCAAATGTTGAGGCTGAATTAAAAAAGATAGGTTTGAAACTGATCAATGTTAATGTCACCGACATCAAGGACGAAAGTGGGTACATTGAAGCATTGGGGAAAGAAGCTGCTGCAAAGGCTATAAATGAAGCCAAAATTTCCGTTGCAGAACAAGAGAAGGTTGGTGAAATTGGTAAGACTAATGCGGAACGTACCAAGGAAGTTGAAATTGCTGAAACGCTTCGAGATCGGGATGTGCGAATTGCTGAAACAGAAAGAGACCGCGATGTGCAAATGGCGATTGCAAAAAAAGATAAGGAAGTATTGATTGCGGGGGCTGAACGTGATGAAGCCATCGGTAAAGTAGAAGCTGACAGAGATACCAGAATTAAATCAGCTGACGCTAACGCGAAGGCGGTAGAAGGGGAGAATACTGCAAAAATTACCATTGCTGACTCTGATGCAAAACGAAGAGAAAAGGAGGCAGAAGCACTTAGAATTGCTGTGGCAGCTGAGAATGTGCAAAAAGCAAAAGCTCTTGAAGAATCTTATTTAGCAGAACAAAAAGCAGAACATGCAAGAGCAGACAGAGAAAGAGCGTCGCAAGTGGCAAATGTGGTAGTAACGGCCGAAATTCAAAAGCAAAAAGCAATCATTGAAGCAGAAGCTGAAGCAGAGAAAATACGCATACAAGCTAAAGGGGAAGCAGATGCAACCTATGCAAAACTCGAAGCAGAAGCCCGTGGTATGTTTGAAATGCTCACCAAACAAGCTCAAGGTTTGGATCAAATTGTAAAAGCTGCAGGCAACGATAGCAAGAATGCGGTGCTCCTATTGATTGCCGATAAGCTGCCGGAATTGGTTAGGTTACAATCTGAAGCGATAAAGAATATCAAAATAGATAAAGTAACTGTTTGGGATGGCGGGAATAATAATGGAGAAGAAGGAAAAACATCAACGGCCAATTTTCTTTCAGGGATTTACAAGTCTGTGCCCCCGCTAAAGGATGTATTTGATTTAGCAGGGATGAATTTGCCTGAATATTTGGGGAAAGATAAAGCAGCTAATGGCATTAATTCTAGGAAATCAAGCGACACAGGCATGAATGACGGTGGCGCTAAGGAAGATGATAATACCACTGAGATTTGATGGATTACCCTTGTTGCAAGTCTATGCCTCTTGATTGGCTAATGATATTGCGTTTTCAATATGTCAGGTCTGCGCCCTTCTAATTGAACGTGTGATTTTTTTGTTCCGATATGTCAGGGATACGCTCATTTATGTCTTGTTCGACATTTGGTTATATCACGTTATGGCTTCGTCCTATTGATTGTTTGGATGATATTTTATCTATGATCACGTTAGGGTTACGCATTTTAATGACCTAGATGATATTTAGGATAGAATCCTTTCATGACTTAATCATTACTATGGATAAGATTTCAGGATTTTAATAGCTTTATTTAGCTTTTGAAATCAAATCCTTCCAGAAATTTAGTAGTGTAGTTTCCTTCGATAAAATCTGGATTTTCCATCAATTTTTTATGAAATGGAATGGTTGTTTTCACACCGTCAATCACAAATTCATGGAGCGCACGTTTCATTTTTGCAATAGCTTCTTCACGAGTCTGGGCAACTGTGATGAGTTTTGCAATCATCGAATCATAATTTGGTGGTATGGTGTATCCGGCATAAGCATGTGTGTCGAGTCTCACACCATGTCCGCCCGGCGCATGAAAAGTGGTAATTGTGCCCGGTGATGGACGAAAATTATTATCAATATCTTCTGCATTGATTCTGCATTCCATAGCATGCATTTGCGGGTAGTAGTTTTTGCCTGTGATTGGAATGCCTGCGGCAACTTTGATTTGCTCACGGATTAAGTCATAATCAATTACTTCTTCAGTTATTGGGTGTTCAACTTGAATACGAGTGTTCATTTCCATGAAATAGAAATTGCGATGCTTATCTACCAAAAACTCGACTGTTCCAACCCCTTCATATTTCACAGCTAAAGCAGCTTTTATGGCTGCATCACCCATTTCATCACGTAGTTCCTGTGTCATGAATGGCGATGGCGTTTCTTCCACCAATTTCTGATGTCGGCGTTGTATAGAGCAGTCACGTTCAGAAAGATGACAAGCTTTCCCAAACTGATCTCCAATAATTTGTATTTCGATGTGTCGCGGTTCTTCGATAAACTTCTCCATGTACATACCATCATTTCCAAAGGCCGCCAAAGCTTCCTGACGAGCTGAATCCCAGGCGTGCTCTAAATCTTCTTCCTTCCAAACGATACGCATTCCGCGCCCGCCTCCGCCAGCTGTCGCTTTTAGAATGATAGGATACTTTATCTTTTTAGCTACTTTCTTGGCATTATCGTAACTATCTAATAAGCCATCTGAGCCTGGAATAGTAGGTACTCCAGCAGCTTTCATAGTTTCCTTAGCCATTGATTTATCGCCCATCTTCTCGATTTGTTCGGGAGTGGCACCAATAAATTTGATTCCATAATCTTGACAAATCTTTGAGAATTTTGCATTCTCTGACAGGAAACCATAACCAGGGTGAATAGCATCCGCATTGGTGATTTCAGCTGCAGAAATGATATTGGGTATGTTAAGATATGACTCTTTGCTAGTTGGTGGACCGATGCAAACAGCTTCATCAGCAAATTTCACATGAAGACTTTCCTTGTCGGCGGTCGAATAGACAGCCACGGTCTTTATGCCCATTTCATGCGCTGTACGAATTACTCTTAAAGCAATTTCTCCTCGGTTGGCAATAAGTATTTTTTTGAACACAGCTACAGGATTTTGAAATTAAACAAGTCGTTTTGAAATTTAAGCAGGCTCAACTAAGAAGAGTGGTTGATCATATTCCACAGGAGTGGAATCGTCAACGAGCACTTTTACAATACGTCCACTTACTTCAGACTCTATTTCGTTGAATAATTTCATCGCTTCAATGATGCAAATTACTTTGCCCGGCTTGATTTCGTCTCCAACATTCACAAAAATGGGCTTATCTGGACCTGGAGCGCGATAAAAAGTTCCTATCATTGGGGATTTTATAGTGATTAATTTGCTGTCGTTTGATGATTTAGGCGCAGATGTACTTTCCTGTTTTGCGGCAACCGGATCGCTTGGCACAACCGGAGTTGTAGCCGGAGCTACCGGAATTTCTGCCGGAGGTAAGCTGGCATAAACTATGGTCTCTTTTTTATCCTTAGAGGCCACGTCTGTTTTAACAGTAATCTTGAAATCCTTAGTTTCAAGTTGCACTTCGCTTACACCGGATTTAGATACAAACTTAATCAGGTCTTGAATTTCCCTTATGTCCATAAAATTGTTGTTTAAATTATAGGGCGGTAAATATATAAAATAAGCATTTGCTAACTAAAAAATGAAATAACTGCATTAGTAGCAAAAGCTACAGGGTTGTCTGGCAATAACTTGTAAGATTCTTTAAGGTGTGTCGTAAGCCCATTTAAGCCATACAGCTCCCCAGGTGAACCCGCCTCCAAATGCGGCTAAGATGATATTATCTCCTTTGTGCAATTGCTTCTCCCATTCCCAGAGGCATAATGGGATGGTAGCATTTGTGGTGTTGCCGTAACGTTGAATATTAACCATTACTTTTTCATTACCCACACCCATTCGACTAGCAGTGGCATCTATAATTCTTTTGTTTGCCTGATGAGGAACAAGCCACGCAATATCGTCACTCGTTAGGTGATTTTTTTCCATGATTTCCGCAGAAACATCTGCCATATTTGTAACTGCAAATTTAAAAACCGGTTGTCCATCTTGAAAAACATAATGCTCTTTACGGTCTACGGTTTCATGACTTGCAGGTTTGATAGAGCCTCCTGCTTTCTGGTGCAGATAATGTCTACCAGAGCCATCCGTTCTCAAAATAGCATCTTGAATGCCGTTCCCTTCTTTACATGGTTCTAGCAAAACAGCTCCTGCTCCATCACCAAAAATTACACAAGTAGCGCGATCGGTGTAGTCAATTATGGAACTCATTTTATCAACACCTACAATTAGAACTTTTTTGTGTGCTCCGGATTCAATAAATTTTGAACCTGTTGTAAGTGCGAATAAAAAACCGGAGCATGCTGCCCCTAAATCATATCCCCATGCGTTTTTGAGACCAGCTTTATCAGAAATAATATTTGCAGTAGCAGGGAAAACCATATCTGGAGTAACCGTGCTGCAAATAATTAATTCGATTTCTTCTGGTTTGGTATTTGTTTTCTCCAAAAGCCTTTTCACTGCTTCAACGGCCATATCAGATGATCCTTTGCCCTCACCTTTTAGAATTCTCCGTTCAGCAATACCTGTTCGTGATAGAATCCATTCATTGTTGGTATCTACCATTGTTTCCAGCTCTGCATTGGTCAACACATAGTCAGGTACATAACCTGCTACGCCAGTAATAGCTGCTCTGATTCTTGACATGTTGAGTGAATTAGTATTTAGCCTTATCTTTTTATCAAGATAAGGCTAAAAATATTTTCTATCAGGCTTTAACTGCAGCAGGAACGATAAGCTTTCCTTTGTAGTAAAGATCTCCTTCCACGTAATATGCTCTATGGTAGAGGTGGATTGTTCCTGTTGTTGAACACTTCGCTAAAGTTGGTACTTCGGCTTTGTGGTGTGTTCTTCTTTTGTCCCGGCGGGTTTTCGAAATTTTTCGTTTCGGATGTGCCATTGTTCTGTGTATTTATAATTTAGTAATGTATTCTGTTTACTTTTTAATCTGATTCAATTTTGCCCAACGCGGATCAATTACTGTCTCATCTTCGGCCGAAGTATTTATTTCATTTATTCTCTTGATAACATCCTGATCACAAATATTTTGATCGTCTAAAATTTCACATGGTACTATTTTCAGTGGCATTGCTAATGCAATACTATCAAAAATAAATTGTGATAAATCTATTTCAAAGCTTCCTTTTGGCAAAGTAATGATTTCATCTTGTTCTTCATATTCTTCACCGGCAGTTTTCACAATCAGTCGCGAATTTCCAGAGATCGGATATGCGTAATCATTTGCACAACGGTCGCAAAGGGTGTCCACTGTTCCTTCAAAATGAAATTGCAGTGTCAAGGTATGATTATTTTTCTCAAGCTCCAATTTCACAGCCACATCCCCGCAAGAAATAAGCTCACTATGAATCAAATTAAAGAACTCTTTGTCTGCTTCAAAATCAAAATAATGAATGCCATTGCTTAACCCAACAAATTGAATGGTATATGCAGATGACGTTTTCAATGTACTTCTTTTTTAAGGGTGGCAAAGATACATTTTTTTTATATGCAAATTGCCTTTCATTGAAATTTACACACAGCCAATTGTGGATAGATGTAGCTTGATTTTTTAATCAATTATTCACACAAAAGATTTGCGCATGCTTAAAAAACTGTTTTATTTGCAGCCAAGCAATGGAAGCGGTCAGCAACGAGATTTTTACACAGGAGAGCATTAGGCCTTTCTTCGACAACGAAGTGCCTGACGCTATTGAGCGTTTATCTAAACAGCCATCATTTCATACTGCATTGAGATTTGTGTTTCCAGATATGCGGTCAGAAGAGCTTTTAGATAAGTTGCGTAGTGTAAGAAGCATTCGCGACTTTCAAACTAGCCTTATTTACGATGCGGTCAAAAGAATCGTTAGAGCTTCAACACAAGGAGTCAAGCAAAGTGGATTAGAAAATCTTGATCCTAAAAAGAACTACTTGTTTATTTCAAATCATAGGGATATTGTATTGGATTCCGCCTTTCTCAATTATCTGATGTTGGGTGAAGGGTTTGACACTACGCGAATCGCCATCGGAAGCAATCTTTTGCAGAAAAAATGGATTTATGATCTGGTGAAATTAAACAAGAATTTCATTGTTCCGCGTAATGTGCAAGCCAGGCAGCTATTGGAGTATTCATTAATGTTATCTAACTACATCAGGCAATCGATCACTAATGACCATCAATCGGTATGGATTGCGCAACGCGAAGGCCGAACAAAGAATGGTGACGACCGTACTACGCCGGCTTTGCTTAAAATGTTTGCAATGAGTTATGAAGGTGACCCAATTGCAGCGCTTAAAGAATTAAATATCGTACCTGTTTCCATTTCATTTGAAATAGAACCCTGCGATTGGTTAAAGGCTAAGGAACTGTACGAAAGATCAATTAATCCGGATTATTCCAAGAAACCTGATGATGATTTGGAGAGTATGAAAATGGGTATAGCGATGAAAAAAGGTCATGTTCATTACCATTTCTCATCATGCATCAATGAGCAACTTGATAGTTTGGCCGATGTGAATAAAAATGATCTCATGAAGGAAGTAGCAACATTGATTGACAAGGAAATTATAGCTAATTACAAGCTTTTCCCCAACAATTATATAGCTTATGACTTAATACATGGCGGAGAAAGATTTAAAAATGAATACGACAGTGTGGATAAAAATTATTTTCTGCGACATATCGATCATAAACTCATGATGACACTAGGCGATGAAGATGCCATTCGAAAGAATATGCTGATGATTTATGCCAAACCTCTTATGAACAAATTGGGGGAGTAATAAAATAGAACGACTTCGATACCGTTTTTTGCAAAACATAATCTCATCTTATGATTAGATCTTTTGTTTTCTTCATTATTTATGCAGTTGCCATAAATCTTAATGCACAGCACAGTTTTCCAGAAGTTTTTTGCGAAAATCTGAAAGGTCAACAGGTGTTGCTTCCTAGGTCAGACAAGCATCAGATCATTGTAATGGCATTTGGAAAGCATAATGAAAAGGAACTTGATTCGTGGCTGCAACCTGTTTATGATAAATTCATTCAGAAAACCGGTTTAATTGATTTAATGTTTGATGCTCATGTCTATCTGCTCACTGTGCTCAACGGCGTAGAAGCTGCTGCAGCAAAGGCAAATATCAATAAAATTAAAAATGAGACTGATGAAGCTTTGCATCCAAATATCCTCGTGCTAAAAAGCGATGCTGATTTGATTTTGCAAACCCTGAAGCCTGATACCAAACAAGTGCATGTTTATTTACTCAATAGGAATGGTAAAGTGCTTCAAAGCGTAAAGGGAAAATACAATGAAGATAAAATGGAAGCACTCGAAGATGCTTTCGAAGACTAATTGATTTTTCAAAGAAAAGCGGTTAAAATCAATCAGTGAGTTTGGTGAACTTTTTAGTTACAGTCCGTTCTCCATCTGAAAAACTTAAAAGATAAACACCTTGCATGCCGGAAGGCAAATCATCAATTACAAAGGTTTCATTAGGAATGATGTTTCTTCGTAAAACCGTTTTTCCCATTAAATCAATTATGTTGTAATGCGTGGGTCTGAAATTGACATGATCTATTTTCACAAAAATCATGTTTTGCGCCGGATTAGGATAAACACTTAAGTGTTCGGAAGTTAAATCATTCAATGATGCTACATTGCTTTGAAAGTAAATCACACGGGTGATTTGATCAAATGTGAACAATTGTGTGGCAGTGATTTCAAGAACAGGCCATGCGTGACCCGGAGCAAGCCATTTATATTTCACTTCAGTGGGTATAGGCAGGTTGAAACCAAATCCGAGGGTATCCAGCTGTATGGAGTCTGTTGCGGTAACAGTAGATTTTACTCTCAAACAATTGTAGGTGGCACCACCCGGCAGAGAAAGTGTTCCCCAACCATCCACATGGTTTACACGTCTTCCTTTTCTTCCATAATAACCTAAGGTTGGAATATCAATATTGTAAGCGAAATTACTGGTATCTCGATTACCAAATTGCAAAGGAAATCGATAGATAAAGTCGGCAGGGTTGTATGCAACCGGAACAGGGAAGTTTTGAATTTTTACCCCAAGACCGACTTGAGCAAAATCTCCATTTCGTTTTCTATAAAATGCATAAGGATCTTCTAAAGTAACTCCTGTCTGCGGAGGAATAGGAATGGGGAAGTTTTCCTTCTTCGCTAAATTGGCCTGATTGGGACTCAATGGTGTGGAAAAAAATATCGCGTATACAAAATCTGTAGCAGTGAGTGGCAGAAACTCTTCATTCAGCTGTCCATTGCCTAAAAGATTGCTGTAGTTCCAGTTTGAATTAGCGCCTGTGCTGCTGGTTTGCACTCCGGTAGTGGCGGCTTGCCTGTATTGCAGGTTGTCGCCAACAGAAGGCAAATCGTTAGAAGTAATTGTAATTTGAGCGAAATGTGTTGTTGCCCATAGCAAACATGGCAATAGCAGGGTAGATGGATTGAACATTAGTTTGAAAAATCACGTCAATATTAAGCTTTTTTCTGAAATCCTTCAGAAGTTTCGGAAAATTTTATTGCAATAAAAAAATCGTCATTTATGCTATGAAGAATACAGCGATAAATGACGATCAAGATTATTTAAACTCTTTTAAAGAGCAGATTCTGTCTGCTTACTTTTTAAAGTTTGCGGCAACAACCAATTCTTTACCGCCGAGAGAATAATCATAAAATCCGCGTCCGGTCTTTACACCCAAATGTCCTGCAGTAACCATATTTACTAAAAGTGGGCAAGGAGCATACTTAGGGTTACCAAAGCCTTCTTGTAGCACATTTAAAATCCACAAACACACATCAAGACCGATGAAATCAGCCAATTGAAGTGGTCCCATGGGATGGGCCATACCCAATTTCATTACCTGATCTATTTCTTCTACTCCGGCTACACCTTCGTGAAGCGTGATGATGGCTTCATTAATCATAGGCATGAGAATTTTATTAGCTACAAATCCGGGATAATCGTTCACCACGATGGGTATTTTGTTTAGCTTTTTCGATGCATTTACAATACTGTTTGTGGTTTCGCCTGAAGTGTCGTAGCCATTTATAATCTCTACCAGCTTCATAATTGGAACAGGATTCATGAAATGCATGCCGATCACCTTATCCGGTCTTTTGGTTTGCGCGGCAATTTTGGTGATGGAAATGGATGATGTATTGCTTGCTAAAATGGTGTTGGCATTGCAGATTTGATCAAGCTTTTTGAAAATTTCTGCTTTGATATGAAACTGTTCTGAAGCTGCTTCTACCACAAGATTCGCATCCGCAATCTGCTCGTCTATCATCGTGCGGGTTTGGATGTTGGATAGCGTTTCTTGTTTTTTATTTTCATCTATGCTGCCTTTTGCCACCATCCGGTCTAGGTTTTTGCTGATGGTCGAGATCGCTTTATCGAGAGCTGATTGAGACACATCAATTAGTGTTACTTTATCGCCATGCATCGCGAAAGTGTGCGCGATACCATTTCCCATAGTTCCCGCGCCGATTACAACTGTTTTGTTCATATATAATTCCGTGTGATGATTTAAGTGTTTATTTTCCTCTTCCCTGTATAACAATGAGCAGGGTATAAATTAATATTTTGAGATCAAGCGCAAAGGTCATATTCTCGATATAAAGAATATCATACTTGAGTCGTTCGATCATTTCATTAATATTTTCAGCATATCCGAATTTAACTTGTCCCCAACCTGTGATTCCAGGTCGCACTTTGTGCAGCATTCGATAGTGCGGAGCAACGGCAACCAACTGATCGATATAGTATTGCCTCTCGGGTCTTGGTCCTACTAGCGACATATTTCCAATTAGTACATTATAAAACTGGGGTATTTCGTCAAGTCGAACTTTTCGCATAAACCTTCCGAAGGGTGTGATACGACTATCGTTTTGACTAGAAAGTTGAGGACCATTTTTTTCAGCGTCGCAATACATTGACCTAAACTTATACATCAGAAAAGGTTTTCCATTTAATCCAACTCTATAATGACTATATAGTGCAGGCCCTTTTGAAGTACTTTTTACAATGATGGCGGTGATGATAAAAACAGGTAAAAGAATCAGTATGGCGCAAATGGAAACCATGATATCAAATAATCGCTTTAGCGATCTTTGCCAGCGTGGCATGACAGCATGTGATATTTCAACCAATGGAGCGCTAAAAATCGCACTCATTTTTACCGAACCCAAAACTAAATCATATACACCCGGGATGATCTTAATAATAACGTTACTGATTTCCAGTTCAGCAATCATTTTCTCCAGATAACTATGCTCATTGACTTCAGGCGCCAGTATCACTTCTTCAATATCGTGTTGCTGAATAATGTGAATGACATCTTTAAATTCGCCTAACTTGGGTAGGATTCCATGTAGCTTGCCTTCGTCTATTCCATTAACAGGTACGTAACCCACAAATAAGTTTCCACTCGAAAGTTCCTGGTTTTCAATTTCCTGATAAATTTCTTTGGCTTTGCTGCCTGAACCAATGATGAGGGTATTGAATCCAACCGTTTTGTTTTGAATTCTTTTAGCATTGAATGTGCCAATCACCATTCGCTGCAGCGCTGTAATGCCAAAATGCAGACTGAATAGTGCCAGATAGGAAATGTAATATTGACGGTAGTTGACTATGGAGTCGTCGAGAATCAGCAAAAAAAATAGTATAGTAACGCCGACCAAAGAAATTATTAGTGTTTCGCCCAATATTCCCAGCCTTGAACGCCGATAAACATTGTAATAGGTGCCCAGCATTTGATAGGCAATGAGCCAAAAAATGGGAATAATCACAAGACCCCAGTAAAACTGCTCATCAAGCACAATAGGAATTTCTGTTTGAAAAGTTTCGGTCTCGATAAATACTTTTCTAAAAACAAAAAACAAACCCCACGCCAATGAAGCAGAAAGGAAATCTGCTATGACCTGAATACCAGCTTGTTTCTTATCTCTTGCGATTGAACTCAATTGATGTACAGCACTTTTAAATTATCAAGAAACAGCTCTAAAGGTGGATTTCCGGGTTCTTTCATTGCTCTGAAATACAAACGATAACCAATTGCATTAGGCGTCAAAGATACATTTTCCGTTAGGTTTACGTATACTTTATTCCATTCATTTGTTGGATTGAGTGTAAGTGAAGCTCTGGCAAAAGTATTCCCAGGCGCAAGAGTAACTAAACCTACATCAAGTAGACCGCTTACTTTGTAATCCATTTCGAGATAAACCGTTCTATTGTTTTTCGGAAGATCCATCACCACCGTTGATTGAAATGCCATCACTGAAGAGTCTCGTGTCAAAACGGATGTAGCAGAACCAAACCCTTCAAAAACCTGAGCCGGATTGTTGGTAACCCAAATGGATGTATCACTTGATGGCAAAGGCTCAAGGGTTATACCCGATGGATCATCAAAATTAGCCCTGTAGGCAAAATTCACATCCGGAAAATAGGTAACTCTCGGTTTAATTGTGGTAATGCTATCAGCTGTGAGTTGAACTTCTTCTGTGTAGAAATCATAAAAGGGAAACGGAAATCTCAATGCTGCAATGCCGTTGATCCTGATTCCTGCTCTGACAACTACTTTCGATTTGCCTTGTTGCAAAACCGGAACCAAACATGGAATTTCAAATGCTCCAATGGATTGGTCATTTACAAAAATCCAGGCATCTGAAATTTTATGAGATGTACTTCCCTGGGTAGCAGGAGTTGTAAATTTTTGAATACTGTCTATTCTGATGTATGCGGGAATAGGTTCGTCAGGATTAATCAAGTTGCATGAATGGAAAGTGGCCAAAACAGAAAAAATGATAGTTACGGCTATCAAGTATGCTTTCAACCTATGTCCATTCATATTTTGCATTTGTTCTAACCTGTTTAAGCCATCAGGTTTGGCGACGTAGAGAGTTTATCGATAATTTTGTAAGCCACATCAAGGGCTTTGAGCCCATCTCCGGCAGTCACTTTTGGATCCTTATTCTCTGCAATTGCTTCCATAAAACTCGTCAGCTCATCTTTGATGGCATTGTTTGCATTCACTTTGGGATTTTCGAAGAAAATTTCTTTCAAACCTTTATCTCCACCTAGTTCCACAGTAATGGATAAGGGGTCAGCTTCACCTTCTACCTGTTTCATCATCACCACATGGGCTTCTTTTTCCAGAAAATCGATCGAAATATACGCATCGCGCTGAAACAATCTTGTTTTTCTCATATTTTTTAACGAAAGTCGGCTCGAAGTGAGATTGGCAACGCAACCATTATCAAATTCAATACGCGCGTTTGCAATATCAGGTGTTTCGCTCACTACTGCCACACCACTTGCACTTATTTTGCGAATATTGGCTTTCACCACATTTAAAACAATATCGAGGTCGTGAATCATCAAATCCAAGATCACAGATACATCTGTTCCTCTTGGATTAAATTGCGCTAAACGATGAGTTTCGATAAACATCGGGTTGTGCACATATGGTAATGCAGCTGTAAAGGCAGGGTTGAATCGCTCTACATGGCCAATTTGAACCTTAGCCTTGATTTCTGATGCAAGTTGTTCTATTTCCTTTGCTTCATCAATGGTAGTTGCGATTGGCTTTTCGATGAATACATGTTTGCCTCTGCGAAGTGCCTTAGTTGCGTAGTAATGGTGGCTCAAGGTAGGTGTTACAATATCCACTGCATCGCATTCAATGAGCAATTCATTGAAATCGTTGAACGATTTGACACCAAATTCATTGGCAACGCTTTGAGACACTTTCTGGTCAATGTCGTGAAAGCCGATGAATTCACAATTCTCGATTTCCTTAAGCAACCGAATGTGAATTTTACCCAAATGACCTGCACCTACAACACCAATTTTTATCATCTTTTACTGATTTTGCTGCAAACCTAATGGAATTCAATTGATGCTATAGTTCAGGATAGAAAATTATCGGACACAGCTTTGTTGATAAACCATTCTGTTTATCATCAAGCTGCTTATTCATCGGCAGCTCAACTTCTTATCTTCTGATTTTGCTGCCGAAATAAGAAATTAACATTACTATGTGAAAGCATTTCTGAATGAATGTTTCACATAAGATTGCAATGCGCCGAAATTTGCTTGTTCAGTTTTAGCACCAATAGAAGAGAAATGGAAGATTCATACAGATTTAAAGGCCTTAGAAGACACCTGATAGAAGAGTTGAGAAAGAATTATAGTCCTTTGGATGAAAGAGTATTACAAGCCATGCTTGATGTTCCCCGACATTTTTTCTTTCCCGATAAGGTATTTTGGGAAAAAGCATATGAGAATATTGCTTTTCAGATAGGAGAAGGACAGACTATTTCTCATCCTTCTACAGTAGCCAGACAAAGTAGTTTGCTCATGGTACAGAAAGGTCATAAGGTATTGGAAATTGGAACGGGCAGCGGCTATCAGGCAGCAGTGCTGTTACAACTAGGTGTTAAGTTGTTTAGCATTGAACGTCAACATGCATTGTTTGTAAAAACCAAAGCCTTGTTAGAAAAACTAGGTTATAATGCCCGATTGAGTTTTGGCGATGGATATCTTGGATGGCCAATTCATGCTCCATTTGACAGAATCATTGTTACTGCGGGTGCGCCGTTTGTTCCACCATCGTTGATCGAGCAGTTAGTTGCAGGAGGTAAGATGGTGATTCCTGTGGGTGATGATGGAAAGTATATCATGCATGTGATTACTAAAAATGAAGATGGTAGTATTGAAAATGAGACTGTAGGCGATTTTCGTTTTGTTCCTCTTTTGGAGAACCGAAATTAGCCTTTTGAAAGTCCGGTGGTTGCAGTTGCGAGCCACTTTTTTTCAATATTAGATTTGTTCACTTCAATCTGGCCTAATTCTTGATTAGCTTTATACTTTGTTTCTGTCCCATAAAATCAAGGGAGCCAATATATGCGCCCCGTGTTAGGTGGTTTGCCTGAATGGTTTGACGGAATGCTGAAGAAGCTTCTAATTGAAATTTTTCTGAAATCACTTCCTGCCCAAGATAATTATACAGCCTGAAGGTTGCTATTCCACTCATTCCTGTGGGCTTATACTCTATGGAGAATGAATCTTTGAAAGGATTAGGGAAAACGGTTGCTTCTACTACATCATCCGGGATGTCATTTCGGTCATGGAATGTTCTTCGCTGCATAGCTGCGCCACAATTGACATTGATTACCATAATTCCATCCAAATCATATCCATCGGCAGAATTAGGAAAGAAGGTCATTGGAGAGCGATCGGTAACTCTAATAAAATGGATTGCTTTCATCCCGGCAAGGTCGAGTGTGCCATCAAGACATATGGTGCCAAGTGGTGTCCAATTAATGCCATCAAGTGAGCCTTCAAAATAGGCCTCTTCAGGATAGGTTTGGCAGTCAGGCGCGCCAAATGATGTTTCAACCACCATCAAATCATTACCTTCGAGATTAAAGACTGCATAGTCAAACTTAAGCGTTATGGAGCCATAAAATCCAAGTGCTACAAAGCTAATTCCCAAATCGTCCATGCTAGGTACGCCAAGTGCCATTTGTGGATTTGAGCGTGATGAATGCACCGGAGTGCCATTTTTTCTTCTGCCGGGTGAGTAATTGACTATTCGTTGAGGACTTCCGGGAATCATGTTTGATGGGGTAGTGTTACCAGCATATCCATTTAAGCATGCCACACCTTCAAGGTCATACCCATCGGCTACTTCATTGTTGTAAGCTGCATTTAATGGACTAATATCAATGAGCTTTATGTATTGCGCCCATTCCAGACTTTGTAGATCAAATTCTGCATCCTGACAACCTTCCCCCAGATAAACAAAGTTGCAGCCATCTTGTGAAGCAAAAGCCATGATACGCTCCGGATAACGCCCACAAGCGACATTGGCAGGTGTGTTTTCGAAAACCTTAATATCAGGCCCGGCACCATTTGAAATGGCTTGTTCAAATTTTAAAGTGATTTCGCCTCCAAAACCAAGTGAAACATATTTTTGAATGCTTTCATCTACCGGACCAAGCGCTTTTGATGGGTCGCTGAGTGAAAAAGGTATAATTGAGCCATCGTTTCGTTTGGTTTGTTTGAAATCAACTACTTCGCTTACAAAGCAACCCGACACCGGACAAACATCTGTAATGGAAGTTCTCATCAGCTCCAACCACTCTCCATATTCATTTTGCCATCTTATTTGCAGTGGATTTAATCCACGAATGGTATTGGTAACTAAAAAATTATTACCCGGACGAGCAATCATTAACCCGGATTGAGAATGTTGAAGAATTCGCCATTCAAAAGGGATATCTGTGTTATTTGGGTTGTAAATAATCCAACGGCGATTTACATTCGGGGTATTGGAGCAAATAGCTGTAATGTCGAGCGGCAATAAGTTACTGCCATCATCATTTGCTCTTGAATCGCGATTATTGAAAAACAGAAAGGCAGACACCGCAACCAGCACTACTGCACCAACAATGATCAGACGCTGTTTGAGCAGTCTCTGTCTGAAATTTACCTTAACAACATTGCGAAGTCTGGAATTGTATTTGTTTCTCATAAGCTGATTCTATGATCATCAAAGACGAGAGTTCTCTTAATTTAGTTACATTAATGAATGTGAATCCAGAACTGATCATTAAAATCATAGTGTAAGAAAGTAGAATAAACCAAAAAGCCTGCAGAATCATCTGCAGGCTTTTTGTTGGAAAATATATTGTATCAAGCGCTTGTCATTATTGCTTAATCAGCTTGTGCGTTTCGATGCTGTTATTACTTTCTACTCGGATAATGTAGATGCCTGCAGTCAGGTGAGAAAGTTCGATATTTTGTACGAATACTTCATTGTTTCCTGCATTCACAGTGTGCTTGCTCATTACTTGACCAGTGTAGGTCATCACGCTAATGTTGATTTGTCCTTCTGTCGTGTTAAGCATTTCTACATTTACATTGTTGATGAAAGGATTGGGGTAGATATTTACTCCGAAAGTTTCGTCAGCTGTCCACACATCGTCAACAATTCTGTTTGAAGTTTCTTCGTTTACGCATCCTGCGTTAATAACTACTACACCGTCTACGTCGTAACCATCGGCTGTGCCACCAAATCTTGTTGCATTAGAGCGATCGTGTATTCTGATGTATTGTGCGAATTTCACACCGCCTGTTGCAAAGTCAACATTACCATCGAGGCAGATTTCGCCAATTTCAGTGAAGTTTACACCATCTAGTGAAGCTTCGATCAAAGCACCTTCAGGATATTGGTTACATGAAGGGTTGCCAAAAGATGTTTCAACGATTTGAAGATCATCACCATCCTTGTCGAAAATAACGTAACCAAATTTTAAGGTAATGTTACCGCCAAATCCAAGTGATACGAAGTTAATGATATCAGAGAAATCAGGTGCTCCAAGTGCTTGAGCAGGGTTGCTACGGTTAGCTGCTACAGAAGTACCATTTTTGCGTAGGCCTTGGTTGAAGCTCACTACTTCAGTAGCATATTGGTTGCCAAAATCTTGCATTACAGGGTTTTCTTCGAATCCATGCAAACAAGCGATACCGTCTACATCATATCCATCGGCTACACTATTGTTGTAAGCAGCGCCAACTGGACTTGCATCAACTAAGCGGATATATTCTGCCCAGTTTAAAGGGCCAAGGTCAAATTCTGCATCCTGACATTTTTCACCAAGATAGATCCAGTTGCAGCCATCTTGCGAAGCAAAAGCCTTCACACGCTCAGGGTAGCGGTTGCAATTTCCTGACATGCTGCCATAAGTTGTTTCAAATACTTTGAAGTCATTGCCTTCACCATTTTTGATAGGACCAGCCATGCGCAAGGTGATTGACCCACCAAATCCAAGTGCTACAAAGTTTGCCTGAGATTCTGAAACTGCGGCATCGCTGTTTTGCGGAGCACCCAAAGCTCTTTCTGCAATTCTTCTGGCTGCAGGAATATCAGTTCCGTCGTTTCTTTTTGCTGGCTTGTAGTCAATTACCTGAATAGCATAGCATCCTGGCAATGAAGGTGGATCAATAATTACGTCGTTGTCATTACTACCTTCATCATCATTACTTTGATCATCATTGATTTGATCGTCATTTTCTTGCGGAGGAGTAACACAAGGTCCTAAAGTTGCACCAGCTTGCATCATTCCATGCAATGCATTTTGATCAACAGTGAGCGTGTTACCATTTAAGCATACTACCAAAGGTGTGTGACCGTTTCCGCCGGAGTTGGGATTGTTTTGTCCATTACCTTGTCCGTTGCCTTGGCCTGGGCCTTGCGCCATGACGCTAAAAGTAAATAAACATATTATTAATATTAATGCTGAAGTAATTTTTGCTTTCATCATTTCTGTTTGGTTAAGTGTTAATGTTTTCATTTTTGTAAGATTAGGTTGTTGTTTTGCTATTTATTACTTGATTTTTATAAATCGGGTTACAATTTTGCATCAAAAAAATGTTTTGTAATCAGGTTTTACTATTGTATACACTTGATATACAGGTAAATAAAATTTTATTTGGTTTTATTTATTCATAATACTCACGAAATCTTACATATGTTTTCGGGTGAAATTGTCTCTTTTGAAAGGCTGACTCATCAGTTTAAGATCTGCTGACCTTGATTCAAGATGTGATTGTTTGAAAAGCAATCAGTTAATAATGCTATTTTAGCGCCTTATTCAAGCATTGAAACAATTTAATATTTATAGAAACCGCCAAAGATGGAAGCTCCTGCTTTCGTTAGTTGCCGTATTTATTATTGCAATTTCACTGTATTATACCAATCAGTTGGTGAGCAAAATAGCTCAAGACGAAAGACAGAAGGTTGAACTTTGGGCAGATGCTGTGCGAAGTAGAGCTGTTTTGGTTAATTACACCGATGAATTGTTTAAGCGAATTAAAACAGAAGAGCGAAAGAGAGCCGAACTTTGGGCTCAGGCTATCAGAAATCTAAATACAACAGAAGACAATGATGCGCGAAACTACTATTTGAAAGTGGTTTCAGAGAATACCAACATTCCTGCATTAATTGTGGATCAGGATGGACGAATCAATTATCATTACAACGTAGAGACAGAACTTATTAAAGGTCACGAATATTTTAAAGGTAAGATAAAAGAAGCTTTTTCACAGCATTCTCCTATCGCAATTGATGATGGATTTTCCAATGTATTTTATATCTATTATCAAGATTCTAAGGTATTTTCTGAACTGAAGAATGTATTGGACGACATTATAAGGTCATTTATTTCGGAAGTGGTGATTAATTCAGCATCCGTTCCGGTTATTTTCACTGATAGTCTTCGATCAAGAATAATCTCAAGCGGCAATCTTCATGAAGCAATTGGAAATGATACTGCTTCCATTCTCGCTTACACCAAGCAGATGGAATTGAATAACAAACCATTGGAAGTAGAATTACCAGAAGTAGGTAAGTGTCAGATATTTTACGAAAATTCCTATTTGCTCACGCAGCTGAAGTATTACCCCATTGTTCAGTTTCTGGTGATAGGTTTGTTTATCATTATAGCCTATTTTCTTTTCAGTTTTTCGAGAAGAGCAGAACAGAATCAAGTTTGGGTGGGTATGTCAAAAGAGACTGCTCATCAGCTTGGCACACCTTTGAGCGCACTTATGGCTTGGATAGAATTGCTCCGAATGAAAGGTGTGGATGAAGAATCGCTCGTGGAAATGAGCAAGGATATCAAACGTCTGGAAGTGGTCACAGAGCGATTTTCGAAAATTGGTTCCATTCCTGAGATTGAGAAGCATGATGTTTTTCAGGTTATTTCAGACTCCATTGCCTACATCAAACCACGATCCTCATCAAAAATTCAATTTAATATTTTAGAGCCTTCTACTAAGATTTATGCACTGATGAATGTGCCCCTTTTTGACTGGGTAATTGAAAATTTGGCAAGAAATGCCATCGATGCCATGGAAGGCCCCGGTACTATCGATATTGAAATCAATATACGCACCAATTGGGTGGTTGTGGATTTCAGCGATACGGGAAAAGGTATCCCTAAAGGCAAGCTAACCACGGTCTTTGAACCGGGATATACATCAAAAAAGCGTGGATGGGGTCTAGGACTTTCTCTAACCAAACGAATTATTGAAAATTACCACAAGGGAAAAATATTTGTGAAGAAAAGTGAGATTGGAAAAGGAACCACCTTCAGGATACTTTTGTTAAAAGCAGAATAAATTGTAATTACCTGTCACTTAACTATTTTCGAGTTCTCATCTCTTTTAATCTATTGTTTACGCTGCTTGCATTTATTAAATAAATACCGATAAAGATACCCGCTAAACCGATTAATTGAATTGCATAAACAGGTTCATCATCGATTATTCCCCAAAACAAAGCAACGACCGGAATCAGGTAGGTTACAGATGAAGCAAAAAGGGCAGTGGTGTGTTTGATCAAGTAATTGAAAACCAAAACAGCCAAAGCAGTACCAACAATTGCAAGGATAAAAATGTAAATAAAGGCCGTAATGTTTTCAGGCGATGAGAATGCTTTTTGGAAAGTATGATTGGCCATAAGATAAATGAGCATTGGCGGACCTACAAACATAAACGCAAAACTGGTCACCAAAGCTGCATTAAGATTTTGAAGATGTTTCTTAATCACATTGGTGCTGACGGAATAGCATACCGAACCGGCAAGCGCAACAAACCAATAAAAATAGGATGAACCATCACCTTGCATACCGCTGCTCAGCATCAGGAAGCCTGCGCCTGCAAGGCCGGTAAGCACTCCTGCATAAGCCGAACGATTGGTGAAAACACCAAAGAAGAGTGAGCCAATCAACAAAGTGAACAGGGGAGTGGTGGAATTGGTAAATCCGGCAATGGAACTGCTGAGATTGGTTTGGGCGATTGCAAAAAGAAAAGACGGTATTCCATTGCCAAACAAACCGGCTATGGCAAGCCAATACCATTTTTCGCGTGGAAGTTTTCGAATATTCAGCAAGATAATAGGAAGAAGCGCCAGAAAAGCAAGAAACATGCGCATGCTTGCCAATTCCACCGGTGTAAAACCAATCAAAGATTTTTTAATCAAAATAAACGAACTTCCCCAGATAATACTTAAAATGAGAAGCGTGATAAACTGCCATGATTTTCTACTCAGGTCTATGATTGGCATTGATTGCTTAAGGGGTTATTGATGTTGGTTGATACAACAATAGATTCAGAAAAATGATTATTAAAAATCATAATATCTATTGGGTAGATTTGTTCTGAAGCCAAAACGAATCCAGCTAGCGTTTTCAACACCTATCTTCGCATTGTCGAATACCCTTTGGGTGATACCTAGTTCAAAGCGCATATTGGTTTTAACGTTAACTAGGTAGGTGAGTAGAAATTCGGCATAGAGCACGTTGGTTTTCAAACCTTGATGAACTTTGTTGCCAAACACGTTAGGCAAAGTAGATTCTGTAACCGGCAGAAAAATATTTTGACCGAAATTTTGGTTCACAGGCTGACCATTCACGATTCTAATGGTATCAGCTCCATACTGCAACAAATTAGCTTTTAGTTCCACACCAATTCTTCTATATCTGTAATTCAGCATACCAATGGCTTCGGTGAGATTGGCCCCCACGGGATGAGCCAATGCTTGTGCAAAATGAGTATAACTCTGTGTAGTAGTAAAATGTGTATAAGTATAAGGTCTAATGTAATTATACTCTGCCATGATATTCAGATTTTTCACTCCGAACAGGTCAAACCATTTTGTGCCGAGCTGAAATCCTTGTTTATTGGCCCAAAATCCGGTTCTGTTTCGTGTTTCATTGATATGAAAATCAGCAATGACCAATTGGCCGTATAGGATATTGTGTTTGAATAATATGTATTTGGAGCTAAAGCCTATGATTACATTATCCGGAGAACCGAGCGAAAACTCTACCGGGCGGTAAAAGATTACGGGGTTGATGTAGTTGAGATCAAAATTTCGTCCTTGGCCGGTTGAGTCTTTTCCTTGCCAAATTACCGTCTCAAATAATCCAAGATTCCAGCGTTTGGTGATGTTCCAGCTCAAATGGTGCATGGTTGTGAATTTGCGCGGATAGCCACCAATCGGAGCATTGCCGCCACCGCCAATGTTTTGATAAGTCGTGAAGAGATTGGTGTATTGGATTTTCCAGAAGGAGGATGTGATTTTGAGATAGGGACTAAAAAAGGCATTGTCAGACAAGAAAAGCGAGCGATAGCCATCACCAATAAAAACACGGTCGTTGCCTAATTGAATATCGAAAAATCGAGAAGGTTTGTAAGCAATATGTCCTATTGCCCATGCATAATCGAATCCATCAGTTTTAAAAGGCTTGGCACGTCCCTGTCCTGGCATCACTTCGGTTCGGTTAACAAAATCGCCTACCCAGAAAACAGGTCTAGACTGATTTTCCATAAAAGCAGAGTAAAACGAAAAGTCTTTGCCCAGATTCCCCATCACCTGAAAGCCCCTGGAGTTAACATAGGTGGAGCGGTTGGCAAATTGATCTCTGCCAATAGAAAATTCAAATAGTGGATCGATATAGAGCTGATATTTCGCCGAATCGATGTGAATAAAGTGATGCGTGAATAGTTTTCTCCCAAATCTACCTGCAAATAGTTTGCTCTCGGGCATTTTAGAACCTGATAAAGTATCTAATGCAATCAGTTCTTTCAGCTGAGCTTCGGTGAAGGGTTTGAAGGCTGAGTGGAAATTTTTTCCCGGTTGATGGGTATATTTTTCAATCAATTGATATTGAAAACGATCCATCATAACGCTATAATGTTGGGCCTTTGTTTGACTCAAGCTTATAATGCAAAGAAAAAGAGCAATATTAAAAGCATGCCACTTAAATTTGTAAATGCTAATGTGCATAATGTTCAGGTTAAAAGGTAGCTTCTTTTGACTCTGCTTGCTTTCTGAACAGCAATAGTGCTTTGGGCATCGTAGCAAGCAAAAGGGAAACAAAAAGTAAAACAATGATATGGGTATTTATATCTGTATTCAGACATAGAAAGAATATGCCAATATTAAACAGGCTAAACAGTCCCAAAATAATTGAAGCAGAGAAATGCGAGCACCCTAATTCAAGTAAAATATGATGAATGTGATTCCTATCGGCGGTAAAAGGAGATTTTCCTTTGATAAGCCTAATCACAAACACCCTGCTAAGATCGGTGAGTGGTACGATTAGCGCTGATAAAACAAAAAGAAACATCCGGTTGTGAAGTAATGTAGAAAAGCTTTGATAATCAGCGCTATCTGATGTAAAAGTTGGAACATTGATTAGACTTAAAATCAAAAAAGCTGACATATATCCAATCAATAACGAACCGGAATCACCCATAAATATTCTAGGTTTGATCAGGTTGAATCTAAGAAAAGCAACAATACCACCTGCTAAAGACAAAGCGATGACAGCCAGATTGATTTGATGAAAATATAGTGCCATGATTCCGGCACTCAAGGAGATGATGAGTCCACAAATACCAGCCAAGCCATTGATACCATCAATTAAGTTAAACGAATTGACTACTGCCAACACTAAGATAAAAGTAAGAAAAATAGAAAGCCATTCCGGAAGACCATGAATTCCGAACAGGCCATTAAGATGAGTGAGTGTTTCTTTTCCGGCTATTACCAAAAGCGAAGCCGGAATAAATTCACCAATCAACTTTTGAAAAGGCTTGATGGGATACATGTCGTCCAACAATCCAACAAAGAATATAATCACAGTTCCCGCAATCAAAAAACCATAGCTTGGCAATGCTTCGGTATCAATGAAAAGTGATATGCTTACGATTACGGAAAACATGATGGCAATGCCACCAATCCTGGAAATGTTGTCGTCATGCAGTTTTCTTCCGTCAGGAATATCGAAAAGCTGTCTTTTATTGGCAAACCTGATTACAAATGGCATGGCAGTCCATGCAATTACCAATGAGGTCAGGAAAGAGATGAAAGCCGGCAAGGCTTCTGATAAATTCATCATGCCATGCAAATGTAATATAATTCGTATGCTTTTGCCTGTCTATGACTTTCAGGCTTTTTGAATTTCTATATTGACTCAGAGGAGTGCTTGGCATGAAGGTCTAAATTTCATGCTTATGCGTCAATTTTTGCATACTTAGCATTTTTCTCGATAAAGTCTCTTCTCGGAGGCACTTCATCGCCCATGAGCATGGAGAAAATTCGATCGGCCTCTGCTGCACTTTCGATGGTTACTTGACGCAGCGTTCGGTTATTTGGGTTCATGGTCGTTTCCCATAGCTGTTCGGCGTTCATTTCTCCTAGACCTTTGTAGCGCGGAATATTGATACCTGATTCTTTTCCATCTTTTGTCATATCGCTCACGGCTGCCATTCGCTCTTCATCGTTCCAGCAGTAGCGCTGATCTTTACCTTTCTTTACAAGATAGAGTGGAGGAGTTGCAATATATACGTACCCATTTTCAATCAACTCTTTCATGTATCTGAAAAAGAAAGTAAGAATGAGTGTGGTAATGTGGCTTCCATCCACGTCGGCATCGGTCATGATAACGATTTTGTGGTAACGAAGCTTGGTAATGTTAAGCGCTTTCGAATCTTCTTCAGTTCCAATAGTCACACCAAGGGCGGTGAAGATATTTTTGATTTCTTCGTTTTCAAAAATCTTGTGCATCATGGCTTTTTCTACGTTAAGGATTTTACCTCTGAGTGGAAGAATAGCCTGAAAACTTCTATCACGACCTTGCTTGGCGGTTCCACCTGCCGAGTCTCCTTCGACAAGATAGATTTCGCATTTTTGTGGATCGCGTTCAGAACAGTCGCTCAACTTGCCCGGAAGGCCAGTGCTGGAAAGCGATGTCTTACGCTGCACTAATTCACGTGCTTTTTTTGCAGCATGGCGAGCTGTTGCAGCTAGTATCACTTTATCGACGATAGTACGAGCCTGACGTGGATTTTCTTCCAGATAGTTGTTGAGCATTTCGCTTACAGCTATATCTACAGCACCCATCACTTCGTTGTTGCCTAATTTGGTTTTGGTTTGCCCTTCAAATTGAGGTTCCTGCACTTTTACTGAAATCACAGCGGTAAGTCCTTCTCTGAAGTCATCACCACTGATATCAAACTTAAGTTTAGAGAGCATTCCTTCCTTTTCAGCATATGCTTTAAGGGTTCGGGTTAAAGCTCTGCGGAAACCGGCAAGATGCGTACCGCCTTCATGTGTATTGATATTGTTTACATAAGTGTGAATGTTTTCAGTAAAAGAAGTGTTATAAATCATAGCCACTTCTACAGGAATTCCTGATTTATCTGTTTCCAGACAAATAGGATCTTCAATCAGCTTTTCACGAGTTGCATCTAGGTATTCAACAAATTCACGAAGACCTCCTTCTGAGAAAAAAGTTTCTTTAAGTGGTTCCCCATTGTCGTCTAGCTCTCTTAAATCTTGCAGGGTGATGCTGATTCCTTTATTCAAGTATGCCAATTCGCGCATACGGGCTGCTAGTGTCTGATAATTATAGGTGGTGGTGGTAAAAATACTTCCATCCGGTTCGAAATAAACTTCGGTACCGGTAACATCAGTTACCCCAACTTCTTTCACATCATAAAGTGGCTTACCAATTGAATATTCCTGACGGTAAACCTTGCCCTGGCGCTGAACAGTCACTTCAAGTTTAGAGGATAAAGCATTCACACAGGAAACGCCCACACCATGCAAACCGCCTGACACCTTGTAAGAGTCTTTGTCGAATTTACCACCGGCGTGCAAAACGGTCATTACGACTTCAAGTGCAGAACGTTTTTCTTTTGGGTGAATATCTACAGGAATACCACGACCATCGTCTTTCACAGATATGGCGTTATTTTCATGAATGCTTACGAGAATATTTCTGCAATAACCGGCTAAGGCTTCATCGATAGAGTTGTCTACCACTTCATATACCAAATGGTGCAAACCACGAACGCCTGTGTCGCCAATGTACATCGACGGGCGTTTTCTCACTGCTTCTAAACCTTCGAGAATTTGGATACTGTCTGCTCCGTACTGCTTATTTTGCGCTTCTTCTGACACGTTATATGGGTTTTAAAATATTAGATAATGTTGAGTGTGTTTATTTTTGGGCAGTGCAAAATTAACATTTCAATTGTAATATCCATTAAAAACCTAATATGTATCCTTTGATTTTTTCACACGCAATTAACATTCAGGGTGCTTTAAATTGAATAAAAAATGATTAGGTGAATGGTTTTAAGGTTTTTCAATGATTTGTTTCAAATTATCCGCGTTTAATGAAAACAGATCAACATGATTAGCGAAAATTGAAACCCGAATGGTTTTTGAAACAATCCTGACTTTTGCCAAATCTTATTAATTCAATACAATCGGGCTTTTACCAAGTGGAGGAAATAGGCAAATTTGCGCTAGGTTTAAATTTATATGAAACAATCACTTTTACTTGCTTTTATATTAGTTTTCGGTGTGTCTGAAACATTTGCTCAGTATCATTGCAAGTCTACACACCATCATCATGCAAAAAGCATCAGAGATGCAGCTAATTCGATCGATCTTGATCCGAGAGTTGACAGTTTAGCTATTATCCATTATCATATTAATATTGAATTTCCACCATCTGTTCAAGCCATTATAGCCAATACTGAAGTAACTTTTCAAACCAAAGTTTCAGGAGTTCAGTCTGTGACACTTGATTTGGAAAGTTTAACGGTAGATTCTGTGATTTACAATGGTCAAAACTTAAACTTCACCCATGTCAACGGCAAATTGCACATTCCGTTAAGCAATCCATTGAGCATCGGAACAGAGTTTGCCGTAAATGTGTATTATAGGGGTGCGCCACAACAAGACCCAACTGGCTTTGGAGGCTTTTACTGGTTACAAGGTTATGCCTTTAACCTTGGCGTGAGTTTAACAGACATACCCCATCCTTACGGTAGGGCTTGGTTTCCCTGTTTCGATAATTTTATCACCCGGAGCACTTACACGCTAACAGTAAAGACACACGGCAACCAAACTTCTGTTTGTGGCGGACTATTGGTAGAAGAAATATTAGAGAACAATCAAATGATTCGTCGGTGGGAGATTTATCAACCCATACCAACTTATTTGGTGTCTATTGCTGTTGGGCCATACGTTTTTGTAGAAACTACTTACCAAAGTATAAGCGGGGAGGCGATCCCTGTGATGCTGGCAGCTGCCGCATCGGATACGACCAATATGAAAAGCTCATTTTCTAATCTGGAAGCTTATTTTCATCGAATGGAAGAGAATTTTGGACCATATTTATGGGATCGTGTAGGCTATGTGCTGGTGCCGTTCAACTCAGGTGCGATGGAACATGCTATGAATATAGCATTTCCTCGCATAGCTGCCAATGGGCAACTCACTTTTCAAGGGGTGATGGCTCACGAAATGGCGCATAATTGGTTTGGTAACTTGGCTACCTGTCGCGTGGCTGAAGAAATGTATCTCAATGAGGGTTTTGCAGTGTATGGTGAATTTTTGTTTAACGAATGGCTGCAAGGACAAGAAGCCTATCGCACAGCGGTGCGCAACAACCACCGTTCTATGCTACGTTTTGCTCATGTAAAGGATGAAGGATATTGGCCGCTTTCAAATGTTCCGCAAGAATACACGTATGGCGACCACTCCTATCGAAAAGGTGCTGATATCATTCATACCCTGCGCACCTACATGGGCGATGAACCATTTTTCGAAGGTTTGCGCTATTTTTTAGAAAACAACATATACAAAGATGTGACTTCTGACACACTGCAACATTATCTAGAGCTGAGTTCAGGACAAAATTTATCTGACTTTTTTGATTACTGGATTCATCAAAAAGGTTGGACGCATTTTGGGATTGACAGCATGCAGGTAACTCCTTCAGGCAATCAGTTTAATGTCCGCGTTTTTTATCAGCAGAAACTGGTAGCCGGTGAAAACTATTTTCAGAATGTACCGATGCAGTTAAGCTTTCTGCGCGACGATTTTTCTGTGAATAATAGTCAGGTGATGCTTTCCGGACAATTTGGAACCTTAGAAGTTACCGTTCCATTTCAGCCGGTACATGCATTTTTCAACCGCGATGAGAAAATCAGCATGGCGGTGACAGCTGATGAAAGGGTGTTCAGAAGCACTGCATCACAAAATTTATCCAATGCTTTGTTTGAAATTTATCCATCAGTAGTGACCGATTCTACCTATCTTCGAATAGAGCACAATTTTGTTGGACCGGATGGGGAAGTAGAGGGGAACTTCAGAATTTCTCAAAATCGCTATTGGACAGTAAAAGGACTCACGCGTGGAAACTTCAATGCACGTATGCGAGTGTATTACGATGGTCGCACCAGTGCGACAAACTCCGGCTGGCTAGATCACGAATTGATTGATGTTCCTGATAATCAGGTGATTTTATTGCATCGTGCTCATCCTGGCGACATTTGGAGAAGAATGGCTGCCACCACCAATACAACCTTCCCCAATAACACAGATAAATACGGTTTTATTGAGCTAGTTAATTTTCCTTTTGGTGAATATGTTTTGGCTGTTTCTGATAGCGTGCTCAGCACATCTCAAATCATGTCTGAGCAAGTTGCTGATTTTACTGTATTTCCAAATCCTGCTTCAGATTTTGTTCAAATACAATTGGAGAATTTTAAGCAACCTATGCATTTAAGTGTCATAGATCTAAGCGGGAAAGAAATACATTCAGAAATGATGAATCAAAGTTTAATCCAAATGAACACCAAGGGGATGAAACCTGGAGTGTATTTCATCCGGTTGAGCAACCCCGCTACTGGAGAGAACAGTCAGCAAAAACTGATCATTCGATAGTTGCTGCAACTAACAGGTTGGCTTATTACAATTTTATGATTGTGTAAATTGTATTTTCGTTCATTGTTAGCGATTTTAAGAAGCAGATTTATGCCACTTGCCTTCAGACTGTAAAATAGCTACTTTGAAACTGCAATTTATCTTTTGCCGGATTTGGGATAAAGGTACACGAGTACTTTAGTTCGAAAGAAATCTTCGTGAAACCAATTGTAGATTTCCATCACTTCCTGATGGAAATTAGTGGGAACTTTACTTAACTCTTCGGTTAGGTCACCCCCTTTTAAAAACAACCAACCATTTGCAATTTCATGTTGCTGTTTCACGGAAAGCAGGTGTTTGGTCCATTGAATTAACATGGATGATTCAGCCACTGCACGCGACACAATGAAATCATAGTTCCCTTTGAGCTGCTCAACCCGTGTATGTGTGGTTTGAATGTTTCTGATGTCAAGTCTTCCAGCGATGTCATCAATCACTTTCAGCTTTTTGCCAATGGAGTCAACTAAATGAAATTGCGTATCTTCAAACAAGATAGCTAATGGCAATCCGGGGAAACCTCCGCCAGTTCCTATGTCCAGAATTTTTGCTCCGGGATTGAATTTTGTTCGTCTGGCAATTGCCAAACTATGCAGTACATGATGCAGTTCTAACTGATCAATATCCTTTCGACTCACCACGTTGATTCTTTCATTCCACTCTTTGTAAAGTGGAACAAGCTCATTGAGCTTTTCCAAGTGCGTCTTATTGATTTCAGGGAAATACTTTTTGATCAGCGACATGCGAATAACCTGATCTAAATTCTATCTTGCTTGTTGCGAAGCATATTGTAAAGAAACTCTCTTGAGCGAAATAGCTGCGCTTTAACTGTTCCTATAGGAAGATCGAGTTGTTCGGCAATTTCTTCATAAGACATCTCTTGAAAATAACGCATTTCAATCAAGGTGCGATAGCGCGGCTTCAGCTTTTGCACCAATTCTCGCATGAGCTTGTTTTTTTGCTTCTTGATATAGTTTTCTTCCGGATCGGGGCCGTCAGATCGAATATCCATAGTGAGCTCACTTCCATCGCTGTTCATAAATGCTTTGTCGAGCGACATGGTAACTGCTCTTTTTTTACGAATAAAATCAATACAGTTATTGGTGGCAATGCGAAATAACCAAGTACTGAATGCATAGTTGGGCGTGTATTGGGCAATGTTTTTAAATGCTTTGCCAAATGCCTCAATGGTTAAATCTTCTGCATCGTCTTGGTTGTTGACCATTTTGAGAAGGAGAAAATAAACCGATTCACGGTAGCGATCGTGCAATTCAGCAAATGCAGCTTGATCACAATGATCGGCTGCTTTTTTTACCAAATCAAGATCATAGAGCGCTTTGACCGATAATTTATTTTCTATTTCCATTTGTTTTTTCTAAGTCTGAACGTAGCCAGTTTGTAGCTTGGATAGATAAACAGATACATAATCAATTCATTTATCGGTGCCAACCAAGGCTGCATGCGTTCATCGAGTTTTTTCCCAATTGTGTGCAAGATAAATATTTGCAATAAAGCGCGTAAGAAAATTACGGAAATTGTTATTAACACTTCAATCTGCAAAATCAACAAAAGTGCCGCGAAAGCATAGAAGCATAGCAAACTCAGGGGATACAGCCACAAGTAAGCTTTATCTGAAGACTTGTAGTATTTTGCAGTACTGTTGTGTCTTTTCTTTTGTCTAAACCATTCTTTCCAAGTTGTTTTTGCCAAAGTGATGGTATGCGCATTTTTGCTAACACAGATTTGCGTGTTATCACCTTTAGCCACAGCTTGGATAAAGAGATCATCATCACCGGAGTTGATGTGCATGTGAGCGGCAAACCCTTTCTGCGCAAAAAAGTTTGATTTTTTGTAGCTTAGATTCCTACCAACGCCCATATATGGTTTACCCCATAAAGTTCTGCTGAAATACATGGCTGCATTGAAAAAGTTCTCCCACCGAACGACGTAATTTAGGAATCCCGATGCTTTCTCAAATTTTCCATAACCCAGTACAATTTGTGTTTGGTTTCGATAAGCACGCATCATTTCTGAAATCCAATATTCACTTTGTGGATAGCAATCGGCGTCGGTGAGAAGCAGCACTTCATACCTTGCCGCTTTTATGCCGATGGTAAGCGCAAACTTTTTTCCATGCTCACGACCTTCCACTTCTTTGATATCGGCCACCCTAAGAATGGGATATTGTAAAGCTAGCTCTTTGAGATAGTCGTAGGAACCATCCCAGGAACAATCATTTACCAAAACTACTTCATAATTTGGGTACTGTTGCTGAAGCACCAAAGGCAAAAACTTTTGCAGATTTTCAAGCTCGTTTCTTGCGCAGATAACCACCGATACAGGCGGTTGATTAGCACCTTCTTGTTTGGGTTTATAAAAGGCAAAACGTGATAAATACACGATGAGATAAAACAATTGAATGGCCAGAAAAATGCCAGCCAAGATGATAATAACAAGTTGATATTCCTGAAAAAAATCGATCATAATTATCCCTTCAAAAGGGGCTACAAAACTATCATTTAGCCTGTCCGCAAAAGCATATCTTTGCACAACTTTTTAACATAGGATGTTTTTTAAATTAACAAATCAAGACCCACAATCAAAAGCAAGGTCAGGGGAGATTACCACGGCACACGGCAGCATCCAAACGCCTATATTTATGCCTGTGGGAACAGCCGGAAGTGTGAAGGCTGTCCATCAGCGCGAACTCCGTGAAGATATCAAGGCACAGATTATTCTTGGTAATACCTATCATTTATACCTGAGACCCGGTCTCGATGTGCTTCAGGCTGCCGGTGGTTTACATAAATTTAATGGTTGGGAGAGCCCCATTTTAACTGACAGTGGCGGCTATCAGGTATATTCGCTCAGCGATAGCCGAAAAATTAAAGAAGAAGGAGCCACTTTTCAATCGCATATTGATGGGAGTCGCCACTTATTTTCGCCGGAACGTGTCATGGACATTCAACGTGTTATAGGTGCTGATATCATTATGGCATTTGATGAATGTACGCCTTATCCATGCGAGTTTATTTATGCGAAAAAATCCATGCACATGACCCATCGGTGGTTAGACCGATGTATTCAGCGTTTTAGCGAAACCGAAGCGCCTTATGGCTATGAGCAATTTCTATTTCCTATTGTTCAGGGTAGTGTGTTTGAAGACTTGAGAGTGGAGTCAGCTGAATATATTGCATCTAAAAACATGCAGGGCAATGCAATTGGCGGACTCTCAGTTGGCGAACCTGCTGATGATATGTATCGAATCACCGATTTGGTAACCAACATTTTACCTGAAGATAAACCACGCTATTTGATGGGTGTAGGCACACCGGTAAATATTTTGGAATGTATAGCATTAGGCGTAGATATGTTTGATTGTGTAATGCCTACGCGAAACGCCAGAAATGGAATGCTGTTTACCTGGAACGGCATTATCAATATTAAAAATGTAAAATGGCGCGATGATTTTTCGCCGGTAGATGAGCAGGGCACCACTTTTGTAGATCACCACTATACCAAGGCATATCTTCGTCATTTAATGGTGGCAGGCGAATATTTGGCGGCACAGATTGCCAGCATTCACAATCTTGGATTTTACCTTGATTTGGTGAAAACTGCTCGCGAACATATTATTCAAGGCGACTTTGCAGAATGGAAAAATAAGATGGTTCTCCAATTGAGCCAGCGTTTATGAAAAGCATCATCGATCAATACATTATCAGGAAATTTCTGAGCACATTTTTCTTTGCCATACTACTTATTGTAGTGATTGCAGTGATTTTTGATCTCACCGAAAAGATGGATGATATCATTGAAAAGGAAATACCCATCAAAGTGCTGGTATTCGATTACTATTTCAATTTCATCCCCTATTTCGCCAATCTTTTCAGTCCGCTATTCGTCTTCATTTCAGTGATATTTTTCACATCAAAAATGGCCAATCAGACAGAGATTGTAGCCATTCTGAGCAGCGGAATGAGTTTTGGAAGGTTGTTAAGACCATATATCTTAAGTGCTACGTTTATCGGACTTTTTTCTTTTGTACTCGATGGTTTTATCATTCCGCACGCCAATGCCAAACGGATCAATTTTGAAAACACTTACATGCGTTCGGCTTGGTTTAGAAATGGCTTTAATGTGCACCGACAAGTTGCTCCTGGAAATTATGTCTACATAGAATCATTTAATGTTGAGTCCAACACGGGCTATAGATTTACCTATGAAGTGATGAAAGATGGTATGCTCGAATATAAGCTTCGGTCTGAATATCTTCGTTGGGATACCCTAAGCAATATATGGAAACTTGAAAACTACACTGAGCGATTTATTGATGGTGATCAGGAGCGGCTTATCAGAGGCATGCACAAGGACACCAGTTTCAATTTCACCCGCGATGAGTTTGGAAAATATGAGCGTAGTGTGGAGACCATGGATTTGTTTTCGCTTAATGATTTTATTGAGTCGGAGCGAATGAAAGGAAGCGATCAGCTTGAATTCTATTTATTAGAAAAATACAAGCGTTGGGCTAATCCATTTGCCACTATCATTCTCACGCTGATTGCAGCTGCGCTTGCCAGCCGTAAGGTTAGGGGAGGTGTAGGTTTGCATATTGGTATGGGGCTTGGCATAGCATTTACTTACATTCTGCTGATGCAAATATCCAGTGTGTTTGCAACAGCTGGTGGACTCGACCCTTTCATTGCTGCCTGGATGCCTAATATTCTCTATTTTAGTCTGAGCTTGTGGCTTATTTACAAAGCACCTAAGTAATTCATATCACATAAAGTAATCAAATTGAAAGCACTATGAAAAAAATATTTTCCTACTTTATAAAAGGTATGCTGTTGATTGCACCGATTGGCATCACAGTGTTTATTGTTTGGAAAACCTTTGTTTTCGTTGGCAGCCTGCTACCTGAAGAGTTTCCCTGGCTTGCCGGCATATCAATGGTGGTGATTATTACTTTATTAGGCTTTTTAGCCACCACCTATATCCAAGCACCGCTCTCACGTGCATTAGAAAAAACGATTGAGCGCATTCCATTAGTTAAAGTTATTTACACCGCTATTCGCGATTTGCTCGGCGCTTTTGTGGGTAATGAGAAAAGGTTTACTAAAGCGGTAATGGTGCGCATGAGCAAGGAGAATGAAATTTATAAATTAGGTTTTATCACACAAGATAATTTAGAACACCTCGGTATTCCTGATGGTAAATCTGCTGTTTATTTGCCTCATTCCTATAATTTTTCTGGCAATCTTTTTATTGTTTCAAATGATTTAATCACCCCCATCGATAAACCATCGGATGAAACCATGAAGTTTATTGTGTCAGGAGGGATAACGAAGCTTTAAAATTTGGGCAAATTTAGTTTTTTGATAAACTCATAACCTGTATTAAAATGTTCTAGGCTACACAATCATCATATAATAGCACGAATGGCAAGTGTAATTAATGTCGAGTTTCTAAAAGTTGACTCTTTTTTGCACTTTGGTATAATGCGGCTTGAATAAAGCGGTTTAAAATACCTATGTTTGAACTTTTCTTATCAAATGGCGAATCAAAAAAACTTTCAGGTTTACAAGGCATCGGCAGGCTCGGGCAAAACTTCGCGAATGGTGCAGGAATATCTGATACTTGCCTTAGGAAATGAGAATCCGGCTTATTTTAAAAAGATATTAGGCATTACTTTTACTAACAAAGCTGCCAATGAGCTGAAAGAAAGAATTGTGCATACGCTGCAATCTATATGCGAACTACCGGTAGCAGAATTTCAAAACAAATACTTTATCAAACCTTTGCTTGATGAGCTTAATATCAGTGCCACAGAATTGAAAAAAAGAGCAGAGGCAACTTTGAAAATTATGCTCCACCAGTATTCGGAGCTCTCTGTCGGCACCATCGACAGTTTTATGCATCGATTGGTAAGAGCTTTTTCAAGAGATTTGAATTTGCCCATGAATTTTCAGGTAGAATTGGATGCCGATTTACTGCTCAATGAAGCCATCGAAAGCTTGATCGCTCAAGTGGGCATTGATGAAAAAATTACTACCAACCTTCGAGATTTTATTATTGAAAGACTTGATGATGAAAGAAGTTTTAGAGTAGAAGACGAGATAAAAAACATGGCCAAACAGCTCTTCAGTGATGAGAGCATCGAATATGTTAGAAAACTGGAACACATCACAGCGGCAGAGTTTGACAATGCAAGAAAACAGTTAAAAGGCCAAACCAGAATATTTGAAAATGAAGTGAAGCGCCTTCGCGATGCAATGATGGAAATTTTGAATAAACATGGTTTGGAGGTTGAAGACTTCGCTTATGGAAATAGTGGAATAGGGGGATTCATTAATAAGTGTTATGACAAACTTACTTCGGAAGGTATGCTCATTCCAGGTAAAAGAGTACTTGAAGCACCCCAAACTCCGTTTTGGACTTCCGCAAAGCAGGAGCAACAAATAGTCGAAAAAGCTGTAAAAGCCAGAGATGAAATACTTCCTTATTTGCTGGAGTTACTCGATTTACTCGATGAGCCTCAAGGAAAGTATATCATTCAATCGATGATTTTGAATCAGCTTCATGCTTTGTCCTTACTTAATGATCTCCGCCAGATTCTTTCCGACATCAGAAAAGAATCAGGGCGGGTGCATATTTCTGAATTTAATAAAAGGGTTCTCCATATAGTTGCCACGGAAACTGTTCCTTTCATATATGAACGTCTGGGTGAAAGATATAATCACATACTTATCGATGAGTTTCAGGATACTTCGGTGGCGCAATGGCACAATCTCATGCCTTTAATTGAAAATGCCATTTCTAAAGGATTTAAAAGCATGATTGTAGGCGATGGCAAGCAAGCCATTTACCGATGGCGAGGTGGATTTGCCGAACAGTTTACTGCGCTACCGGAGATGCAACCCCACTCAAACGATGAAATAGTTATTGAGCGATTTGCGCAATTGCAGTTTGCCTACGAACAGCAACAATTAGTGACTAACAGGCGGAGTTGCAAAGAAATCGTAGAATTTAACAATCGATTTTTCAAAAAACTCAGTCAAGAAACGCAATATACCGAAGCACTCCGTTCCATTTATGAAGACATTGCTCAGGAAGCTGTTCAGGAAAAGCAGGGTGGACTGGTCAGAATTGAATATTTGCCCTATAAATCTGGTCATCGGGAAGAATTCAGAGCTTTAATATTTGAGAAAACGATTTCACTCATTCGCGATTTAATCATAGAACAGAACTATGAATATAAAGACATTGCTTTATTAACACGTGGTAATCGCGATGCAAGTGAATTGGCTGCATGGCTATTGGAAAATGAAATTCCTGTAATTTCCTCAGAAGCATTGCTCATCAACAATTCACCTGATGTCCAATTCTTATTGGCATGGCTAGATAGTGTTCGCCATCCTGAGAAGCATTCACCGATTATTGTTATTTTGAATTACCTCGAACAGAAAAAAATTATTGACCAAGCTAAAGGTAAAACTGAATTTTTTAAGTCAATTTTCAATCTAGAGCTGCTCTTAAGCTTCCTGCGTTCACATCAGATAAAATTGGACAAAATAGAGCTCAGCAGTTTGACCATGTTTGAACTTTGTCATTTGCTTTGCCGAAGTTTTAATATTTCCACTTCCGACAACGCTTTTGTAAGATTTTTTCTTGAGCACATCTGGCAAAGGACAATTAAAGATGGCAATGATGTAGCCACCTTTATGTCCTGGTGGGAAGAGAAAAAATCAAGTCTCTCCATTATTACCCCATCAGACGCCAATGCAGTAAAAATCATGACCATTCACAAAAGTAAGGGACTTCAATTTCCGGTGGTCATTATTCCATTTGGCATTGAAACCCAATCAAAAGCTAGTCTGATATGGCTTGATGCTGCTATGGAAACCGATGGAATTCTACCCGTGGCTTTGACCAAATTGAATGCCGGGCTAAATTACACCAGATTTGCAGAACTTTATCAGAAGGAGTTGAATAGAAGATTACAGGATGCTGCTAACCTTCTCTATGTGGCATTTACCAGACCCGAAGACGCATTATTTGTATTTACTTCTAACGGCAGGAAAGACAATGTTTGGGAGCCTATGCTCCATTTAATCCCTGAAGAAAAGCCGGAAAAAGAAAAGGAAGTTATTTATCATATTGGAGCTAAACAGGTAAAAGGACGTTCAGTAAATGCAAAAGCTATTATTCAAAAAGATGGTTTGTTTAGCCAGCTTCCGCATGTTTTTGCCAATTCATGGCGAAATCGATTAAGCTTGAGCACCGATACTTCAAAGCTTTATTTTATTCATGAAGGTTCTAGCGCTCAATCTAACGGTAATTTGATTCATGCTATATTAGAAGAAATCAAGCATGAAAACGATTTAGTTAAAGTGCTTCATTCGTTTGAAGAAAAAGGATTGATTTCGGTTGCGCAAAAACCTGTTATGCAAGATTATATCACGCAAATTTTTGCCCATCCTGATTTGAAAAATGCTTTTCATAGAGAAACTGAGGTTAAGAATGAACAAACCATTGTTTTCCCTGATGGAACAATAAGACGACCAGATCGAATTGTTAAAATTGGTCAGATTTGGAAAGTAATTGACTTCAAAACCGGCCTGAAACGACCTGAACATGAGAAGCAAGTTAGGGAATATCAAAAGGCGTTGATTCAGATGACAGGAGCTACAGTTCAAGCTTATTTGGTATATGTGGGAGCTAATCTGGAAGTAGTCTCGCTAAATTAATTTTTCGGTAAATATAGATTAGCGTTAAGTAATTCAGAAAAAAAATTATTTTTGCAGCCCGTTTAGAAAGCGTTCCTTCATTTATTGAAATACTTATGGCGAGGTAGCTCAGATGGTTAGAGCGCAGGATTCATAACCCTGAGGTCACGGGTTCAACTCCCGTCCTCGCTACTTTTTTCTTCAATATCCGATTTATTTTCACAGCTTTCTTTTAGCATCTATTTCCCTGTTAGCTTTGCAATGTCATTTGCCCAACAACAGCATAAATGGTTTTAGTATTTCAAACATTTCTGGCAGGAACAACAATTCCACCCTTAATCACGCAGATAAGCACAATTTTCGGTTTGGCAATTATTGTTTTATTGGTTTGTAATCGATTTAAAATTCCTACATTATTAGGTTTTTTAATCACAGGTGTGATTGCAGGGCCTGACTTCATTGGGCTGCTAAGCGCAGGCGATGATGTGAATCTATTTGCAGAAATTGGAATTATATTACTCCTGTTTACGATTGGGATTGAATTTTCGCTTAAAGACCTGATCAAAGCAAGAAGGCAGGTGCTTCAAGGTGGTACGTTACAGGTTTTTCTTACCATTATTATCGTTAGCATTTTAGGGGTGTTTCTAAAAATGCCGCTGCGAGAGTCTATTTTTCTGGGAATGTTATTTTCATTGAGCTCTACCGCTATTGTTCTAAAATTGCTTCAGGATGGTGGTCGCTTGTCGAGTCCGGAAGGAAAAAGCACCATGTCTATCCTCATTTACCAGGATATTATTGTAGTGCCGATGATGTTGATTGTGCCTTATCTCGGCGGCGAGGCACAGGGATTTGACTGGGGTATCATTACCATGATTTTAAAAGGTATTATCACCGTAATTATCGTTATCATTCTATCTCGTGTAGTTATGCCGAAATTGCTTTTCGAGGTAGCTAAAAGTAAATCAAGTGAACTATTTCTACTTACGATTATAGTGGTATGTTTATCCGTGGCATGGTTAACTGCATTGATTGGATTATCTTTCTCACTTGGGGCCTTTCTTGCCGGTTTGATCATTTCTGAATCTGAGTATAGCCACGAAGCATTTAGTACCATATTACCTTTCAGGGAAGTATTTACTTCTTTCTTTTTTATCTCCATTGGTCTATTGGTGGATATTGACTATATCGTTCATCACCCTTTCAAAATTGTAGCCATCACGTTAGCCGTTTTGATTGTTAAAGCATTGCTCACCACATTGGCTGTAGCAAGTTTAGGTAACACCCTGAGAGTAGCTTTATTGTCCGGTTTATTTTTATGTCAGGTTGGAGAGTTCTCATTCATATTGGCAGGTACAGGATTGATGTTTGATATTTTGGATAGAAATATTTATCAGCTTTTTTTATCTGTTTCCATTCTTTCGATGGCGATCACACCAAACATGATCGTAGGCTCAGATCAAATTTCGCGTTGGCTTGGTCAGCGCCTAAAAACCAATAAACTAAGCAAACGATTTCAAAAAATTATTGAAGGCAAAGCGGCACAAAAGCCAAAGGAAAAAAATCTAAAAGATCACTTAATCATCATTGGAGTGGGAGAGACCGGTAAAAATCTAACCAAAGCCGCTCGAATGGCTGGTATTAAAGTGCTGGGAATAGACAATGATCCGGAAGTGGTGCTGGCTGCGCAAAGCAAACGTTTGGATGTAATGTATGGCAATTCAGCCAACAGAATCCTTCTTGAACATGCTAATGTGCAGCAGGCTAGAGCTGTAGCCATCACTCATACGGAGTTAAACGATGTTTTGGCAACCATTAGGATGATTAGGAAAATGAATCCTGCAGTGTATGTCATTTCAAAGGCAAAACGTGTAAAAGATATGGCGGCACTGTATGATGCCGGTGCTGATGAAGTGGTGAGCGAAATTTTCGAAACATCTGTTGAAGTAATTACGCGAGTGCTTACGCACTACCTGGTGGGGAGAAATGAAATTGATGATTTTATTGTGAAACTTCGAAATGTTAATTATGACATGATGCGCTCTATTCGCTATGAGCAGCGTGGATTACAGGATTATCGATTAGAGATTTCTGATACTGAAATCATTACCATCAAAGTAAAAATGGGCTCTATGTTGATAGGGAAGAAACTAAACGAACTGCAGCTTCGAAATCTTTTTGGTGTTTCTATTCTGGCCATCAAACGCGATGATGAAATTTCTCCTAATCCAGAGGGAGACTACATAATTCAAGAAAATGATATTCTCGTAATCTTTGGAACACATGAAGCAATCGACCGATTCTCTAGAATGTAGTTTAATCAAATAGAATCAATGTTTTTTAACACGAAGAAAACGCTTAGGCTAAAATGGCTAGGATGGCGTTCAGATTTTACGATTAAATTCTTCCATCTTCTCATTCAGAATTTTGTAATCCAACTTGACCTGATTTTCTTTTAGATGCTCCATCACCGCCAAAGATTTATTGATTCTGCTTTGCACATTTTTAACCTTACCAATCATGTATAGGAGGCTTCTTTTCTTCCCTGCTGTGAGTTGATGAAAAAGCTGACTGCCAATTTCATCCTGCTGCATCACTTCTTCAAATTCTTCAGGCATTTACATTCCGTATTCAATCTCGTCTTTAATTAAAGTAACATGAAATTGATCCAATAAATTCAAGTTTAGTTTGAGTCTAACTTCCTTACTCATCATAATGAAGTAGCCATCTGAAGAAGGCATCAGAGCGCTATGCATGGTGTGCTAATGGTTTATGGTGCACAACACTCTTCGCTGCTTATCATGCATAATTTGCATAGAAATTTCATCAGGAACAAGGAAGCGATAGCTTCCAAGACTTTCGTCAAATTTCTCCAACCGTGCTGTAAAACTTATTATGCTAATTGTTCTTGGGATTTAACATATCCCTTAACCAATCTCCTAAAAGGTTGAATGAGGTGACGGTCAAAAATATGGCTAGCCCTGGAAATATCACAAGCCACCAGGCATCAAACTGCTGTCGCCCGGAACTCAAAACAGAACCCCATGTAGAAACATCGTCTGGCACTCCAATACCCAAAAAGGAAAGACCAGATTCAAGCAAAATAGCTGCAGCTACACTAAAAGCAATCTCGATCATCACAGGTGCAAATGCATTGGGCAAGGCATGCTTAAAAATTACTCCCCATTCTGAAATCCCTAAAGACTTTGCCGCTTCTACGTATTCAAGCCTGCTTTGACGCATCATTTCCGCTCTAGTAAAACGGGCTATACCTGTCCAACTTGTCAATCCAATGATAGCAATAACCAATCCCAGACTCTTATCTTTAAAAACCGCAGCAATAGTGATGATTATCAGAATGCGTGGAAGAGAATTCATAATCTCTATCAACCTGCTCACAATAGCATCCACAGGGACATTTGTTTTGCGTTTTAGAAATGGAATAAAATGAAACAGTCTGCCCGATAGCATAAACAAAGCGAGAATGGCTATAAATACAGTAATGCTTAAAAGAAGATTGAAAATAGCACTACTATAACCTTCTTCGAAGCTTAAACTAAGTGAGGCAGAGCGAAAAATAAATGCATAGAAAATTGCGGGAAATAGTCCTAAAACACCGAAGTAATATGCTGATCTTGAAATTCGAAAACCGAAGTTTCCAAAATATCCGGCTAGGGCACCAAGCATAATTCCAATAGATGATGCAATGAATATGGATATAAGCCCCACTTGTAATGCCAATCTACTTCCGTGGATCAATGTAGCCAGAAGATCATTACCTACTTGATCAGTACCTAAATGATGTCTAAAGCGAAAGCTTGATTCAACTATTTGCCCGTTAGGCAATTTCATTTTCTGTAAATCTCCCGGTGAAACATAATCTCTGTTTAATTTATCGGGTTTTCCGGGCGAATAGGGGATCGGTGCAAATAGGATAAAATCCGTTTCTAGCGTTTTCCATTCCACTAAATCAAATTGTAAAATTTCTATGGCGCCTGTTTGCGGATCAATAATAGAGTCGGTTCTCGTAGGGTTAATAATGTGAGAGACTGCCGGATAATATGAATGTCCTTTGTACTTAACATACAAGGGCTGATCTGTAGCAATCAAATCGGCAAACAAGGCTAGAAAAAATATGTTGCCAATTACGATTAATGCAAAAATAACCTGTTTGCTGCTTTTCATCTTGGTGAGCCATTGACGTTGCTGATGGATTACAGGCGCTTTCATTTATTTCCTCCAAGATTAATTCGCGGGTCGGCTGCTTTATATAACAAATCGGATATGAAGTAGCCGATAATGGTTAACAAACCAAATATGGTAAATACTGCAACTATCATAGGATAATCATAGTTTTGTATTGACTCATATATTTCTAGTCCCATTCCCGGTATTGAGAAGATGGTTTCAATTATAACAGAACCGCCAAAAGCAACAGGAAAAATACTAGCAAAAATAGTGATGATGGGTAATAGTGCATTTCTGAAAGCATGCTTAAGCAAAACTTTCTTTTCACTTAAACCTTTTGCCCTAGCAGTGCGGATGAAATCTTGTTTCATTACATCAGCAATACTTCCGCGCATTTGACGGCTTATAAATGCAAAGGATGCATAGGTATAGGTTATTACAGGCAAAACTAGATAAGGAGCATAATGGGAAATACGTTTAAAAAAAGACCAATTTGGGTCAAACTCAGAAGGATCTTTAACACCAGATTCGGGAAACCAGTCAAAAAAATCGGGATTTGCAAATACTACAAGAAGCAAGGTGCCAACAAAAAAGCCTGGCAAAGAATATAGAGCGAAGAGAAGTACTCCGGTAATTTTATCGAAAAAACTATTGGCCTTATATCCGGCATAGAGTCCCACTGGTATGCTCACTAGATAGGCAATGAGAATAGATATTACGGCTAAAATCAGAGACCATTTCATTTTTTGTCCGATACGATCACTGATTCTCTGACCATCTCTAAATGAAATACCAAAATCACCCTGTATAATCCCATTTGATGTGCTTCCATTGCCAAACATCCAATAGTGATATTGATTTTGCAAGCCAAACCATGATATTACCGGAACAAATGCCTTCCATATTTTTTGCTCATTGATTATGATATGGATGTTTTCTTTGACACTTGACACCAATTCCGGCTTCCAATCTATTGGGAGTTGATCGAGTAATAGATTGAGTGTATCGCATTTGGATTGAAAAAAGCCAAAACTTCCTTTCCCAAACAATTTTGCTGAAGCTACTTCAATTTTGGTGATGAGCTCTTGATCGATGCTCTTATAGGATATTGTACTGTTTTGGATATGCCCTTCTTTTTTTAGCACTTCAGCCAATCGTTCTGTATCCTTGTGTAAAGCATAAACTTCATCCGGCCTTCCTGAAACTCTTGCTAAATAAAGTAGCGTCTTCCGCTTCTGATTGTCAGTGATGGCATGTATTTCCCTATTTTCAGCCAACGTCCCAAAGCCTATGTAAAATAACGGTAAGTCAAGACCCATTTTTCGGATGATATCTCGCTTCATTTCCTCCCTGTCACCTCCCATTGCACTGGCTTCTCCACTAGTATTTTCAGCAACAGAAAGCAATCTGTCAACAGGATCGCCGGGGGCATTTGCACTGATTACAAAAGCCAGCAAGGAGATTACCACTAGTGTGGGAATCATAATCAATAGCCTTTTGGCGATGTAACTTAGCATGGTTTAATTAGAAGTGATCAGGATTGCGAAGATAATTTTCTTTTAGCTTAAGATTGTTAAGAATTATATGAGGTTTTTCATTGTAAAACTCTATGTTTTCAAACCTTTTGTGAACAGCAACTTTTTTTGTTGCGTTAAATATAAAAACGTAAGGCTGTTCTTCATATACAATTTCTTGAAGCTGATGCATAATCATTTTGCGTTTCTCCGGATCTAAGGTCACATTAGATAATTCTATCAAAGAGTCAGATACGGAATTGCCGAAACCAACAAAGTTAGCGCCCTTTGATGTCCAGGAGCTAGAGTGCCAAATTTGACGTGCATCTTCAGGTCCGGCACTCGACGACCATGAGCCTAACATCGCATCAAAGTCCTGAGCAAACGCTTTTTGGTAAAAAACTGAAAAATCCATCGGGTTTGGAATAACATTGATACCTGCCTTATACATGGTTTCTTTCACCATGAGTCCAATCTCTTTGGTAACAGGTGATATCATGTAATTAAGCGTAAAAGAAAAAGGTACTTTTTTACCATTGATAACTTTATCACGAATGTTATCTCCATCCGTATCTATCCAGCCCGCTTCGTCTAATAGTTTTTTTGCTTTTGCAATGTCAAGCTGTATCAAAGGAAGATTATGATTATAATCATCTTGCATAGGTAGAATAAAACTTGCCATTCTGTTTGCTTTGCCCTTAGCCATCACTTCGATAATTTCTTCTACCGGTGTGAGATGAGCTATGGCCCTTCTTACCCGCTTATCTGTGAAAAATGGCATTCGACTCGATGCCGGCTTCATATTCATGCCTAAATATGCATAAGTAAACGAACCCACATAATCAGAAGCGTAGTTTTCATTAAAGTATTTTAGTTTCTGGAGTTTGATCATAGCTGGTGTTGTCAGCTCTGTAGTTATATCAATTTGTTCTTTTTTCAAAGCCAACACAACCGGCTCCATGTCTTTGATAATTTTGAAAATGATCTTATCAGGGAATTGTTGATCATATACACTCGTGCTGTTTGCACCCCACCAATTTTTCTTTCTTTCAAGAATTAAACTGCTACCGGTAGACCATTCTGTAATTCTATAAGGACCCAAACCAACCAATTGCGAAGGTAAACGTGCATTATCAACCTTGTTGAATCCTTGAACGATAGTAAATAACTGTTTGTGTTTATCGCTTTCGAAGTTTTTATCAAAATCGTCAATACGGTATTTTCTGAAGACTTTTTCTGGATCCCAGAAGCGTTCCTGTAGAACATGAATTTCTGTCAGCATTCTGAGATTGGCGAAATATAACTTTCGCATTTCTATGCTGAATTTTAGGGAGTCATCATCGTAAAGTCGAATATTCTTGATGTTTTCAAAAATTGGCTTTGAAGTGGGGTTATTTGTAAAGGGGCATTTAATCATTTTAAGCGTAAAAGCCACATCTTTGGCGGTGCAAGCTGTACCATCGTCCCATTTAATTCCTTCTTTTAGTCGGAAATGGTAAGTGAGTGAATCTGCGGACATTTCCGGTAAATCAACCAATAAATCGGGGATAATTTCAAAATTTCTGATGTCGGTCATCAGAAGCCTTTTTTGGGTCAGACTGAATATGATTCTTTGATAAATATTATTGTCGTTCGTGGGGTGTAATCCTAAGGGCTCAGCCAGAAAATGCATGATAATGGTGTTCTGAGACAAATCCCGCTTTTTTACACATGATACCCCTATGAACATTATTAAAATAGGGATTAGAAGCTTTTGGCGCGTTTTCATTTTAACGAAGTAAACGTACATCAATTCTATGATATCGCAAAGTTCAACAACATTTTATTTGGTTGATTACTTGTGGCTTAACAAAAACTTTTTGCAAGAATTTTTTTCAAAGTATTTTTATTTACATTTGCACCCTCTTTATGAATGCCTAAGGGTATTCATTAGGTGCAGTGGGTTTTTGGCTGAAACCAATCCCTACCAACCAGCAGGGACTAAACTGTCGTACAGGAAACTGTTTTGCAGTATAAATAAAAGAAGTTCTTTCACATAATGTGAGGTGGGTGAGTGGCTGAAACCAATCCCTACTAACCAGTAGGGACTAAACTGTCGTACAGGAAACTGTTTTGCAGTATAAATAAAAGAAGTTCTTTCACATAAGGTGAGGTGGGTGAGTGGCTGAAACCAATCCCTACTAACCAGTAGGGACTAAACTGTCGTACAGGAAACTGTTTTGCA
>JBKBKN010000021.1:0-30226 GCA_046294625.1 Flavobacteriales bacterium
ATAATGCTTTCTCTTGTCTTGGCGCAGGTGAGCGAAACAGCTCATGGTATATGATCACTGTTCAAACCAGTGGTTTACTCGGTTTTAATATCAATCCTTATTGCGATATTGATTATGATTGGGCTGTTTATAATCTCACGAATGCAACCTGTGCTGATATATTTAACAACCCCGCGCTCGAAGTTTCTTGCAACTATTCCGGTTCCATATTCCCTACACCAACCACAGGCGCTAACGGAGGTACTAATCCTGACCCCGGCAGCAACGGATTTTTCCCGCAAGAAGAGCCATTTATTCCCGTTCAGGCAGGTGAAACCTATGCTTTAGTAGTAAGTAATTTTACCGATAATCAGTGCGGGTTTCAACTCGATTTCAGCCTATCTACGGCCAGTATTATCGACAATGTACCACCTCTTGTGAGTGGACTCACCTCACCGGTTAACTGTGGACAGAATTTTATCAATATTGAATTCACCGAATTCGTGCGTTGCAATTCCGTTACGCCACAACGATTCAGACTAGAAGGCCCCAATGGAAACATACCGGTGACAGGTGTTACAGGTGTGGCTTGTATCAATGGTGGTGTTTTCGAGAAAAATTATACTGTCATCATCAACGAAAACCTTTTCACCTCAGGAAACTACACACTTAAAATCTTTGGTGCAGTCTTGGACTTGTGTAATAATATGCTTCCTGATACACAATATGTCTCTTTTAACATTTCCACCTTTGATATCAACATGTCATCGACCGTGGTGAATTGCAACCTCAACAATGGTTCAGCAACAGCCAATGTGATAGGGGGCGTGCCGCCATATTTATATACCTGGAGTAATGGCCTTGGCGGACAAACAGTTAATGGTCTTCCCATAGGCTGGATTTCTGTAACAGTGCAGGATTTTGCAGGTTGCATCAATAGCGACTCTGTTTTTGTGGCAGATGCTACAGGATTCAATATTAGCAATGGCTCTGTTGCAGATACCTGCAGTTCGGGATTGGGCACGGCAAGAGTGAATGTAGTTGGTGGAACCGGACCATTTCTTTACCAATGGTTTATACCGGGAGCGGGCAACTCAGCTGTAGTTGACTCTGTGGTTACGGGTAGTTATGATGTAAGAGTAACTGATCAGGGTACAGGTTGTCAACTTACAATAAGTGTATTTGTTCCGGATTATCGATATAACATGACTGCTGATTTTTTGGTTACGCCTAATCCTGTACCCGGTTTGCCTACCGAAGTCTCCTTCCTCAATGAATCGACAAACGCAAGTAGTTATTTCTGGGACTTTGGCGATGGAAGTTTTTCCACCAGCACCAATCCAAGACATATTTTCATCGGATCGGGCGAATGGCCAGTAACATTGGTGGCTTTCAATCCTTTTGGCTGCACCGATACCGTGGTGAAAATAGTTACGGTAGAATTTTTGCTTAACTACTTTGTTCCAACAGCTTTCACACCAAATAACGATAGCCGCAATGAAGAGTTTAAAATCATTGTAACCGGTATTGCCGATTCCACTTTTGTACTTGACATATACGACCGCTGGGGTAGAACTGTATTTTCCAGCACCGATAAAAACATTGGATGGAACGGTAAGTTTCAAAATGGAACCAAAGCTTGTCCAATGGATATCTATGGTTACAAGGTATTCTTCAGAGACCAAAACGGAAGAAGACACACCAAATATGGCAGTGTGCTTTTGCTGAATTAAAATTCAAGTATTAAACCATCGTAAGCAATCTTTACAGAAGCAGGAAGCGAAGCTTCAATTTCTTCGTGCAATCCCATTTGATGGCTCAGGTGTGTTAAATACGCTGTTTCAGGCTTAACCCAATCAATAATCTCCAGTGCTTCATCTAAAGTGAAATGGGAGATATGCTTTTCCTTTCGCAAAGCATTAATCACCAATATTTTCGTACCTATTACTTTTTCAAGTTCGTTTGGTGAAATGGTTTTTGCATCGGTGATGTAAGTGAAGTCATTCATTCGGTATCCAAATACCGGAAGCTTGTAATGAAATACTTCAATTGGCGTAATTTGGCAATGCTCGATTCTGAATGGTTTATTCTCTATTCGATGAAGATTCACCAATGGAATGCCCGGATATTTATCTTCTGCAAAAATATAAGCATAGTCTTTTCGCAAAGCTTGTTCCACATGCGCTGTAAGATAAATGTCCATGTGACGCTGCTGTATGTGATTGTAGGCTCTAATATCGTCCAAACCAGCCGTATGGTCTTTATGCTCATGCGTGAAAATGACAGCATCGAGTGCTCTGATATTGGATCGAAGCATTTGTTGTCGAAAATCAGGACCGGTATCTACCACAATAGATAAATCCCCATCCTGAATATGAATAGCGCTTCGCAATCTTTTGTCTTTTGCATCAGCAGACTTGCAAACCTTACAATCACAACCAATTACAGGCACTCCCTGAGAAGTGCCCGTGCCAAGAAAGCTTACCTTCATATGTGCTCAAACTTAGCAGATTTTTGCGAATAGCTGAGTAATTCCCACTAAAAGATTTCTGATATCAAGCTTGATGATGCGCCAGATTAATCTTTGTAGATGGCAACCTGACTTTCTATACCGTTGGCCCATCCGCGATACATCCCCGCACTATTGAAAGGAAGTACAATGTCGCCCATTGCATTTACTGCGATTAGTCCTCCCTCTCCTCCTAGCCTAACCAGTTTCTTATGTATTACAAAATCTGCAGCTTCTTTCAAACTCAATCCCTTGTATTCCATTAAGCAGGAAACATCATAAGCTACCACTGCTCTTAAAAAGTACTCGCCATGTCCGGTGCATGACACCGCGCAGGTGAGATTGTTGGCATAGGTTCCTGATCCTATCACGGGACTGTCGCCTATCCTGCCATATCGTTTATTGGTCATTCCACCGGTTGATGTTGCCGCAGCCACATTGCCATGCACATCTAACGCAACAGCTCCTACGGTTCCAAATTTTTTGTCGTCAGGAAACTTTGGCTCAGGCGAATGATCAAGATAAGCATTCTCTTCATCAATCACGTGCATCAATTGATCGTAGCGAAACTGGGAGTAGAAATATGAATCTTCCATAATTTCAAGGCCCTTTTCATGGGCAAATTGTTGTGCTCCGACTCCGTGAAGCATCACATGATTAGATTTCTCCATGATTGCTCGAGCCAGACCTATCGGATTTCGAACCCGACGCACAGCAGCTACTGAACCTGCATTCAGCGTTGCTCCACACATGATAGAAGCATCAAGTTCATTGGTCTTATCATGGGTAAAAACAGCACCTTTTCCTGCATTAAACAAAGGGCAATCTTCCAATGACTTCACAGCCGCTTCCACAGCGTCAAGAGCTGCGCCCTGAGCTTTCAAGATACCTTCACCTGTTTTCAAAGCATTGCTAAGGGCTTCCAGATACTCCTTTTCTAGTTCAGGACTAAGTAAGTGGCGCTCTATGGTGCCAGCTCCGCCATGAATGGCAATCGCAATTGGCTTAGACATTATGCTTCTTCTTCGATAATGATTTGCTCAATCACATCACCTTGACGAATTTTATCAATCACATCCAAACCTTCTACAACTTTACCAAATACGGTATGGTTGCGGTCAAGGTGCTGAGTGTTGGTACGATTGTGACAAATGAAAAACTGTGAGCCGCCGGTATCTCTTCCCGCATGTGCCATGCTTAAAACACCACGATCATGGTATTGATTTTCGCCTGTAAGTTCACATTTGATGGTATATCCCGGACCGCCATTGCCGATACCATTCGGGCAACCTGCTTGCACAACGAAATCGGGAATAACTCTGTGAAATTTCAACCCATTGTAAAATCCTGATTTTGCCAACTTTACAAAATTAGCTACTGTGTTGGGGGCATCTTTTTCAAAAAAAATGAGATGCATATCGCCCTTGGCGGTTTTAATTGTTGCTTTCATGTTTTTAATAGGGTTGAAATTTTGATAATATGCTTGACGAGGTCGGGATAATTGAGCACACAGGCACATTTGATGTGTTTATGATTTCCTGTGCCGCTGATCCAACAAACAATTCAGTAAAGTTTATTTCTTGTTGAGTCATAATCATGATTAAATCTCCGTCATTCTCTTGAGCATAATGGACAACTGCTTCTCCTATTTTGTTTTCATTGTCCACTTTCAAAAGTTTGATGGTGAAATCAATGCGTTTGTCTGCCATGAACTCCTTCACCTGATTGGTAATGATTTCGATTTTAAATTCATGTTCTGGCTCATCTTTTTCGATAATTGAAACAACATTTATAGTAGCATCGAAAATTTTAGCCAAATGCACTGCACTCACTACTTTCTCACGTGTTTCCTTCTGAATATCAAGAGGAAGAATAATATTTTTCACTTGTAATCTTGGCTCATCTGAACGAATCGAAATCACTGGAGTCTTTGAACTACGAATTACTCTTAGCGTATTGCTGCCAATAAAACGACGCTTAAAGGTATCAGACCCGCCGGTTGCCATGATAATGAAATTTGCTCCTATCAATTCAGCTGTTTCTACAATGGTTTCATAGATCTTACCTTTAGCCACCATGATGTGAACATCCGGAACCTGGTTCTTAATAGAGTCTGCCATCTCTTGCAGCTTTTTGCGTGCATTGCTGATGAGTTTATCTTCGTCTTCGTCGCTGAAAAGTCCCGCAAAGAAGCCTTCGGGCTCGACAGTGTAAAGCATATGTACTTCAGCGTTTAACGCCTTAGCATAATAAATAGCCTGATTAAGAGCGATTTGCGTATGATTCTTAAAATCAACGGGAACCAATAAGATTTTTTTGTCGGGTTGCATGAAATAAGTAATTTTTGGGTCGCCAAAATTAACATTATTAAGTATTGAAAAAAATTGAAAGTTCAGAACTCGTTTTAAATCCTGATGGGAGCATTTATCACTTGAAACTGCATCCTGAACAGGTTGCCAATACTATTATTGTGGTAGGTGATCAAAACCGCGTTGGTATGGTATCTAAGCATTTCGACCATATCGAGCATCAGGTTGCCAACAGGGAATTTGTCACGCACACCGGCAGCATTGGTGGCAAAAGAATCACAGCCCTTTCTACCGGAATTGGAACAGATAATGTGGATATTGTCATGAATGAGTTGGATGCGCTATTTAACATTGATTTAAAAGCGCGTGAAGTCAAATCGGAACATCAGTCATTCAGAGTGATTAGAATTGGTACTTCGGGAACTATTCAAGAAGACATTCCTGTTGATAGCGCTGTAATTTCTACTCATGGACTAGGGTTTGATGGTCTGGCTCATTTTTATCAATTTGCATTCTCCGATGCCGACAAGCAGCTAAGCGAAGCATTTGTCAATCAGCTAAATCTTCCGCCTAATATTGCAAAACCTTACATGGTTCAGGCTTCGGGGTTGTTATTTAATCAGTTAAAAGCAATCAGTCCTTATCACGGAATCACGGCTACGGCCAATGGATTTTATGGGCCTCAAGGTAGAAAACTGAGAATACCATGCGCTGTGGAAAACTTAAATGAGCAGCTTCATGATTTCAGATTTGAGAATCATAGAATCACTAATTTTGAAATGGAAACATCGGCCTTATATATGCTTTCACAAGCACTAGGACATGAAGCATGCACAGCATGCGCTATTATTGCAAACAGAGCACGAAAAGAGTATAGCAAGAATTACAAGCCTGTGGTAGAAAATCTAATCGCCAATGTTTTGGAAGTCATAACAGTTTAACAAACATAACACCATGGAAGACAAGGCCCTGAAAGCCATGATTAGCCTACTCGACGACTCCGACGACAGCGTTTATCATGAAATTAGGGATAAGCTATTAAACATTGGCTACCCAGCCATTCAGGCTTTGGAAGATGTTTGGGAAAATACTTTCAATAATTTGCTGCAAACCCGAATTGAAGAAATCATTCAGCAAATCCAGTTCAACAGTGTTATTCAGGAATTGCGGCAATGGGTGCAAGAAGGTGGTATCGACTTATTGCAGGGCGCCCTCCTTATTGCAAGATATCAATATCCCGATCTGGATGAAGATCAGGTACGCAGAAGCATAGACTTGATCAAAAAAGATGTTTGGCTGGAACTCAATCCCAATCTTACTGCCTATGAAAAAGTGAGAGTAATCAACCATATTCTTTTCGATGTGCATGGGTTTTCAGGAAATACGACCAATTATCATGCCCCTCAAAATTCATACATTAACAATGTGATGGAAAGCAAAAAAGGTAATCCGCTTTTGCTCAGCCTTATCTATTCCATCATCGCTCAAGGACTAAGCATACCTATATACGGGGTAAATCTTCCGGATCATTTCGTACTGGCCTATCTTGATGAGTATGGACTAAGCAGCCAGAAAGAAGATCAGCAAGCTATCCTGTTCTACATCAATCCATTTAGCAGGGGGGCTGTATTTAGCAGAGCAGAGATTGATAATTTTCTGAAACAACTCCAGTTAAGCCCCGAAAAAATTTACTACGAAACTTGCAGCAACATTGACATCATCAAGCGTTTGGTCAGAAATCTGATCAATGCTTATGAAAAATTAGGCTATCCGCAGAAAGTGCAGGATATGAATAAATTATATGCAGTGATTGCAGAAACTGAAGAAGATTAGCCATTCTATTTTGCACAAGTAGGAAAAGCTTACGATATTAGCTCAATAATTATATCCTGTAAAGAGATGATCGAAAATCATGAACTGGCAGTTTTCTTAGCAAGAGTTGTCCTTGGGATATTATTCTTTTTTCAGGGATTTGATAAAGTTTTTAGAATCGGCATCAGCAATGTTGCCGACGAGATTAGTGTTCAATTGATTCGTCTTAGCTTTCCCCGACAGCTTTTAATTATAGCATCCTTCATCACTTCCTACATTGAACTTGTTGCCGGGATCCTGCTATTTGCAGGCCTTTTTGTGAATCCATTACTGATTGTGCTTACCATTCATATGATTTTTGTAGCCTTAGCATTCAGCCTGATCAATCCTATTTGGGACATGAAGATTTATTTACCAAGATTAGTATTGCTCATTTTTTTGCTTTGTGTTCCCGGAGATTGGTATAGCTTCGGCATCGATCAGTTTATCCAAAAACCCTAAAACTAAGAAACTATGAACTACAATTTATTTTATCAATCTGTTGGCAAATTACTCTACGCTATTGCAAACGCTGATGGCAAAATAATGCCCCAGGAAAAACAAAGAATCAGACAACTTATTGACGATGAGTTGGTAAAAATTGAAACAAGCACCGACCGTTTTGGTACAGACAACGCTTACCATGCTGAATTTGCATTCGATTATGCTGAAGAAAACTTCTTAAATCCTGATAAAGCCTTTCTTGCCTTTGAAAAATATCTGCACGAACACAAAACGGTACTAAGCCCGGAGCTAAAGCAACTGGTTTATCGACTAGCAGAAAAAACAGGCGAAGCCTACAAGGGAATCAATGAAGATGAACGAAACTACATAGATAAATTGAAAAAACTGCTTGAAGTATAATCTTGAACGGGCTTTAAAACCGGTATGTAATGCATGACAACTTTTTCCATACTTTCCATACAGGATGCTTTGTTTTGCATTACATACATTCGCGACATATTAAAAAATTAACTTTTTAATCCATTACAGCACATCTATATTTGTGTGTATGAATTATAAATCTACAATACTCAGCCTTTTCTTCATTTTCAGTTTAGTTCATACGAGTCGTGCACAGTTCATGAATTTCTGCATTGACAGCACCATTGTCAATCAGGGTATTCCGTGTAGTCCGGAATACATACCGGTATGCGGTTGCGATAATATAACCTATCGCAACGATTGCTTTGCATTTAGAGAAGGTGTGTTGCAATTTAATCAAGGTAGTTGCGAATTTGTCGATTTCGACTTTAACCCCAATCCGGTGGTGGATTTCATGCACATGAAAATTAATGTAAAAGAATCAACGGACGTTAACATTTATATTTTCAACATATTTGGCAACATTAAATATTTCTTCAGAGTAAGAGGTTTTCTTAATTTCGAACACTTTCCCGATGTTAGGGGTTGGGAAGATGGAGTTTATTTTGTGGTGGTCGAGGCAAACGGGCAATTTCAGATGAAACGAATGTTGAAAAACAATAATTTGTAATCGCACGTTTCAAGTCTTTATTTAGATTCAATCATCGATCACCTTAAGCCGCTTATGACCAAAGTATTATATCGATTTTTTATTTCATTTTTTTGCACTGTATTCAACGCTACTCAAAGCTATTCACAACATGTAAAATACGATCCGGGCGCCATTCTGCATGAGATCAAACGCCTGAATACTTTTTGCAATGTGCTTTACATTGCTGCACATCCTGACGATGAGAACACCAGACTTTTAAGTTATTTAGCCAATGAGCGCTGCTGTCGCACAGCCTACCTTTCGCTTACCCGAGGCGATGGTGGTCAAAATCTCATAGGACGCGAACAAAGCGATGAACTAGGCATCATCAGAACACAGGAATTATTAGCTGCCCGAAAAATAGATGGTGCTGAACAACTATTTACCAGAGCTGTAGATTTCGGTTATTCCAAAAATCCCGAAGAAACTTTTCAGCTTTGGGGCCGACAGCAAGTTTTAGAAGATGTCGTGTTTGCGATTAGAAATTTCAAGCCGGACATCATCATCACCCGATTTCCCGAAGATGGTAGCGGTGGGCACGGACATCATACCGCTTCAGCAATGCTGGCAAGAGAAGCCTACAAAGCTGCGGCTGATCCCAAAATCTTTCCTGCACAACTTAAATTCACGCAACCTTGGCAAACAAAAGCCTTATTCTGGAATACTTTCGCATGGAATAGACTGAAAGAATCGGATAAAGAAAACTTAATCAAATTAGATATCGGGCAGTTTAATAACTTACTTGGCAAATCGTACGGCGAAATTGCCGCCACAAGTCGAAGCCAACACCGTAGTCAGGGTTTTGGTGTTGCCAATACCAGGGGAGAAATGATCGAGTACTTTCAACAATGGGAAGGAAAGACCGCGAATGAAATATTGGAAGGAATACCCAATGGCTGGGAGCGCTTAGCTGGAAGTGAGAAAGCCGCAAGCCTTGCAGCAAAATTAGCGCAACGCTTCAATCCGGAAAAACCAAACGCAATAAGCAAAGATTTGGTGCTTATCTACAAACTTCTTGATGAACTACCTGAATCCTATTTTAAACAACAAAAAATGACGCAGGTCAAGCAGTTGCTTTTGATGGTGAATGGCATACATCTAAACCTGTACACCACCAAACCGGTATTGCTCAGGAATGAGCAGGTTGAGCTTATGTTGAGTGCAATCAACCGAAGTAACTCCAATATCAGTCTTCATAAAGTAAATGTAAACTTTGAAAATGAAAGCAGGGAAATGGATATTCTTCTCCCACAAAATCAATTGAAAGAGACAAAACTTAAAGTAGGCATTCCTTCATCAATGGCCTACACTAGTCATGATTGGTTAAGAGAAGAGCGAACAGGAAATCTTTTTAGAATTGCTGATTACACAAAAATTAACTACCCCGACAACGAGCACCAAATCTATTCTGAAATAACGCTATTGATAGATGGAACTGAACTTAATTACACGATTCCGGCCACATACAAATGGGTTGATCCCGTGAGAGGGGAACTCGAAAGGAGACCTGAAATCATTCCAGAGATCATTGCAAATGGTGTTCCCGAGCTTTTATTAATTAAAAACAATGATGCCGACAAAGCAAAAATCAAGCTTTCGGTTTATGCAAATGCAGATAATGTAAAGTATAAACTCATCCCAAGAATTGAAACCGGGTGGAAAGTGAGTCCGGCGGAAGCAATCATTGAAATAGCAGAAAACAAAACGCTACAGCAGTTAGCGTTTGAGATTACTGCTCCTGCGGGCAAAAATGCCGTTTCAGCTCATCTTACCTTTGATCTGCAAAACGATAATCGTACGGACATTGAACCGCTCTGCCGAGTGCGAAGAATTGACTATGAGCATATCCCCATGCAAACAACTGTTGCACCGGTCAATATCAGAGTGGTAAAAGCCGACATACAGACTACTGCAGGAACAATCGGTTACATTGAAGGTGCAGGCGATGAAATCCCAAAAGCTTTGGAATTGCTAGGCTATCAGGTGCGAATGATCGATAAGAAAAATATTCAAGCTTCGACATTAAACGATTGCAAAGCAGTCATCACCGGTGTAAGAGCCTATAACACCAACGAAGAAATGAATATGATTCAACCTTTCTTGGAAAAGTATGTTGAAGACGGCGGTAGAGTAATTATTCAATACAATACACTCAACTGGATTTCGGAGTTAAAGGCTAAGCCTATTCCCTATCTTTTAAATGTGTCGAAGGAAAGAGTGACCAATGAAAAAGCTCCGGTGAAATTCTTGCTACCCGAACATTTTCTGTTAAGGAATCCCCATAATATCACTTCAGCAGATTTCGACCACTGGGTGCAGGAGCGAGGGCTTTATTTTCCTGACAAATGGGGCGACGAAGTTCAGGCACTTTTGAGCATGAACGATCCAGGCGAAGAGTCCAAAAATGGCGCTTTGCTTTGTGCAGCTTATGGCAGGGGTTACTTTATTTACACCGGACTTTCATTTTTCCGTCAACTACCTGCGGGTGTGCCGGGTGCATTCAGGTTATTTATTAATCTGATAGAAGGGAAAAACTAATCAATGGATGTGTCCTGGCTCATAAATTAATCTGAGAAAAGTGCTGAAGCGCTCATTTTTTCTACTTAATGGGATGCCTGTTACAATGCCAACAATCAAGTTGTCTGCAATGCCAACACGCATCTGCGGACGAATCACCATATCCAAATTGCCTTTAAAAATCTCCTTATTGAATTCCACACCAATAAAATTGCGTGTTCCGGTGATCATGTAATGAAAGTTGGTATTAATTTGCCAAATAGTGTGCAGATCATAATGGTTGTATTCCTGCAAGATTTGGGGACCGGAGTAATTTAGAAAGTGAAAGTTTTGACCAAATCGCTTCGCAACTATAAAAAAGGGATTTATCAAATTACCGGTAAAGATTTGTTCTTTTCGGTATCTCTTGAAAGGTGTCATTTCAAACTCATGCAAATATCCAAGCGCCATAGACGTTTTTAGCCGCTCTGAAACAAAAAACGTCCATTGCGCAGCAAGTTTAAGACTATTTAGTTTGGAAAGTGGAATAGAATCCCTGTGCACGCCTTCCAAGGGTAGGAAAAAAGAAAAGGGCAATTCTACTTCCAGACCTAAACGATCTATCGGTGCCCACTCATACTCTACCAATGCTTCATATTTATTAAAATTTTCCTGATCAGCAATGCCAATACCTACATTCCACTCCCTCTCCCCTTTTCGAGCCCCCAAATCGCGAATAAGATCAATGTAGAGAGGCTCCGCATGTAGCACTTTATCTACTTCATTCTTATCCTGCACTTCTACAATATATAAGCTATCAAGCACATTCTTCTCCATCTTGATCGTATCAAGAACTTCTATTCTAACTGTGTCTATGATTTGCGAAAAAGATTGCTGCACACAGCATAAAATCAAGAAAATAAAAACAAGTCTTATTCTCATCATAAGCTATCTGACTGAAATAAATGACGTAAGATTTTATCAGGCGTAAATACGCTAAAAAGCAATTGATGTATTCGGATTTTAGATAAATAATCAACATTGCATTTACTGCAATTTACTTTCCCATTCATGCTTACATTTTCTTTTTCATTGCGATTATCCACTACTGCAAAATTGCAACAATTCATTTTTTAGATTCTGAAAATAACCTTAAAAAATTTTAAAGATCTCATTAACTGTTAATTTCATTAGGAATTTGAATGTTTGTTTTTTGCAATTCAAAATATACTATATTTGCGCTCCCAAAATGGTTCCGTAGCTTAATTGGATAGAGCATCTGACTACGGATCAGAAGGTTGGGGGTTCGACTCCCTCCGGGACCACAAGGAAAATAAAGGGCTACAGCAATGTAGCCCTTTATTGTTTTCTTAGATTGGAACACCAATCTGCACATCAACCATGTTTTAATGCAGACATAAAACACCAACAGCCAGATAAAACCGGCTGTTGGCGTAATCAACATTCTAAAAAACTATGGACGAGTAACAACTAATTTCCTGGTTGCAATTGCTGTGCCATTTTTCCTAATCACGATTTGATAAATGCCGGACATAAGATCGCTAACCGGTATAACAATCTGATGCTCAAAAGAATTACCCATATAAATTTGTTTCATCAATCTCCCCTGCAAATCAAAAACCTGAAGCATAAGCGTGTGTTGATCAGGGTTGCTTATATTCAATATACTTAATTCGGTTGCAGGGTTTGGATATAGTTGACTAACCTTAACAACTTGTTCATTTTTGACAACAAAGGTCAAACCATCTCCTAGCACAATATCAATTTCAAGACTTGGGAAGTCTTCAGAAATCGTGAATTCGATTGGAATACATTTGATACCGGGTACATCGGCAAACAATCTATACGTGCCAAAAGCAATATTGCTTAGGGAGTAACTGCCTTCATGGTTGGCACGAGTCCACATTTGCGGCATATTATTCGCATCCAAGAGTATGATATCGGCCATTGCCACTGGATTGGCAGCAAACTGACTCAAGCGATTTGCCCCATCGTCCACATTGCCACTAACAAATCCGGGGCCACCCTGATTGCTGCCAAATATTAAATTGATTGCCTGCAATTGACTTGTTCCGGGCAAAACAGTAATACTTAAAGCATCTTCCCAATACAATACATCTCCAAAATAAGTCGGCAAATAATTAGCATAAAATACTGAATTATTGTCTAAAGCGGCTTTGAGCAAATATTCGCCGGGAGCAACATCCGGAAATTGAAATTGTCCATTGTTGATAGCTGCAAGCGCCACAAGATTCAATGTGTTAGTCGGTGAGTCGAATCGAATGAGGTAAGCAAATCCGAAATCGGCCAAATTATTGCCGGCATATACTACTCCCCCAAGGGTACTAATTTGTGTAGTGTCCGGCGTCCCCACTGTGATAGTTTGACAAATAACCCCTTCACAAGCCGCTCCATTGATGGTGGTCCAATAGTTCAAACAAACATTATAAATTCCTGAAGCAGCATAATTATGCTCCGGACTGAATGCCGAGCTGGTATTGCCATCGCCAAAATTCCAAATCAATTGTGTAGTATTTACAGAAATTCCGGTTGGCGCAAATCCATAAGTCAATGCTGCAGGACTTGTTTGAGTTACAGTAAAACCTATATTACATGGATTGTTGTTCCCTTGCACTGTAACAATCACGCAAGTAGTGTCAATGCATGAAATATCATCATTCGAAACAACCAGACAAACTTCATAAACACCCGGTTGGCTAAATGAATGGGTTACTGTTGAAGTGCTGTAAACACTATTTTCAATAAACCATTCATTGCTAAAGCCATTTCCATTTGGAATTGACGATTCAAATGTGAAGGAATTTAAAGCATCATTATTAGGACTGAAACTTATATTTGCACTGCAAGCATTGGATAATGGAGGGTCAATAACAAACAACTGACAAGTGGTATCGCTACAAAAATTACCGGGAATTTGCACCGTTAAGCAAAGTAAATAATCGCCGGGTGTAAGATTGTTTAAAACAAAAGGATATGAATGGGTATATGTTTGCACAGAGCCATTTGGATGATGCAACTGCCAGACAAATTGATAGTCGTCAGTATTGTTTAATTGCGGTGTAGCTGTAATCATTTGCCCATCAACCGTCAACCCAAAATTAGAATTGCATAGTGTTTGACTTACTGTGACGGTAGCGCAAAATTGATCTTCGCAGCCGTTTTGGCCACTTATGGACAAACAGACAAGATAACTTCCTGGTTGAGAAAATGTGTAAATTAGGTTTACATCATTAGAAACCACTTCATTATTTACCTGCCATGTGCATGAATTTGCACCCATATTTTGATTGATAAAAGTAATAGCTTGACCCGCATAAATGAAAGAAGGCTGCCAGATAAAAAAAGCTTCACATTCTTCACTCGATGCGTTAATTACGACTGAATCACAATAGGTATTAGAACAAAATCCGTAAGAATCATTTACATTCAAACATACCTGATATTCTCCAGCTTCTTCAAAAACTTGGGTCACGACTGCACCGCTCGCAGTGACACCATTTCCAAAGTTCCAGGTGTAAGTCAGTTCGTTGCCTACGCTCTGACTGGCATCGAAAATGAAAGCGTTCGAATTTCCGGGCACATTAGAAATTGTAAATAAAGCTTCACACCCACCTTGCCATCCACAGATTTGAAAATTCACTGTCGCAAAATCTACAGTACCCTGCTGATTGCTAACCTGTTGCGTGAGTGTCTGATTATTGCAGTTTATCACACTTACGGTGTAAACCTGATTAGGTCCGATGACACTGCCATTTACGATGACTGCTTCATAAAATCCCTGAGGACCGGTTTGAACAATGATCGGATTGTTCAATATAGGTCCATTTATTGTCACCGTTTGAAATGCAGCCGGTGGATTAGGGGCTTCTTCATACACTACCTGACCAGTTATGATCAGGTTATTGCTTTGCGAAAAGAGACTGTTAAAGATGAGAAAGGAAATTAAAATACAGATTAGTTTTTTCATGGTGAATTGTTTTACGATGCAAAAATGTATCATTTTTACTGCACAATCAATCATTTATTGCGTTTATATTACTCACCCAAAAGTAATTTTCCTTGCTGATAAGCTATTTAAAATATCTGTTAAAAGCAAAATCTGCTCACAAAATTCACTCTCCATTTGTGTTTGAATGGTATTATGAGCATCTCTTGGCAAATAAAAATTATTACGCGCTCAATGAAATAAATTCTATTCGACAAACGCTATCTAAAAGCAAAGATTCGATTGAACTAAGTTCTTTGGGCGCAGGCATTAAGCCAAAACGCAAGAGCACTGTCAGTAAACTGCTCCACCGCAACTCGATACCACATAAATATGGTCGCATTTTGTTTGAGCTGAGCAATCACATTCAAGCCAATCATATTCTCGAAATTGGCACTTGCATAGGTATCTCCGGCTTGTATTTGGCTATGTCAAGAAAAAATTCAAATTTTATTACTTTAGAAGGACATGCGCCGTATGCCGCTTTTGCAAGATCCTTGTTTAACGATTGCGGGCTTGAGCATGCAAAAGTAATTGAAGGAAATTTTGACGACACCCTTTCCGACGCCTTAAGTCAAATTCCTGCTTTAGATTTGGTTTTTTTCGATGGCAATCATCAATATCAAGCTACGATGAGTTACTTTCACGCATGTCTCGAAAAAAAACATGAACAATCCGTGTTTGTATTTGATGACCTTTACTGGAGCCGAGAAATGCGTAATGCATGGCACGACATTAAGGCTTATCCTGAAGTGAGCGTGACATTTGATTTTTTCAGATTAGGCGTTGTTTTTTTCAGAAAGGGAATTGTGAAACAAGATTTTGTCCTGAAATATTAACCCCAACTGCCAAGATTTTTTGTAGTCTAAAATCTACAGGAATCAAATCAAACGATAAAGCCGATTTTTTGTCCTTGCATAGCTCAAAGGATAAAGATACTTTAGCAGCGAAATAGTATGAAGAAACTTCTAAGATTATTCGCTGCAGGGGTTATCATTCTTTCTGCAGCAGGCATAAAAAGCCAAAGTACCACCAACGCTACCGTCAGAGGATTTGTTTACAACAAGAAGAATGGTGAACCTGCCATTTTTACCAATGTATTGCTCAAGGGCACCACTAACGGAGCCTCAACAGATGTGAATGGATATTATTCTATCACGCGTATTCCGCCGGGAAACTACACCATCACGATTGTTGCCTTGGGTTTTGATACTTTGCAGGAGCAAATCAGTTTAAGTGCAGGTCAAATTCTGAATAAGAATCTGTATATAAAAGAAAAAAGCATTGAATTAAAGACCTTTGAAATTAGTGCTGAAAAAGATGAAGAACGCACGCAGGTAAGAACTTCGGTGCAAACACTCACCCCAAAGGAAATCAATAAATTGCCTACTGTAGGTGCCGAACCGGATCTTGCTCAATATTTACAAGTACTACCGGGTGTTACTTTCACTGGCGATCAGGGTGGTCAATTGTTTATCAGAGGCGGTTCTCCTGTTCAAAACAAAGTACTGTTAGATGGTATGATTGTTTACAATCCTTTTCACTCCATTGGCTTGTTTTCAGTATTCGATACAGACATTATTCGAAATGCAGAAGTTTATACGGGTGGCTTTGGTGCGGAATTTGGTGGCAGAATTTCTTCCATTATGAAAATCACGTCCAAAGATGGCGACCGTAAACGTCATGGAGGAAAGGTTTCTGTGAGTCCTTTCGTATCGAAACTCAATTTAGAAGGTCCCATTAAACGTCAAAAAGAAGGAGCTGCAGGCAGTATTTCCTATGTACTCAGTGGCCGAACATCGTATCTTGAGCAAACATCTAAAGTGCTTTACCCCTATGCAGATACTGCAGGTTTACCCTTTAATTTTACCGATCTCTATGGCAAAATTTCTTTCAATGGCGACAATGGCAGTAAGCTGAACATTTCAGGTTTTAATTTTACAGACAATGTTACTTATAGAAGTCTGCAAGATTTAAGTTGGAGAAATACCGGTTTTGGAACCAATTTCATTCTCATTCCGGGTAACTCACCTGTATTGCTCGAAGGGGTATTTAGCTACTCAGATTATGGTATCACCTTGAATGAGGTATCCCGCCCAAGCCGGTCGAGTGATATTGCCGGATTTAATTTTGGTTTGAATTTTAAATACTTCATTGGAAAAAATGAGCTTACATATGGTTTCGAAGCCATTGGATTTCGCACTCAATTTAGATTCTTCAATGAGTTGAATAGATTGATTTCTATTGATCAGAACACAACCGAGTTGAATGGATTCGTTAAATACCGCATTAATGCAGGTAAGTTTGTTTTTGAACCCAGTTTCAGGGTTCAATATTATGCTTCGCTCGCCGAGGTTTCTCCAGAACCAAGAATTGGTGGAAAATATAATGTTACAGACAATTTCCGAGTGAAAGCAGCTGCCGGGCTATACAGTCAAAACCTAATTGCTGCAGTTTCCGATCGCGATGTGGTGAACCTGTTTTATGGTTTCCTTGCTGCTCCCGACAACCTGCCAAGCACGTTCGATGGAGAGCCATTAAGACATAACCTGCAAAAAGCTACCCACTTAATTGGTGGATTTGAATTGGATCTTTCTCGCAATATTTCGTTGAATGCCGAAGTTTATCAGATCAACTTCAATCAATTGACCAATATCAACAGAAATAAAATTTTCGAAGACATCCCCGCATATTTTAATAAGCCGGATATTCTCAAAAAAGATTTTATAATCGAAACAGGAATTGCGCGCGGATTTGATCTCGTAATGAAGTATGACTACAAGCGTTTTTACTTCTGGACCGTTTACTCACTTCTTTCTGTAACTCGCTTCGACGGAGTGCAGGAATACCGACCGCATTTCGATCGCCGTCACAATGTGAATTTAGTTGCCTCATATCAATTTGGCAAAGGCTACAATTGGGAATTTAACGTGCGCTGGAACTATGGCTCCGGATTCCCATTCACACAAACACAAGGCTTCTACGAAAACCCAACCTTTGCTAACAACCTTATGTCCGACTATTCCACAAGCAATGGCACCCTGGGTATAGAGTTTGCCAATCTCAATCAAGGTCGCTTACCTGACTATCATCGCTTAGATATCAACCTGAAGCGTACAGTTGCTGTAGGAACAAATGCTATTCTGGAATTAACAGCCGGAGCAACCAACGCTTACAATCGCCAAAACATCTTTTTCTTCGACCGAGTTAAGTTTGAACGCATCGATCAGTTGCCTATTTTACCTTCAGTGGGAGCTAATCTGAAGTTTTGATGCGATAATTCACTTTTGTTGGGAGAAATCTTATAGGACTCCTCTGCATGCTATGACTGAGATTAAGGCCATAATAAGCCACCATGTCGGATGAAATGAAATTAGCCCTATCTTTGCCCCGTCAAAAAAGGAGAGAGAGACAGGATTGCTCTTCGCGACTATCTCGCCACTTGTCCGGCGAGTCTTGATGTCCATCGGTAAGAATCAGTCCTGAATTTTTTAAAAAGGATTTTTGATTCGTACTAATTTATCTAATTATTAAAATTACATGCTAACATTTTCAGAAGCCGGGCTAAGACCCGAGATTCTAAGTGCTGTGGAAGAACTTGGATTTGTTCAACCTACGCCCGTACAGGCACAAACTCTACCTGTATTGCTCAATCAATCAACCGATATGCTTGCACTGGCGCAAACAGGTACCGGTAAAACAGCTGCATTTGGTTTGCCATTGTTGCAAACCATTCAGCCATTTACTAACCATCCGCAGGCATTAATTCTTAGCCCTACCAGAGAACTGTGTATGCAAATTGCTCGCGATTTGGAAAACTTTTCCAAACATCTCAAAGGAATTAGTATCACTGCCGTGTATGGCGGAAGCAGTATACAAACACAAATGCGAAAAATAAAAGAGGGTACTTCCGTGATTGTAGCAACTCCCGGTCGTCTTTGCGATTTACTCGACCGTAAGGCTATAAAACTCAATGATGTGCAAATCGTAGTGCTTGACGAAGCAGACGAAATGCTAAGCATGGGCTTCAAAGATGATTTGGACAAAATTCTAGAAACTACACCTACAGATAAAAACACCTGGCTTTTTTCTGCTACCATGCCGCCGGAAATCTCCGAAATTGCTAAAAACTTTATGAGCGATCCGGTTCAAATTGCTGTAGGCAAGAAAAATAGCAGTGCCGAACGCATCGATCATTATTATCACTTGGTAAATGCATCAAATAGATATGATGCTCTGAAACGAGTAGTAGATTTCTATCCCGGCATTTATGGGATGGTGTTTTGTCGCACCAAACTTGAAACGCAGGAAGTTGCAGATAACCTCATACGCGATGGATACAGTGCCGATGCGCTGCATGGGGACTTATCTCAAGCTCAGCGAGATCATGTGATGAAAAAATTCCGTAATCGCGCCATTCAAATGCTTGTGGCTACAGATGTGGCTGCTCGTGGTATTGATGTGAACAATATCACCCATGTGATTCACTACAATTTGCCGGATGACATCGAAAGCTATACTCACCGAAGTGGGCGCACAGCACGAGCCGGAAAATCTGGCATTTCCATTGCGATTATCAGCAAAAAAGATTTATCGAAAATTCCTCAGATTGAGAAAAAAATCGGCAAATCAATTGAGTATAAAAAGATCCCTGGAGCCTTCGAAGTATGTCGCCAGCAATTGATTCATTTGTCAGACAAGGCACATGATGTAGAAATAAATCCAGATATTTTGCCTTATATGCCGGATATGCTGCGCAAGTTTGAAGATTTATCAAAAGAAGACTTGATTCAACGTTTCTTGTCTGTCGAGTTTAATCGATTCTTAGACTATTACAAAAATGCGCCTGAATTAAATATTGATCCACGCGGTATAAAAGCCAGTGGCGGACGACCTGAACATGGCGTGGAAATGGTTCGCTATTTTGCCAATATAGGTGAAATGGACGGCTTAGATAAATCAGGCATGGTTCGCTTGATTTGCGACACCACCGGACTCAGCAATTCGCAAGTCGGAAAAATTGAATTGCACCGCAGCTTTTCATTTTTCGAAGTGCCCGTCCAATTCGCTTCCCTAACCGAAAAAAAGTTTTCCAACACGACCTTCGGGCGAAGAGCCATTAGCATTGAAGTTTCTGATAAAAAACACGGTCACTCAGGTAACAGTGGTGGTGGTCAACGACGCGGAGACCGTAGGTTTTCTGACAAAAAATTTTCCGATAAAAAGCACGGTAAATCTTCAAATGAGCGCATGGCCAAAGTCAGTCACTCACGAGATGAAGGCTTCAGAGCTATGGCCAAATCAAGCGAACGTAACCGCAAAAGCAAAAAACTATATTAAACAATATGTTTTCCTCTTAATTCAATAACAGATAGGGGATTAGGTGATAAAACCGCTCGTTGACATCGAATGAACAAATGCTCAGGTGAGCAAATTCGATTTAAGCTTTCAAAGCTCATTTGTCAATCAAGCAGATACACTTTAATATCTGCCTAAGTTTGAAAAGATTGAATTAGCTTGTGTGCAATGTTGATAAATCTTGCTGTACTGATTTAAATTTCAATTCATATAAATCATGTCTTCGATCTTTGAGTGTGCGCACACTACCTTGTTCGTGCAATTCTTTCAATAGGCTTAAATCTACATCCGCAATCAATGTCATTTCAGTGTTTGGAGTAGTTTCAGCGATGATGGCATTGTTAGGAAACATAAAATCTGATGGTGAAAAAACAGCCGATTGCGCATACTGAATGTCCATATTCTTTACCTTAGGCAAATTACCAATGCACCCTGCTATTGCTACATAGCATTCGTTTTCTATCGCTCTGGCTTGAGAGCAGCGCCTTACGCGATTATACCCAGTTTGCGTATCAGTAAGAAATGGAACAAAAAGTATTTCCATACCCTGGTTTGCCAACAAACGCGACAATTCCGGAAATTCGCTATCATAACAAATAAGAATACCAATTTTTCCCCGATCAGTTTCAAAAACCTTAATCGTGTCGCCACCTATCATTCCCCAGTAGGTCGATTCATTGGGGGTGATGTGAATTTTGGTTTGTTCATCCCAAGTGCCATCGCGACGACAAAGATAAGAAATATTATAAAGTTTCTCATCCACATAATAGGGCATGCTCCCACATATTATATTAATGTTATAGGCCACTGCAAGATTCAAAAAGCGATTTCGAAATTCCTCAGTGTAGGTTGAAAGTTTCCGTATGGCTTCAGACTCACTCAAATGGTTGTAGCTTTCCATCAATGGAGCATTGAATAGCTCGGGAAATAATATGAAATCTGATTTATATCCGCTTACCGCATCGACAAAAAACTCAATTTGATCAAACATGGCATCTACATTGGCCGTATTGCGCATCTGCCACTGCACTACCCCTATTCTAACCACACTAGACCTACCGATCAGATTGGGTTTTTCTTCATAATATACATTTATCCACTCGATGAGTGTGGCAAATGACTTTGATTCGTTGTCATATGGCAGATAGTTGTCTAATATTTTTCTGACGTGAAAATCGTTGGAGATTTGAAAAGTAAGAATAGGGTCAAAGATTTCTTTTTGTTTAACCTTTGCAATGTATTGCACCGGGCTCAACTCATTATGATATTCTTTGTAACCCGGAATTCTACCCCCGGCTACTATAGAACGTAAATTTAGATTCTCACACAATTGTTTTCGCGCATCATACAATCTACGTCCAAGCCTGAGTCCTTGATAATCAGGATTTACAAATAAGTCGATACCATAAAGTACATCACCATTTGGATTGTGTGTGTTGAAAGAATAGTTGCCCGTAATTTGTTCATAGGTGTGGTTATCGCCATAATTACTGTACTGAACAATCAGCGCCAGAGCGCATGCCACCACTTTACCATTTACTTCGATACACAACTGCCCTTCGGGAAACTTCTGTAATAAAATTGCGATTTTGTCTTTTTTCCATACTCCACCTCCCATGCCGGAATATGCCTTTTGCATGGAAGCCACCAAATCATCATAATCTTCAAATTTTAACTGTCGCAATTGTATCATCATGTCTGATGAGTGGCTATCGTGATAAGTATCCATAAATATTATTTTTTTAAAGTTTTACTATGATTCTTTGATGGCTGAAACTCCTGAGAAAGTACAAATTGCAAAAGGGACAATAGCTTAGAAAATCGCGTTTTGCAGTGAACCGGTCAAAGCAGACTATGGAACTTCAATGAATCCCAAATAAAAGTACAAATAAAGTGCAAACTTAGGTGGACGATATGTTAAAATTCACAAACAATTACCATCCGCTCAAATTGTAGGGCTCTTATCAGCCTGGTCAAAAAAACATTAGCTTCATTCGATGTACCGAATCAGCAGCAAAGATTGGAAACCGATAATGAGCATTACCATCTATTTATTTAACTTGCGACACTATGCAAACACTAAAAGATATTATTGAAAAAGCTTGGGATAATAGGGGATTACTTCAAGAGCCCGAAGTTCAAAAGTGTATCCGCGAGGTGATTGATCTGCTTGACCAAGGGGAATTGCGGGTGGCTAGCCCTACTGCTCAAGGATGGGAAGTGAACCAATGGGTGAAAAAGGCCGTGGTATTGTACTTCCCTATTCAGAAAATGCAAACAGTGGAGTTAGGGCCATTCGAGTTTCATGATAAAATGTTTCTCAAAAGAGGATACGCTTCGATGGGAGTGCGGGTGGTTCCACATGCCATTGCGCGGTATGGCAGTTTTCTAGCCAAAAATGTAATTATGATGCCTTCGTATGTTAACATCGGCGCTTATGTGGATGAAGGTACCATGGTAGATACTTGGGCCACTGTTGGGTCATGTGCACAAATTGGCAAGCATGTGCACTTGAGTGGAGGTGTTGGCATAGGCGGTGTATTGGAGCCTTTGCAGGCTTCGCCTGTAATCGTAGAGGATGGCTGCTTTATTGGTTCGCGCTGCATAGCGGTGGAAGGCGCCCATATAGCAAAGGAAGCTGTTTTGGGGGCTAATGTGGTAATCACCGGGAGCACTAAAGTAATTGATGTGACTGGTACAGAGCCTAAAGAATATAGAGGGTATGTACCTCCGCGTTCGGTAGTAATACCCGGCAGTTACACCAAAAAATTTCCATCCGGCGAATATCAAGTTCCCTGCGCACTAATTATAGGCAAGCGCAAAGAATCAACTGACTTAAAAACATCGCTAAATGATGCCTTGCGCACGCATGAAGTAGCCGTGTAATCGGACTGAATGAATCGCATACTTGTCATACAAACCGCTTTCATCGGCGATGTGATTTTGGCCACCGCGCTGTTGGAAAAACTCCATCAGCATTACCCCAATGCCAAATTAGATATTTTGCTGCGTAAGGGTAATGAAAGTTTGTTTGTCGGTCATCCATTCATCAACGAATGCCTAATCTGGGATAAACAAAACAATAAGTACAAAAACCTGCTGCAATGCATCCGAAAAGTTCGTCTTGCTAAGTATGATGTGGTGGTCAATTGTCAACGCTATGCTGCTTCAGGATTAATTGCCGGTCTGTCCAGTGCAAAAAAAATCATTGGCTTTTCAAAAAATCCACTTTCATTTTTATTTGATATCAAAATCAAACACGAAATAGGAAATGGTCAGCATGAGATTGAACGTAATCAAATGTTGATTGCCGATTTGACCGACCCTAAAGCATCGAAGCCCAAACTATACCCTCGTATTATTCAACTTCCGGAAAAACCCTATGTATGTGTTGCTCCCGCTTCGGTTTGGGCAACCAAGCAGCTTCCGGTGAAACAGTGGATTACCTTATGTCAAAATATCCCAGAAAAATTCAACATCGTATTTCTAGGTGGCAATTCTGACCAAAAGCTAATTGGACAGCTTATAGCGCAATTGCCCCATTCGAAACGCTTGATTAACCGTTGTGGAACGTTGAACTTATTAGAATCAGCAGTTGTGATGCAGCATGCCGACATGAATTATGTGAATGATTCTGCCCCATTGCATTTGGCATCGGCAGTAAACGCTCCCGTTTGTGCATTTTTCTGCAGCACCATTCCTGAATTTGGTTTTGGCCCCTTGTCTGATAAACAGTTTATCATTCAAGCGAAGGAAAAACTTGACTGTCGCCCGTGCGGCTTGCACGGTAAAAAAACATGCCCTGAAGGACATTTCAAATGTGGAAGTAATATTGACGTAAAACAAGCAACGAACCTATTACTTGGTCCAGTTTAATTCATCCACTTTTAGCTTTTCTTGTATAGCCATCATCAATTCTGCATGAATGTGTTTGTTGGTGGAAACCAACTGTCGGCCAAAAATAAAATCGTCATCACCTTTGAAATCGCTTGTTTTTCCTCCGGCTTGCTCAACAATGAATACGCCCGCAGCTACATCCCAAGGACTTAAGCCATATTCGTAAAATGCTTCAAAACGACCACAAGCTACATAAGCCAAATCAATAGCTGCTGAACCTAAGCGACGAACACCGTGAGAGTTTTTCAGAAAGTGCTTGAAGAGTTCCATCCAATCGTCCAACATATCGCCAAGTCGATAAGGGAATCCAGTCACCAAAAGACTGTCAGCCAACTGTTTTCTGTCAGACACATGAATAGGATTCCCATTTAGACGTGCGCCCAATCCTTCGGTAGCATAAAAACACTCATCGCGAGAGATTTCATAAATTACCCCTAAAACGATCTTCCTATTGATCATCAATGCCACAGAAATACTAAACAAGGGTATGCCATGAATAAAATTGGTGGTGCCATCAATGGGATCGATGATCCAAATCATCTGTTCATCTTGTTCGGCACGTTTCACCGTGTTTTCTTCAGTGATAAAAAATGAACCCGGCAGTAAAGCACTTAGTTCTGTTACGAGCAAAGTCTCAGATGCTTTATCAACATAAGTCACAAAATCATTTGTTCCCTTTGCTTCAATGCTACTTTGGGTCAGTCTTTTTTGCTCTAAGGCGATGAACTTTCCTACCTCACGGCACACACGACAAACATCTTCGCATAATTGATCAAGATTAACTGATAATTCCATTGCTTTTGACCTTATTTACTCTGATTAAATATATAATACCTGCCACCCCTATCAAAATCAAGGACATAGAAATAATTTCGGCTTGGGTGATACCCATTCCGAAAATGTTATACTCTGTATTTACACGAATTTTCTCTATGAAAAAACGTTCCATTCCATTAATGAGGAGATAAATTGAAAATAGAAGACCAGGGATATGAATGCGTTTTCTGATTGACCACAATATGAAGAACAAGGTAATTCCCATAATGGCTTCGTAGAAAGGCGTAGGCCATACCGCTTCTGGAAGTTCGAAGCAATAGCGCCCTTCACAACCCGGAATCGGCACACCATCCTGATTGACATTGTGTGGATATTTGAATGACCACATCCAGTCGGGAAGAAAGCCCAAAAAATCAGGCTTGGGATGCGAATTCACAATGCCCCAGTCGCCATCGCCTGATGCATGACAACCGATCCTACCGATACCATATGCTAACATGAGTCCCGGGGCTGCAGCATCTGCAATATGTAGTGGAGGAATGCCATTCTTTTTGCCATAGCGAATGACTGCAACCGCTGCAACGATCAACCCTCCATAAAAAGTCAATCCGGAAAATGACAACAAAGCGTCAATAGGATCTTGAAAGAACTCATCAATATTCTCCAGATTGTGAAATACTTTGGCACCAAGCAATCCGAATAAAGCGGCGATCAATGTAATGTTGCTTACCAACTCATACGGTTGAACTTCCACCCACTTTTCTTTAGGAGTCTTTCCTTTAAGTTGCTGAGCTTCGCGATACTTTAGATAAACCAATATAGCTGCTAATCCAATTCCACCCGGAATACTTCCCATGCCGGAAAGAATCACTTCCTGCGGATTGGATGCAAAATAGCTATAATTTAAAAATGCGAACACCAACTTAAAACCTAATAAAAACCCTATACCTGCATTAATGGCATAATCGTACCAAGTGATAGGCTTATTTTCAATAACCTTTTTTTTCTGGGGAATTAACAAGCCTTCATTAGTTTTTCGCTTCAGTTCGAGCCCAAGCGTGTAGGCTGCAAAAAGAAAAGCTAGGGCTACAAAAAAGCCAAATGTTTGTATGGGGAGTGGCAGGTTGATGCCAAACGATTTTAAAAATTCACTAATAGTAGGATACATACGCCTTATGCGGTTTGATATGCCGGTTCTTTTATTATCACGTCAAAGATGCCGTTTTCTGCAATGCCTTTCAGATAAACTTTATGAGTTTTATTAACGTACTTCAGATCGAAAGGAATTTGAACCTTGATGTAATTATCTGTGAAACCATGCATCATATCCCCTTCTTGCTCGGCTTCAAACAGCACTTCTCTTGTCTGTCCAAGATGAGCTTCGTAGAATGCTCTGCGTTTTTTATCAGAAAGTATGTGCAACATTTTGCTTCTTTCAGCTCGTATCTGCGCAGGCACCACTCCGTCTAAACTGATGGCGTGCGTATTAGCTCTTTCAGAATAGGTAAAAACATGTAAATAAGAGATGTCTAAGTCGCGCAAAAATTCATAGGTTTCAATGAAATCATCTTTCGTTTCGCCAGGAAATCCAACAATCACATCAACCCCAATGCAGCAATGTGGCATGAGCGACTTTATTTTTGCCACCCGTTCAACATAAAGCTGACGCTGATATCTGCGGCGCATGAGTCGCAATATCTTATCAGAGCCAGATTGTAAGGGAATGTGAAAATGGGGAACAAACTTATTTGACCCCGCAACAAATTCTATGATTTTATCGCTCAGCAAGTTAGGCTCAATAGATGAAATCCGAATTCGCTCTACCCTATCTAAACGATCAAGCTCTTGAATAAGTCCAAAGAAATTCTCTTTATTTTTTTTGCCAAAATCACCGGTATTCACTCCAGTGAGTACAAGCTCCTTCACGTCGTTTGCTGCAAGCAGCTTTCGAGCGTTCTCAATGGTCTCTGCAATACTTGCACTTCGGCTTTCGCCGCGAGCCAATGGAATGGTGCAAAAAGAACAGGAATAATCGCAGCCATCCTGCACTTTAAAAAAGGAACGGGTTCTATCGCCAACAGACCAGGAAGGGTTAAAACGCTTCACGGTATCAATCTCACAAGCATGGACTTTAGCTTGTAGTTGCGCATCCTTCTCACGGATATGTTGTAGAATATTAAACTTCTCATTTGCCCCCAATACGAGGTCTACACCATGGATATTTGCTATTTCCTGAGGTTTGAGCTGCGCATAACAACCAATAACGGCCACATAAGCATGCGGTGAAATACGCATGGCTTTATTCACCAATGAGCGACATTTTTTATCAGCGTTATCCGTAACAGAGCAGGTATTTATCACATAAATATCAGGCTGATCATCAAAATCAACCTTCTGAAATCCTTCATTCTCAAATAAACGAGCAATGGTAGATGTTTCAGAAAAATTCAATTTACAACCCAAGGTATAAAATGCAACCCTTTTCAATACTACATTTTTTAAGGCCGCAAAGATAAGCAAATCCGTGGTTGTGAGCTATTTAATAAATAGGCAAAGAAAATTTTCAAAAAATCTTTATTCTGCTATTGACAGCAGAGAATTTTATACTACATTTGCAGTCCAAAATTTAAGGCCCGTTCGTCTAGGGGTTAGGACATCAGATTTTCATTCTGGTAACAGGGGTTCGATTCCCCTACGGGCTACGAAAAAAATAAATAAATGGCTAACCACGCATCTGCGATTAAGCGCATCAGAAACAGTGAGACAAAACGATTGAGAAATCGTTATTACGCAAAAACTACGCGCAATGCGATAAGAAAATTACGTTCGTCAACCGATAAAAAGGCTGCAGGTACTCTATTGAACGATGTTACATCCATGCTCGATAAGTTGGCTAAACGCAATGTGATTCACAAAAACAAAGCTTCTAATTTGAAGTCGAAATTAACCAAACACGTGAACGCAATTGTTTAAACATCTTTAATTTTTAAGAGAAGCCCCTTATATCGGGGCTTTTTTATTTTTGTCACATTATACTTGCACGGATGAAACAAATCACTGTTTACGGCATCAAAAATTGCAACACCATGCAAAAGGCATTTGCAGCATTAGAAGCTAAAGGAATAGCTTATGTATTTCATGATTATAAAAAATCTGGTATTGATGCAGCCACTCTTCATAAGTGGTGCAATAAGGTAGAGTATGAGAAGCTGATCAATACATCGGGGCTTACCTGGAAAAAGCTTGATGATTCTACCAAAGCTAAATTGATAAGTCAAGAATCAGCCATTGCATTGATGATGCAACACACCAGCATGATTCGCCGTCCGATAATTGACGCCGGCGAGAAACTCATTATAGGTTTCGATGAAGCTGAGCTCAACAAACTTTAAACACATCCGCTTGATGTCACCCAATTTAGCTATCCATTTAATCGATTTTGGCTTTTTGCGTCGATACTCCTATTTGATTTTGTTGAATCATTAGTCCATTTTATCACCTGGCTTCATAGGCTGTTTGGATTAAAGAGTATTACCATTCAAGGTTGGCTGCTTTTCAAGCATGTACTTGGTGGCATCAATCTTTCATTACCGACATAGATGAACCACCTATTTATTCGGTCTCCCCAAAAAAATCAGCCCCTACTCCATGAGTAGGGGCTGATTCAATTAAACACTACACTACGTAACTATGAAAATTATTTTGCTACAACCAGTTTTTTCACAGCATTGAACTTTGCACCTTGAACACTGATTTGGTAAACACCTGAGTCAAGGTTACGGATATCAATTACTTCATTGAAAAGTCCAGCCTGAGAGCTAATTTGTCTGCTGATAACTACCTTACCATTCACATCAGTGATGTTCATCGTCAGGTTGCCTTCATTGCTTTGCAGATTAATCAACACATTTGCAGTTTCTTTAGCCGGGTTAGGGAATACTGCAATTTGATTGCTTTCTAAATTGTTGATTCCCGTTGTTACCGGAGCAGTTACATTTACCACAGCGCTGTAGGTTGAAGTACAGAACTCGTTATTCACAGTGATGATCACGTTATAAGTCCCAATCTGATCGTAAGCATGGCTTACCAGATTCATGCCATTGTAAATGGTTCCATCGCCCATGTTCACGCTCATAAATGTTGCATTGTCTGAGTTCACCATCACTTCGATGATAGCAGCACCCAAGCTAACTTGAGTGGCAGAAAATTCTACTGTTGCATTAACAGGAACCACAGGTTCGATTGTTACATATTTCTCGAATGAATAACCGTCAGTGTAGGTAAGCACTACAGTGTAGTCGCCTGCATCAACGTGGTTGATGATAGATTGCGCTGTAGGATTGTTGTCCATAGCAATCACCATTCCTTCATTGTTTCTAACGCTGTAGGCCCAACCGCTGTATGGTGTATTGATTTCAATTTTTCCTCCGGTTTGTTCGCAAGACTCTTGAACAGCATTCACTGTAACCGGCTCTCTGAAATGTAATCGGAAGTGAACGCCTGTCATGTTGCCGGTGCTATTGAAAGTAAACGCACCGTTTCTTAAATTATGAAACTCACCGGTTGCAATATTCTCAATAAATACCAACACTGAAGGATCCATATTTTCAATACGGTTGATTTCTATGGTGTGCTGACCGGCAAGTTTTGCAGTTACACCAAGATCAATTACACGATGAGCATTGTGCTCGCCGTAACCATCAATCATCATTGGCTCACCATTCACCATAGTATAGAGCGCAATATTTGAATTACCAAACATTTTGCGAGAATCAAAATGTGCATCGAAATGATCTGTCAAATCTTCGCGGAAACAAACCGCAATTTCACTTTCTAAATTATTCTGATTGCGTAAAGTGAAGTGAAATCTCGAAACTTCATCAGTACTGAAGAATGGAGTACCTGAAGCAGGTCTTCTCATGGTATTGTTGAATACTAAATTTTGACCAACACCTGAAGCTGTAGCTGAAACTACGAAACCTTGAGCTACATTGATATTACGTCCAGAAGCATCGAACTGTAGACGTTTAGAAGCTACCCCGTTTACGCTTACTAAACCATTAAAAGCCACATAATCATCAGCAGCGTAATCACCACCTGTAGAACCATCATCGGTCCAGAACCAAACAGTATTCTCAATTCTGTTGTTGCCTGAAGGACCATTGACATTTAAAAATTCAGCTGCAGATATAGCAGATGGATAGGGATTACCTACCAGGTTCATACGGATGAACGAGCCACCTTGAAGCGGGAAGTTGTAATTATTGTTGTGCAATGCTCCAGTAAATGAAACGGTGTTAACCCCAGTTGTAATGTAACCACGAGCAGCTTGCATTACAGTTGATGGTGGCACATTTACCCATCCTTCCAGCAATTGCTGCGAGCTGCTGCCTGCTGGTAAGGTAGGATTGTAAATGTAAAGATTATTGATAGAGTTTGCTGGATTAAATGCTGCATTAACTACAGTATTTAAGGTAACATTCTCCACGGGTGATGACCAATAATTA
>JBKBKN010000021.1:30325-43494 GCA_046294625.1 Flavobacteriales bacterium
TATTTATTGTTGTTTACCGTTGGGCTGCCTGTTCTTCTGATGGTAGCTGTACCGATAATATTAGGTGTAACGCGATCAGGATCAGACAATGGAATAGTACCAGGGGTTTCATTCCCATGTAAAATCGCACCCCCTTCATTCACAAATAACCCTCCATTGGTGTTAAAGTCGCCTGACCACAAGGTTAGCGTACCATCATCTGTGATGGTGAGACGACCTCCGGCATTTATCGTGAATGGTGTGGTAATATTCGTTGAATTTACTCTTGATGTCTGCATAAAGATATCTTTCACATTTAAACGACCGGTAGATCCAATAGTAGTTTGAACACCGCCGGGATTGGGTGTAGGATCAATGTTGAAACCTCTGTTTTCACGGTGCCAGAATCGCCCTACGATGGCTGTACCATTAATAGTGTAACTTCCTCCGCGTTGTCCGGCTGCTGTACCTACTGTACCATCGATTGATAGCCCTCCGGCAGGATGCAATGTGCGTAAGGTACGGCCGGCTTGTAAAGTCACTTCAAATCGAGAAGCAGTGCCACTGTGATTATTGTACATGACAGTACCATTAAATCCTAATCGAACATTAGCGTTGATATTGAGCACTGTGGTATTATTATCTGAATTCTTTCTAATTCTACCAATGTTGATGGTGCCTGTACCTGAGATAGTTTTGGTGCCTCCATTCAAGTTTATGCCTAATAGGTCAATAATATTCACATTCGGGTTACCTAATACACCATTTACAATCACATCAGATCCGTGTACGTTAATATAGCGAATTTCATTAGAAGATTCTGTGGTATCTGTAGAGTTGATCGACACATTTCTCCACAATCTGCCAGTGGAATTAATAATTAAATTTCTAACAGTTTGCGTGTTTGTAGGGTTAAGCTCTACAATATGACGAACAACTACGTCAGAAAATGATGAGAAACCGGGGAAAGTGGGTAAAGCCGGGGTGCTGGGGTCTAAAGCCCAAATTGCATCGGTAATAACACCTGGGGCTGTTGAATAGTAAGTAACACCACAAGTATTAGATGCTCCGGGAGTTCCATTATTTGGGCCAATTGCGCACCAATTATATGGGTTGCCATTGTTGTCAATAGTTGATTGATTTACTAGTTCTAGTGAAGGTCCGTTGCCGTTAGCTCCATTAGCCCAAGGAAATGCAACGCCATAAGTAACACTATTAACCGTGTTATTTTGGGTAGTGCGCAGAGCGATGGTTTCGCCTGAGTTACTCAAAGCTCCAGTACCGGTCCATCCAAACAATCTTGCAGCTGGAACAACAGCCGAGTAAGATGCAGGATTGCGGGCTAAAACAATTCTTTCATTTGCTGGTATAGTAACCGAACCAGCTGTTCCAGGCAAGGTATATTCAATACCGAGGACATTGTAACCTGAAATATCAACGGTGATGTTTTCAAAGTTTCTGAACTCAATAAATTCATAGTTATCGTCAGTAAAACCTTGCGAATCGTCAGGATTATAGTGTATTTCAGAAATTTGAACACGTGGCATCACTTCACCGGTGATAGCTACTGTTGGATTGTTGCTATTTAATGAAGTGATATTGATATTTCCATTTCTTACAGCAATTGCACCTGATGCTAAGCGAATTTCTATGGTAGTTAAAGCAACGTTTCCGCCGGTTTGTACCAAGGTGAGTGGAGCGGTTGTAAAGGTAGGGTTACCAACCACACGATGCTCATATCCGGCAGGTGAGGCAATGCTAATATTACCGTCCAAGAATTGACCTGACACTGTGTAAGTTTGTGCGGCTGAAGCCAGATTTCGAAATGTAGTAAAGTTGATGAGAGATGCGTTTACGGTAACCGTTGGAACTGGATCAATAACCACACCGCGTACATTCACAAACTTGTTGATACCACCTGCTGTTGATAAGGTTAATGCTTGCAAATAGGTGTTAGCTGTCAAGCCAGTCTTTAATCGCACACGAACTGTTACAGGCTGACCTGCAAGCGTAGTCCCTGATCGTGTTAAGGTTAAAGAATTGAAGAAGTTAACATTATCTAAAGAAACTTCAAAGTCAGCAGGTGCAGTTATCGTTACGTCATCAGTAAGATTAGCGCCGGTTACATTGAATGATTGGCTTGCTGATGGGCCGCCAGGACCAGGCAGTGCCGTGTAGTTAAAGTTATCTATGAAGGTAGATGTAACATTCACTACTGGAGCATTAGTAGCAACAGGAGCAAATGCAACGCCCTTTAAGGTGGTACCTGCAGCTGTGGTGTATAAGTCAACTGTTGATGTTATGTTTATTGGTTGGTTGTAGCCATTGGCATCTTCGAGTCTGCGAACGATATTTGCCGCGGTTGAACCTGTTCCCGAAGTCACATACAGCTCAGCACCTACTAAAAATTTAGTTCCTGTCAAGCCAAATCCACCAATACCTGTTGAGTAGGTGCCATTAGCTATCCATGTTCCAGAAACCAGAGAATATTTATCAATATTTCCAGCAGTGGCAGAAGTTGATCTTAAAATATAAAGCACATCAAAAGTAGCACCATTAAAGCCTGAGCTGATTAACACAAAGTCTTGTGCTGTATTCAAGTTAGGGATACCAGGCAAGCCTGTTACCGTATTTGGTGTAGGGGTAGAAACTGTATTTACGGCAGGTTCTGTTGCGCTGGCTCTCAAGCCATACACAATGCCACCAAAAGCCTTCACACTACGAATGTTTACAGAAAGACTGGGCGAAGTTGCGCTATTAGTGTAAGTACCATTTTGATCACCAATAATCATGTTGGTGTTGTTTAAGCTGGTAGCACTTCTAGGCTGTTGACCTGATGCACTGGTGTAAGTCGTAGCTGATGATAAAGTTGAAGATGCATTTAAGCGCACCACTCTTCTTTGCAGCACCGTGTTAGTATTTCCTGTAGGATTATTACTAGCTGCGCCTGTTACATATAGTTCAGAGCGATCATTGCTGTTGCTCAAATACATCGTAGAGGTAGCCGATCCTGAAAAGCGTGTGGGAGAAGCACTTCCAACACCATCGATGAAAAATATGTTTTGCGGGTTGGTTTGCGAAGCAGTGCTGGGCTCTAACTCTAGAAAAGTTCCAGTAGTGTTATTGCTTCCCGCAGCATCAGCACGAACCACAACAATATTACCCGCACCTGGTAATGAATTTACAATTCCAGTAAGTGCAATGTTAAATGTGGTTGCAGATGGGGAGGTAATGCTGATATTTCCGGTGTATGGAGTGGTGGAAGCCGATAAACCACTGATGAGTCTTACATATAAGGTAGTAGGGTTTAATACACCAGAAACAGCTGTAAGATTTATAGAAGAACCGTAACCACTCGAAACATTAGTAGAAACTTCAAAGTTTGTGGGAGCCGTAACGGTAACATTACCCGAAAGACAGTTGCCTTGCACAACAAAACTTTGTGCTGCTGAAGGGCCAAACCCTTCTAAATAGCTAAAGTTGGATAAATTCGTCAAGTTAGCCAGAACAACTGGTGTGGAACAAGTACCAGAGAAAAGTATATTGTCTAATCGTAATGCTCCTCCAGTGGATATGTTAGAAACATTGTTGGCTTGTCTGAAATCACCGGTGCTTTGATAAGTGGCTGGTAAAAAGCGTACACCAAATTGAGGATTATTATTTACAGCAGTGATCGCACTCAAATTTAATGACAGTCTTAGTCTAGCGTCACCTGCAGCTGACCCTAATGGATTGGAAACATCAAATTTAGTTCCGTCAATTCCACCGCGTGTATTGCAAAATCTGTAAATATTGAGCTCAGTTGGCGAAAAATTATTCCATGTTGTTCCTCCATTTGTGGTGTATTGCACTTGAACGGTTCGCGGAGCAGCATTAGAAAATCTCATATCGAACGTCAACACTATATTGCTAAAATTTGATGTGCTGGTAAAGAAATCAAATCTGGCATCGGCTGGTGTAACCGGACTAAATGCCCATGCGCTTCCTGAATTTGTCCAAGAACAGAAGCCTGTGGTTGGATCAACCCCACCTGCTGCCAAATAAGTTGCACCTGTGAAAGCTGCCGTACCTGTTCCAATAGATGGCTCGGGCGATGCGGGATTAGTTAACGTTGGCGGTTCGAAATTCCACTCAGCAATCACATTGCTACCAGTAACTTCGCCTGTAAGACTTATATCAATAGGAGATGAAATTCCACCTCCGGTGATGGTTAAAGTACCATTATAGATAAATGGAGAGAGACCTGGAGCTAATCTTACAAAAATGTTTCTCGGATTAGGCGAAAATGTACCTGCTGAAACTGGTACATTGACGTTTGTTGAAAAAGTAGAATTGTCTAATGAAACCTGAAAATTAGTAGGTGCTGTAATGGTTGGATTTCCTGTTAAATTTGAACCATCTATGGTGAAAGATGTAGATGTTGGCGATGAAGCAAAAACATAAGAAGGCGCTGTGATGGAAGATGCAGAAGCCACAATACTTGGAGCTGAACTAACTGAACTGCTCACTGTAATATCATCGATTCTCAATTGGGGTCTTGCTCCGGTTCCACTCACGTAATAATAGAACCATCTTAAATAGACTTCAGATTCGTTTTCCACCGCTGTAGGGAGGGTAGTAGGACCAAAATTTTGAGAATGCCCAGCTGTGGCATTTGATTCATATTCTATTGGACCTGGCACATCCGTCCATGTACCAGATGCGCCAATGCGATATTGAAGCCTTATTCTATATACTCGCGGATTAGCAACAACAGTACCCCCTGTCCAAGACACTTGCACATTTTGTCTTCCTGATAAATTTAAACCCAATACCGCCATTCCAAGATTTCCGGAAGTACCAGTATTTATAAAAGAAAATCCATTTGCTCCTAAACCATTTATACGAGACCCAGTAGTTAAATTATATGCCAAAGTATAGTCAGCATTAGCTGTAGCTAATAAAGTGGGATCTTGAGTACCAGTTCTCCAAAATCTCATGTTGGCGGGGAAAGTGTTTGCAGGCTCAGTGTCATTCCAAGATGCAAATGTGTAGTTGGTAGGCCATCCGTTGTATAACGGAGGATTGGTCTGCGAAGCACCTTCATTGACCATGAAAAGTGCCATCAAAAAAGCCAGAGTCATTGACCAGAACTTTTTCAATTTTCGAAAGTAAATAGTGTTCATAAAAATTTGGTTGTTAATTTGTTGTTTATAAAAGTTAAAGTTTTTATAGCATCATTACTGTATTAGTTTTCAACATATTTATCAGCGTTACAAAGTTGCATCGGCAATGTAACCTGAGTTTTTTCGAAACATTAAGCCTATGTTAATTTATTGTTAAACAGATTATGAAAAGGGCGGGAGAAAACATGCCAAAAACTACCTGCGTGTTGCCATAAAACTCATTCCCAAAATTGTAATACACTTGAACTAACGATTTCCATAGTCAAGTGTTGATAATTTGGCAAAGAATAATCCACAGAATCTACAGCTTCAGTATATATTTGTCAAAAAACAAAAGCTTATGTTACTTACTCCAGACCAACTGAAACAGTTAAATAAAATCAATGATGTTTTTGCGCGTATTGAACAATTAGCTACAAGTGAAAATCTTAGCGTGGACGAACTTGGAGAAGATTACATGACTTTCGGATTAGCTACTGATCAAAGCACAAGAGTGCAAATGAGTAAGTTGGCAGAAGAAAGAGCGCAAGTGCTTGCTTTGCAAAAAGCTTTTTCAAAACAAAACTCAGGACTGAAGCAAACCAAATAATTAAGACCTTTTTTAAGGTTTTAGACGATCAGCAAAAACTTTGCGGAACTTCTCTAATTTAGGCTTAATAACAAAAGAGCAATATCCTTGCTCCGGATTATTGGCAAAATAATTTTGGTGATAGGCTTCGGCTTTGTAGTAATTGTTAACTGCAACTATTTCTGTGACAATTGGTGCATCAAAAACACCTGACTCATTGAGTCGATTCTTATACATAATTGCTTTTTGTTTTTGCTCTTCGTTGTGATAGTAAACGCCTGAACGATATTGAGTTCCTACATCAGCACCTTGTCTGTTTAAAGTAGTTGGGTCGTGCGTCATCCAAAATACCTCAAGTATTTCATCCACGCTAATTTCATCAGGATTGAACACTATTCGGGCTACTTCGGCATGGCCGGTTGTTCCTGTGCAAACTTCTTTGTAAGATGGATTTTTAACATGTCCATTGCTATAGCCTGACTCTACATGCAACACACCCTTGAGTTCTGTAAATACCGCTTCGACGCACCAAAAGCATCCTGCACCTAAGGTAATCGTGTCTGTTTTTGTTTCACTCATATTATTTTCGTTGATTAAAGTAGTTTGATGATGAGTTGAAGTGTCAGATGTGCATGATGTAAATATGCTTACATGCAAAACTACGGCGAGAGATATCGAAAGATTTAACAACATGAAATAAGCATAAATATTAAAGTATACCAACCGCTACAAATAAATTTTGCGATTCCATCCCGATAGTTATCGGGGTCAAAAACAAAATTACTTGTGGATGAAAACATAACATCAATACTCCACAAATGTTTCTTCGTCTTTTCGCGTCAACTCTCCTTCTTTGCTCTCTCGTTCGTCAAGATTCTTTTTTAGCAGACCCATTGCGCCGCCCATCTCTTTGTCAAGTGCGTGCTGAAGAAAAAAGCCGAACAATCTACCAAGCGGATAAGAAAGGTGTCCTTCCGATTTTAACACCACTGCGCTACCGCTTCCTAATGGTTCAACTTGTATCGTGTATGTTGAGCGCAAGGCTACCGGCGAAGCGTAAAACACTTCCAGCTGCAGCGCTCCTTCCGCTGAGTCTAATGCTGTAATAATTGCGCTTCCTGTGCCCTTGGTTTCACTTCTCCAATCCCAGCGATGGTTAACAGTTCCTGGAGTGCCTTCAAAACTATTTTCAGTAGGAAATTCTCCATCATAAACCCATGGTGCCCATTGCTGCCAGTTATTTAAATCATGAATATAATCTGAAACCAATTGGGAATCATAGAGGGTTTCTATCCTTTTCGAAAACTGATACTTTGAAGGCAATAGATAGGTAACCGCTGCAATAGTGAGCGTAAAAAGCAGAAATATGGTTATAAACTTCCGAAACATAGGTCATTAAAATGAGACCAATTATAGTGAAGCGATAAGCACAGAAATTTAAGCCGAAACTACGGGCTGCAACTCTGCAATTTCAAAACTGTAATACTCCATGATAGGATTAGCCAATAACTTTTTACAAGCTTCTTCCACCATTTCGATCGCTGCTTCTTTGGACTCCGCATTCACTTCAAGCTGAATGTGCTTGCCTATTCTTACGTTTCCAATTTGTGGTAAGCCGATATTTTTCATGCTGCTACTTACCGCTTTGCCTTGTGGATCTAACAAAGCCTTGTGCGGCATTACGTCTATTTCTGCGATAAAGGTCATTTCGTAACTAGGTTTTGAATGATGGACAAAAGTATGAATATTAGAATTACGATGCTCAAGCCCGCCCATTTGAAAATGAGCAAACTAATGAGCGAAATTGTTAAAAAAATGATTTGAATTGAGTAATCCTTCCAGCTTCCACCTTTCAACTTCAGAGAAAACATTGGCAACTCGGAAACAAGCAGAAAAGCCATCACCATGGTGATAGAGAGAATTGCATAGAAATTATGAATGAAGTTAAAATATTCTCCAGATAGGGCACAAGAAAGGCCAACAAAAAAAATACCATTTGCCGGGGTAGGTAGTCCAATGAAAGATGTGGTTTGCCGGTTGTCGTTGTTGAATTTTGCAAGTCGCACAGCCGACATTAAGGGAATCAACATGGCCAAATAGATCATTGCATCAAATGGTAAAGTAACGGTAGATTGCGTGTTTTCCAGCATGTCCATGGCCATGAAACCTGGAAGCACACCAAAAGTGACAACATCGGCCAATGAATCTAAATCCTTTCCAATAGGCGACTCAACCTTAAGTGCTCGAGCTAAACTCCCATCGAAAAAATCTAAAACAGCAGCAATAAGAATATATATGCATGCATCCTGATGACCAAAACGCAAACAGGCAACAATACCCAGACAACCAGAAAGTAAATTGCCTAATGTGAGCAGGTTAGGTAGGTTTTGTTTGATTTTCAATTCCCTTAGACGAATTATCATTGTTTAAAATTGCAGGCGTATATTCTCTGGTGGGTTGATAATTGCTTTTTTGTCTGATAAAACGCTTTTCATAAAACTCATAGCTAAACATCGCCAAAATGAATGCAATGATAAGCGAAAGAAAAGGAAGAATAACATAGGTCGTGACTCCTTGCGAAAAGCCCATAAATTCCGTGATTTTCACCCCAATCAAAATGGCAAGGGCATGATAGGCATAAAGACCATACACCATCCGACCAGGTGCGTCAAAAATTTTCAGTTTGGATAGTTTGAATACAGATTTGGTTACAAAATTTTGCTCGAAGATAAAAAATGCTAATGCAAGCCCATAGGCAATACGGCGGATGATGAAAATGACTTCGTCAGGCAGACCAAAATGATTGCTCCAAAAGGAATTGTACAAGAAAAAAGATACGAAAAATAAGATGTAAACTGTGCCTATCGTGCGCGGTGTAACTGACTTTAGCTTCTGATAAAAATTGTACTTGTAAAACGAAAAATAAGCCAAGTAGGATCCTATGGCTATGTCACATAAAATATTTAACGAGGAGTATCTAAAATTTTCTTTGCCCGACATAAAAAAGGCAGAAGCAATGAAGCCAAGCATGGTGATTACAAACAATACTTTTTCATTTTTTCGAAAAATGCGTAACATAAATGGCCAGACTATGATAAACTGAACATAAACTGCTAAGCTCCACATATTACCAAGAACCGCCGAATAAGGTTCACGAAGATTGAAATCTGAAAAATTTGTCAAGAAAGTCAGATACAAGAGTGGATCCACACACTGTTGATTATCGTCTAACCAACCGAAATCAAATTTGGGTAATATCCATGCCCCGATTAGGAATATAAGCAGATAAACAGGGACTATGGTGAGCAGACGTCGAATATAAAATCGCGTGACATTCAGCTTTTTGTAGATAAATCGCTCTTCAAAAACTGCCCAGCTATTTAAAAACGCTGCCAGTATAAATGCAAGGCTCATCGCCGTTTCGGAAATACGCGAGAAGAAAACAGTGCTATCGTGATAGAAATTGCTACCGCGAATGAGACCATCGCTGGTAAAAATAGCCGATGCAAGAAAAATGACTAAAAAAGCCAAAAATCGCATAGCATCTAAATTGTCAAACTGAGACTTCTTTATTCTTCGCTTCATTGTTGGTTTAGGTTAGGATTGGATGATGCAAGAAACATAAAATCTCAACCACAGAAAAGCTTCCCACATATCACAAATTCATTTCGATTAAACCTTAATGTAAAGCACAGAATCAGAAAACGTGAAAGGTACTTTACTATTTATGCTAATTTTAATTGGCAAAAAAAAGAAATAATCAGCACGTTTTAAAATTCGGTGGTTGCTTAAAATTCAGATAAGGGATGATAATCAGCTTCAACATTATTCTCAACACTTGTTGTTGAATAATTTTCAAATCTTAAAATCTTCTGATGTAATAATTTAAGCAAATTTACATCGTTAATATTGCTAACATTTAAGGAAAATTATCGTTTATTTTTAGCATAAAACCACTTCATGAAGCATTTTAACTTCTGCATTACATTTGCTGCGCTCACCCTTAGTTTCCATCTTACTGCTCAAATTGGGCCTAAATACTCCAACGACTTTTTAAACATCGGCACAGGTGCTCGCGCGCTCGGCATGTCAGGCGCATATACCGCACTGGTCGATGATGTTACGGGCGGCTACTGGAACCCTGCAGGACTCACAAAAATTGATGGCGATATTCAAATCGGTTTAATGCATTCTGAATATTTTGCAGGTATTGCAAAATATGATTTTGGCGCCGTAGCCAAAAAAATTGACGATCGCAGTACGATTGGATTTACGGCTATTCGCTTCGGGATCGACAATATCCCGGAAACCACCGATCTGATTGATGCCAATGGCAACATCAATTATGACCGAATTCGTTCATTCAATGCAGTAGATTATGCTTTCTTACTTTCTTACGGAAGAAAAGCCAAAAACGAAGCACTCAGTTATGGAGCTAACGCCAAAGTGATTCACCGAACGATTGGTCCTTTTGGACGCTCATGGGGCTTTGGCATAGATGTAGGGATGCAGTATGTAAAAAATGGGTGGATGCTTGGAATAATGGGGCGTGATATCACCACCACCTTCAATGCATGGAGCTACACGCTGAGCGATCAGCTGATTGAAGTTTTTGAGAGAACAAACAATGAGATTCCCGAGAACTCCATCGAAATCACATCCCCTACCGTAATGATTGGCGGGGGGCGCACTTTCAACTTCAACGAACGGTTTGCATTGAGTGCGCTGGTCAATTTGGTGACCTCTACTGATGGGATGAGAAATACGGTGATAAAGAGTAATATATTTAGTATTGACCCTGCTGTAGGACTTGAAGCATCCTACAAAAAGCTGGTTTATCTGAGGGGGGGAGTTGGCAACTTCCAGCAAGTTAGTTCTCAGTTTGACCCATCAGGACGCATAACCACCTATCAGCCCAACATTGGCCTTGGTCTGAGAATAGGTAGTGTAATGATCGACTATGCGCTAACAGATATTGGCGACCGAAGCATAGCCCCATATTCCAATGTATTCTCATTACGTTTCAATATCAACGCGAAGAAAAAGGAATCATAAAAAAATAATTCAAAGGGAAAGGAATGAAACACATATACAAAGCGATCATCTTTCTGACTTTGCTGCTGACTATGCCATTGCAGGCACAGAACTTTGGCAACAACTGGATTGACTACAGTCAGAAATACTACAAAATTAAAGTTTGGCAGGATGGTGTTTACCGCATCAATTATACTATTATAAGTCAAGCAATTCCGGAACTAAGTTCCATCGATCCTCGCAGTTTCCAACTTTTTGCACGTGGCGAAGAGCAGCACATCTTTGTAAGTGGTGAAGATGATGGCAGTTTTGATGAAAATGATTTTATCGAATTCTTCGGGCGCAAGAATGATGGCTATTTTGATACCCAATTGTATCCACAACCTTCCGACCAAACCAATAAGCGTTACTCTTTATTTACCGATACTTTGGTTTACTATTTAACTTGGAACAGCAGCCAGAATAACCGCCGATTAACATTAGAAACCGACAATAATTTCAACGCTTATGGCAATGCTGCTTCGTGGTTTTGGCGCGAAGTTTATTTCGAAAGAGTAAGCAACTACTACTTCGGACGCACCAATGCCATCAACTCCACCGATCCGGAATATACTCGTGGTGAAGGTTGGAACGGGCCAAACATTGCAGCTCCACAAAACAATGTGGCCACAGCCATACCCACCCCGCATCCCTTTACATCCGGGCCACCGGCTCACCTCGAAATTTTCTACAAAACCGTTTCCAACACCAACCTGTTTCTCGACCACAGATACGTATTAAATTTAGGAAACACCACAATCGATACATTGATTGAAGGACATGGAAGCCACCGCTTCACATTTAACCTTCCGGCCAACATGGTTTCTACCACCAATACCATGTTTCGTTTTTCATACCCGGTGATACCCGGAAACCCCACTGCCAACAGTGTTTTTTCAAACTACACTTTTCGCTATGCGAGACAGTTTAACATGGAAAATTTGCAACGCTTCGATCTTTTCCTTCCTGATAACGCAAATAGCAGCAAATTTTTAATCAATTTCAGCAACTTCAATGCTGCTGGATCTCCTGTTTGGATTTTTGATAATACAAACCATCGGAAAATTCAGGTTTTTCCTAATGGAAACAACTGGAGAGCCATTATTCCAAATAGCGGAAACGGCGCCATCAAACACTTGCACTTGAGCAATGAAAATCAAATTGTTAACATAGCTGAACTGAAGCCTGTAAATTACAATGCGGCCCAACCCGGACAGTTTAACAATCTGAGAGATTTCACCGGTGCCGAATATCTCATCATTGCATACAGCTCACTAATGGAATCTTCCAATGCTTATGCTGCTTATAGAAACACAAAGTATTCTACCAAAGTGGTGAGCATTGAAGAGTTGTATGATCAATTTAGCCACGGTATTCAAAAGCATCCCTTTTCCATTCGCAATTTTGCCAATCTGGCCTTGAGCCTTTGGGATATTAAACCTGAGTTTCTTTTGCTTGCCGGAAAATCCATTTCGCCGCAGCACATCCGCACCAATACGACAAATTTTGCACAATGCCTGGTGCCAACTTTTGGGTTTCCATCGAGCGACAACCTTTTTACCAATGGGCTTGGCAATGCTACTATGTGGGAACCCGGAATTGCTACCGGACGAATTTCTGCCAACAACCCTCAGCAACTCAACGCTTATCTCAATAAAGTTATCGAATATGAGTCGCAGGAGCCGGCCATGTGGATGAAGCAAGTAATGCATTTTGGCGGAGGCATGTCGGCTTCGGAACAACAGGTATATCAAAACTACTTAAGCCGATATAAAACCATCATCGAAGATACGCTCTTTGGTGGCAATGTTTTCACCTATTTAAAAACCTCATCAGCACCAATCGAAGAAACCCAGTCTGCCTTGATTGCTAGTTTTATCAACAATGGCGTTTCGCTGATGACCTTTTTTGGGCACGCCACCGGAAGTGGCTTCGATGTGAGCATCGACAATCCGGCCAATTACAACAATTTCGGCAAATATCCCATGCTCATCGCCAACTCATGTCTTGCAGGTGATATTCATCAGCCGCCCGGTGCAGGTTTCAGCCAGAGCGAAGATTTTGTTTTAATTCCCAATCGCGGAACCATTGGATTCATTGCCTCCGTGGGCTTAGGGGTGCCCTTTCAGCTGCATGTTTACTCCGACACACTTTACAATCAATTTGGTCGAAAGAGGTATGGCGAACCTATAGGTAAGTGCATGCAATATACCGTACGCGCTGTGCAGACAGAAGATCAATTCAGAAAGGCGACGGTATTGGAAACTACCTTGCATGGCGACCCAGCTGTCATCTTAAATTCGCATCCGCTACCAGACTATGCTATAGACCAGCAAAGTGTATTTTACAACCCCGCACAAGTTACTACAGAAGTAGATTCGTTT
>JBKBKN010000021.1:43504-57348 GCA_046294625.1 Flavobacteriales bacterium
TGCCGTGAATATTGTGGTGCGCAACCTTGGACGAGCAATCAGTCAGCCATTGGCCGTAGAAGTTACCCGAACATTTCCAGTAGGCAACAACCCGGCGGTATATAACCGAATCATGAGTCCGGTTTTAAATACCGACACGTTGAGAATATTCATGCCGGTTGATCTGGTAAATGGTGTGGGCTTAAACACGATTCGCGTACGAATCGACCCTTTGAACCAAATCGAAGAAATGTCGGAAATCAACAACGAAATCACGGTGCCTTTGCTCATTCGCTCTTCGGTGATCACTCCTATTTGGCCTTACGATTATGCCATCATTCCAGGTCCTTCGGTTACTTTAAAAGCATCGACCGGAGATCCATTTGCTCCGGCACGCAATTACATTTTCGAATTGGACACCACCGACTTGTTTAACAGTCCGTTTAAACGTGAAACCATCATCAATGCTCCCGGTGGCGTAGTTACATGGGTCCCTCCCATTTCATTACAAGATAGCATGGTTTACTTTTGGCGCGTATCACCTGAACCCATAGCTGGTGGCGAATTTGCATGGAGAGAGCATTCGTTTCAATACATTTCAGGTAAACGAGGCTGGGCTCAGGATCACTTTTTTCAGTTCAAAAACAACAATTTTAATCTGATTAACTACAAACGGCCCGAACGAAAGTTTGATTTTGTGACCAATGCTAAATTGCTTACCGTCAATACTTACGGATTCCCATGGACACCGGCTGAATTGTGGGCTACATCCTACAAAATAGATGCTGAAGTGTGGGCTGACGCCGGTTGTAGTCTCGACCCGGCCATGTATATTGCCGTTATAGATTCTGTAACGCTTCTTCCATGGCTATCGCCGGCCAATTGCTGGGATCAGGGAAATCAGTTTGGCCAATTCAATAGCAATTGTGCCTGCAAATCGGGCATGCGAATGGCCAACTTTGTGTTCCGAACCAATAATGCTGCAGAAAGAGCAGCTATGCGCGATATGCTGAATAATCAGATTCCGAATGGAAATTATGTGCTAGCTTACAGCTGGATAAAAGGAAACTTCGACAGCTGGGAAGAATCTGTTTTTCAGGCATTTGAAAATCTGGGTGCAGATAGTATTCGTCAGTTGCCCAATGATTATCCCTACATTTTCTTTGTGAAAAAGGGTGACTTGTCTACCAAGCGCGAATTGATTGCCGACAGTGCCAATGCCGATCTTCAATTGCAGGTTCCTATGTTCAATTCATGGATTTCGGGCGATTTTACTTCAACTATTATTGGTCCGGGTAATTATTGGGACTCTTTGAGCTGGAGAGCCAAAGGATTCGACAACCCCGACGATTTGATTCGCCTACGCGTAACCGGTATCAGACCCAATGGTATGGAAGATATAATTATTCCTGCACTTAGTTACGATAGCACCGATATCAGCCTGACACCATTCATCCAAAATCAGAACTACTCCTATCTTAAGCTAAATGCTTTTATGCGAGATGACTCGCTGCGCACAGCGGTGCAACTCGATCGCTGGCAAGTGACCTATGAACCAATTCCTGAAGCTGCACTCAACCCACCAAATGGTTTTCACTTTTTCAAAGACACCTTGCAGCAAGGCCAAAATCTTGAATTTGCAATAGCTATCGAAAATATCAGCGAATTGCCTATGGATAGCATGCTAGTGCGTTATTGGGTGCAGGATGCTGAGCGAAATGAATTTCCAATCCCTTATTCAAGACAAAAACCGCTTTCTCCCGGTGCTATCTTGCTTGATACCATTAACGTGAATACTTTACCCTTTAGCGGTCCGAACACTTTGTGGGTGGAGGCCAATCCTTTCAACGATCAGCCCGAGCAATATCATTTCAACAACATCGGAAGCTATAATTTCTATGTAGATAAAGACAACATCAATCCAATCCTTGATGTTACCTTCGATGGCATACATATCCTAAATGGAGACATTGTGTCACCAAGACCCGAAATTCTTATTAGATTAAAAGACGAAAATCCATATTTGGCGCTGGACGACACCAGCTCATTTCGTTTATTTCTGCGAAAACCAAGTGGACAATCTGCCATTCCGGTTTATTTTGGAATGGGACAAGAATTGAGTTTTTACCCGGCAGAGTTACCCATGAACAAAGCGCGTGTTGAGTACCGTCCGCTATTTGATGAAGACGGAAAATATGCGCTCATTGTGAGAGCTAAAGACCGATCTGACAATGCTTCAGGATCGACAGAATACCGAATTGAATTTGAAGTGATCAACCGTTCAACGATTACAGAAGTGATGAACTGGCCCAACCCATTCTCCACGCGCACACATTTTGTTTTCACATTAACCGGCTCTGAAATTCCAGACGATTTTAGAATTCAAATTATGACCGTTTCCGGTAAGGTGGTAAGAGAAATCATGCGTGAAGAGCTTGGCACTATCAGAATAGGCAGAAACATTACAGACTTTGCATGGAACGGACGCGATGAGTTTGGCGATCAATTGGCAAATGGTGTTTATTTGTATAGAGTGCTTACCAGTATCAAAGGAGAAAGCATAGAACGAAGAAGCACCAATGCCGATCAATATTTCAAACAAGGATTTGGCAAAATGTATCTCATGCGATGATTTTGCTTGAGACATATTAGTTGCTTTAACATTTTTTCTTTAATCCAGTTTTAACATGCAAGTAAACAATTGCAACTTGCAACCCGTTTCCAGTACTTATGATTAGATGTGTGATTTTGTTTTTCTTCGGTGTTTTACTTTTTTCTTGTGGCAAAAAAAACCAAAACACTCAAGGAAAGTCTGGTGCTAAGGGCCCTCTGCCTGTGGAGTTTCATGTAGTTAAAGAAGCATCAGTTAATGAAATGATTGAAGTAGCAGGCACGCTGATGGCGAATGAAGCAGCTGAGATGTATGCTGAAATTTCGGGCAGAATAACCCAATTGAATGTGGACGAAGGCAAAAAGGTAAAAAAAGGTGCTTTACTCATGAAAATATTTGATGACGATCTACAGGCACAATTGCGAAAATTGGAAGCAGAAGAAAAAATTCTGGCATCGCAGGAAAATCGCCAATCGGCTCTATTGAAAGTACAGGGCATCAGTCAGAGTGACTATGAAGTGGCTTTGAACAACCTGAACAACAATCGAGCGGAACAGGAAATCATCAAGGCACAAATCAGAAAAACAGAAGTCAGAGCTCCATTTGATGGCGTTATAGGTTTGCGAAACATCAGTCCCGGTGCGGTGATAAACCAGAATCAATTACTTTTCAGTATTGTCGATGATGCAAAACTCAAACTCGATTTCTCCGTGCCGGAAAGATATCAATCAGTGATTAACAAAGACGTTCAAATTTCGTTTGTTGCACGAGGTATTTCAGACACACTAACAGCCAATATTTATGCTATTGAACCCACTGTGAACCCAGAGAACCGAAACATTCGCATCAGAGCACTGTTCAACAATTCTTCCTTTAAAATTATGCCCGGTACTTTTGCTAATGTTTATCTCACTTTGCAAACACGCGATTCGGCTATCAAAGTACCCACCCAGGCGGCTATCCCTGATGCACGCAACTTTAAGATTGCTGTGATCAAAAACAATAAGGCTGAAATCAGAAAAATAAAAACAGGATATCGCGATCGCGACAATATGGAAGTGTTGGAAGGATTGGCTCCTGGCGATAGTATAGTGACTTCAGGGATCATGCAATTAAGACCTGGAATGGAATTGAAACCAGTGTTCAAGAATAGGAGTGTAACAGGAGCATGAGTCTTTCGAGTTTAAGTTTGAAAAGGCCTGTATTAGCCACCGTAATGTCATTGGTGGTTGTCCTGTTTGGGGTGATTGGCTATAATTTTCTCGGTGTTAGGGAATATCCGTCAATCGATCCTCCTGTAATTAATGTTAGAACGGCCTACACCGGAGCCAATGCCGATATCATAGAATCGCAGGTAACTGAGCCCTTGGAAAAAGCCATTAATGGAATTGCCGGCATACGCAATATTTCTTCGGAAAGCAATCTGGGATTTAGCAATATCACTGTTGAGTTCGACCTGAGCGTTGACCTTGAGGCAGCCGCCAACGATGTGAGAGACAAAGTTTCGCAGGCGCAAAGACAATTACCTCAGGATATTGATGCCCCACCGGTGGTTTCGAAAGCTGATGCCAACTCAGATGCTATACTATCGATGACCGTACAAAGCAACACACGTTCGCAACTCGATGTGTGCAATTATGCTACCAATGTGCTGCTAGAGCGCCTGCAAACCATCCCGGGGGTAAGTGGTATCCAAATCTGGGGCGAAAAACAGTATGCCATGCGCATTTGGTTTGACCCGATGAAGCTTGCTGCTTACAAACTTACCTTCAGCGATGTAGCCAATGCTTTGGATCGAGAAAATGTAGAACTTCCTGCCGGAAAAATTTACGGAAACAACTCAGAGCTCATTGTAAAAACCTTCGGTCGATTGAGCACCGAGGATGATTTTCGAAAAATGATTATCCGCTCCACCGAAGGTCAAACCGTAAGACTTGAAGACGTGGCAACAGTACTGCTGGGACCTAACAAGGAAGAGTCGATGCTAAAAGAATCAGGCATACCGATGATTGCACTTGCCCTAGTACCTCAGCCCGGAGCCAATTATATTGAAATAGCTGACGAATTTTACAAACGCTTTGAATTGCTCAAAAAAGAAGTGCCTGATGATATCACACTCAATATTGCACTCGACAATACGGTGTTCATCCGCAAATCAATTGTGGAAGTTAAAGAAACGCTTCTGATTGCCTTCGTGCTGGTGGTGCTGATTATTTTTCTATTCTTCCGCGACTGGACCATGGCCGTAAGACCTTTGGTCGATATTCCGGTGTCGCTGATTGGTGCTTTTTTTATCATGTACATCAGTGGCTTCACCATTAATGTTTTGAGTCTGCTTGCTATCGTACTGGCTACAGGCTTGGTGGTGGACGATGGCATTGTGGTGGCCGAAAATATTTATCGAAAAATGGAATCAGGCATGCCGCGCATGCAGGCTGCGCGTGAAGGTGCCAACGAAATATTTTTTGCGGTCATTGCTACCTCCATCACACTTGCAGTGGTGTTTCTTCCTATTATTTTTCTCGAAGGGTTTGTAGGACGACTGTTTCGAGAGTTTGGCATCGTGCTCGCCGGAGCGGTGCTGATTTCATCTTTTGTGGCACTATCGCTCACACCGGTTTTGTTTGTAAAACTTACCCCACGCAACCACAAACCATCGAGATTTTATCATGCCACAGAGCCATTTTTCAATGCCATGGAAAACAGTTACCGACGAAGTCTGCAATGGTTTATTCATCGCAGGTGGCTTGCGCTGCCTATTGTGTTGATTTGCATGGCAATCACCTTATTTTCCTACCAAAATCTGCAAAAAGAATTAGCCCCTATCGAAGACAGAAGTGTGCTTAGAATGATCGTTTCGGCGCCGGAAGGTATCTCGTTCGATTATATGGACCAATACATGGATCAAATTGGTGGAATGGTGATGGATTCGGTTCCCGAGCATGAAATCGTGCTCACGGTCACAGCACCGGGCTTCACCGGTTCCGGTGCAGTAAATACTGGCTTTGTGCGCATTCGATTAAATCAACCCGATGAGCGAAACAGAAGTCAGCAGGATATAGCTAATGCGCTTAATAAAATTCTGCAAGGTTACAACACCGGCAGGGCATTTGTAAGACAAGATCCGACAATTTCTTCAGGAGGTCTGCGTGGTGGACAACCTATTCAATTTGTGTTGCAAAACTCTGACTTTAATAAAATCGCCGAATTTCTTCCCAAATTCATGGAAAAAGCTTTGGCCAGCGAAATCCTGATGGGGGTGGATGTGAATTTAAAATTTAACAAGCCTGAAATTAATGTGGAAATCAATCGACTGAAAGCACAGGAAGCAGGACTGAGCGTAGGCGAAATTTCGGAAGCGCTGCAACTGGCATTGAGTGGACGTAGGATTGGTTACTTTACCTTACAAGGCCGACAATATGAAGTGATTGGTCAGGTGGACAGAGATTACCGAGATGACCCCTATGATCTGAAATCTTTTCATGTGCGCACACCATCCGGCGAAATGGTTCAATTAGATAATTTCATTGAAATGGAAGAAGTGAGCAACCCTCCACAACTCTATCATTTCAATCGCTATAAGTCTGCTACCATATCGTCAGGATTTGCCCCGGGCTATACCATTGGCGATGGAGTGGAAGAAATGAAAAGAATTGCCGCCGAAGTGCTCGACGAAAGCTTTCGTTCCGATTTTTTGGGCGATTCGCGCGATTTCACCGAAAGTTCTTCCAATATCTGGTTTGCTTTCGTTTTGGCGCTTCTACTAGTCTATCTGGTTTTGGCCGCTCAATTTGAAAGCTTTCGCGATCCATTTATCATCATGATCACTGTGCCATTGGCATTTGCAGGCGCTTTGCTCAGTCTGGCTATTTTTGGGCAAACCATCAATATTTTCAGTCAGATAGGTATCATTATGCTTATTGGTTTGGTAACCAAAAACGGAATTTTGATTGTGGAGTTTGCCAATCAGAAGCGCGACAAAGGCGAAGAAAAATTTACTGCCGTGCTCGAAGCTTCAGTGCTTAGGCTAAGACCAATTCTCATGACAAGTATCGCTACTGCTTTAGGTGCTTTACCTATTGCATTAGCTTACGGTTCAGGGGCAACAAGTCGTATCCCCTTGGGAATCGTAGTGGTAGGAGGAATTATGTTTTCACTCATACTTACACTGTTTGTGATTCCTGCTGTTTACACGTATTTATCCGGAAGGAGGACCACAAATGAGTAGATTATTTTTTTTCGTCCTCCTTGTAATGCTGTTTGAGCCATCGTATGCACAAGAATATCTTAGTGTAGAAAAGGTCGTGGCCGAGGCGCTGGAAAAAAACTATGGTATCAGATTAGCTAAAACAGCAGAAGACATTGCAGCCATCAATAACAGCTTGGGCAATGCAGGATTCTTGCCAAATGTGAATGTTGCCGCAGCTGAAATCTTATCCAGCAATAACATTGACCAGCGCTTTGCCAATGGCCTTGAAGTGCAGCAAAACAACGTAGCTGCCGACAATTTTAGTGCGGGTGTAAATCTCAACTGGACCATCTTCGATGGCTTCCGCATGTTTGCAGCCCGCAATCGACTCAGAGAAACCTACTATCTGAGCAAAACTGAACTCTACACACAGGTGCAACAAAGTGTATTTGAAGTACTAAGTGCGTATTATCAACTCTCGATGCTTGCCCAGCAAATAGCCGCTAATGAGTCGCTCATCAAACTGGGCAGGGAGCGACTTGACATTGCAGAAAAAAGATTAAGCATAGGCGATGCATCAAGAACAGATCTGCTGCAAGCCAAGATAGATCTGAATACATTTCTCGCTACGAAAGTGACCATTAAAATTCAGATAGATGAAGTGAAACAAAATCTTCTATTGCTTATTGGGAGAGACGGCAATCAAGATTTTACCTTCAGCGATTCTATCCCCTACCCTGCTACTTACGAACTCTCTCAACTCGAAACGCAGCTTAGCAGCAACAATCCGGAATATCAGGCAGCTAAATCCAGATTAAAAATTTCAGAATTTGCCCTTAAAGAAGTTCGTGGCTTGCATTACCCCCAAATTCAACTGCAAAGTGCCTACAACTTATCCAGGGTATCGAGTGAGGCTGGGTTTGCTTTGTTTAACAGAAATTCAGGCTTTAATTATGGCATCAATGCCCAATTGCCGCTCTATGGTAGCGGATTTGTGCAACGAGAAAAAAAGATTGCAAAAGCTAATATTATTGCAGCTAACATTGCTATGGACCAAACCATGGCTGTTGTCAGGGCTGAAATGCTTGCTGCATTCAAATCGCTCAATTATGCGCTGGAAATGCTGGCATATGAAAAAGAGAAAATGAAATGGGCTGAACAGCAATTACTTATCGCCAACGAACAGTTTAGGCTTGGCACCATCAATTCATTACAAATTAAGGACATTCAATACACCTATTCGCAAGTGATCAGCTCTTACACCAATGCACTATATCAGGCAAAACTCGCCGATCTAAGACTGCAAAGAGTGAGTGGGCAATTGATCCGATAATATTCAATTAACGAATCTCATTCAACGAATTAATTCTGCATCACCATTTTCACGGAAAATAAAATCACTACATTTGTGTTAAATAAGTGAATCGTACGACAATGAGCTCAAAACACATCGCATTGACAATTCTATTTCTCATCGGCCTTATGCATGCGCATGCTCAAACGAATATAAGCCTTCAAGCACCTACATCAATGAAATCAGGCGAATGGGCTGAAATTCAGTTCACCATTAGCAACACATCTGAAATCAAAAACGCTGATGTTTATTTGCGAATGCCTGATCATGTTCAAGTAGAAGCAATAGAGCAAGCTAAAGGAATTTTTGATCATGCCTTTAATGGCATCAGAGTAGAATGGAATAAACTTGCAGCCGGTTCACACACTTTGCGTTTTCGCGTTAAAGCCAATTCATCAGATGTGCAGGCATTAAGATTGAATGCTATTCTCACCGGTACGCAACAAAACCAAACATCGAAAGTTGAATCGGGAGAGCAAACCATCAAGCTGCTCTGATTGATGTACTGACCGCTGGTTCAAATTATAAACTTACGGGGATTTCGAAATAACTTACCATTTCTAAGATAGTGCGCTGAATGGTAGAAGCATTTTTGTGCTGCGATGCTTCAATATAATTTTCCTGCAATTTTCTGAGATATTGCGGTCTTTGGCTTATCAGCCATTGCGCTACATAATAATAGGTGAAAATTTCGAGCTGATTTTCGGCATTAATCACTCTTCCGCGCGATACTTTTTGATAGCGTTTAAAGGTATCGACACATTTCTGATAATTCTTCTTCGCAAAATAACCTACCATTAAAATAATAAAAATGCTATCGACACTCTCCGAGAAGGTAATCTGCTGATAAACAATCATCATGGTTTCAAGCGTGTCGATACCTTTTAATATTTGCTCTTCATCACCAAGCATGAGCAAAGCTGAATAGGTTAGCTTCAGGTGTATAAAGTGATTGATATTAATCGCTTGTTCCCAATGTTTCTGACGCAAAAGATATTCGCATCGCTCAATCAATTTCGAAATATCTTTTAAATCGTCTTTGGGTGCAATCTCCCGAAAGTTTTTTCGGTGGTTAATTGAGTGATACTTAGAAAGATAATATGTCGATTTAATAGCTATAGCATAGAGTTCTGGTAGGTTCACATAGTTCTGCCAGAAATAAAGGTGGGTATTGTGCAATAGCAATTGATTATAATCAGACTTGTCTTCCTTACGACTCAGGTCGGCAAAGGAGTGATTGAGTTTGAAAAAAATCGTTTTACTAAGCAAATCTTCAAGTAAAGGGAAAGTAATCGCCGGATTTCTCTGCAAATCTTCCAAAAGGTCGCTAAGCAGGGAGTTGTAATTTTCGGTAAGAAACTCCGTAGGACGGTAATAATGAATGATGAAGGCGGTAGCAAATCGACCTAAAATACTCACCTTCTCCGAAGGATGATGAAAATATTGTTTACAAAAATTTAGATGTTCATCCAGATTTTTAATTACCGAGTCGTCTTTTACACTGATATTGAAATGTTGTCTCAGATAAAGATAGATTTGATTCAAATCCTTCTCATGGCCAAGCAAGGTATCAATTTGTAAATGGTGGTCGGTGGCTGTGGAATATGACTTTTGCAAGTAGGCTTGTTGCGAAAGAAACTCGAGTGATGATATTTGAGCTTTATAGTCGTGAATGCGCTCGGCAATATCCAAAATCGCTTCAGCTAGTAAATTAGCTTCTCTTAAATTACCATTACTTAACATTATATCCAATTGGGTAATATTTTCCTTTAGGTAGTTGGGAAAGTTACGGACGACAAATGCTGACAATTTGAATGTGTAAGAAGCCAGCTGATTAAACTTTTTCTTTGTTTCTATATCTGCATCACCATAAACCTGAATACACAATTCGTCACCACCATCCGTGTCTGTAAAACCAGGCTTTATTGCTTCAACTAATTTGAGTGGAATTGCAGCATTGCTTTCTTCCAAATGTTCTTTGAAAGCATCCAGTATCAAAGGTGGCATCAGTTTAACAGCTTTCTGAATGGTCAGATATTGTATTTTATTGCCTGAATCCATAGTCTTTTATCTCATTACCACATATTGCAGTTCTTTGCCCAATGTTTGTTTGATGTCTAAAAGTAATTTCAACTTTGTTAAAATTTCAAGCATTTTATCTTCATCATTTTCATGTTCTAATTGTCGGCTCATTTCAGATTCCATCAACTCTAATTTTCTGATTTTGAATGAATAAACTGCTGATAGCACCGCTTTTTTCAGATTGTAATTTTCGGTAGGAATGATGATATTATGCCTTTGCTGCCAGTTTTTAGAAAGCTCATGCTTCGATGTAACGAGCGAGATCAATTCATCTACAATAACCGAGTCTGAATGTTGGAGCAATTCTTTTTCCATCGGATAAGGCATTCCTTCTTCTACCAAAAACAATTCAACGATTTTTTTCAGCGTTTGGTTTTCGAAATCTAGAGTATCACTTAATAAATCATCTAATATATAATCTCCCACCCTTATTTCAATCAAACCATTATCAGACGGAAAATAGATCAGTTCATTGGCATATTGCACCAGTAAGCGAACCAGATTTCTTTCCTGAAAACTAATCTGACTTCTCAGATCTGTTTTAGGCTTTTCCTGTGCTGCTTCTTCGTTTTGCTCTATAAATTTTTGTTTATCTTGAACTACATTCTCTGCTTCATCTGCTTTGAATGCACCTTTCTGCTTTTTCAGTTTGATCAGCTTGGTAATTTCATCCAGCAGGACAGATTCATCCGTGTCAAGTTTACGGGCACAAGCTTTGGCGTAAACGCTTCTGATAATCGGATCGGGAATTAAAGCAACAGATTGCACCATATCTTTAATCATGATGGCTTTTTTGATGGGATCGTCGCCGGTCTCTTCCTTTAGCACCTTTAATTTGAAATCAATAAAATCCTGGGCGTGCTCTTTCAAATAACTTTGAATGTAGAGTGGATTGTTTTTTCGTGCAAATGAATCGGGGTCATCTCCATCTGGGAATAAAACTATTTTCACATTCATTCCCTGCGATAGAATCATGTCGATGCCTCTAAAAGAAGCTTTAATTCCTGCTGAGTCGCCATCATAAAGAATAGTAATGTTTTGACTGTAGCGGTGAATGATTCTGATTTGATCTTCGGTGAGCGAAGTGCCGGAAGACGCTACTACATTTTCTATACCGGCTTGATGTAAAGAAATCACATCCGTGTAGCCTTCTACCAAATAACAAAGGTCTTGTTGAATGATTTGCTTTCGCGCCAGATGAATACCATACAATGCTTTGCTCTTGTAATAGACTTCAGACTCCGGCGAGTTCACATACTTTGCTAATTTCTTATCGTTGCCTAAAATCCGTCCACCAAAAGCAATCACTTTTCCACTCACATTGTGAATGGGAAACATCACCCGACCACGGAAACGGTCAAAGTGTTTGCCATCTTTTTCAATCGTGAGTCCGGTTTTTACCAAAAAAATCAAATTGTAACCCGCCTTGAGCGCATCGTCAGTGAAAGTGGACCATCCATCGGGTGAATAGCCCAGGTTGAATTTTCTGATCGTTTCATCCGAAAAACCACGTTCCTTAAAATAGGTATAAGCGATGCTTCGTCCTTCTTCCGTTTCCCAGAGTTTCTGTTCCAGATACTTTCCGGCAAACTCATTAACGAGCATCATGCTTTCCTTTTCCTTCAGCTCTTCTTTTTCACCTACCGAAACTGCCGTTTCTTCCACTTCGATATGATACCGTTTGGCTAATTGCTTAATCGCTTCAGGAAAATTCAATTTATCATGATCCATCACAAAACCCACAGCATTTCCTGAAGCACCACAACCAAAACATTTATAAATTCCTTTGGCAGGAGAAACAGTGAAGGAAGGTGACTTTTCATTATGGAAAGGGCATAAACCCAAAAGATTTGCCCCCCTCCGTTTGAGTACAACATAGTCTCCAACCACATCTTCAATTCTGGCTGTCTCCAGCACTATCTCTACTGTTCTTTTTGAAATCATGTATTGGAAAATGAATCACGAAAATACGGCCATTTGTTCAATATTGGGGTTTTGTTGAAAAAACAAAGTTGTTGCGGTTAAATGTGTTTTAACAAATGATTGATACCTAAATCTTACGGAAATTTATTGATAGCATTAAATTATGTTGGTTTTGAAAGCATCTTTTTTGAAGCGTTTTTTCTAGTTGAATATCAAAACGATTGACAACATTCACAAATCAATTTCAATCTAAAGGTATTTGTATGAAAAAGATTATTTTATGCTTTCCCTGAGTAAAAATGGCATATGAAAATCTTATTGCACAAACTATATGGGCATCAAATTAAGCTAAACAATTTTATCAGAATGGTTGGAGAAATGTTGACAGCGTGGTTAAAACACAATGATAATACTAATTTAACAATTATTTGAAGGCCAAATAATTTGATGTGTTTAAGTAAATATCACTTCAGGCAAAATCTTACATCAGCGAAATAACGAAGTATTGTAAACTAAAAGTGAAATTAGTAGCTTTATATCATCAAAAACAAACCTATGAAAAGAACTTTACTTTCACTCTTCATGTTGTGTGTTCTAAGTTTCCTCTCGACGATAAATTTGGGAAAACTCAACGCACAAACTTTTAATTATGGTACTGGGAGCATTGCTTCCAATCCGGCAGGATTTAACACCGCGGGCTCTTTCACCGGCTATAACATAGTCGGCAATGATCTGACCATTACGGGCAATATTAACCTACCTACCGGAACCTACAATTTTGCAAATGTAACTATTAACTCTGGCACTACGGTTACGGTAACCGGTAATTCGGCACCGCTTATTATTCGCTGTACCGGAAGTTTTGTCAACAATGGCGACTTGCGAGCTGTTGGCGGTAATGGCGGTAATGCTTCTGGCGTTACGGGAGGTGCAGCCGGCGTAGCAGTGGCCGGTGGCGTGAATGGCGGCGTGGGGGGTGCAGGTGGTGGTAATGCTACAGGTACCACTGCGCCAGGCGTAAGCTTCGGTACTTCAAGCGGTCGCGGTATGCAAGGATGCGGGGTAAGTAACACGCGTCCGTCTTGGGCAGGTCCTGGCGGAGGGGGAGGCGCATATGGCTCAGCCGGAGCAAATGGAGGTAATGGCTCTGGACAGACTACCGGTTGTGCCACAGGTGGACTCGGTGGAAGCACCTATGGCAATGCTGCATTAACCCTACAAGTAGGTGCAAGCACGGCTTATTTCTCAGCCGGACAAACTACTGCAGGAGACCGATGGATATTAGGCGGTAGCAGTGGTGCCGGAGGGCATGGTACACAAAGTTTTCTAGCATCTGCTCGCGCAGCTGGTGGTGGAGGGGGCGCATCAGGAGGAGCTATCCAAATTGTGGCCAACAGCGTTACCATTGGTTCGGGTGCATGGATTCGTTGCCGTGGTGGTAATGGTGGTAACGGTTCGGTATCTTCCGGTGGTAATGCCGGCGGCGGCGGCGGTGGCGGTGGATCAGGCGGCACTGTAAATATTCAATACATGAGTAGCTACACCAACAATGGTACCATTCAAGTAGCAGGTGGTATTGGTGGCAATCCTGGTTTTGGAAGCACTGGTATAGGTGGAGCAGGTGGTAATGGTGGAGCTGGCCGTCAGTTAATAGAGCAGGATGTGGTTTTGTGCACCCCGCCTACTGTATCAGCTGCATCGTTTAG
>JBKBKN010000022.1:0-51772 GCA_046294625.1 Flavobacteriales bacterium
TCCGCTTCGTTTTTGACAGCTACAATATCAAGCAGATTTTTTTACTTTCAACCCGTCCATTTTATGGGAAGCCCACAATATGACTTTACTCAAGTGTAAATTTTACAAAAAATCCTTTTCTGAATTAGGTATTACAAATTCCGAATTTGATGATTCTTCAAAAAATAAAGCATAGTGCATTCTAAAACATTTTCTAGCTTGTAGCAGTTTGTGATTAAAGCCCAATTTACCTCATCAACTTTCCATGCCATTGAAATTTGTTGTTGTAAATTCGGATGATATACATGGAATGATCAAATGCTTGAAGGTCAATCTGCTTTTGCAAAAGCTGTTGGCTATTGAGTAGCTCAGATTGCAAAAGACGACCTTGCAAATCAGATATAGTAAAAGAGAATAATTCATGCTGAAAAGCTTGGCTTAGCTCAAGCTGATAACGGCCTGATTCTAATGTTTTCAGTTTAACATAGGGATCAAGTTCTTGAATACCTGTAGCTTGCTCCACAACTACATTGATGGTGGTGTCCACATCGAAATAGCAGATGTTGGAGCATTTCAGCTTAACGGGATAAGTACCAGAACCGTCGAAGGTAAACGCGGGATTGATTTCTTCAGAAGTGTTGCCATCACCAAAATCCCATTCATAAAACTTGGCTCCGATAGACTCATTGATAAACTGAACAGTGTAGCCATTGGTTTGTACGCTTGAAAATTTCGCTGCAGGCAAAGGCTGATTTCCCAAAAAACTACCGGCTTTTAGAAAGACCCCGGAGTCGTAAATGGCATCGCGGGCATCGGCTATAGCAATGATGAAAGAATAGGTTTCGCCGGGTATAACAGGATGCTGCAAGGTGACTACATTAACAAAACCATCATACTGAAAATGAAGTGCCATTGGTGAGGTCGAAAAATCATTTACAAAGTAATAGCTGCTGTTGTTAAAATGATTAATGCTATCAATACTCATGATGGTTTGCGAAGCATTCGGCAGGCGAGCCAAGTTTTTGTAAGGGCCAACATCTCCATCTATTCCCGGACCTGAAATGAAGAAGGCAAACACATCGTTGTAACCGGTCCATACCCACTCGGGATATTCTTCGGAACCAAACCGAAAAGTGCATGCAATAATGGTATCGGCCTGCGGCGTGAAATCAAAAGAAATGAAGCAAGCATCAAATGTGGTATTGGCAATCATTTGATTCAACAAAGGATGACCGGGCACATTATTATTGTTGCCCATGTTTCCCGCATAGTTAGGCATAGCGGCAATCTGAATGGCTCCGGTGGTCATTACCAATCCGCTATCGATACCCAAATACCCTGTGGTGTCTCTAAAAAATCCAATCGAATTGGGGTGGTACCCAAATTGTATGTTGGAGATATTGACACAAGCCCCAAACAAAACATTGGAAATAGATTGAATGATGTTGTTTAATGGGGTAACAATAAGCGCATTGTCGGAATTGATTTCTTCATCAATTTGAAAATTACCCTGCACGGATGTTTGTCGCAATGTAGCGAGAGAGTCACTTTGTGCATGCATTAACAGTGAAAAAAACACTGATAGCAAAATGTAGTAAAATTTGTTCATCGTTGTGGGTGGTTTAGTTGGGGAAAAGCGACTTTACCTAATCAATTTTAATGTAAAACTAATTGATTTTCAGTAGAAACGAAAAATATTTTTAGATCTCTTGATATACCGAATACGTTTTAATTTATGCACCTGCCATTGCATGCGGCTTAAATTAATTACTACCTTTGTGGCTCGAATTTGTTTTCAATGACATTTAACACATTTATCGGCATGATAGGCCCTAATCAAATCTTACTCATCGCATTGGTTTTGGTGCTGCTATTCGGTGCGAGAAAAATTCCTGAGCTTATGAAGGGTATCGGACAAGGCATTAAAGAATTTAAAAATGCCAAAGAAGGTACTGAAGATCAAAAAGACAAGGATAAACTCGAGCAAAAGAACTCATAAGCGAAGCACTAAGGCATGTATCGTTCCATAAAGGAAACCACTAAAGCTTTAGAATCGGGGCAAACCACTTGTGTGGAGCTCACGAATTTCTACCTCAATAATATTGAAAAGCACAAGCACCTCAACGCTTTTTTGGAAGTGTTTGAAGTAGATGCCATGAATCAGGCGATAGCCATTGATGAAAAAATCAAAAATGGAAGTGCCGGTAAATTAGCCGGTGTGGTAGTAGGGATTAAAGATAATTTGTGTTACAAAGGGCATCAAGTGTCCGCATCGTCAAAAATCCTTCAAGGCTTCACTGCAGTATATCATGCTACAGTGGTGGATCGATTATTGGCTGAAGATGCAATTATCATCGGTCGTCTCAACTGTGATGAATTCGCTATGGGTAGCTCCAATGAAAACTCAGCCTTTGGCAATGTCTTGAATCCTTTAGATAATGAACGTGTTCCGGGTGGCTCATCGGGTGGCTCGGCAGTGGCAGTTGCCGCCGATTTGTGTTTGGTGGCGCTTGGCACTGACACCGGAGGGTCTATACGCCAACCAGCTTCGTTTTGCGGAGTGGTTGGACTAAAGCCGAGCTATGGTCGCGTATCTAGATATGGTTGCATTGCCTATGCTTCATCATTTGATCAAATCGGACCATTAGCGCATAACGTTGAAGATTGTGCATTGGTGCTCGATGTAATCGGTGGCATGGATGAATATGATTCAACCATGTTGCAAAAAAACTATGCACCGATAAATTTAAATGTGTCTACCGAAAAAAAATATAAAGTAGCGGTGCTGCGCGAAGCAGTGGAAAGTCCCGGACTTGACGGTGAAATTAAAGCTCATGTGCAAAAACTAATTGATCTACTTCGTGCAAATGGCCATGAAGTAGAATTAGTAAACTTTCCCTTTCTTGACTATGTGATTCCTGCGTACTACGTGCTCACCACCGCCGAAGCTTCATCAAATCTTTCACGCTATGATGGCATCCACTATGGCTACAGAAGTCCGAATGCAACAGATCTGGAAAGCACATATAAACTTTCTCGCAGCGAAGGATTTGGTAAAGAAGTGCAAAGACGTATTATGCTTGGTACCTTTGTATTAAGTTCCGGGTATTATGATGCGTATTATTCAAAAGCGCAAAAAGCTAGAAGAATTATTCGTGAAGCTACTAATAAAATACTTTCCAATTACGATTTCATTATGCTGCCGGCAACGCCTGATGTAGCATTTCGCTTCGGTGAAAACAGTAGCGACCCCATAAAAATGTATCTGGAAGATATCTACACCGTGCAGGCCAACTTATGTGGCATTCCTGCGATCTCATTACCTACGGGGAAAAACTCACAAGGCTTGCCGTTTGGCATGCAGTTTATGGCAGCACAAGCTCAAGATGAAGCTTTACTTCAGTTCTCTTACGACTTGATGAATAAGCTTTAGTAGTTTATTTTCTGATAATCAGTTCAGGAGTTTCAATTGTATTGCTTTTGTTCAATGCCCGATCGATGATATAGGCCCGGTATTTAATAGTATCAAATGTTGAAAGTGGATTGTTGGTGAAAAGCTCCATCATCAACATCCCTTCTAAGGAACGATTACGTCCCTGCGCAACCAATCTGGGGATTCGGGAATTGTTGGTAATCGTATCTGCGCCAGGAATTGGGGGTGCGACCACCACTTTCACATATGTACCGTTTTGTTTTTCGAAATAGTCAATAATAAAATTGTAATAAAACAAACTCCCCCGATTGAAGGGAGGAAAAGTATCTGCAGGGTCTAAACCTAGATCGCCGTCGCCATCGGTAAAGTAGAGTTTTAAGACGCCAATAGAATCTTTACCTTCGAGATTTCTGATTTGCTCAAAACCTTCGTAACGAATAAAGGGAACATCCGGAAATTTTTGGTTTTCCTTTCCGCAGGAGCCCATAAATACGGTAAGCACAACTAAAAATAGTAGTATATTTATCGAGCTGTTTTTAAAGAATAACCAAGCTTTCATGTTAGATAGAGATGCGCTAATCAAAAAGATTTTCAAAGTTACGGATTATTCTGAATTTGAAGTGCTGGCGCTAGAAGTGTTTGCCTATCAATATGAGAATGTAGAAACTTATCGCCAATTTTGCAAATTTCTGCAACGCACACCTGAACAGGTCAAAAACATTGCCGATATCCCATTTTTGCCAGTGGAGTTGTTTAAAAATCATGTGATTAGCACATCCAAGAATCAACATCAGGCGGTTTTTAGAAGTTCAGGTACTACCGGATCAGAGCATTCCTCACACTTCGTTTTAGACCTGAACATTTATCACAAATCTATCATTGAAGGATTCAAACGCTTTTTTGGCAGTCCGGAAGACTATGTTTTCTTAGCGCTGCTTCCCTCCTACCTTGAGCGAAAGGATGCGTCGTTGGTGCACATGTGTAAAGTGCTTATGGAAGATGGAAGTGATTCATTAAACGGGTTTTACTTAACGGATCATAAACGACTCCATGAAGTTATTCATCAAGCAGAAGAGCTTCAAAAGAAAATCTGGCTCATTGGGGTAACCTTCGCTTTGCTTGACTTTTGCGAATATGCCAGAAAACTTCCCGATCAACTTATCATGGTGGAAACCGGTGGAATGAAAGGCCGCCGAAAAGAAATCATCAGAGATGAACTGCATGCTGAACTAAGAAAATCAGCTCAAGGCAATTGGCAACTTTGTGGCGAATATGGCATGACTGAGTTGCTTTCGCAGGCTTATGCATTAGATGGTTTAAAATATACGTGTCCTCTTTGGATGGACGTGTTGATCTTTGACATGAATGACCCCTTTAGTTTACTGGAGACTAACCAAACGGGGCGTGTTAATGTGATTGATCTTGCAAATATTGACTCCTGTAGTTTTATTGCGACAAGCGACTTAGGTAAAAAAAATCCTGATAGAAGTTTTCAAATTCTTGGACGATTCGATCACAGCGATATTCGAGGCTGCAATTTGATGGTGTATTAATTCTGGTCCTTTTCCTTAGCAATTCTTCGAATGTTGTCTAACCGAGCCTGAATCTCTTCCGGATTGGCACTTTTCGCTTTTAACTCAAGCATTTTCTTTTCAATGATTTGCTCGTTGTTCCTGTAATAGTTCAGCATGCTTTCCGAAAGCGCTTCTTCGCTATCAGCCATTCCTTTTTTACTCCGCTCCTGCTCTCTTAAGTCGCTAACTTCAAATGATTGAACTTTACCAAATGAAAAAAGACTGGGCGCATTGGCCTGATTGAAATAAGCACTAGCTATCCATGATGAATTTTTTGCCTGATGATAAAACTGCACTTCATCTATCACCGCATCAAGACTACTTTCTACATCAAAATGCTTGCGCGCAAATGCCCAGCCTAAAGCGCTGTTTTTGGCTAGGGCAGGCAAAAGGATGGTTTTCTCGGCGATGCCGTCCACATAAAGTTGCAGCTGCAACGAATTTGCTTCAAACACCACTGCTATATGTTGCCATTTGCCGCTTTCCAACTGCTCGGTCTTGCCGTGTAAGGTGCTTATCTCTTTATCGTTTTGCGTGGTGATGACAAAATTGGGTTGCAATTTTTCATTCAACTGTAAATAGAAGCCACCACCCATATCATCTTTGGTGCTGATCAGTGTCTGCACTCTATTTATTTTTTCCGGTTTAATCCAAAGGCTGATGGTGAACGAACCTTCTGGAACAAATCCTTTGTGATGATTGTAGGAGATAAAATCATTTTGCCCAGCAATAAACTTTCTTGCGTTGCCGATCATCCCATTCACAACTTGAGTTCCATTGCTTTTGCCGCTTAAAAACACGCCGGCATCAGCGCGCAGTTCCTTGTCCATATGCCAACGCATTTTAAGCATATCGGGAATCGCTGCATGGCGAACTGACTGACGGGGAACAGTGGAAGAGAAGTATAAATAAACCGTATCATTCATTGTGTTACTTAAGGTATCAAACCTAAGCCAGGCTGTAATTGTGCCTTTCACCGGATCATAGTTTTCAATGAGATGTGCAATGCCGCTCACTCCATCGGCCTTGGTAAAGGCAATATCAGGGTCCTTCACATTAACTAAATTTCCACCATTGCTAAGCGCACGGAGCTGCTCGTGCTGCAATACCACCGCGGCATGAAAATCGAGCATTGGCTCGCCGCTGCGAATAAAGCTTTTATCGATAATCAGAGGCACCCGAAAAGTGAAATTAGACAATCGGCCTTCTTCAATACCGGCTAAAGTATCTTCGGTTTTGATAAGGGTTTGGTAAATGATAAAGCAGATAGCCACAATGGCAGTTATGGCCACGCTTGCTATGACCAAGCGAACCGAAGCGCGAACCTTTACCTTGTTTTTAAGGTGTAAACGTGGACTCATTCAGATTGGGTTAAATCTGAATGGTTTACGAGCAAAGCATCTAAAGGTTATCGTCTATGCCAATTGCATAGTCACATAGTATGAACTTTCTATTGATTGAAGCAAAACGGTTTTGAGTATATCCTTGCTAAACACCGTAACTTCTATCTGCTCTTGATCTAATTTATTATTCAACCATTTTCTGTTTAAGCGAAATTGATTCACTGCAATGATTTGATCTCCCACCAACAGACCGGCTTTCACTGCCGGACTTCCGGGAGCAGTCTGTTGAATGGTGAAAAGACCATTACTTTCGTTTAATATTAAGCCATGCCGATGCTCAAAATCACTCAATGGTTTAGTTTCTAAAAACTGAAACTGATACACAGAAGCTGCATGTGCGAGCTGAGCCGTGAAATCTTCTGTTCCATAGACGTAATCCTTGAAGAAAGAATCAAAATCGTAATCGCATATACTATATAGTGTTTCTAAAATAAAAGATTCATCATAAGCTTCGCCATTCATGGCTTTTTCATACAAACACCTCATCAAATCGTCAAGGCTCTTGGCGTGCTGAGTTTGGTCTCTAATAATAGCATCAAGCATAAAGGCAATCAGGCACCCTTCTGTGTAGATCGAAACTTTGCGGTGTGGCACACCGGGCACATAGCCATCGAGCCAAGTATCGAATGAAGAATCGGCAACGCTATAGTTAAATCGTCCGTAGTTCATATAATGCCTACGGAGATAATCGTTGATAGTCTTTAGATATTGCTCCCTGCTAAACACTCCAGACCGATAGAGCATGATATCGCCATACCAAGTGGTGAGGCCTTCGTATATATACCCCAAGCGACTATAATTTTCTTTTGTAAAATCGTAGGGGAACATGGATTGTGGGCGGATAAATTTCACGTTCCATACATGAAACAATTCATGCGAGCTTACCCCGAGCAGTTCATCATAAAAGGATGTAAAAAGCTGATGTCCGGGCCCTAAAGCCAACACAGTGGAATGTTGATGCTCTACACCATGATAATAGGGGAAAGAGCAAGCTTGCACAAGAAAATGAAATTTCTTAACCGGCATGCTGCCGAATAATTCGATTTGTGATTCACTAAAGCGGCTAAAGTCCCTAACAAGCCTCTCTCGATCAAGGGCTACTTTTCCTTGAAACCAGATGTAAAAATCATAATCAGCTACGCCATAATTTACTAGCTGAAGGCTTGACGATGCAATGAAAGGTTGATCGGCCAGAGTATCAAAATCAGGGAGCCAATACTTAGCTTTGGAGATTTCCATTTCGATACCGGTGGCAATTTGATAGTTGTCAGGTACTCGAATATTGAATGTAAGAGGCTCCTTTTCTCTGCCTACCAGATAAGCACAACAGTTAACCGGATTTACATAAAGTTGCTCTTCATCCAAATAACTGGAACCGGCGTTTAGCTCATTAGCATAGTATTGATAAAATATAGTAAGTGTACTTATTTTGTCAGTTTTTATTAACCAAGAATCTATTGTCAGCTTTTCAAATGGCACAGGGTTGCCCACTTCATCTTCACACCTGAACTGAGAAATATTCTTAGCAAAATTACCTAACTCATATCGTCCAGGACGCCATGATGGAAGCTGGATATAAGTTTCAGCTTGTTGCAAATTTTCAAATCGAATTTCCACATGAATTTGCTGCTCTGCTGCATCACCATAACCAATTGAGTAATGATTTTGGATTTTCTTCATTGGAATCAAATTTTTTCACCGTAAGCCAAATCGCCGGCATCGCCCAATCCGGGTACGATGTATGATTTTACAGTCAATTCATCGTCCACTGCGCCAAGCCAAAGCGTGGTATTTTCCGGAAAATGTTTCTTCACATAATTAACCCCTTCCACACTAGCAATTAATCCAATCACATGTACATGGCGTGGTTTTCCTTTTTGAAGCATTGCCTTATAAGCGAGATACATCGATTGACCTGTGGCCAGCATTGGATCGCAGACAATCAGCACTTTATCCTCTATTGATGGGCTTGAAAGATACTCTACCTTGATTTCGAAGCTATGGTCTTTATGATGTTTTCTATACGCAGAAATGAAGGCATTGCCGGCTTTGTCGAAATAATTGAGTAAGCCTTGATGCAAGGGTAATCCCGCACGCAAAATGGTAGAAATTACCGGTTGTTCTTTTAATAGAGGAATATTAGCAATACCTAAAGGAGTGACCACTTCTTTCACTTCATAGTCTAAAGTTTTGCTGATTTCATAAGCAAGAATTTCACCTAAGCGTTCCAGATTTCGTCTGAATCGCATACTGTCTTTTTGAATTTCAACATCCCGCAATTCGGCCATATAATGGTTGGCAAGAGAGTTGGAGTGAGCAAGAATGTGCGTCATAATTATCGTTTTAGCCATTTAAGATACCATGGCAAATTATTGATTTTCAAATGTAGGTAGTTTGCTTCACTTGCACCAAAACCTTTATAGAAAAGCGCAAGCTGCTGATTATCTGATCCTTCAAAATCAAATAATTGTCCTGCCGGAAGTCGTGTGAGATAATTGTCTAGCAATAAATGCATGGCAGATTTACTTTTTCCTTGTTCGGTGCTCGCTGTGACTATTAAAATATGTCGATTAAAAGCTTCAAAAACCACCACCCCTGCTAAAAATTCATCCTGAGAATTTACCGCTTCAAAAGCATGAACTTTCCTATGTGGGATATCAGCTTTACAAAGTTTGTCGAATACCTGCAACCAATTCCGATTAATGTTTTTGATTTTTCGACCACGATTCTCGGCAAATATTTCTGCTACTTTCATCGGCTCTGTTTGCTTAATCAATAAACGCTCATTCAAGGCTTTTTTAATGTTCCTGTTCGTGTTGGTGTTATATAATTTCTGTTTATCGCGATGATAATTAGCATCGATTGAGAGTACAAGATTTCTCCGAATATTAGCTGCAATGCGCACATTGAGCAGTTTATTATTTGCGTGATTGAATTGGTATTCGATTAATTTGATATCCTTCGGTAGGGCTGAAATAAATGATAAAATAATTTCTTCAGTTGGCTGCTCAGGACCAAAAATACCTAATTGTTGCACAAACAAAGGCGTAGGTAAATAGCTGATGCCTAACTTACGCTTCACAGTAAGTGGCATTATCCATTGCCAATCTTCACTTATCAAAGCTTCCCAGCTATGATTGCAAACTATATCCAAATAACCGCTAGTAGCATACACAATACTATTGGAAGCAGACGAAAGTGCCTGATCCCATTTGTCTTTATCTATTTCACGATATTTCAGATGTTTAATTATCAATGGTTTTCTCTAAGTGCTTCTTTAGTGATATCTTCATAAATCTTTTGCCACCCCTTCCACCGCTGATTTTCCGCAAAAGTTTCATTGTGCCAAAGTGTAACAAATGTTCCGGCTACCTTTCTAGCTTCTTCAATAAAAGGTTTTACAGATTTCAAAACTTTTTCATTCGGAAGATTGAGATAATCCTTGAGCGTGCCATCCATCACTGCAAAAGGATGAATTTTGAGCGAAGTTTCTGTTTCCAAATCGAGATCGTAGAAAAAGAAAGGGGTGCAAGTACTTGCTCTATAGCCCAATTGCGATGGGTAGCCCATTGTGTAATCGTCGGTTATGTCTGCATCAATCAATCGTTGATAGGTCTCCGGAAGTGAAAGCTTCAAAAAATGTTGACGGCTTTTCTTTATTTCTCGGTGAAGAATAATAGATAATCTGCTGATTTCCTTAAGCATTTTTGAAGGTTGCTTATTTGATGCATAGGATGGATGAATACCGATTTCAGCATAATCTGCCAAAAACTTAATCAATGATTGCAGGTTTTTGTTGGTCGCAGCTACATTTTTATCATACTGTGCATAGTCTCCCAAAAGAATAAAATAAATAACCTTCAACCTATATTTCTTAATCATTTTTAGTTGATACTCATAAGTATCGTAAGGGTCTCTTTTCAAATGCAAGGTCACCATCAAGCGCTCTTTGAAGGCAGGAAAGTCCGCCTTAAAAAGATTTTGAAACAATCCGGCAATGATTCGCTCAAAACCCTTATTTCTGATTGCATACGCATTGTCAATATCTATTGTTGGTTCATACTTGTAAGTGCGCTTGTGATCTGGTAATTCAGGATATTTTGCTTTCAAAAAAGCAAAAACTCCCAGTGCATAATAATCTACCACGGGCTTGTCGAGAAAAGCTTCCTGATAGGCCAAACTTTGCTCAGCTATAAATCGCTGATGTTGGTCTTTGATATGTGGTAAGTATTCTTCATATCTACTCACTAAATAAAAACTTGCTGCAAAAACATCGAATGGAAAATCAGCACTTGCCGGGGCTTTGAAAAATGCCTTGATGTTATTCCATGAAAAAGTTCTGATCTCCTGATACTTGATTCCTTTTTCGAAAAGCAAACCCGAGCAATAAATCCATGGTGTTTGATCTATTCTTCGTTTACTGTAGCAAAGTTTAGGCCCTAAGTAAGTCTGATAATCTTCTAATGAAGTAGTGATGGTATAAGGCAACTGCAGCATATCTGAAAAAATCAGTTTAAATGCATATTTGCTTCGCGATGTAATCTGATGGCAGTAGATAAGCAACATTGCCTGCAATTTAGGACTTTGCAGTTTGCTCCACCATAATGTTTAACATTTTTTCGGCTGCTTTACCATCGCCATAAAGTGGATCAAAATTCAGATCAGTCGCATTACTTAGCTTTTCAAATGCAGAGTGTATCTTCTCCGGGTCGGCATCTGCTATCATGGCAGTTCCACTATGCAACAATTCTACCCATTCCGTTTCGGGGCGAAGTATGATGCAAGGTTTTTTGAAAAAATAAGCTTCCTTTTGCACTCCGCCGGAATCAGTCATGATGATTGATGCATTCTTCTCAAGCATAATCATATCCAGAAAAGATGCAGGAGGAATGAGTTTAATAAGCTTGCTTTGGGATAATTGCTGTTGATTGCCTGAAGTCAAATTTACTTCCATCATTTTTCGGGTGCGGGGGTGCAGGGGTAAAACAAGTTCTACTCCTTTCTCTTCCGTGATTTCAATAAATGTCTTGATCAAAGCATTCAAATGAACAGGATTATCGGTGTTGGAATCGCGGTGAATGGTCGCCAAAACGAACTTCTCTTTGTATAATTCATTATCATCAAGAATACGTGAGCGCTGCGCAGCTACCTCGGCATAATACAAACTATTGTCATACATCAGATCTCCGGTAAGAAACACACCCGGTTTGTCGGCTGAGTAAGGTCCTTTAAATTCAGTATCAAAGCCTTCATGCTTGAGGTTTTCAACGCCTGTTTGGGTGGGCACAAACAGAAGCGTGGATAAATGGTCTGCCACAATGCGATTTACTTCTTCCGGCATCGATTTGTTGAATGAACGTAAACCTGCTTCAATATGCACAATAGGTATGTGAATTTTACTAGCTGCTACGGCTGCAGCAAGGGTGGAGTTTGTATCGCCGTATATTACCAACCAATGGGGTTTTTGATCGAGCAAAATTTCTTCTATTCCGGAGAGCATAGCGGCTGTTTGTTTGCCATGCGACCCCGAACCAACATTAAGATTGATAGCTGGCGGAGCAATACCCAATTCATCAATAAACACTTGCGACATGTTGTGATCGTAGTGTTGTCCGGTGTGGACGATGGTTTCATTTACCTGTCCATGCCTTGAAGCCACAGACCTGCTAATGGCTGCCGCTTTGATGATTTGTGGTCTTGCACCTATGATGGTGATGATGTTCATGTTTTTGTACGCTTAATCTTTTAGGGAAAATAATTTCGTGAATGTGGAGCTGCTATTGAATTCTGCGCGGTTTTCAATGTTTTTAATTTAATTAAAGCGGATTAAGACTGCTTTTTATGGCAAATAAAAAACACGCTGCTCGAGTAGCGGCTGTTTTTCCTTAGTTTGAAATACTGCAGCATGTCTGGGTAGGGATAGAAAGCTGGAGTGATAGTTTCTACCACATCAAACTGTTGCGATACTATTTTTTTCCAATTCTTTATCCTGTAATGTTTCAGGTCATAAAAGATGGTTTTATCTGAAGATGAATGAGAGATTGGTACGAAGATTTGCCAAAATTTGACTTTGCCGGTTTTAATAAAAGGGGAGAAAAAGAAATTGACAATTTTCTGATGCGTGGTGAAAACGTATTGGCTAAACATGTTTAGCATAGCCATAGCAGCTGTAGGCATACCAATGATTAGAACACCGTCATCCTTAAGTACTCTTTTCATTTCTGCAAGTGACTGTTGCTCATCCTGCACATGCTCTAAAACATGCGACGAATAAACAGTGTCAAACATTTTGTCTTGAAAAGGAATGGCTTCTGCGGTGGCTTGAAGAATATTATCTACATCAATATTGAAGCCTGATCCTTCACGTCCCACACCATGACCTTTGGGATCCGGGTCTATGCCATAAACTTCTATGCCACCATCATCTTTGGCTTTCTGCATGGAATAGCCTGCACCACAACCTACATCCAAAAATTTTCCCTTCCTGAGAAAAGGTGCAATAGCTTCCCATTCCGTGTCGCGAACAATCTTCTGATAATGATTCTGTCGCTCTTTACTCAGGAAACCCCAATAGTAAATTTTTAGCAGCGTGGCTTTAAATCCCATGGCAATATTTAAAAAAACAGCCGGATTAGTTGTCATAATCCGGCTGTTGTGTCTGTTAAGTTAATTAATTCTGAAGTTGCATTTTAATGAGATTCAATGCAGATCCTGCTTTAAACCACTCAATCTGTGCATCATTATAAGAGTGATTTACCTTGATTTCTTCGCGGCTTCCATCTGCATGATTCAAAACTAAAGTGAGCGGAACTCCAGGTGCAAAACTTGTCAGTCCGATAATGTCTATGACATCATCTTCCTGAATTTTATCATAATCGGCTTTATCAGCAAATGTTAAAGCCAACATACCTTGTTTTTTCAGGTTGGTTTCGTGGATACGGGCAAATGATTTCACTAACACGGCACGAACTCCAAGAAAACGCGGCTCCATGGCAGCATGCTCGCGAGATGAGCCTTCGCCGTAGTTTTCATCACCCACTACGATGCTTCCAATGCCTTGTGCTTTATATTGCCTTTGAACTTTAGGTACAGACTCATAAGCACCGGTGAGTTGATTCTTAACGCTATCGGTTTTCTCATTGAAATAGTTTACCGCGCCTATCAACATATTGTTGGAGATATTGTCGAGATGTCCGCGATATTTCAGCCAAGGACCAGCCATAGAAATATGGTCAGTGGTACATTTGCCTTTGACTTTGATGAGCAGTTTCAATCCATGTAGATCAGTTCCTTCCCAAGCCGGAAAGCTTTCTAAAAGCTGCAATCGGTCTGAGTCAGGGCCTACAAGCACTTGCACACTGCTACCATCGGCTGCAGGCGCCTGATAACCGGCGTCTTCTACTGCAAAACCGGTCGGTGGCAACTCCAAACCATTGGGCTCGTCCAATTTCACTTTCTCCCCTTTTTCGTTGGTTAGATAGTCCGTCATTGGGTTAAAAGTAAGATCACCGGCTATGGCCAAGGCGGTTACAACTTCAGGAGAAGCTACAAAAGAGTGTGTATTAGGATTTCCATCATTACGTTTTGCGAAGTTTCTATTAAATGAAGTGATGATGGAGTTTTTGCGATTAGGATCGTCGGTATGCCTTGCCCACTGACCGATGCATGGACCGCAGGCATTAGCTAACACTACCCCACCCATTTGCTCAAAAATCCCAAGGAATCCATCGCGCTCCACCGTATAACGAACTTGTTCCGAACCCGGTGTGATGGTGTATTCTGATTTTGCTTTCAAGCCTTTATCTACAGCTTGCTTAGCCAATGACGCTGCTCTTGAGATATCTTCATAAGAAGAATTGGTGCAGCTGCCAATTAGGCCTACTTCGAGTTTTGCCGGCCAACCATTTTCTTTCACAGCAGCAGCAAATTTGCTCAAAGGCCAAGCCAAATCGGGAGTAAATGGTCCATTCACGTGTGGTTCAAGTTCAGAAAGATTAATCTCTATAACCTCATCGAAATACTTTTCAGGCGATTCGTACACTTCCTTGTCGCCCCGCAAATGCTCAGCTACTGCATCGGCAAGGGAAGCTACATCGGCGCGGTCGGTTCCACGAAGGTATTCGGCCATTTTTTGGTCGTATCCGAAAATAGATGTAGTTGCGCCAATTTCAGCGCCCATATTGCATATAGTGCCTTTGCCGGTGGCGCTTAAAGAATCAGCTCCGGGACCGAAGTATTCTAAAATTTTGTCAGTACCGCCTTTCACTGTCAATATTCCGGCAACTTTCAGAATCACATCTTTTGCTGAAGCCCATCCGTTGAGTTTTCCGGTAAGTTTTACACCGATGAGTTTTGGAAATTTCAATTCCCAAGGCAAACCTGCCATCACATCGCATGCATCAGCACCGCCCACTCCGATGGCAATCATCCCCAAACCGCCTGCATTAACGGTGTGTGAATCGGTACCGATCATCATACCGCCGGGAAATGCATAATTCTCCAATATCACTTGGTGAATGATTCCTGCTCCGGGCTTCCAGAATCCAATTCCATATTTATTTGATACGGATGCCAAAAAATCAAATACTTCTTTGTTTTTCTCTTTCGACTTTTTTAAGTCTTCAACAGCACCGTTTTCAGCCAAAATCAAGTGGTCGCAATGTACTGTTGAAGGTACAGCAACTTTGCTTCTTCCGGCTTGCATAAACTGCAGAAGTGCCATTTGTGCCGTGGCATCCTGCATGGCGACGCGGTCCGGATTGAAATCCACATACGATTTTCCACGTTCATAGGGTTGAGCCGGTAATGCATCGGTAAGGTGTGCATAAAGGATTTTTTCGGTAAGCGTAAGTGGACGTCCTGCCATGTTGCGGGCAGCATTCACCTTGCTTCCAAGGTTTTCATAAACCTTTTTGATCATTTCAATATCAAAAGCCATAGGATATATTTTTATTGATTTTCAATTTTAAGGTACGCAAAAATAAGAATATCAGCGAAGTTAAGCTCCCTTTTTGTCATCTTTTGATATTTGCTCGCTGATCATGTCCTGAAGCTTGTCAATCTTGGCTTCGAGACGACTTACATGCCCTTCCAATTCACTGGTATTGTCGCTTACCATCGCATCCACAAAAATGGAATTGACCAAAGAAAGTCCAATAACCCCTCCAGACAAGAGAATAGCGATAAAGAAGGTTTTTATGAAAAAAGCAGCTATTTCAGAAGCATTTTCTGCCAAGGCATCAGGAATTTCGTACCAGCCTTCAACCGTAAATATTTTAAATATGGAATAGAAAGAAATCAAAGGATTGCCAAAAAATTCCGGCGCCCTTTCTTTGAACAGATAATTGGCAAATAAGGCTACTACAAGATTAAAAACGAAAAAAGCAAAAAATATCAGCACGGAAGCCTTCACCGCCCGCCGCACACCAAGAATCAAATGGTCAATATTGGGGACAAACTTCAGGAATCGGAAAAACTTAAAAACCCTTAATAATCTCAAGCTGAAAAGTATTCCGACATCGAAGGCTGTAACATGGGTAAGCAATAAAATCAAAGACGGTGCACTCACGAGCACAAGAAAAAAATCCAATCTGTTCCATCCCGATTTGAAATAGGTTTGAGTCCCAAAGTGCTTCAGCTTGACAAACATTTCGATGATGAACAACACGGAGATGAAACTATCAATCATGAATGCTAGGGTCATCCAATCATGTGGAATGTCATTGAAGCCCTGAATCACTATCGTGATGGCATTCACGATAATGAGCATGAGAATATTATATTCGTTTAGAAAAAGCTCTTTGAGTGTTTTCATAGTCAAGGCAAAGGTAATGCCCTAGGATTTGCTGTGATTAAATTGAGCATAAAAATGTAGTTAATGGCGGATAAAAAAAAAGCACGGATTCTCCGTGCCTCAGTTTTTTTTTGAAAAATGTGCCTTTAATATTCGTCTTCGTTAAAAAAGAAATCTTCTTTTGTAGGATAGTCGGGCCAAATTTCGTCAATGCTTTCATAGGCTTCGCCTTCGTCTTCAATTTCCTGAAGATTCTCAATTACTTCCAAAGGAGCACCGGAACGTATCGCAAAATCGATCAATTCGTCCTTGGTGGCAGGCCAGGGCGCATCTTCAAGATAGGATGCCAATTCTAATGTCCAGTACATAGTTCCAACGTTTTAGATGGTTAACGATAAAATACGCATTTTGTTGAGCAAAGGTTTTACCTTATCCCTTTCAAAGCGCAAAAATAAAAATTAAAGAGTAGGTGTGACTTTGTTAATAAAAATTTAAAGCTTTGGCTTCCACGGTGTTTCAACTACTTGAAAATCGTAGCTGAATTTGCGCGATAAAACAAACAAATAATCACTCAGTCGGTTGAGGTAAGCCAACACCTCCTTTTCTACTCTACTGAATTCACTTAGGTGAACCACATTACGCTCAGCCCTTCTACACACACATCTTGCCACGTGACAAATGGAGACAGCCTGATGTCCGCCTGGAAGCACAAAGTTGCGCATCTCGGGCAGGTGTTCATTCATACGATCAATAGCTTGCTCGAGTTTTTCGGCATCTGCTTTTGAAATTTCAGGTAATTTGATTTTTTCTTTGCCGGGTTCCAGGGCCAAATGTGAGCCAATAGTAAATAAGGTTTCCTGAATTTGTATAACTTCATTTTTAATCTCTGAATGTACTTCAGGCTGATCGCGCAAGAGTCCGAGAAAAGAGTTCAACTCATCCACGGTGCCATAAGCTTCGATCCGAAGATGGTGTTTTGGCACTCTTTGGCCGCCCAAAAGCGATGTTTCTCCACTATCCCCTTTTTTTGTATAAATTTTCATAAGCACTGTCGTTTATGCAGTTTCAACCACACGTATATTTTCATTTATCGTGTCGGACTCTATCATTCCATCTTTTAAACGAATGATGCGGTGCGCATGCTGTGCAATATCTTCTTCATGGGTAACGATGATGATGGTATTGCCCTTACGATGAATGTCCTGCAATAAACCCATAATCTCGATAGATGTTTTGGAATCAAGGTTTCCGGTAGGTTCATCGGCAAGTATGATGGATGGATTGTTCACCAATGCTCGGGCAATGGCCACGCGCTGACGTTGTCCGCCTGATAGCTCATTGGGCTTGTGTGTTACACGGTCTGCAAGTCCGACCTGCATCAAGGCATCGAGTGCCTGTTCGGTTCTTTCCTTTTTGCTCATGCCGGCATAAATCAATGGTAAGATCACATTGTCTAGTGCAGTAGCTCTCGGTAATAAATTAAAGGTTTGAAAGATAAAGCCAATTTCATGGTTACGAACTTCAGCCAGCTCATTATCCGACATTTTGCTCACATCTTGCCCGTTTAATTCATACGTTCCGCTGGTAGGTGTGTCGAGGCAACCCAAGATATTCATCAAAGTTGATTTGCCGGAACCTGAAGGTCCCATCAGGGCAACATATTCGTTACGTTGCACATCGAGGTTGATTCCTTTGAGTACTTTGATGATCTCCGCACCCATTTTGAAATTCCGGACAATATTTCTGATTTTAATTACCTGACTAATCTGTTCCTTGTTCATGCCACAAAGCTAATTAAAAGATAACAGCTCTGTTTACTGTGGGAGCATTATCGTCTTGGTGGATTGTAGCCACGCTTCTTGGCCATCTCTTCCAATCGCTTCTGAAACTTTGATTGTTTTTGAGCTGTTGGTTTTTTCTTGTTTTCTGCGATTTTTGCTTTGATTTTATCTTCATCCACCAAGCGCAGGAAAATGGCTTGCTGACCGAAGGTAATCACATTGGCTAAGAAATAATAATAGTTAAGACCAGCAGGAAAACTATTGAGTACAAATAGGAAGATGACCGGCATGAGATACATCATCCACTTGAGTTGCGGCATTTGGCTATTGGCTCCCGAAAGCTGATTGTTCATTCGGGTGTAAATAATGGTGGAAATGGTCATCAATAGCGCAAACAAGCTCACATGTTCTCCATAAAAAGGAATTTTGAAAGGCAGCTTTATAAGATCGTCGTAAGTAGAAAGGTCATTCGCCCAAAGAAAACTCTCCTGTCGAAGCTCAATAGCTGCAGGGAAAAAGTTAAACATTGCAAACAAAACCGGAATCTGAAAGAGCATAGGAAGACATCCGCCTAAAGGATTTACTCCAGCTTTTTTATACAAATTCATCACAGCTTGCTGCTTTTTCAACGGATCTTCTTTTTCGTACTGTTTATTGATCTCATCAATCTCGGGCTTCAACACACGCATTTTGGCTTGCGATAAATAAGAGCGAAACTGCAGTGGAAATAATATAAGTTTGATCAATATTGTAAGAATCAGTATGACAATTCCATAATTCAGATTCTGCTCATCAAGCAAGTTAAACACCGGAATAACCAACCATTTGTTTACCCAGCCAAAAATCCCCCAACCTAATGGAACCTGACTCTCCAAGCTCATTCCCATAGATTTAAGTGTCTTGTAATGATTGGGGCCTAAGTAAAAAGTAAATGGGATACTCTGATTGCTCTCCGGGCGATAGGGAATGGTCAGGGAAGCAGAAAGTGATTTGATGTTTCTGTCGCCTTCAGTTCTCCGGGTTTCTAAATCAGCTTCATTGTCAAAATTCTGACCCGCAATGAGCACATTGGTAAAATACTGTTGTTTAAATGACACCCATTTTAATCTGTTTTTCAGCACTTCCCGATCAAAACTGGTTGGCGTGATTTTATCTACTTCATCTTCAGCAAATTTGTAATATATGGTGGTGTTGTTTTGCTCGCCATCGAAGTATTTTTCATGGCGCGGACTGGTGATTTGCCAATCGAGCGCGATGCTGGTAGTGTTCTGATCGATGACTTTCTCCAGATTCACAAAATTGATTTCATAAGCAAGGGTATAACCTTCGCCTTGAAATCGGTAAACAAATTCGAGATACTGGTTATCGCCGGCATAAGCTCTTAAAGCCAAGGCAGCACTGTCATTCCCGCTTAATTGAAGCGTAGATTGATCTGCCGTAAAATAAAGCTCATTGGTATTAATCAATCTATTACTTACCGGTAATATGATATTGAATAGGGTGGAGTCTTGGGTGAAAAGTTCAAGTGCTTGCTGATCCCATGTTTTGAAGTTTTTTAGTTCTGCATGTGCTATGTATCCACCGCGACTGCTGATATGCAGAATAAGTTCATCCGTTTCTACAGTAAATAACTTTGCTTCGCCTACACTGCTTGCATAGAACGGGCCAAACTTGCTTTTTGCAGCTTCCAAAACAATAGAGTCTGCATTTTCTAGCGTGTTTAAATCCTTTAGCAAACTGCTCATGTCTTTTGCTTCTGCATGAGTATTGTTTAAGGTATCAACTTGAATTTCTCTTTGCTTTTCGACCAGTGCCAGTGAATCTTGCCTACGTTTTGCTGCTTCGATTTGCTCAGCACTAGGTTTGTTAATTATGGTGTATCCAATAAGTATTATTGCAATTAAGAGTAGCCCAATGACCGAATTTCTATCCATTTTCAATTTTTGAGGGCGCAAAGATAGTATTTAAGTGTGATGCTAATTCTTAAATAAATGAATCGTCAATATTTTGCAAGCATTTATGGAGCTTTACATCATCCCTTACCATTCTCCAAAGGAGAAGGGCGGTGTTGAAGTGCGCATAGCAATTCATTACAAGAAAAATAGAAAAGTCTCCGAGCACAAATAAAACCAGTGAATTCTCCATTTCCTATTTGCCAGTAGTGCATAGCAGAAATTGGAAAGTTTATGTGCAAGAAAATTGTTCTAAAATGCTACCTCATCATTTGTTAAGTCAAGCTTCTCTGGTGCACCCAAAATAGCAAAAGTCAAAACTTATGAAAAGGTAGTGGATGCCATTTCGTGGTTCGTGATTCGCCAAAAGCCAAAAGCCCAAAAAAACTACAAATACATCCAAGCCGATTCGTAAGCATGTTGGGCTTCGCAATGGTCAATTAGGGCTTTGAAGAAGAGATCGGCTCCAACGGTAGCACTATCACCAATCACAATGAGCGACTTTCGGGCTCGGGTAAGGGCGACGTTCATACGGCGATAATCTTTCAAAAAACCTATTTCGGATTTTTCGTTACTGCGCACCAAAGAAATCAATATCACATCGCGTTCCTGGCCTTGAAAAGCGTCTATGGTTTGTATGCTCACCTGCCAAGACTCGGGCCAATCGGCTGTACGGTCGCGAAAGTACTCCTTCATCAGCTCCACTTGGGTTTTGTAAGGGGCAATCAGGCCAATGCTAATGTGCTCTTGCTCCTGTTTCGCCAGTTGTTTCAGAAAAATTTCCAATAGTTTGATCTCTCCCGAATTGGCATAGCTTTGCGTTTCTTCGTTCCATTCTTCCTGAAATCCACACCCGGCAGTGTCCACAAATCGCAGCACTGGAAATTCCCGAATTTGATGATGCGCCACCGAAGCATTGGCTTGTAATTTGCCTTTATAAAACTGTTGATTAGAAAAGTGCATGATTTGCTCATTCATGCGGTATTGCACCGTAAGCATGTGCTGTGGCGCTTGGGGCATGCGCATGAGCCTTTCCATGAGGGTAATGGATAAGCCTAATTGTGCGGCTTCGGGCGATTTTACCGTGGGGGGCAATTGAAAGGGGTCACCTGCAAAAATCACTTTTTCGGCTTTGGCAATGGCTATCCAACAGGCTGGTTCCAAGGCCTGTGCAGCTTCGTCAATCATCAGGGTGTCGAACTGCATTTTTTCAATCAGTTTATTGGCTGTGCCCGTGAGAGTGGACACCACGGCTTGTGCTTGAGCCAAAGTTTGCTGAATGATGTGATTTTCGAGCCGAACAGATTCTTCCGCATAATTTCGGGCTTCTTTATAGAGCAAGCGCCTTTGTTCCCGCTCATCGAAACCGAAGTTACGCTTATACTTTCCGGCCATTTGGCGGAGTTCTTCGGCTTTTCGCTTGTATTGGCGAATGCTTTTGTAATCGGGATGCGCTTCCACATATCCTTCGATGGTATGGGAAAGCAAAAGGGGATCGACGCGCGAAATATTGCCCAATCGCAGGGTTTTAATACCAGCTTGCACACATTTGTGGAGCAGCCAATCGGCGGCGGCATTGCTCGAAGCACAGAGCAGGAGCTTTTCACCACGGGCAATGAGTTGCTTGGCCGCTTCCACTAGGGTGGTAGTTTTGCCTGTTCCCGGAGGACCATGCAACAGAAAAGTCTCACCGGCCTGTAAGATTCCGGCCACGGCGATTTGCTGATCAGCATTCAACTCGGGGGCCGGACTTTCTTCCGGTTGGAACGAAAAGTCTTGGGTAAACCCTTCAAAGCATTTGCGCAAATAGGCCATGCGGTTGTTTCGAGCTGCCGCAGCTTTCTTCAAGGCATCTTCCATGTCCTGATAGCTGCGCTCATCCACCATCATATTCAGTCCCAGTCGGCCATAGTCGAGCAATTCGGGCATATCGTCGAGAAAGGCAATCACCTTCAATTGGTCGCCATCCACCCATTGCACCGCCACCTGCAAGGCTTTGGGGGCATCCGGCTCAGCCGAGAACAGCAGCGCCGGCTTCCCACCGGCAAACAAATGGCTTTCGCCTTTGGCCTTAGTGCGTTCAAACACAATGTAGGGATAGTCGCCTAATCCGAACCCGGTTTCTACCACGCGGAGCGGAAACCATGTGTAACCCATTTTCACACGAGTTTCGATGGGCGTATTTTTTAGCAGGACTTCGTGCTGCTTGCGTTCGAATTCCCGCTCAAATTGCAGCGCTTGGATGAGCTGCTCAAACCGTTCGTTTTCCAATAGCCTGATTTAAAAAGTCAATGATTCACCAATGGCTGGTAAGAGCAGCTGTAAGCCTTTTTGGTCGAAATGTTCCAATGCTGCCAAATTGCTGATTTCGATATAAGGAAAGGTATTGTAATGCATGCCCACAATTTCTTTCACACCCAGATATTCGGCCGCAATGGCTGCTGTTTCATAGCTCATGGTGAAGTTATCGCCTATGGGCAAAAAGGCCATATCAGGTTTGTGCAAATCACTAATCAATTTCATGTCGCTGAACAAGTCGGTATCGCCGGCATAGTAGATTGTGTGTTCTCCCAAGCTCAGCACATATCCGGCGGGATTTCCGCCATAGCTTCGGTCGGGGAGCATGCTGGAATGGTCAGCACGCACCATTTTTACTTTGCCGAAATCAAATTCTTTGGTACCGCCGATGTTCATGGGGTGGTATTTTTCAATGCCTTTGGCCGTATACCAGGTCACAATTTCAAAATTGCTAATGAGGGTGGCTTCGCTTTGTTTCAGGATTTGCTCAGCATCGGCCACATGATCTTCGTGCCCGTGCGAAAGCAAAACATAATCGGGCTTGATGGTGGAGACATCAATATGCGCTGCCATGGGGTTGGGGCTGATAAAAGGGTCGAACAAAAGCTTTTTGCCGTTTACTTCAATGAGAAAACAGGAATGGCCGTAAAAAGTGATTTTCATGGTGCCTTTATTTTGTGGTTTGCTGTGCTTGATTGGGCGTTAAAAATACAAATCGGCTTGGCCCGGAGAAAAATTTTAACTTTGATTTGTATTAATAAATCTTAAAGAATCTGCTTTAGAGATTTCGCTGTTAATCCACGAGCAAAAACCACTTTCGTTTACATCAAATGCTGCAAGGACTGAATTCCCGGTAGGCGAAAAGTTTTAAAAGGCTCTCCGTAGCGAAAACTAGCCTGCAGACCATATTCTGATGCCCGGCTAATCAAATTATCGCGGAAATGCTCCGAAGCAATAACGGTGGGCGGCTCTGTAGAATTGGGGTCATAAAACTGAGATTTATGTGCAAGAATGCAAGCCATTTTCTCTTCCATCACATGGCTGATGTCATATACAAAATCGGGGGTGAAAGGATAAAACTGCATGTAGGCATAGACGGCCTTGGGCCTCCAGGCATCTGAGCCATCTTCCTTAGCTGTAATGATTTTTCGCAGTCCGGAAAGAAAAGCGCTTTCCTTCACCAACGCCGATGCCCTACCATGATCGGGGTGACGGTCGTCCGGTGAATTGACAATCACAATATCCGGACAGTATTTTCGGATTGCAGTAATCACAATTCGTTGGTGTGCTTCGTCATTTTGAAAAAATCCATCCTTAAATCCCAGATTCTCTCTCACAGCACAACCGATAATCTCAGCAGCTGCATCAGCTTCTTTTTTGCGTATTTCCACCGTGCCACGCGTGCCCAACTCACCGTATGTTAAGTCTATGATACCTACTTTCTTACCTTGCTTCACTTCCGAAATAAGCATCCCGCCAGCACTGATCTCCACATCATCAGGATGCGCCCCAAAGGCCAATATATCCAGTTTTTGATTCATTTATTCTTTGAAAAAAATTTGCGACAAATGTAGCTAAAGCGGTTTGAGTTAATTGAAAATGGATAATTGAAAATTGAAACCGCTTTTGAATGAATAATTTGGTGAGACGAACGGCCTTTTGCCAAAGAAAAAACCTTCGCGCTCTTGGCGGTTATCCATAATTCGAACTAAAAATCAAAATGTGATAATTGAGGCGATGATGTCATCTCTAAGGGATTTATTGTTGCTGTGATTGCTTTGTCTATAAATATTTTTCGGTTTGAAGACGAGATAGTTTGTTTATAAGGTCGATTTTGTCACCCCTTTGGTGTTTTTGTTGGTATTGGCATTGTTTTTTACCGACATATCATCCCTTCGGAATTGGAGTGCTAATGATAATGAGCAGTTGATATTTTTTCAAAAAAAACACATCCGTGCTCTCCGCGCCCTTATGCGGTTAATTTGATTGCGGGATGCGTAATTTAGATTGCGGATTTTTCCAAAGCAAAAAGCTTGCGCTTTTTACGCTTTTAAGAAATTGGACATGGCAGTTGGCTTTTGGAAGATTTCGATCTTCTTCCGACTCAACACTGTGTCATCTTAGCAATTTCACCATGCCTTCTTTTCTAATAATTTGATCATCAAAGGTGCGTAAGGTAGCTACCCAGGTGTACACATCGTTTTGTGCTTCACGTCCTTTGAAAAAGCCATCCCATCCATTGTTCAGGTCTTTTGATTCAAAAATCATTTCTCCCCAACGATTAAACACCATCCACCTAATATCTTTTACAAAAGTAGCTTCGGGTTTGAAAACATCATTTAATCCGTCGCCGTCAGGTGTAAAAGCATTCGGCATATAAAATGTAAATACCGGATTGATATAAATGTCCAGACAAGTGTCGTTCATACATCCATGTGCAGACATCACTTCAAGGCAAACTTCAAATCGCCCGGTATCCTGATAACTATGCACCGGATTGGGCATAAAGGCCATGCTGCCATCACCAAAATTCCAACGCCAAAAGGCAGTGTGTGTACTGCTTTGCGTGAATGCTACTTCGGATTTTAAAATATTCGGCTGCGAAGGATTAAAGGAGAAATTAACCTCAGGTGTGGGGTAAATCTCCGTGATACCTGCTACCTGAGCGGTGTTTTTACAACCATTTACATCTTCGAGCCACATCTGCACAAATATGATTCCGGGCTGCTCAAAGCAGAATTTCGGGTCAGCATTATTGCTGCTTAAACTATCGGCAATCAGCCATTGATAGCTTACAATATTTTGATTGGGCAGTGCCAAGGAGAAATTGATGCAAGCCGGAGCACAAGCCTTATCTACATCGCTTAGGATGTCAGCCACCGGTAAGGGATTGACATGCTGTGTTACACTTGTTTGAACTGTACAGGCATTTTCGTCAGTTGCAGTAACTAAATAGCTTGTAGTAGTAAGCGGACTTACTATCACGGAGTTTGATTGACTTCCATTGTGTGCCCAGTACAGCTGAATGTTACCCACTCCACCGAATGCTTCAGCGTGAAGCACAGCTTCGTCGCCGGAGCAGCTTGGATTTTCAGCATAAGCTTGAACATGCAGCGGAAGTGGCTCTGCAATTTGAATCATAGAAGTGTCAATGCAGCCATAAATATCGGTTACATAAGCGGTATGGGTGCCCGGCGGAAGTTGTTGTGCATGGGCATGTTGCTCTCCATTAGACCATTGATAATTAAAAGGCCCTGTTCCAATTTGCACCATCGCCAATCCTTGTCCGTTATTGGCACCATAGCAAGTCACATCCGATATTTTTTGCGCATCGGCTTGCACCGGAATTGTGGCAGGAACAAAAATCGCAAGCATCAATTCGCAGCCCAAAATGTCTTTGATGGTTAGCGTGTAATCGCCGCTGGCAAGCTGGCAGAAAGAAGGGTATGGGGCAAACTCCATCCCGTTGAGCGCATATAGATTGTAGCCATTGCCACCATACACTTCGCCAATTTCGATACATCCATTGTTTAGATTGCAGGTGGTGGGTGAAACAGCCGTCTCAACCGAATCTGGCCCTGCTTGATTGATAATCGTGATGTTCTGTGAAATGCTACATTGATTGGCATCGGTTAAATGAATTTGATAGTTACCCGCCGGCAAGCCACTGAAGTTTTCTATCCCACCTTGATAAGCAATACTTTGGTTATTGAATTGCAGCTGCATAGGATAAATCCCTCCTTGCACAGAACTAATCTGCACTGCGCCATTTGAAAGACTACAACTTTCGTCGATGATTTGGAAGTCAATGCTTTGCGGATAGCTAATCATTAGAATTTCGATATCTGATAAGACCAATTCACATTGATTTTGGTCGCGCAGCATCGGAGAATAAGTACCTGGAGCTAAATTGATAAAGTGCGGCGAAGTTTGTGTTTGCTCGTTTAAGGTAAAAAGATAAGTTCCCGTACCACCCGAAACTTCATTAAATTGAATCTCACCATTTGCATTTCCGCAAGCTGCATCCACTTTGGCAAGTGTGCTTATCAATGGTTCAGGCTGAGTGATAATTGTTTGCAACTCAAAAGTACACTGATTGGCATCGGTAATCACAACTACATATTCTCCTGCTGCAAGCTGATTTCTAGAAAGCCCGATAGATCCATCATTCCAGAGTGCTGTAAAAGGCCCTTGGCCCTGGGTAATATCAACGTTTAATGTTCCATCGGTAAATCCATAACACGAAACATGCCCAATTTGGCTAAACGAAGCCAATAATGCCGGAGCTTCAAAGATGTGGAAGAGTGTGTCGGTGGTGCAGGCATTGAAGTCTTTAATGGAAAGCAGATGCGCCCCCGGAGCTAAATTCGAAAAAGTTGTTGCTGTGCTGTAGCTGCCTTGGTTTAATGCAAATTGATAAGGTCCATTTCCGTTTTGAATTTGAAGAATTTCAACCGATGCATTCGGTTGATTGCAAGTTGCTTCTGTTAGGCTCAAAACAATTCCCGAAGGAGCAGATAGGCGGTTGAGCGAAATGGACTCTGAGAGTTGGCACTGATTATCGTCAATAATGCTAACCATAAATTGACCATCTGCAAGATTGTTAATTATGAAGGGGATTGAAAGTGCTTGTGGTGCAGAATTGTTGACCGATATATGTGGATTATATCCTGCGAAATCAATGCTGTGAATCGTTATCACACCATTATTGTCACTGCACGAGGGGTTTTCAGTGCTCAATTGAATGCTTTGGGCAAAAGGTATGCTTTGGATTATAATGGTGGTATCCCATTGGCAGGCATTGGTATCAAAAACACGTATTGCATAAGATCCAGCGTTTAGATTTTCTGCCATCAAAACGGATTGAAGCGTTTGGTTTAATTCAAATTGAAAGTTTCCGTTTCCGCCTGTTGGATTAATGATTTGAATCGAAGCATTAGCTAAACCGCATGTTTGATGTATTACTTGAGCCTGGGCGCTGATAGCTGTTGGTTCTTGAAGTGTAACAGAAAAGCTTTCTACACACCCATTCCCGTCGGTTACACTAACCTGATGGGTGCCCGGAGAAAGTCCATTTACAGCAGATGTAATCGTCCCATTTGACCATGCGAAAGTGAAAGGGTCTTGTCCCGAAGTAATATTTACCTGCGCTGCACCATCATTTGCCCCAAAACAAGTGATGGCTTGGGTGATGTCAACAGTTGCCTGAATGCCGTCAGCAGCATTGATTTGCACCGGCAAGCTGAGCGTGCACTGATTGGCATCGGTGATTTGCATTTGCACATTGCCATTGGCCAGATTGCAAAATTGCGGATTGGCTTGTCCTGCACCACCATTGATCGCATATTGGTAAGGTGCAGTGCCGCCTGTGACTTGTTGAATATTCACACAGGCATTTTGTTGTCCGCAAGTGGCGGGGGTGGTAGTGACATTGGCATTCGTTATAGGTGTGGGTGCAATAAGCGTTACATTGGCGTGTGTACTGCATCCATTTTCATCAGTCACTTCTAATTGATGATTTCCTGCCGAAAGATTGTTGAAGAAATATGGAAGCTGAATAGCATTTGCCATCAGGTTATTGTTCATACGGATATCCACTAAAAAAGGAAAACCGCTGTTATTGATTTGAACGACACCGTTTTGATTGGAGCAATTGGGGTTGGTGGTGTTGATGTTTAGCGAACTCAAATAAGGAATAGCACTAACATTTAAGTTGAGTGTTGCACTGCAGGAGTTTTCATCCATCACTTCCAGTGTATATGCACCCGGACTTAGGTTGTTGAAATTGGGAGTGGTTCCGAAAGCACCATTTCCGATTCGGTATTGATAGGGCGAAGTGCCACCGCTTGCCGTCAATTGTATGGAACCATTGGCATTGCCACATGTGGCCGGGCTTATTTGTCCGGTTAGATTTAAAGCAGAAGGACTGCTAATACTAAAACTCTGACTACTCTGACAACCAAAATTGTTCGTAACGGTGACCTGATGATTTCCCGGGCTTAAGTTGTTCACTTGTGCAGTAGTTTCACCTGTATTCCATAAATAATTAAAATTACTTCCACCGGATGCGTTTACCGTGGCGCTCCCGTTGTTGGCATTGTTACAACTCACTGCCTGAGTACTTAAATTAATCGAAGGCTTAGGATTTACCGTTACCGTTGCCGTCAAACTAAGCGAAGAACCTGTGGCATCTGTGATAATTACGGTATAACTTGTTGTTGAAGTAGGACAAACACTCAAAGAATTGCTGCCATTGGCGTTTATTTCTACCCAATTGTAGTTGAAGGGTGCCAAGCCGTCGGTAACATTTACCAGTAGCGTTGCGCATTCACTTTCGCAAACACTTTGATTGGCCATATTTGCCTGCAAGGAGCAAGATGGAACACTTACGTTTTGGGTAACCGTGCTGATGCATCCCTGATTGGATGTTACCATCAGGCTCACCGGAAATGTCCCCGATGATGGAAACTGATAACTGATTGAATTACCATTCAACACCGAACTTCCTGCAATCCATTGCGTTTGCGTGATGCTGCCTGATGAGATCTGTGAAGTACTGTTTAATTGCACCGGCGAACCACATCCTCCGGGTGTATCTGTAAAACTCGCCACAGGAGCAGGTGCTACAAAAACGGTGTCTTGAAATTCAGTTACACAACCATTTTCGGAAGTTACCTGAGCGGTATAAATAGTAGTAACTGAAGGCGAAACCGTAATGCTTTGTGTCTGATGATTTCCTGGATTCCAAAGATATTGCGTGTAGCCATTGGGGACACTCAAGGTAATATTTTCGCCCGGACAAATGGTATTATCCGATTGGACAAAAGGCGAAGTGGCACAAAAGCAGTCAATGTAGGCATAACCAAAATGAGCTCCATGGGAGCAATCGCCTGCCGTAAATTCTATAGTCACCACCTGACCAATGTAGTTCGATAAATCAATATTCACAGAACTCCATGGTTTGTAACGCACATTGCTATTTACCGCAGAATTGAAAAAACCCGGAAGATTAGCAGCTGCTGATACCACAAACTCAGTGCAGTTGATTACCTGCCCATCGGGTGTGCGAAGCATCGCCCTGAAGAATGGCTGCTCCCAGGGCTCGTGATTAGGATCTTGAAACACTACGGCATACCAATAGGTGAAACTAGAGTTTGCTGCTGTTACCTGAAAGGTACGGCTTATACCTTCAGCTTGTGCCCCTGTAAATTGATTGCCAAGCCTCAATGATTTGGAGCCCATTCCTGGTGCTACACAAGGAAAACCGCCAAAGGCGTCAGTGCTTCCGGTCATTACGGTGTGTCGATCTACCATTTCACCTATGTTGGAAATATTATAATGAGGCGTAGAAAAACCGGGAAAAGACTCCATGGAAGTACCTGTTGTAGCCATCCACCCATTTAATGTACCATCTTCGAAGCCTATATTACTGCAGCCATTCTGCAAAGCAAAAGGCGTTAGCTGCATCTGTAAAACAAAGCTAAAGCAATTGGAATAGAAATCGCCGGCAGGTGGAGGCGGAAAGTGCCCATCTACAACAATGGTATAAGATTGTCCCTGATAAACAGGGATAATAATCTGCAATGGAGCTCCGGTAGCAGGAGTCCAATAAGGCATATTGGGTGCGCGGAATTGGATAAGGTTTGCATTGGAAGGACAGCCTTGAAATACACCTAAAAAAGGTCGTATTCCATTTGGTGCTGCAAAATTACTTATGGTGATACGCTGATATCCGCTTTGTGTAGCTGTGATTCCATACACCCAATCTCTTCCATTGAAGTCGAAATTAAAAGCAGGAATACCATCACCATCAAAGTCATTTTGCTTGTTGCAAAGATTCTGATTCGTATAAGTCTCATTGTGGCTTACCTGATTGGCAAAAGCAGCGGCGCAGTTTGCGCCGCCCTGTGCCAACAGGTGTTTATAAACACTAAAAGCCAAAACGATGAATAAGGTTAGGTAATGTTTTAGCAAATGTAATTTGTAAATTATAAATTACTCAAATTCGATTTGATGTGTGAAAGTAGATATCCGAACAATACCAACCAAAATCACCTTTTTTCGAACCGTGTAAGAAATGTGTTTTGAATCAAAGGAATATATCGCCTTTTCGGAACATTTTCAAGACTTTCGGGGTGATAAGGTAAGTTTTTGAAGGAGATAGAAAAGAAAGATAAAAGTGAAGATTTTTAGTGAGAAAACAATTTCCCAATAAACTTACATAACACTGTTAGCAAATTGTCAATAAACGCACAAAGCACTCACTATCAAAAATTTAATTGTTGACAACCATACACCACTCTACTTCACCAATCTGAATCTAATGGGAAGTGTGCAGCGAACCGAAACCGGTAAACCGTTCTGTTCTCCATGGATCTATTTGGGCATTTTCATAATCACATATACGGCAGTCTGACCGCAGCCGCCTCCAATATCTCGAACTACTACAGGTTGCGTGATGTTACCTTTTTTTTCTACAATAAACTGAACAATTACAGTGTCTTGAATACCTGCATTGATGGCTGCTTCGGGATGGATAATATTTTTGCCAATAAACAATTGCATGGCTTCTTCGCCATCGGGAAATTTGGGAAATCGCTCTACAAAATTGTACACTTGCTCCTTCAGTTCCGGTTTCACGACAGAGTCAACCACGACTTTACCGGGATTATACACTGCATGAATATCTCCACTTCTTTCTCTGGTTTCATAACCCGGATTGGCATCCTTTAGCTTCTTCACCGTTGGTATTAGTTCTTCATTTACTACCTCATCATCAGGCCTGACTTCCGGTTTGAAAAATCTTTTTGTTGCCACTTCCGGTGGGGCTTCCACTACCTCAGGAGGTTGAAGTTTGTCGGGTATTGATGGTGGATTTATCAATTCTGAATAAGGGGTGAATTCTGCATCTACACTTCTGAATTGTTCAGATGAATCTTTTCTATACTTAATGCCAACAACAGTGGAATCAAATAGCAAAGCAAAATGATTGCCATACCAACAATAGCCGACCATATATGCTGTTTAGCTGCATTTTTTCGTTGCAAATAAGCGCCATACTCCTTGTTCTTATTTTCAAAAATAAGATTATCTAAATCTTGATATGCACACGTTTTATTCAAATTATCTCGCGGGAATATTAATTTGCTGCAAGAGTTGTTGGTCTTGCTCTGTAAAATTGCTTATAGCATAACGATCGATTCGGGTGATATTTATTACTTCGATTAAATCAACCAAATTCTCGAATGTGCTTTCCGGGTGGGGTTTGATAATGACAACAGCATCTATCACTTTATTTTTATTCTCGATTAACGCGGCTTTGATCCCATTTTTGCCATATGCCGAAAGCTTTACTTCGTTATGTCCTAAACCATGATAGAAAAATAGTCTTCCTTCACTCAACGGAATAATGGTCATGGCCCGCGATTCTTTAATAGCCTGTATCTCTGTTGGTGCAGATTCTTCGTTTAAAGGCATAACCAATTCAATGGCTTTGGTTTTAATCATGATGGTGGTGAGCATGAAGATGGTTAATAATAGAAATGCCAGATCTACCATGGCATTCATATCCATGAAGACAGCTTTCTGACCAAGATCCCGTTTCCTTCGGTTATCTCTCAATGGGTTATAAAATTCTTCTTCAATCATCTAATCGCCTGATACCTGTTAAAAGATTAAACCTGAGCACTTGATTTGCTGTAAGGGTATTAATTACTTGCTCAATATGTTTGTAGGGGGTTTCACGGTCAGATTTAATGGCGATTCGAGCCTGCGGCATGACTGCTCGGGCAAGTACCAGCCAATCGGCCAGTTGATTTTGTTTGCTGTCAATTGGCACTCCAGATTGCACAATACGATTTCGTTCTGCCTTAGCTTTGTTGAGCAATAGGGGCAATTGTTCGGCGGCTACACCAACCGCTGAAAGTTTGGTAAACTCATTTTTTTGCTGTTCATTGAGTGTCAAACCATAAAGCTGTTGAAAAGATTGTAACCATGCAATCTTTTTAACTGCATCGCTAATTGCAATAAAAGTGCGACCGTCTTTCGCAACGGTGATCATGATCAAATCGTCAGCCTGAAGTCGCTCACTCACAACAGCTCGCGGGAGCACCACTGTGGCCGGCTCAGGCGCTTTGAAAGTAGTGGCTAATAGAAAAAAGTAACCAAAAGGAAAGCCATATCCACCATGGGATTCATATCCAATTGCGGAGATTGCAGCCGATTGATTTTATCTGCGCGCATCGAAATCGAAGAATTTGATGTTCAGATTATGGAGAATGCTAAAGCTAGCTTTATCAATTGTGTAAATGATGCGTTCTACTTTGTTGGAAAAATAATTGTAAAATACAATAGTGATGGCGGCCGTTCCGATATCGAGTGCAGTGGCCACCAATGCCTGAGAAATGCCCCCTGCAAGCCCCACTGCGTCAGGTTCACCTAATTGCGCTAAGGCAGCAAAGGCTTTAATCATCCCGGTGACTGTGCCCAACAGTCCAATGAGTGTTGAAATCTGTGCTGTAGTAGAAAGAATAAACATGTTCATGTTCAACATAGAAATTTCTAATTTCGTGGCTTCTTCGAGCTCTTTCTGTATTAAATAATTATCCTTCTGATCTACCTGATCTGATTTTCGGGTTTTCAAAAAGGTTTCCAGACCGGTTTTTACCACATTGGCCACAGAGCCTTTTTGTGCATCGCAATCCTGCTGAATACCTTCTAAATCGTCGTCGGATAGTCTTCTTTTGATTTTAAAAATAAAATCCACCAGATCTCCTTTACCTAAGCATTGCCAAATGGCGATAAAACGTTCGATCACATATACGGCCATGATCAGTTGAAAACTGATAAGCAAGATCACAATCGGACCGCCTTTATAAATTACTCCTAAAAAGTTGTTGTTCAGTGACTCTTTTGTGATGTCCCCGTCTTTGAAATTGGCGGGATTTCCCAATATTTAATGATAGATAAGCCAGGCTAAAATGACTGCCAATGGAATGACAATTAGTGCCATGTTAATTTTTAATTTTTTACGCATATCGACTATTGTGTTGAGCTGAAAGCGAGTTTGCTCAAAAATAGGAATACATGCCAAAAAATCAAGTAACATATTTATATGACGAGTAATTATTTGCTAAACCACCTGAGTCGGTTCATATTTTTGGATCACATTGTAAAGTGTATCCCTTTCCACCGCCACACGCCCCACCTGAGAAATCAGTTCCACCAATTGCTCCGTAGTCAGCGATGGGTTTTGCTCTTCCGAGCCAGCCATAGAATAAATTTTAGTGCTATCGTCAATGGTTCCATCAATGTCATCAACCCCATAAGCTAGTGATAGCTGAGCAGCGGTGCGCCCAATCATTGGCCAATAGGCTTTAATATGACCAAAATTGTCCATGAAAATACGGGAAACGGCATAGTTACGCAAATCATCGAGCATGGTAGTCTCTGGAATGTGAGACATTTGATTGTCTTTATTCCTGAATTTCAATGGAATGAAAGTATTGAATCCACCTGTTTTGTCCTGCAGATTTCTGAGCCGAAGCATATGGTCAATCCGGTGTTCATATTTTTCAATATGCCCATACAGCATAGTGGCATTAGAAGGCATACCAAGCGAATGCGCAGTTTCGTGTATTTCGAGCCACTCACTCGATGTGCACTTGTCTCCGGCGATTTCTGCACGCAGTTTTTCATCAAAAATCTCTGCACCACCGCCTGGTAGCGAGTCCTGACCATGATCTTTGAGTATTTGCAGTCCTTCGCGATAGCTCACTTTGGCTTTCCTACACATGTACTCTAACTCCACTGCCGTAAAGGCTTTCACATGAATCTCAGGCCGTATTTCTTTAATTTTTTTGATCAGATTGGCGAAATAATGCAACCCCATCTTAGGGTGAACACCGCCTACAATGTGTACTTCGGTAATTGGGTTGCCTTCGTAATTGCGCACCTTCTGTAATATTTCTTCTTCACTAAGCTCCCAACCATCCTGCTTATGCTTTAGAAGGCGTGAATAAGAGCAAAATTTACAGTCAAAGACACAAATATTGGTTGGCTCAATGTGGAAATTGCGATTGAAGTAGGTGTAATTGCCATGTCGTTCTTCCCGGATATGGTTAGCCAACAAACCTAGAAAACCTAAAGTTGCCTTTTCATAAAGATAAATCCCTTCATCAGGAGTGATTCTTTTGTTTTGAAACACTTTTTCGGAAATGCCAAGTAGGGTTTTGTCACTTATGGTTTTAAGAATGATATCTGCGTTTGTCATGGAAAATGAAAGTAGTATTAAAGCAACAACGCTGCTTCAGGCTTGTTCAAAGTGATATTAAACAAGGTTAATTCTGTAATACGATTTTCTTTCTGGTCACTGCTTTGCTTCCTGCAACTTCTATAATGTAAATGCCATTGCTATGCCCTTGCAGGTCAATTTGACTCACATTGCTACCTTCTGCCTTGAGTTGAGAATGCCACACCAGTTTTCCGCTCAGGCTAAACACACGAATCTGCAACAACTCGGGGCGCTGATCAAATTGATAAGCAATATTAAACAGGCCTGAACTTGGATTAGGATAAATGTCCACAAAATCAGGTATGCTAGAAACTATTTCTTCCGTGGATAATGGTGAGCAAAATACTGCTTGTATAGCCAGAGATGCATTCACTCCCCATGAACCTGAATTATCAAAGGCAAACCATTGCCCGTTTTCAAATTGTTCGAAGGCTGTATTGTTTCCTGTGGTTGTAATTTCGGAAGTAACCAGCGCTACGGTGTCGCCATTGGCATAGGTCATTTCAAATCCAATAAAAACAGAGTTTCCGCTCACATTTATCGGACTGTCAAAATTTACATTGGTGAATCCTGTGGTTGAAATCTGATTGATAAAAACATCCTTTTGTGCCAACACAGCCCCCGGTAGATTATTGCTCGAAGCCCATGCTTTTACGGTAATTCGGCTGTTGGCTCCGGCAAATCGTGCCACACCAAATCTCATCCGTGCTCCAACCAATTGCTTATCGGTAGGAATGCCGGTAAACCTTTCTGCTTTCGCTCTGTCTCGATAGGAGTTGTGTCCTGCAAGATAGCCCGTAGCACTTTGTCCGGCGCCATATAGAAAAGTGTATGCGCTAAGCGCCCTGTTCATCAAGGTGTCGCAGCCACCGCCACCGGGGTTGGTAGCCTGGGAGCACCCTAAAGAATTCTGCAGGCTTGCACGAAATCCGGACATAACGGCACGCATTCTATCGCGTTGACCTTTGGTGAAAATATTCATACAGGCATCGTCGGTGTAGTCCATGTAATTCATGAACATGTCTTCACTGCCACATGAAACTTGCGGAAATGTAGGACAGCCATAATACGCGTCTGCTTGGTTAGGTGTATCGGCAACTTGGTCAGATCCATTGCAAGAGCCATTGTCATCGCCCCAGATATGCTCCAGATTGAGCCAGTGCCCAACTTCGTGTGTTGCTGTTCTGCCACGGTTATAGGGTGCTTGAAGTGTTCCGGTGGTACCAAAAAATCTAAATCCTATCACCACGCCGTCCACCGCAGCAGATGCACCTGGAGGGTAGGCATATCCTAAAAGACCACCGCCCAAATTGCATACCCAAATATTAAGGTAGCTGTTTCTCGGCCAGGGGCTTTTTCCGCCCGTGGCGTCATTCTTCATGTTGTCATTCAAGCCAAAGGAAGTTACAGTTGTTTGTGTGCGGGTGATGCCATTGGTTGGATTTCCTTGTGGGTCGCGGGTGGCAAGACAAAATTCTATTCCCGGATCGTCAGCAGCACTTAGAAACAAAGCAGGGGTATTGGATGCATCAGCATTTAATCTCCTAAAGTCTTGATTGAGTACGTTAATTTGTGAAAGGATTTGTGCATCGGAAATGTTTTCTTGATTGGTGCGGTAAACCACATGCACTACCACAGGAATACGAAAGATATTTCTGTCATTTTTTTGCTCAGACAGTAAGTATTGTTGATAGTCTTTTTCAATTTGGGCTTTATTGGCCTTGTAGGTTGGATCGTTTTCTTCGAGATGCTTTTTGACCGCTTCAAATCCGCAGTTGCGATGCTGATGATTGTTTTGTGCTTGACTTTGAAAAGAAACTGCGAAAAGTAAAAGAACTGTAAAAAGTTTGTGAAGTTGTTGCTGAAACATTCATTCTGATTTTTGTTTTACAAAATTGCGGATTTTTGGTGGCATAAAGAAATATAAAAATTGTAAATTATCTGGCATTAAATGGTAGCAGCGCGAATTCTTTTGGTGGAAGATGAAGAAAGTTTGATTGATGTCATCAGACTTAACCTTGACTTGGAAGGTTATCATGTGGTAGTAGCAAAAGATGGGAAAACAGCGTTAAAGGTGGCGCTAGAGGAGCGTTTCGACCTAATTATTTTAGATGTAATGCTGCCAGAAATCAATGGTTTTGATGTTTGTGAAAGTATTCGTTTGGAGAATCAATCTGTACCTATCATTTTTCTTACGGCAAAAAATACCAGCCAAGATCGAGTGGCCGGTTTAAAGCTTGGTGCTGACGATTATTTGGCAAAGCCGTTCAACTTAGAAGAGTTGCTATTGAGAGTGAATATATTAATCAAACGCGGACAAGAAAGACAAGCCGCCCAATCTCCTACAGATGTATTTGACTTTTCGGGTAACACAATAAATTTTTCAGATTATAGCATTAAAACACACAAAGGTGAAGAGATGCGATTGAGTAAAAAGGAAATTCAGCTATTAAGGCTACTGATTGACCGCAAAAACGAAGTGGTGTCGAGAAAGCAAATTTTAGAAAAAGTCTGGGGATATGATATTTATCCCTCCACGAGAACCATTGACAATTTCATACTTAATTTTCGAAAATATTTCGAAGTGGACTCCAGAGAACCACGTCATTTTGAGTCCATCAGAGGGGTGGGATATATGTTTAAAGCGTAATTTATGATAGGCCAATTGGCTGAAAATGCCTAATTTTGCTGTATCATTAAAAAAGGGGGTAAAATGGCATTGGTAGCAGCTCAAAAACTTACTGAAGCATTCATCAAACAGGAAGAACAATACAGCGCACACAACTATCATCCTTTACCCGTGGTCTTGGATCGAGGGCAAGGAATTTACGTATGGGATGTAGAAGGCAAACAATACTACGATTTTCTTTCTGCCTATTCTGCCGTAAATCAAGGGCACTGTCATCCAAGAATTATTAAAGCGCTTACAGAGCAGGCAGCTCAGCTCACACTTACTTCCAGAGCCTTTCACAACAGCTCATTTGGACCATTTTCGGAGTTTATCACCTCTTATTTCGGCTTCGATAAGTTTCTGCCAATGAATACCGGAGCCGAAGCCGTGGAGACGGCCATCAAAGTGTGTCGTAAATGGGCTTATGAAGTGAAAGGCATTTCTGCGTCAAAGGCAAAAATCATTGTATGCGAAGGTAATTTTCATGGACGTACCACCACGATTGTATCTTTCTCTTCCGATCCGGATGCTATCGGTAATTTTGGCCCTTTTACACCCGGCTTTATTAAAATACCTTACAATGATATTGCAGCACTAGAAAAAGCCTTGTCCGACCCGGATGTGGCCGGTTTTCTGGTCGAGCCTATCCAAGGTGAAGCCGGTGTAAATGTGCCGGACGATGGATATTTAGCCAATGCCTTCTTAGCCTGCAAGAAAGCCAATGTGCTGTTTATCGCTGATGAAATTCAAACCGGCATAGCCCGAACAGGCGCTCTTTTAGCTTGCTGCCACGAAGGCGTAAAACCTGATATTTTGATTTTGGGAAAAGCGCTTTCAGGAGGTGTTTACCCTGTTTCCGGAATTTTGGCGAATGATGTGGTAATGAATGTTATTAAACCCGGACAGCATGGAAGCACTTATGGCGGAAACCCATTGGCATGCGCAGTAGCGATGGAAGCATTGAAAGTGGTTAAAGATGAGAAACTGACGGAAAACGCCAAACGATTGGGAGAAATGCTCCGTAAAGAATTACGTGCCATACCAGGCAATAAAATCAAGATTGTGCGTGGGAAAGGCTTGTTAAATGCTATAGTCATTGACGAAAAAGATGGTGTGACCGCCTGGGATATTTGCATTCGTATGAAAGAAAACGGACTATTAGCCAAACCCACACATGGCAATATTATTCGCTTTGCGCCACCTTTGGTCATCACTGAAGAACAGATGTTAGACTGTGTCAGCATTATTCGAGCGTCTATCCTTTCTTTGAGTCGATGAAAAGAAAATTTATCTTCTTTTTCCTATGTTGTCTGGCGCTCTCAGCATCGCTTTTTCTCTATCTGCACTATCGTGTCGCACCCGGACTCGATTTATCAAATATTAATCTCAGTGATAAAAGAGACAAAACTTTACTGGCCGCTCAATTGCCAAAAGGTAAGGGCATTGTCATTCAGTTTTTTGCATCCTGGTGTCCTGATTGTCGGAAAGAAATGCCGGATTTAGCCCAAGCATCCACACGATTACTTGCATCGGAAGTGCTGTGTTATGCATTCACAGACGAACCACTAGACCGTATTTCGGCTTACACGGATAAGTTCAAAGAGTCAGACATACAGTTTTTTCAACTATGGAAACCTTTTAAAACCTACGGCATAAATGCCATTCCCACCACCTATTTTATTAAGTCAGATGGTAGCACCGTTTACAGCAAAGTTGGAAAAACAAACTGGGAAGATTTGGACTGGATTTTAGAGCGTTTCGACATTCGATAAACAACTAACAAAATAATCAAGTTCATTCACGATACTCCGTCCTGACTCGAAATCGCATACTTTTGTGATCAGCATGTTTGACTACAAATCAATAACAATAAGATTGTTTTGCACATCGGAACGGAAGTGCTTAATGTACTTTCTCTTCTTGCTGATTTGCACTGTATCATCATTGGAGAGCTTTGGACAGGCTCATTCCGATTCTGCGCGCGCTTACGGTATTTATGTAACTGGACAATATGGATTTGTGTTTCGTCACAAACCCGATATGGACCACCTCATCACCGGACATACACCAGGCATGAATGTTTTTCTTTATAGAAATTACAGCGGTAAACTTCCTTGGGAAATCAATTATGGACATCCATCAGGAGGCGTTCACTTTCAGGCTTTGCAATTAAACAATCAAGTGCTTGGCGATGCCTATGCCATCATGCCATTTATTCGTTTCCCGCTCAATGGCATTCGAAAAAATCCGCTTCGACTTATCGTATCTTCGGGATTGGGCTGGCTCACTCGGCCATTCGATATCGAAGATAATCATAAAAATATAGCCATTTCTTCGCATATAAATTCGGCATTTCATTTCGAGCTGGGTTACGATTATCGATTCAATGACCGATTAAAGGCAGGCATTGGTCTTTCACTCACCCATTATTCCAATGGCGCATGGAGTGTGCCTAATGCAGGTATTAATCTTTTATGCATCAATGCCGGATTAGGCTGGAACATAGGTCGCTTGGAAGTCAAAAATAAACAACGCGAAACGAATATCGACAAACAATGGAACGCCTGGCTTTGGGCCGGCGCATCGGGCAAGGAAGTGTATCCGGTAAATCGACAAAGTTTTTTTGCCGGGACCATCGGATTGAATGTGCAACGAAGGATGACCTTTAAATCAAGTGTGGGGACTGGTCTGGACTTGATGTACGACCACTCCTTATTCGACAGAATGAGTCGAGATCAGGATAACCCTACACTTGACAGAGCCTTACGCATTGGAACCGGAATTCGCTACACGCTGCATATTCATAAAATTGAAATACCTTTGGAGCAAATGATTTATCTGATGGCTCGATACAATCCCGATACCTTTCTTTATCATCGGGTAGGTATTCGCTATCGGATTAATGAGCACCTGATATCAGGCGTTACGCTCAAAGCGCATTTTGCTAAAGCTGATTATGTGGAATGGCACTTAGGCTACAAAATTTTTTGATTGGGAGGTATCTTCCTGTGCTAATGGCTTTGTTGCTTCCTGCAGCATGCAGCAAGGATAATGTGCGCGATTGTATCAAAAGCAAAGGAAATATCAAAGAACAACTCCGCTTGCTTCCTGAGTCGATAGACAGCGTCTTTTTGGGTAATCGAATGAATGTAGAAATTGTATTGGATACAGCAAACTTTGCCATTATTCGTTCGGGTGCCAATCTGGTCGATTTGATTGAAACACGAAGCGAAGGGCAAATTGTAGTCATTACAGACCGTAATAAATGTCACTGGGTACGCGACTTAAGTCATTGGCCAGAAGTGGAGTTGCATTTAAAAGATGTTCGGATTATTGCCACCAGAGGCACCAACAATATTCATAGTCGTCATTTCTTGAATTATCCACAACTGACCTTAGACTTGTGGGAGCATAATGGATCTGTCTTTTTACCGGTTGAGAACCAGGAAACTTACATTCGTCAGCACACCGGCGCAAGCGATGTAACGTTAATTGGGAGAACGGAAGTACTGAGGGTGTATATGGCAGGAATGAGTAAGGGAGATTATTCCAATCTCACAGCTATTGATGCGTTTATTGACCAAAGAAGCAGCGGAGGCATGCAAGCCAAAGTATTGGGCAATCTCTTCGTCAGCATCTTTGGAGATGGAAATGTGACAGTAGTTGGTCAGCCCGAAATAAAAAAAATGGAAAGAATCGGCAGGGGGGAATTGATTTTAAAATAAGCAGATGAACAGGAAGACAAAAAAAATAAATGTGCTCAGAGAAAATATGCGAATGGCATTTAATTCCATTCGTTCGCAATCGCTGCGCACCTTTCTCACCATCATGATCATAGCCATAGGTATCACCGCTTTAGTTGGAATTCTCACTGCCATAGATGTAATCAAAGCCGGAATTACGACCAATTTCACATCCATGGGTGCAAATACCTTTACCATACGCAATAAGAGCTCCGAAGTGAGAATTGGAAGAAGAGGCGAGAAAGCTATTTTTTATGCACCAATCTCCTTTGAGCAAGCAGAGCGTTTCAAAGAAGAGTTCAAAATACCTTCAAAGGTTTCGGTCACCAGTTTGGGCTCTCGAAATGCACAGGTTAGCTCTGCTACAGCCATAAGTGATCGCAATATCAGTATTATGGGAGCAGATGAGAATTATTTGCTTACGGCAGGTTATGAATTAACCCAGGGTAGGAATTTTTCAGAACAGGAATTGCAAAATGCAAGCAACGTGGCAATACTCGGCAGCGATGTGGCAACCAGACTCTTCGGGAAAAAAATTGGATTAGATGAATTGATTTCCATCGGAGGCAATAAATATAAAGTGATCGGTGTGATGAAAGAAAAGGGCTCGAGCTTTGGATTCAGTGGAGATAAAATGGTGATATTGCCAGTAAAATTGGTTCGCAATCGATACTCATCGCAAGAAACATCCTATGTGCTCAATATACTTGCATCAGATGCAACATTACTCGATGCCACCGTTGGAGAAGCTATCGGGAAATTGAGAAATATCCGTGGTTTGCAACCCGAAGATCCGGATAATTTTAGCATCACTAAAAGCGACAACATCTCTTCTATGTTAATCAGTAACCTTGCTTTTGTTACAATCGCAGCTACATTGATTGGGCTCATTACCCTTGTGGGGGCTGCCATTGGACTGATGAATATTATGTTGGTTTCTGTAACAGAACGCACGAGGGAAATTGGGGTTCGCAAAGCGATCGGCGCCACTTCGGCTTCTATTAGAGACCAGTTTCTCGTAGAAACTATTATGATTTGTCAGATTGGAGGTGCTTTAGGAATATTAATCGGAATCGCTGTTGGCAATGCCGTTTCTTTTTATTTTGAATTGGGCTTTATTATTCCCTGGTTTTGGATTTCGCTTGCGGTAGTGTTATGTTTTGCAGTAGGGCTCGCTTCCGGAATTATTCCAGCGCAGAGGGCTGCCAAACTCGACCCGATCGAAGCCCTGCGATATGAGTGATTAATCTTTTAGTATTCCCCTGATTTCTTGATAACGCTCAAATTGAGCTTTGATGTGCACCACGAGCTCATATTCTGTTTCGAAGGTGAGTGCACTTTGTGTGATTCCCGAAAATCGAATAAAGTCGTCCAACTCTCGTTCATCATCATCCATTTCGATGATATTTGCCACTAAATATTTAGCAAAAAGCTCTTTCATCAGCTCTACACGTGCATCTTCGGCTTCCAGCTCCGCAATTTTACGTTTGGCGCGCTCTGTGCGGTTAAATTGAGCATAAAGGTAGGTTATCGGACTGTTTACTGCATCTGCAAAGCTTGTTTGCTTAGATTTCATGCGCTCAATTTTTTCCAATTCACGCACGATTTGATCATAGGTTTTGGGCGCTTTCACGGTGAAGGTGCGCAATTCCATCGGACGAACCTTCAGTCCAAATTCCACATCGTATCTCACTTTGGGAATGGAATCTTTTAATGAGTATTTGCGCATGTCATAGCCGGTTACAGAAACGATTAATGTATCGGGTTGCTGAATGCGAATGTGAAACCGCCCGCGACTGTCACAAAACACGCCCTGTTGGGTGCGAAAATTAATGACAAATGCATAAGGCACATCTCTGCCTGTCTCCAGATCATACACACGACCATAAACATCGGTGGTTTGACTTTTCGCCTGATTAAAAAATAAGCTCAAAAACCCAAACGCCAAAACGAGCATAAAAGGAAAACCGCGTCTCCTAATGGCATTTGCGTTCTGGTATTTCATGCGCGTCAAATTTATTTACAAAGGGATATTACCATGTTTTTTGCGCGGTAGATTTGCAACCTTGTTTTCCAACATTTTGAATGCTTTGATCAATTTTTCTCTGGTTTGATCGGGTGTAATTACTTCATCCACATAGCCACGCTCTGCTGCACTGTAGGGATTGGCAAACAGCTCAGCATACTGTGCTTCTTTTTCGCGCAGCTTTTCAGCCGGATCGGCAGCTTCTTCTATTTCTTTTTTGAAGATAATTTCGGCAGCACCTTTAGCTCCCATTACCGCGATTTCAGCCGAAGGCCATGCATAATTCATGTCAGCGCCGATATGCTTAGAGTTCATTACATCATAGGCGCCTCCGTAGGCTTTGCGCGTAATCACTGTGATGCGGGGAACGGTAGCTTCTGAAAATGCGTAGAGCAGTTTAGCCCCATTGGTAATAATGGCGTTCCATTCCTGATCGGTTCCGGGCAAAAATCCGGGAACATCTTCAAACACTAAGAGGGGAATATTGAAACAATCACAGAAACGGACAAAGCGTGCGGCCTTAGTCGAAGATTTGATATCTAACACTCCTGCCAGAAATGCAGGCTGATTGGCCACAATACCAATACTTTTGCCGGCTAAACGGGCAAATCCTACTACAATATTTTCTGCAAAGTTTTTGTGCACTTCAAAAAAACTTTCCATGTCAATCACTTCTTCAATCACTTCGCGGATATCGTAAGGCTGATTGGGGTTGTCGGGGATAATACTATTTAATTTAGGTCGTAATTCATTGCTAGGCATGTATGGCAATGAAGGGGCTTTTTCTTCGCAGTTTTGTGGCACATAACTTAATAATTTCTTTAGGTCATCCATCAGGCTTACTCCATTAGGGCTGGAAAAATGTGCCACACCCGATTTGCTGGTATGTGTGCTTGCGCCACCCAATTCTTCAGAACTCACTTCTTCGTGCGTTACTGTTTTCACCACATTAGGTCCGGTAACAAACATGTAGGAATTGTTTTCCACCATCATAATAAAGTCTGTGATGGCAGGAGAGTAAACAGCGCCTCCGGCACACGGCCCCATGATGGCCGAAATCTGTGGGATGACTCCGGAAGCTAATGTATTTCTGTAGAAAATATCGGCATAGCCTCCTAAGGAAACTACCCCTTCCTGAATACGAGCGCCACCTGAATCGTTTAATCCAATGACAGGTGCACCATTCTGCATGGCAAGATCCATGATACGGCAGATTTTTTGCGCATGCGCTTCGGCCAATGAACCGCCAAAAACGGTAAAGTCTTGTGCAAAAACATACACCAAACGGCCATTGATTTTACCATAACCGGTAATAACCCCATCGCCATAGAATTTTTGTTTTTCCAAACCGAAATTGCTGCTGCGATGCGTCACCAACATACCGATTTCTTCGAAGGTGCCTTCATCAAGCAAGTAATGAATGCGCTCACGGGCGGTAAGTTTTCCTTTCTTGTGCTGTGCAACAATTCGGGCATCTCCTCCCCCTTTTAGCGCTTGCTCCTTTTTCATTTGAAGCTCTTCATTGCGTTCTGCTTGTGTTTTCATTTTCAAGGCAAATATTGATTCTGTTGTCATGGTTGATCGAGTTGATGAATAAGCTCTTCAGTGAGCGCTAAATTGTGATAGACATGCTGCACATCGCCGATATCTTCGAGTGCATCGATAAGTTTCATTACTTTTTTGGCTGCTTCTGTATCTAAGGCAATTGTGTCTTTGGGAATACGCTGCAAAGAAGCATTTTCAGCTTCTATACCTATATTTTCAAGCTTGCGTTGCATGCTGCCAAATGACTCAAACGGAACATAAACTGTGAAAACACCATCATCAAGCACAACATCTGATGCATTGGCATCAATCATTTCCATTGTAAGAGTGTCTTCATCTAGATTGCCTTGTGGAATGGTGAACACTCCCATATGGTCGAAGATAAAGCTAAGTGAACCATTGGTACCCAAACTACCTCCGTGCTTATTAAATGCCGCCCGAATGTCTTGTACCGTTCGATTGATATTGTCTGTAGTACATTCCAAAAAAATAGCAATTCCATTCGGTCCGTAGCCTTCGTAAGTGGTTTCGATATAGTTCTCGGCATCTTTTCCCGAAGCTTTATCAATGGCGCGTTGCACCGTATCCTTGGGAATATTGGCCCCTTTGGCATTCTGCACTGCAAGTCGGAGTCGTGGATTGGCATCTGGATCGGGGCCACCTTCTTTCACGGCTACCATAATATCTTTTAGAATACGTGTAAAGACTTTTGCTCTTCGTTTATCCTGTGCACCTTTGCGGTGCTTGATATTTGCCCATTTGCTATGTCCTGCCATAGGGGAGCAAAAATAGCAAAAGGACCGAGATTTGATTCGAATTTCGTGATTCGTAATTCAGGAATATGGAAAAAGACATAAAAATTAAAAGGAACGAAATTTAAGTTATGAAGCGCAGTCTTTATAGAGTGATAAAACACACTGAAATACTATTTCATACCTTCTAATCAAATCCTTACAACTTATTCTGTTCGATATGAAAGTACTAAAACAGCCTGAGTTCTACCTTTTTCTATTATTTCTCCTTTGGTGGCAATAGCTCCATTTTCTCGGCAAAGTAATCGCCAAAATCGCGCATGGTTTCCGCCATTTTGGTTTCGCCTGTGGAGCGATCGAGCGTGTCGGCCATGAGCATAATGGTTTGATGAAAAAACTTTTTCATGTCATCTACCATCATCTCCTTGGTCCATAAATCTACACGAAGCGTGTTTTGCTCAGCCGGGTCCCACACAGAAAGGAGAATGGCATTGGCAGGCTTGTTTTGCACCCCGCCATCGGTGGCATCCCAGTTAATGGTTTCCGGAACACGGTTTTCGTCCAATGTTACATGCAGGCTTATAGTGGATTTGATTTGCTCTTTACTCATAATTTATTGCGATTTGGTCGGTTTATATTTCGAGGCGGCAAAGATAGTTTTTGCATCGTTCAGATACATTAATTCCTGCAAACTGATTTTTTTCTGTTTCATAAAACCTTTTACAATCTGATAACCTAACCAAACACCTACTCTACCCGGCGATTCTTTCGGAAAGCCTGTCGTGAATGGGCCTTCGTTGATGTACTTGACAATGTTTTTGTGATCGACTTTATAAAACAAGTCATTATCCACAAAATGCTTCCAAATGCTTGATTCATTATCATAACACCAGCGTGTTTGCTCATCAGTAAATCCGAGAGCCAGATGCTCGGGAATGTTTGCTATGCAAGCGCGGATAAAATAAATGACCTTTCCATGATAAACCATATGACTGATCAAGTCGTCTTTGGATGCAGGCTCTTGGAAATTGCTTAACGCCATTGCACGTAAAACATCGGCCACAATCATTTCACTATGCATATTATGCACTTTGTAAACCGGAAAATTGAGCCATTCATAGAAACGTGATTGTCGACCAAGGTACATATCAAGACTAATGCCTACGGCACTATCTGTGGTTACCACATTGTAATTAAACCCACTGAGCATGGTAATGATATCGGGGATGAGAGAATCCGGAAAAAAATAATGATACGCATTGAGCGCTTCTTCAATTTCACTTTCTATCTTACTAAAATCAGAATAAAGTTTATCACTTTCCTGGCGAATGGAATTTATGTCAGGGTCGTTGGCAAATCCTTTTACCTGTTCCACAAACAAGGCTTGAGATGGCTCCCCAACTTTGATGATGCGACGTGCATAAATGTTGAAAAAGCCGCTATAAGTCTGATTCATTAGCTGCAAAAAAGCATCATCAGCTAATTCATTCACCTTGAAAATATCCTGGTCTAATCGTTTCACACGAATGCTTAAGTGCTCCTTATCACCTTTTTCGATTTCGGGAGCAGCTATCTGTCCATCGTTTGTTGGTGTATCAGATTGACATGCTGAAATACATGTTAAAAAAAATAAGGCGACTAATCGAATAAAAAGCGATGTTTGAATTATTTTCGCATTCATAAGCACAAAATTATACAGCATCAAAATCTTTTCACATACTAATACGAACTCTTATGAAAAAAATTATCAGCACCTTTATGGCGACCCTGTTTGTGTGGTCCAGCATTAGCATGCTAAATGCGCAAACAGAGCAAAGCAGCGATCAAAAGGCTCGTTTTGGATTTAAAATCTCGCCCGCATTGTCTTGGATTCGTCCGGATTTTGGAAATGCTGCAGCTCCATTAGTTATCGAAAATGCGGGCTGGCGTACCGGTTTTTCTTATGGTGTACATTTAGAATTTTTGATGTTGGACAATCTTTATCTACAAACCGGATTGGACATTCAGAGTCATTCAGCAGCCATTCGTGCAAGCTCGCTCGACCTTTCTTCTACCAATGTTTACAAAATGCGATATGTGGAAATTCCAGTTTTGTTTAAAGCCAGAACCAATGAGATAGGCTACTTCAGATATTTCGGACAATTTGGTTTTGGTTTCTCTGGCCGCACCAGGGTAAGCGTTAATGAAACCGTACGCATTATGAATCAGGAAGTGAAAACAGAAATATCGAATGCCAATAGTAGAATGAATTTTTTTCGCGTGGGGATGATTTTTGGACTTGGTGCAGAATACTCTTTAAGTGGCAATACCGCTCTGGTAATGGGGGTTACCTACAACAATGGTATCACCAATATGCTGAGAAGACAAGACAACACGACATATGATGAACGTGGCTTCGCTAATTTTTTGCAATTAAACCTTGGCATTCTTTTCTAAAAAAGCATAACTTTATAATCAACATATTAAGGTTTTGTTTTTTTATTATCGGGGGATATATATAAAAAACAAAGCCTGATTAAAACCATCCCGTTGCTCAATGAGTTCGGGATTTTTTTTGAATAGTGAAGAATTAAACTGAAGAATAATGCGTCCAAATCTCAGCAAGAAAACAATCGTTGAAACGGAACAAGAGTCAATACCAAAAGTGTCCATCCAAGGCATCGAAGGCAGCTTCCATCATATAGCTGCGTTAAAGTATTTTGGCGAAGAAGTTCAGGTACTTTCACAGCCGCATTTTCGTGATGTGGTAAAAAGCGTAGCAGAGTCTAAGGATTACATGCTGGGAATGATGGCTATTGAAAATTCTATCGCCGGAAGTATATTACCCAATTATCAACTGGTTCAGAATAGCGGACTGAAAATAACAGGTGAAGTTTATTTGCCGGTAACCCACCATTTGTTTATCCATCCGGCCAATGACTACAGTGAGATTGAAGAAGTATATTCTCACCCTATGGCTCTGTTGCAGTGTATGCAATACTTGGGAGAACGGAATTGGATGTTGGTCGAAAAAGGCGACACAGCCCAGAGCGCTTTAGAAGTGATGAAGCATCCTGAACGAAAAGCAGCAGCGATCTGTAGTCTGAAATCAGGCGAAATTTATGGATTAAAATTAGTGGCTTCAGACATCCATACGATGAAAACCAATTACACCCGATTCTGGGTGATCAGCCGCGATGAACATTCCGGTTTTGATGGTGCGGTGAACAAGGCTTCGATACATTTTCGCACCGACAATTCATTTGGTATATTGGCTAAAATTCTCACTAAGATTGCACAACATGGGATTAATCTTTCTAAACTTCAAAGTTTTCCGGTGCCCGGGACTGAATTTGAATATGGATTTCATGCCGATTTAGAATTCGAAATTCTTGATCAACTGCATCAAACCATATACGCCCTTGAAAGGCTCACCAAAGGCTTAACTATTTACGGAATTTACGAAAAAGGAGACCTTAGCTTTTAACCCAAACACATAATAATTTCTCATTTGCGTTAGTAATAACTATATGAACACAAGTAAAAAAACGATCATCATATCCGGCCCTTGCAGTGTAGAATCAGACACACAAGTTATAGAAACAGCCAAAAAACTTGCTGCTACCGGCAAGGTGGACTATTTGCGTGGAGGCATTTGGAAACCACGCACCCGTCCCGGTAGTTTTGAAGGTATGGGTGCGCAAGCCTTGCCTTGGCTGCTTGCTGCAAAACAGGAAAGCGGATTGCCAACGGCTGTAGAAGTAGCTACTGCCAAACAAGTGGAAGATGCACTAAAACATGAAGTAGATTTGTTGTGGATAGGCGCGCGAACCACCGTAAATCCGTTCAGCGTGCAGGAAGTGGCTGATGCGCTACAAGGTGTTGAAAAAACCATTTTGATTAAAAATCCGGTTAATCCTGATTTAGAGTTGTGGATAGGTGCTCTAGAGCGTATTCAAAAAGCAGTAAATGGCGAAATTGGCTTGATACACCGCGGTTTTTCTTCGTTTGGAAATACGCAATACCGCAACGCACCAATGTGGCATATTGCTATTGAAATGCGTCGCAGATTTCCGGATTTAATAATGATTTGCGATCCATCGCATATTGGTGGCAATAGAGAGCTCATTCAAAGTATTGCACAAAGGGCGGTGGATTTGAATTACGATGGATTGATGATTGAGTCGCATCTCACGCCCGACCTAGCCTTGAGCGATGCAAAACAACAAGTTACTCCTGAAGAGTTTGAGCAAATCATCAATAAAATCATTTGGCGTAGCGAAAAAGTAGATTCTAGCGAGTTTTCAAATGCTCTGGATAAACTACGTGAACAGATTAACCAAATCGATGATGAACTGTATCAACTGCTTGCACAGCGCATGCGCGTAGCCGATCAGATTGGTTTATATAAAAAACAAAATGGGGTAACCATTCTTCAAGCCTCCCGCTGGAATGAAATTTTTGATAAAGCCATGCTGAAATGCCATGACCTGAATCTGAGCGATACCTTCATTCAAAAATACCTTGAAGCAATCCATATCGAAAGTATTCGTCACCAAAATGAAGTCATGAATAAGTAAACGTTTTCTTTCCACTCTTCTCTATTAATCTATGTCAATATCCAAAGTAGCTGTAAAGCTTATGTGATATTCTGTGCTGTTTTGTGTAACTTTATTTGCTTAGTGTCAGAAAATTTCAAAACTTCTGTTCAACATCAAACATGCATTTTTGTGAGTCAAAATGTTTTCACCCGCACAATCGCCAGATAATCAACAATATAATCCACAGATTTATATTGTATATAATTTTTTTGATTCAAAATTTAGCATAGCACTATTTTTTTTCAAAAGTTTTATGTAAATTGCAAATTCAATAATTACCCATGTAAGAAAATAAGCCTAAACTGCCTATGGTTAAACTTCTACCCCTAAAGAATCCATACACATATCGTATATTTCAAACACCTGGCAACCTGTTGGCTGTTGTATCATGGATTCGCGCCCAATACTTACTATTTTTTTATCTTCTGATAAGTAGCATTCAGGATCAAGGACTTTTTGCCCAATCTATAGATTCTTACATCAAGCTGGAATATCAGCTAGATATCTCAGGAGTAAAGACTTATGAGTTGGATGAACTGTTCCGACCATTCGTTGATGAACAAGGCGGTTTTTTTGATGTGATTTTCGACGAAAGCCAAAAGTATTTTAGTGTTGTAATATATGGTGCTGCAGGAAAAGAAAACTGTGAAAAGCAGCTAATAAAATATGGAGCGCAATTTGAGCGCATTTCTGAAAAAGAAATCGCAAAAACTTCCATTGACAACAACAGACAACTCACTTTTGCCAATCAACGTGAGAAAGGTTTAAAGCGAGAAGAGCGCTTTGAAAAAATGGTTGGTGAAGACGGTAAGGAATATTATGTTTTTGACAAGACATGGTATGAAAGTCTTCCGGATGTAAAGAAGGAACGAATTTCCAACTCGGGATTATTATTCATTTTAAAAGATTAATGGATTGAAACGTCTGTTCTACATAGCTATTCTGGGTGTTGCATTTTTATGTAGCAAGCTTATTGTTGCTCAGGCGGGACAATGTTTAGGAGGCGGATGTGGACAAAATGGAAATGGCTTCCTGTATCCTACTGGCGTCATTACCAACAATACAGCTAATTGGATTACTGTTGCGAATAATATTTGGTATGGGGAGTGGGCTCGGTACAATGTGATTGCAGGCAATACCTATGAATGGTCGTTATGTGCCACCGATGGTGCAATCAGTCCGTTAGATATGCAATTGACGCTACGGCGCGATGACAACTTAGCTTTGTTGTGCTACAGCGACGATGTTTGCGGGGTAAATCCAAAAATTACCTGGACTGCAACCTTCACAGGTGTAGTTAGGGTGCAGACCAATGAGTTCAACTGTGCATCGTTCTTTTTTGCTAGTATTTTTGATTTAACACTTCGTTTTCGGTGTTCATCTTGTGTTGCTCCTGCCGTAAGCGGTTGCATTGACCCAGCGCCGTTTTGCACTAACATACCTTACAACTTCCCCAATTCAACAAATATTCTTCCCGGTTTAGGTCCGGTAATCTGTCTTTCCACTAGTCCAAATCCTGTGTGGTATTATATGGAAATTGATCAGCCGGGCAATCTGACTATTAATATTAATCAATTTACCAATTTCGGTTTTCCAATTGATGTGGACTATGCACTTTGGGGACCTTTTAACTCCGTGGCTGATGGGTGCGCTGCCATTGGTTCAGGAACAGCTACGAATATTGATGTGAGTTGCAGTTATTCACCCTCTGCGTCAGAGCAGGCGGTTATAAATAATGCGCAGGCAGGAGAAATTTATATTTTACTTCTAACCAACTTTTCCAATCAAGCAGGCAATATCCAATTTAGCACAGCGCCGGGCAGTACAGCTACCACCAATTGCGATATAGTGGAAGTAAATTGCCCGCAATATGCCAATGCGGTTTCCAGTCCTATAGAAACATGCGGCAATCAGCCCTATTATCTGGAAGTGCCCAATACGCAGTGTAAT